>DAOUJC010000009.1:0-21859 GCA_034423135.1 Dehalococcoidia bacterium | reverse complement strand
CCCCTTCCCCCCCCCCCCCCCCCCGAACCTGTGTTCTAGTCTAGCTCTCCGCCTCTCACGACTCTCCCCGCTCCTCCTGGCCGCCGCGCTCGTCGCACTGGCAGTCCTCTTCGCGCCCGGCACACAGCCCGCCCAGGCCCAGACCACCGTACTGGTCAGCAACGCCGGGCAGACGACCGTGTCTGGGGGTTGGAATACGGCTGAATGGAGTACCGCTCAGGCGTTCATCACGGGGAGTGAGTCTGGAGGCTACACGCTAGGCAGCATCGACGCCGTGGTGGGCGTTACCAGCATCACCGAAGCTCAGCGAAACAGCATCCGGGCGGAGCTGTGGTCGGCCGCAACGGGCGGCACGCCGGGCTCGAAGCTCGCGGACCTGACGGTGCCGGCCCATCCCATCTCAACGAGTATAGTGTCCTTCGCCGCTCCCGCCAACACCAGGCTCACCGCAAGAACCACTTACTACGTCGTCATCTACACCATCGGCACCTTCAATATGTTGCTGCAATCCACAAATTCCGACAGCGAGGACTCCGGCGCCGCCGCGGGCTGGAGTATCGCCAATGGCGGTCGTAACGTTAATATCGATGTACCGACCTCGACCTCCACTTGGTCCGCTGAGGGAACCTCGTCTATAAAAATCACGGTCAACGGAGAGGCCGCCGCGACCAACCCGCCCCCGCCCCCGCCCGCGGTGAACACCGAGTACTGGTCCACCACGCTCTCAGTGAAGGCCGTGGACTATGGATTCGGCTGTGGGTACAGGACGGGGCAGCCGCGGTGCAGCACTGCGCTCGGGACCGTCGCCTTCGTGTACAAGGAAAAGATTCACGAGGTCGAGCTGGTGCACGTCGCCTACGGAGACACCCTCCAGTTCATCCTGGACAGCGAGCCCGTGGACACTGATCACCCGACGAATGAGCGGTCGCGCATGGCGCTGAATGTGGGAAGCAAGCAGTTCCGCGTCAAGGACGCCCAGGTCAGCTACGGCATTGCCGATAACAATGTGTGGACCAACGAGGACGCATGGGTGCTGACCTGGACCAACAGCGGCCTGAGCTGGTCTGAAGGCGACTCGGTGCCGCTGAGCGTGGTCACGCTGCCCGTCGGCGGCTTGTAGGCGCAGGAGGGTGATGAACGTGCCCGGCCCGATGCGCCGTCTGATTGCCGTTGCGGGGCTGCTGCTCCTCGTACCTGCGCTGCTGGTTGCCTGCGGCGGCGACGACGCGGGGCTGACCCGCGCCGAGGTCGAGCAGATCGTCAACGAAGCCATCGAGGAGAAGCCTCAACCGGAGCCGGGGCTGACCCGCGCCGAGGTCGAGGAGATAGTCCGAGCGGCCATCGCTGCCATCCCGTCCAAGTCCGCCCCCGCCGAGTACACCCGGCAACTCGTCGACAACGCCATCGCTCGGTACGAGGCCCAGGGCCTCGACGCCACCCTGGCCCACTACAACAGCCCGCAGAGCGTGGACGGCCAGTGGTACGTCTTCATCATCGACCAGAACGATCTCGTCATCGGACACCCCGACCCGGAACGCCTGGGCCTGGACCTGAAGGGCTGGGTGGGCACCGACGCCAACGGCTACGAGTTCGGGCCTGAGATGCTCTCTGCCGACGAGGGCGGCAAGTGGGTGTCCTACGTGTACCGGAACCCGGAGAGCGGCGGCATAGGCTCAGGCGACTTCGAGCTGAAGAACGTGTGGGTGGAGAAGCGGGACGGGCTGCTGTTCGCCTCGGGCTGGTACATAGACGCCGACGAGTTCACCAGGATGCTGGTGTCCGTCGCCGTGGACAAGTACCGCGAGGTCGGGCTGGGGGGAACGATGGAGTACTTCGCCAGTCCGGGTAGCGCCCTGGCTGGGCTGGAAGCGGCTATTGACTACTACAACGCCGCCGAGACGGTGGACGGCAGGTGGTTCGCCTTCATCGGCGGCCCGGACGGAAAGATCGTGGGGCACTCCGACCTCTCGAAGATCGGGGGAGACACCCAGGACCTGCTCGGCGGGGAGACGTTCCAGGCCACCGAGGCAGGCGTCTGGGTGGAGTCGGAGTCCTTGCGCGTGTGGGTGGCGGGCTACGACGGCCACGTCTTCGGCTCAGGCTGGAGCCGCGGGGAGTAGGCAGACGGGCGAAAGGCGCGCCCGCGTCCCATCCGTCATTGCGGCGGAAGCCGCAATCCAGTCCCCTTCCTCTCCCCCGCTCATCCTGAGCTTGTCGAAGGACATGAGCGGGGGCAAATGCACCTACAGCCCGCCCGCTCAAATGGTTCGACAGGCTCACCATGAGCGGGCTATCGCGCGCCCACATGAGACAGGGCAACCACGAGGGTTGCCCCTACGTTGGGCAGGCCCGCGTCCCATCCGTCATTCCCGCCCCCGAGCGGGAATCCATGCACCCTCCTCCCCTGGACTCCTGCCTCCGCAGGAGTGGTTACGGAGGCGGTGCGCTTGGCCCCCATCCTAACCTTCCCCCGCAGACGGGGGAAGGGATTTGACTTCTCTCCCCCTTGATGGGGGAGAGTCAGAGTGGGGGTGATCCCTGCCCATCCCCCATTCTCGCCCCCGAGCGAGAATCCATCGCCCGGCAGGCTCCACTGCCTCCGCCGGCTGGCCGAACGACGCGCGCCAACTGTCATTCTGAACGAAGCGCAGCGGAGTGAAGAATCCAAAGCACTCGCCCACAAAGCAATGACGTATAACGCCCAGTGTCTTGGATTCTTCGCTGCGCTCAGAATGACAAGAGTGGGAGGCCACAACCGCCGCCACCGTCATTGCGGCCCCGCATCCGCGCGCGGCTCCGCTCACGCCCTTCGACAAGCTCAGGGTGAGCGGGTGGGATTAGGCCCGCTCATGCTCCTCGCCCGCTCATGGTGAGCCTGTCGAACCATATGAGCGGGCAAGGAATGGCATTGCAATGCACCTCGCATCGGCATGCGCCCTAACTGGGGTCATTCAAATTTCTCCCCAAACGGGGGAAGGGACCCTACGGCTTCACGGCAATGGCCTCGCCGAAGGCCAGACCGCCGCAGGCGCCGGGGTGGTCTCGCCACTCGTCCAGGCCCTGCCGCCACTGGTCGAACTGCTCCCGGCTAGCCAGCCCGAAATGCACCGCCGCCTCGATGACACGCGGCGAGTAGAACCAGTCGTCGATGAAGGCGCGGAAGAACGCAACATCCTCGTCGCTGCCGAAGTAGTCAAAGGAGCCGGTCGCCTGTATGTCGGCAAACCCGGCCTCCAACAGCGCATTCTTCAGCTCCTTGCCCATCTCCGGATGGCCTCCGTTGCCCTGGAGAAGCTTTGCGAAGGTTGCCCATGCGTTGTCCACGTCCTGGCCACCCGGCTCCAGGAACGAGGATGACACGAACAGCTCGCGGCTTGCGATGATGCCGCCGGGCTTCAGCACGCGCTTCACCTCGGCCAGGACGGCGGCGGTGTCCGGCACGTGCATCAGGACTGCGTGGCAGTGGGCGGCATCGAAGTAGTCGTCCTCGAACGGGAGCGACGTCACGTCGCCGACGTGGAACGTGGCGTTGGAGTGCCCTCCGGCCTGCGCGGCGGCGCGGGCCATTGCAATCTGCGTCTCCTCCATGTCCACGCCGTGAAGCTCGCCGGGTTCCACGGCCCTGGCCAGCCCCATCGATATGGTACCCGGGCCACAGCCGAAGTCGAGCACGCGGTCGCCGGGCTTCAGGCGCGGGAGCAGGTAGAAGGCGTGACTCTCAGCGCTGCGCCGGCGCAACATCTGCTGAAAGTTCTCATCATAGCCCATGGTGTAGGCGGGATCGGATGTGTTGTCCTGCATACTGGAGTCTCCTCTCGGTGTTCGTACGAAATACGATGGCCCGCTAGACTATGTCGTCCCTGTCCATCAGGGCCTCAGCCCTGGCGCGATCGTCGGTCACGATGGCGACCGTGGTGATCCCCTCGCGTCTGTCCACTATCTGGAGGCTCTGTATGTTGATGCCCGCCTGCTTGAGCCTCTCCGCCACCTTTGCCAGCGCGCCCGGCTCGTCATGCAGGCGCACGAGCAGCGATTCGTCCGAAACGGTCTTGAACCCCGCGCTGGTGAGCGCGAGGAGCGCGCCGTCGTAGTCGTCCGTGGTCAGCGATATGGACCCCTTGTCGCCCAGCGCCTCCACGCTTATCGTCTCGATGTTGATATTGTTGTCGGCCAGCACCCGGCTGATGTCGGCTATGACGCCGACCTCGTTCTGGGCCATTACGATGATTCTCGGCATGCGATGATGTCCCCCATTAGTGCGTCGAATTGTCTCTTACGCAGTCGTCCACGACAGCGTCGATGGTCTCCCGAGTTATGTGAGGCATGGTCAGCAGGTGGGCAATGTCCTCGAAGGGGGCCATCTGCCACCTGCGGATGATCTCCGGCGACGGCCTCCTGATCACGACCGTCACGGAGTTGCGGTTCTTCCAGGCCGGAATGCCCGCGTCCAGGAAGCGGTTGACGGCGTACTCGGCGGTATCGATGCAGCGTCTCACGATGTCCCGGTATCCGTCCAGCCCGTGCTCCTGGAAAGCGTACCAGATCATGAGCGGGGCGAAGGCGCTGCGCGACCCGGTGAGCGTGGTGTCCAGCACGCCGACGTACTCGATGGAGCGGGCCACGCGCGCCACGTACTCGCGCCTGGTCAGCGCCACGCCGCACGGCAGCGGTGAGCCGATCATCTTGTGACCGCTTATCGCCACGCTGTCGAACCCCTCGTCGAACCCGAAGGGCTGCGGCTGCTCCACGAAGGGCAGAATCATGCCGCTGAGAGCAGCGTCGGCGTGGATGTAGCGGTTGGTCACGGCCAGGTCGCTGAGGATTGAGCGCACGCGGCTCACGTCGTCCACTGCGCCCTTCATGGTGGTGCCGATGTTGGCCATGAAGATGACGGGACTGTCGCGGTTGATGCGAATCGTCTCGTACAGGTCGTCGTAGTCGATTTCGCCGTTGGGCTGGCTCTTGATCATGATGCTGCGCGCCTTGAGCAGTCGCAGAATCTTCACCACGCTGTAGTGGGTGTCCTGTGAGTAGTAGACCACGCCGTCCGGGAAGAGCTCGCGGCCCATGTAGAGGCCATACATGTTGCCCTCGGTGCCGCCGGACGTGACGTAGCCCCATGCGCGCTCCCGCTCCAGGTGCATGAGGTCCGCAAAGGTGTCGATGACCTCGCGCTCGATCTCGTGCGTGTTGACGCGGTAGTTGCTGTCGTGGAACGGATCGCCGACGTTGTTGGCGGAGAGCCGCAGGAACGGCAGCAGCGGCGTGTAGTCGAAGTCCTGATTGGTGGGATAGCCGACCTGCCAGATGCTCAGCTCCTCCAGGTCACTGAGCAGGCCGTCGAGACGCTTCCGGGCTTCCTCCTCCATGATGCACCTCCGCTCTGTGCCGCTGTGGCTTCCATCCCTCTTTTCGAATATAGCACGCAGGCATACCCACGGGCAAACGGCGAAATTCTCCGTGTGCTTGCGATTCTCCCCACAACCTGACAGCCCTGCCGCGTTTGTGGTACAACTATCGCCGAGGTCAGGCCATACTATGTTGATCCGACGCAGCACGCCAACACCGCACGCAGCGCCCGCACACCGCGCACATGCGCGCCGGGGCAGCTCATGCTAGTCCTGTGGGTTGGCGCAGGCGGCGTGGTGGGCTCGATCATGCGCTACCTGGTCGTCACGGGGTTGAACAGCGTCTTGGGTGCGCCGGCGTTTCCGTATGGGACGCTGGCCGTGAACGCCATCGGCTGCCTGATCATCGGTCTCGTGGTTGGGCTGTGGGACGCCCATCACGCCCTCACACGAGAGGCGCAGGCCTTCCTCATCGTCGGAGTGCTGGGCGGATTCACCACCTTCTCGGCGTTCGGCATCGAGACCGTCAGGCTGCTGCGGGACGGCGCCTACGTGGCGAGCTTTGCCAACGTGTTCCTGCAGCTGGGCATCGGACTGTCCGCGGTGGCCGTGGGTCTGCGAATCGGGCAGGCGTTCCGGCCTGAGGTGTGAACACGGCTGGGCGCCGCTCAAATGGTTCGACAGGCTCACCACGAGCGATGCTTATCCCGCCCGCTCACCCCCGCATCAAGTGCGGGGCAGGCTCTGAGCTTGTCGAAGGGCATGAGCGGGCACCCGCCGCCACGCCCCTTGGCTACCTGGACAGCGCCGGCAGCAGGTGAATGACCACCATCGCCTCCAGCCCGGCCAGAAGCACGAGCGCGATGATGTACGGGATCACCCCGCGGAAGATGCTGCGCTCCTGCCCGCCCAGGCCGACCACCGCCGCCGCAACCAGCACCTTCGCAGGCGCCATAGAGCTACCGACTGACGCACCGATCGACTGAATGCTCGATATGGTCACGGCGCCGATGCCCAGCGCACGCGCTGTCTCCATCTGCAGCAACCCGAACATCACGTTTGAGTTGGTGTTGCTGCCGCTCATGAACGACCCAAGCAGCCCGATGAACGGCGACACAAGCGGGAACAGCGGGCCGGACACGCTCGCAATGCCCTCGGCCAGCAGCACCGTCATACCGGTGTCGGCCATCACCACCGCCATCACCACCATCGTCGTGACGCTCAGGGTGGAGCTGCGGCTCTGCCTGTACGTCAGCCTCACGGATTCTCGCACCACTCCACTTCGCCACCAGCCGGTCGCAGCATAGGCCAGCACGCTTGCCAGCGTGGACATCACGATCAGCGGTGCGGGATGGTTGAGCAGGCTGATTGGCGCGTAGTTGTCGGCGGGCTCCACCACGAAGCCCTGGCCGGTCGTGAAGCCGGGGTAGTCGGCGGCCAGTCGAAGCCCGCTGACGGCCTCCATCACCGGCCCGATCTGCGATATGACGCTCAGCGTGACGAGCAGCAGGTAGGGCAGCAGCGCGAGCACCAGCGGCATCGGCTTGAGGGGCTGCTCCGCGTCCGCATCGCCTTCCGTCGCACTCGCCGCGGTGACCCGCCGCGCCGGCAGGAGCAGCGGCGTCCTGGCCAGCAGCGCCATCGCCACCATGCCCAGAATGCCCGGCACGGTCGACGCGATCTGCGGCGCGCCCAGCAGCGCCAGCACGTACATCGCACCCGCCATCATCGACCCGACGACGACCACGATCGGAAGGCTGCGACCCACCGCGGGCAGACCGCCCTGGATGTGCGCCACGAGCGCGCCGCTCGCCACGATGACCGGCGCGAACAGCAGCGCCATGTGGGGCGCGATAACTTCGCCCTCGATTCCGGTCACAAGCTGGATGGTGTAGTAGGAGGAGGCCATCGAGCCGAACGTGACGGCCCAGCCGTGGCCCACAAGCGCCATCGCCGCGGCCCGCGCGGGCGAGAAGCCGAGCATGATGAGCAGCGGCGCTGCGACCGCGACAGGCACGCCGAACCCGGTTATGCCCTGGATGAAGCTGGAGAAGCCCCAACCGATGATGAGCGCCTGCGCCAGCCCGTCGCCGGCCAGCGCGGCCATGCTGCGCCCGATGGCTTCGATGGCCTTCAGCCTGTCGAGCACGTTGTACAGGTACACGGAGGTCCAGACGATGGTGAGGACGAAGAGCGACAGGCTGATGCCCTTGGCTGCGGCGATGGCGGCGTGACCCGGCTCGGCACCGAAGACCAGCAGCGCAAGCGCGAGGGCGAGCACGCAGGCGCCCGCGCCCACCCGAGGCACGCTCCAGCTCAGCCACACGATGGCGGCCACCAGGAACACGACCGGCGAGGCCGCCAGCAGCCAGTTGACAATGGTGATTTCGGGACCGTTCACGAGCGCGCGCCTCGGCGAGTTGGCATCCGGCTCACACTACCGCAGCACACCGCAAGAATCAATGGCGCGGGTGGAAGGTTATGCCTTGCGCCGACGGTGTTGGCCGTGGTACAAGAGATGGGCACGGACAACGAACGGATGCATGATGACTGACCCGCTTTCGCTCAATTCGGTTCCGCGGAATCACGTTGACACAACCAGGTTCAATCGTGAGCTGCGCTTGCCTTTCGAGTTGCGTCTCCTGGATTTCGAACTGGCAATACAAGACGTTTACGACTTCTTCTTTGACGTCAATACACATCTTCTTGGCAAGGGACTAGAGCGGCTAGACGATATGCTGAGGCCGGCCATAATGTCGGGCGTGTTATCGGACATGCTAACCGCAAGCCTGGCCAGGCACTCCCGCGTCCTAACAGAGAACCGCTACCACAACGGCCACCCGGACCTTCTAGTGCAAGGCCAGTATGCCGACAACGCCGTCAGGGCCGGTTCCGAGGGTGTGGAGGTCAAGACCACTCGCAAGGCGGGCGGTGCAGTCGATACGCACGGCGCCAGGGACCAATGGCTCTGCGTCTTCGTGTACAAAGTAGACAACAGATCCGAGCCCGTGCGCGCTCGCGATCCCATGACGTTTACTGAAGTATATCTTGGTAACGTTACAGTCGACGACTTCCGAAGGAACCCGCGGGGCGAACTCGGCACGCGTACGGCTACGCTCCACCAGGAGGGCATCCGCAAGCTACGCAGCAGTTGGGTTTACTACTTGACTTGACCGTTTGGGGAGAATCGCGCCAGCTTCGGGATTGCCTCTCTGGCCATGTCGAAGTAGAACTCGTCCTTCTCCACGCCTACGCTCTTGTAGCCTACGGCTTCCGCGGCGGCCAATGTCGAGCCCGCGCCAGCAAATGGATCTAGGATTGTTCCTTCTCCTGTCGGCAAGACGGAGCGCACCAGATACCTCAGGAATAGCTGGGGTTTGAGACTTGGGTGTGGCGCAAGGTCACGCTCAGCCTTTCTTGTTGGCGCCGAGGAAATCACGTCCCCGAATGGCCTGTCCGGACCCGGGCGGCGGAACCCGCCGGTCTTCCACACCCTGAGGTTATCTTGCACCCTGCCTTCCACCGGCTTGCGGTACAGCACCCAGGGTTCCCACATCGAGCGGGGCATGACGCTGACCTCGTGAAACTCCTCGTGAGCGGCCTTGGGGCGGTCTCCTCCTCTGAGCGTCATGGTCAGGCGCACAATCTCCCCGCGGCGCTCCAGGCCACCATCGGACAGCGCCCGGGAGACTAGATGTGACACCAGGGGATTGGACGCCACTACCACATTGGCGCCCGGAACCAGCTTCCGAATGAGCAGGCGTGTCCACACGAAGAAGAAGGTATGGATGTCATCCAACTGCTCCGGAGTAAGGGTTGTGAATCTGGGCAAAGGCGAGCGCCGATGACCATCGAATGACGGAGGCATGCGCCATACGCCTCCTCTACCCACTCGCAACTTGGCCTGCTGCTCTTGTGTGTACTCGTGAATGCCGTAGGGAGGATCCGTAACCACTGCATGGATGCTGTTGTCATCCTGCTGCCCCAGCCAGTCGAAGCAGTCGGCGTGATAGAGAGTCGCGTTTCCAATCGAGACCGGTGCTTGCCAAAGCCGGTCTTCAGGCAGCCCGATCTGGGTGCTTGAAGACCAGTCCGGGCGGAGCGCATATACGCCCCGCTCCTCTCGCACGAACATCTGGGGAGTGTTCAGCCTGAGGTAGGAGCGAATCGAGGACCCTCGCGTGGGGCCTACGACCTGAGAGACACGGTCCTCAATCTCCCTGACGGTCAGCGCCTTGGAGGTGAATGACATCGCCTGGATGATGCCATCCCTCACACGCCCAGGGGCGTATCTCGTCTGTTCTTCCGACATCTCGTCGGCAGTATAAGACGTCTGGACGTCTCCGGTCAAGTGGGACGAGGCTGCCCATACCGCGCGCCACCACTGCCAACCCCGTCAGTCGTCAGCCCACGCACCAACCGGTTCAACCAATAAGCCCGATAATCATGCTTCTCCTGGTAGTGGTGGATCTGGGTAATAGACACTCTTGGGAAGACATAGTAGACTTTACTCGCACGAGACAGTTCCGGTCACTTTAGCGAAGTGTGCGGTGTAGAAATGAATGGTATGCTAGCGAAGCTATTCCGCCGTTTCTTCTCCTCAGGGTCACAAGTCGAGTCGATTGAGGTACGCCATCACGCTCTGTTCAACTATAGAGAAACATGGCTAGTTGGTCAAATAGCCTTCAAGGACGCTCTTGAACTGGGTCAGGAGAGAACTCCGGTTCACGTGCTGGGCGCCGTCTTATACAGGCTTCGTGACGCAGACCCCGAGATTGCGGCCCGGCTGTCCATAGACTTCCTCCACGTGAGGCGATGGGCCATGGAGAAACTACCCAGTCGAATACCTTTCCATGTAGATTCTCCTGCCTTGGACTATGACTATACGCTCAATGAACGGGAATTCCAGGGTATCTTCAAGCTAATAGTGGACCGTGTGAACAGGCCGGTTAGACGGGTAGTTCCAGAAACTGCAGGGCCGGTAGGCGGTTCTGAACACCGCACGGGTGTGGGTTCGTTTATCGCGGTACCGCCGCAGGAGCCAGTTTATAGGGACAGAACAGAAACGGCCCTCAGCTTGCTGGCCTCCTGCGATAACCCCGGTGACACACATGAGCTGACCATCGTTGTCGTGCACAGGATACTGACCAGGCTCCTTGACGACTGGCAGGTTCAGGAGTGCATTGCAGCCCACGGAGTTACGCCACAGGGATTTCTGACGGAGCTTGGGCCCCCTCCCGCATAAGGTTACTAGCCCCTACGCCTTTCCGCCCTCCCCAGTCCCTGCGTCCAGCGCGCCCTCTCGCATGAACACGTTGCGCGCCGGGAACGAGATCTCGATGCCTTCCTCCTCGTAGCGGCGGGCTATGGCCTTCACGAACGCGTTCTGCACCGTCCAGGAGCTCAGGTATCCGTCGGACCGCATCACCACCCAGAAGTTGATGTTGGAGTCGCCAAACTCCGTGTACCAGACCGAGGGTTCGTAGTCGCTAATCGCGCCCGGCGTCTCCTGCAGCACCTGCCTCGCCACCTCCACCGTCACGCGCTCCACGTGCGCCAGGTCGCTGAAGTAGCTCACGCCCATCTGCAGGTAGACCGACATCTCCTCGTAGGGGTAGTTGAAGTTGGTGGTGATGCTGTCGGCGAGCCTTGAGTTGGGCACGAAGACGATGTTGTTCGAAAGCAGTCGAACCCGCGTGGTGCGCCAGCCGATGTGATCGATGGCGCCGACCATGCCGCCCTCAAGCTGCACGTAGTCGCCGACACGAATCGAGCCGTCGGTTGTCACGCTGAGGCCGGCGAACAGGTTTGTGAGCGTGCCCTGTAACGCGAGCGCCACGGCCAGGCCGCCGACGCCAAGGCCCGCGATGAGCGGCGCAATCGATATGCCCAGCCGGTCCAGCACGATCAAACCCGCCATCACAAGCACGACGGCGTTCGCTATCTGCGTCGCGATGGGCGTCACCGACTCCACCACGCGGTCCTGACCCGTGCGCTCGCCCACGCGGCCAAGGGCCCACCCGATGGCGTCGTCCTGCGCGCGTATGGCCCCGTACAGCACGATGATTATGCTCATGATGACGAACGCGCTCGTGATTAAGTCTCGATACTCGACCAGCGACGGCTGCCACCTCAGCCCTATGTGCACGCCAAGCAGGATGATCAGGAGCGAGAGCGCGCCGTCGATGTCGTCGATGAGTGCGGCGCGGAGGCAGGTTGGGTTGTCTCGGCGCAGGCGTCGCTTGATCGACCCGGTCAGAATGCGCACGATGAAGGAGACGATCAGGCCCGCAAGCGTCGCCGACCCCAGGTATATCAGGTCGCCCAGGGTCACGTTCTCCAGGACCACTCTGTCCATAGTGCGTCTCCTTCCGAATCTTGCCGCGTCCCGCGGATACCGGAGCAATGGTAGCCGTACCACGCAGGCGGGTCAATCCTGCGCATTGGGACAGGCCACCCGCGCCCGCTCATCCCGCCCCGCACGCCATAGGCTATTCCGCCCGCTCATCCTGCCCTGCCCGCTCATGGTGAGCCTGTCGAACCATATGAGCGGGCGTCACGCCATCCTCATCCGTCATTCTGAATGGAGCGCAGCGGAGTGAAGAATCCAAGACCTACGGTGGATTTGCCACCCCTAGCCCCCTACTATGCACCTCTCTGACGACGATCCGCTAAGAGCCACGGGTGTCCTAGATTCCTCGACTACGCTCGGAATGACGGAGGCACGGTGGCCCGCCTGCCGTACGCTATAATGCGGCGTGTCCAACACGCACACACCACATCGAGAGACCCAATCCTTGCCCTTGGCGATGCGAATAGCTTTCCTCGCTGCGCTGGCCGCGGCGGCCGTAACGAGCGGCGTCGCGCTGGCCGTCGACCGCTTCGCGTGGGAGGTGGAGCTTTCTCAGTGGCTGCAGGGCTTCAGCCTCGGCCCGTTCGACTTTCTGCGCGGCTGGCTGTTCTGGATGGGCGTGCGAGGCGTTGCCGGCGCCGTGATGCTCGCGGTGTGCGCTGCGCTGTGGCTGCGTCGGTGGCGGCTGGAGTCGGTGTTTGTGGCGATTGTGCTCGGGCCGGACCTGCTGAACCTCGTCATCAAGGAGGCGATAGCGCGGCCGCGCCCGACTGCCGACCTGGTAGACGTGACTATCGGCTGGGGAGGCATACAGGGGTCCGGCTTCCCCAGCGGCCACGCGCTGCACGCGACGCTGTTCTACGGGCTCCTGCTGTACCTGGCGTGGCGATACGTGCCAAGCAGGCCGCTGGTGCGGGCTATCGCGGCGGCGGTGGTCGCTTACGTGCTGGCGACCGGGCCGTGGCTCCTCTACGACGGCCGGCACTGGCTGCTGGACGTGCTCGGAGGCTACGCGTACGGCGCGGTCTACCTGCTGGCGCTCATCGCCGCGTACGAGCGAGTGCTGGCACGCGTCCGGGACGGCAGGCATCCGCGGCTGCTGGGGCTGCTGCACCCGTCTTTGAGGGGGAAGGGGGGCTTGCGCCGCGCTAAAGATGGCTAAGCGCCAGTCTTGGCTTGACGCTTGCGTCGAGGAGCTCTGCTTTGATATGCCTCTAGGATTACCTGGTAGCACGGCATTAGCTGATTCGCCACGTCCTTCACCCGCTCAATTATCTCTGTCCCCTCGTTCTCCAATTCCAGCCAGTTCCACTCATAGTTGAGACTCAATACACCCGTAATGCTTGTGCCTGTTAAATCCTTGTGAACCGCCTTAGCTGTCCGCACTTTCTCCTTAGTCAAGTCAGAGTTGAGCAAATACGCCACTGAGTCAAACGCTTGGCCCACGGCCCAACCTAGGGCCTCCTTGCTCTGGCATAGCTCCAAAGGAAATGAGGCAAACTGGTTCCTTACTGGCGCGTTCATTCCTTTCCCACCAGCGAGGAAGGTGAGCTTCTCGGTTACTCTAAGAGTTAACCCTGGAAGACCATGCGGCTGTACGTTCCACAGCGCATCAGTCATCGCGGGTTCAAGCCAAGCGCGCTGCCTTACCAACCTCTGAGCGATATTCTTGCCCTCGCACGTAATGAAAAGGACAAGGGTTCCATTATCCCAGGCAAAAGACCAGTGTGGCACTTCGTACTGTCTCTTACCCTTGAAATCAGTATGTATGAAGTTGACCCCAACGTAGCGACCGTCGCGCTTTTGCTTATCCAGCCAGTGATCCCCCAAGTCCTTAGCAAGCTCATCGCCCAGCGATTCTACACGGCTGTGCAGCATACCCAATTCGCCGTCTGGCGTCCGCAAGTCGCTCCAGTTGAACTTCACTTCGCCCATGCCAATCACCTCCAGGTAGTCCAAGAGTTGGCCAACTATGAAACGAGGCACGACACCTATTGACCGCCGGGACGCGTCATCTCTAACCTGCTTGAAGAATCCGTAAACATCGCGCCACGACCACACCGAAACTGGGACTTGATTGACCTCTACGGCATCAGGTTTCTTCCGTGAGAAGTACACCGGCTCTAGGCCGTCTCCAAAGCCTTCCCTTATGTGACGCCTTATCTGCTCACCGGTTATCCCGCCGTACAGCTTGTTCTCGAATAGGACGTTGAAACCTGTTCCACTAACCCATGCATCTGGTCTACTGCCGGAGAGCAATCCTAGCAGGTAAGAGGGGAGATCAGTGTTCTCCAGAGCAGCTGGGTCTATTTCCGAATTGCTCAGCTCAGGCAACTCCCTTAGACCTGCCGCAACCGCAACTGCGTCCAGGCTCTCTTCTTTGACTCTGGAAGCCAACCTATCAACTCTGCGACGGAAATCGCGTCGAACTGGCAATTCTAGTTTCTCAATGGCATCCAGCACCTCTTGGGGAACTTGGACTGCCTTCGGAGCATCTGGCAGCGGGGCAATAACTAGGACCTGCATCAAATCGGAGTGAGGCCCGCCATTCTCGCCGTCTTCATTTTCGGATGTTGGCGCGCCCTGCAGTCCGTAATCGTACTTGACTCCCTTACTCAGTTTCACGCCTGCAAACTCGTAAAGGAAGTCTCGCGTCAGTGGCTCGGAGCTTCCCAGTGTGATGATAAGCGCCCGCGTAACGTTATCCTCCAGCGCGACCTCATGCCCCGCATCTGCCGTGCTTCCGTGCCTGTACGCGTGAAAAATGTTGAGGTGTCTGTCGGGCATACCCCTCACCCTCCGCCCGTTTGCTTGCGGTGCGCCCGGATGCCGTCCGCCAGCGCTGCCCAAGCCAGAAGCGCACACTTGATGCGTATCGGGAACTTCTTGACGCCCGCCAACGCCTCCACCTCGCCCAGCATGTCCTGCTCCTCAGACGTCGGGTCGCGTCCCTGCATCATGTCTCGAAAGAGGAAGTAGAGCGCCTCTGCATCCTCCAGGCTCTTGCCCTTGATCGCCTGCGTGAGCATCGAGGCCGACGCCTGGCTGATAGAGCAGCCCGTCCCGTGGAAGCTCACGCCGCATACCACGCCGTCCTCAAGCCGCATGCGCAGGTACACCTCGTCGCCGCAGAAGGGGTTGATGCCCTCCGACACGATGTCCGCGTCCGCAATCTCCGCCTGGTTCCGCGGGCTGCGGTAGTGGTCCAGGATGATCTCGCGGTACAGGTCGTCGACGTCGGAGAAGTCGAAGCTCTGCATGGCCTACGAGTGAGGCTTCCTACGTCCTGGCGCGCGTTCCGGTGAAGTACCTTATGGACTCCCGGACGGCGGCCACGAGCAGGTCCACCTCTTCCTCCGTGTTGTAGACGTAGAAGCTGGCGCGTGCGGTTGCCGGCACGGACAGCCTGCCCATCAGCGGCATGGCGCAGTGGTGACCCGTGCGAATAGCGATGCCCTCGCGGTCCAGCATGGTGCCGAGGTCGTGGGGGTGTACGCCATCGGAGTAGAACGACACGATGCCACCCCTCTGCGACACATCGCGCGGCCCGAACGTGCGCACCTCCTCCGACTCTTCCAGCTCGCGGAAGGCGTTGAGCGCGTACTCCGTGATGGCGATCTCGTGCTCGCGCACGTTGTCCATGCCGAGGGCTTCCAGGTAGTCGACGGCCGCTCCAAGCGCGATCGTGTCCGCAATGTTTGGAGTGCCCGCTTCGAAGCGCATGGGCAGGGCGTTCCACGTGGCCCGGTCGTCCCACACCTGCAGCACCATCTCGCCGCCGTGCAGGAACGGCTCCATGTCCTCGATGACCTCCTGCTTGACGTACAGCACGCCGATACCCGTTGGCCCCAGCATCTTGTGGCCGGAGAAGGCCATGAAGTCGCAGTCAAGGTCTGTCACGTCAACCTTCAGGTGCGGCACGCTCTGCGCCCCGTCGATGAGCACCTTTGCGCCGACGCGGTGCGCGGCCTGAGTGAGCTCCTTCACGGGGTTGATGGTGCCCAGCACGTTGGACATGTGGTTCAGCGTGAGCAGCTTGGTGCTGGGCGTGAGCAGGCTGTCGAGGTCGGACAGGTCAAGCGTCTGCTCGTGGGTGAGCGGGATGAACCGGAGCGACGCGCCCCGCTCCTGCGCCACCTGCTGCCAGGGCACAAGGTTGCTGTGGTGCTCCATGTGGGTTGTGAGAATCTCGTCGCCGGGGCCGAGGTTACGGCGCGCCCATGTCTGCGCCACCAGGTTGATGGCCTCCGTGGTGTTGCGCACCAGCACGACGCCCGTGGTGGACGGCGCTCCGATGAAGTCTGCGAACTTCTGACGCGCTTCCTCGTAGCGGTCGGTGGCCTCCATGCTCAGGGCGTGGACGCCGCGATGGATGTTCGAGTTGTAGCTCTCGTAGTATTCGACAAGGGCCTGGATGACCTGCGCGGGCTTCTGCGAGGTAGCGGCGTTGTCCAGGTACACCAGAGGCTTGCCGTACACCTCACGCGAGAGTATCGGGAAGTCCTTGCGAATTGCTGCTACGTCTAGCATTGGTCTCCTCCCACTACGGCCGGTGGATGTTCTCGTATCTCCGGCCGCGCCTACCCCACGTCTCCCAGCCACTCCCGCAGCGTGTCCCCAACTAGGCCGTCCACCTGCGTGCGGAGCGTCTCGTTGGCGATGCCCTCGATGACCTCGCTGAGGAACGCGCGGGTCAGCAGGCCGCGCGCCGTCCTCTCGTCGATGCCGCGGCTGCGGAGGTAGAACAGCGCCATGGGGTCCATGTGCCCGCAGGCGGCGCCGTGGCCGCACTTCACGTCGTCACAGTAGATCCAGAAGGCCGGCTTGGTGTCCGCCTCCGCCTGGTCCGATAGCAGCAGGTTCTTGTCCACCTGGTTTGCGTTCACCTTCACCGCGCCCTCTCGCACGATGATGCTGCCGTGAAAGACCGAACGCGACCTGCCGTCCAGGATGCCCTTGTACAGCTCGCGGCTGGTGGTATACGGCTTGGCGTGGTCGATGATTACCTGGTTGTCCACGTGCTGGCGGCCGGTGACCATGTAGAACCCCGTCAGCGAGCAGAAGCTGTCCCGGTCCAGCGTCACCAGGTTCAGGTTGTTGCGCGTCAGCCTGCCTCCCATGTCGATGTTGATCGACGAGAAGTTGCTGTCGCGCTCGGTGGCAACGTGGGTATTGGTGACGTGGTAGGCCTGCTCGCCCTGCCGCTGCACCTTGTAGTAGTCCAGCCGGGCAGCCGCGCCCACAATCACCTCCGTGACCGCGTTGGTCAGGTGCTCGCCCTCCGAGAGGCCCGCGTAGGACTCCAGCACCGATGCGCTGCTCTCCTCGCCTGCGACGATGAGCACGCGCGGATGGGAAACCGTCTCCTCCTCGTTGCCCGTGGACAGGAAGAGAAGCCGGATGGGGTCATCCGCTCGAGCGCCACGAGCTATGTGCACGAAAGCGCCGTCGTGGAGGAAGGCGGTGTTGAGCGCCGAGAAAGCGTTGCTGTCGTATTCGGCAAATCGAGCCAGGTGAGGCTGAACCAGCTCCGGCGTCGAGCGCATTGCCTCCGCGAGGCTGACCGCCGTGACGCCGTCCGGCAGCGCATCGACGCTGGAGAGCGCCTCGCTGTACCGGCCATTCACGAACACTAGCTGAGGCCAACTCGCAGCGCCGAGCGACGCTTGCGCCACCGCCGCTGCGTCGATCGCGGTGGCTGCGTCGGTCACACCGAGGCGCACCGGCACGCGTGCTATGGGCAACACGTCCGTGTACTTCCACTCCTCGTTGCCGCGTCGCGCCGTGGGAAAGCCGAGTTCACGGAACTTCTCGAGTGCGTCCCTGCGGAGCTCTCTGGCCCACGCGGGGTCTTGCGATGCGCCGTTGGTCTCGAAGGACTCGGAGGCTGCGAGGTACGCCTCTTCCTGGGTTGCGGTGCGCTGGGTCATGTGCCTAGCCGGAGGCTGGAATGGCCTCCGCCGACCTCCCCAGGTGATCGTAGCCCTGTGACTCGACCTCCAGGGCCAGCTCCTTGCCGCCCGACTTGACGATTCGCCCGTCGATGAGCACGTGGACCTGGTCGGGTACCACGTAGTTGAGGATGCGCTGGTAGTGGGTCACCAGGACGATGGCGTTGTCCGGCCGCCGCAGCTGGTTGATCCCGTCGGCCACGATACGCAGGGCGTCCACGTCCAGGCCGGAGTCCGGCTCGTCCAGGATGGACAGCTTGGGCTCGAAGACAGCCATCTGCAGCACCTCGTTGCGCTTCTTCTCGCCGCCGGAGAACCCTTCGTTGACGGAGCGCTTGGTGAGGTTGCGGTCCATCTCGACGACGTTCACGCGCTCGTTGAGCAGCCGGTCGAACTTCAGGACGTCGTACTCGTCCATTCCCTTGCTCTTGCGAATGGCGTTGAAGCCCGCGCGCATGAAGTGGTCCAGGCGAACGCCCGGCACCTCGATGGGGTGCTGGAAGCAGAGGAAGATGCCGGCCCGCGCCCTGTCCTCGGGAGGCAAGTCCAGGAGGCTCCCGTCCTCGAATAGAGCGTCGCCCGCGGTGACCGTGAACGACGGGTTGCCCGCCAGAACGTTGGCCAGCGTGCTCTTGCCGGAGCCGTTGGGGCCCATGATGGCGTGCACCTCGCCCGCGTTCACGCTGAGGTCAACGCCCTTGAGAATCTCAACGTCGCCTACGGAGGCGTGAAGGTTCGTTATCTGAAGCATTGGCAGAGTCTCCTGTGTTCGCCCGCAGTGATCGACACGCCGGGCGTCAGCCCACGGTGCCCTCGAGGTTCATCTCCAGCAGCCGCGTCGCCTCCACGGCGAACTCCAGCGGCAGCTGCTTGAAGACCTCCTTGCAGAATCCGTTTATGATCAGCGAGTGCGCCTCCTCGATGGAGATGCCCCGCTGGTTGCAGTAGAAGAGCTGGTCCTCGCTCACCTTGGAGGTGAAGGCCTCATGCTCCAGGTGCGCGGAGTTGTTGCGCACCTCCACGTAGGGCGTGGTGTGAGCGCCGCACTGGTCACCGAGCAGCAGCGAGTCGCACTGCGTGAAGTTCCACGCGTTGGTGGCCCTCGGCATCACCCTGACCAGGCCGCGGTAGGTGTTCTGGGCGTGGCCTGCGGAGATGCCCTTGGCGATGATGGTGCTGCGCGTGTTCTTGCCCAAGTGGATCATCTTGGTGCCGGTGTCCGCCTGCTGGTACGCCTTGGTGAGCGCCACGGAGTAGAACTCGCCGATGGAGTTGTCGCCCTGCAGGATGACGCTGGGGTACTTCCAGGTGATGGCGGAGCCGGTCTCCACCTGCGTCCAGGAGATCTTGGAGTTGCGACCCTCGCACTTGCCGCGCTTGGTGACGAAGTTGTAGATGCCGCCCTTGCCCTCGTCGTCGCCGGGGTACCAGTTCTGGATGGTGGAGTACTTGATCTCCGCGTTGTCGAGCGTGATCAGCTCCACGACGGCGGCGTGCAGCTGGTTCTCGTCGCGCATGGGGGCGCTGCAGCCCTCCAGGTAGCTCACGTAGCTGCCCTCTTCGGCAATGATCAGCGTGCGCTCGAACTGGCCCGATCCCTCGCTGTTGATGCGGAAGTAGGTGGTCAGCTCCATGGGGCAACGAACGCCCTTGGGTATGTAGCAGAATGAGCCATCCGAAAAGACCGCGGCGTTCAGGGCAGCGTAGAAGTTGTCTGTGTGCGGCACCACCGAGCCGATGTACTTGCGCACCAGGTCCGGGTGCTCCTGAACCGCCTCCGACATGGAGCAGAAGATGATGCCGTGCTTCGAAAGCTCCTCCTTGAACGTGGTTGCGATGGACACGCTGTCGAACACGGCGTCCACGGCCACGCCTGCCAGTCGCTTCTGCTCCTGCAGGGGTATGCCCAGCTTCTCGTAGGTCTTCAGAATCTCCGGGTCGACCTCGTCGAGGCTGGCAAGCTCCTTCTTGGGCTTGGGCGCGGAGTAGTAGATGATGTCCTGGAAGTCCACTGGGGGATAGTGAATGTTGGCCCAGCCCGGCACACGCTCGCCGTCCAGCAATGACAGGAAGTGGTGATACGCCTTCAAGCGCCAGTCCAGCATCCACTCCGGCTCATTCTTCTTGGCGGAGATGAAGCGGATGGTGTCCTCGTTCAGGCCGGGGGGAAGCGACTCCTGCTCGACGTCGGTGACGAAGCCGTACTTGTACTCCTGCTTGGCAACGTCTCTGACGACCTGGTTTGTGGTGGTCAACTGCTCACTCCCTCCCGCGCCTCTTCGCCGGAGCCCTTGGGCCTCGGCGGTTTGGAGACACGAATGCCAGTGGTTCTATATCTATCGGGAATACCTGTGGCCGGTCACACATAGAGCTGCGCCGGACAATTGTCGACCAAATAGGTCGACAATTATGCTAGCACAGGGCAATGTGCCGGTCAATAGAGAGGCGCAGGCACGGCAGGCGGGCAACCGGCGACGTTTTCGCTCCAAATCTGCCTCCGATTTCATTGACTTGCGCACAGCCCGGTGGTATATTTCCAAGCACATTCACCGGGAGTTGCACCGTGGAGGTTCCTCACCTGAAAGAGCTCCGCAGGTCCTACGGCTTCGACGAGGTGGCCATCGTCCCGGGGAGCGTGACCGTCAACCCCGACCAGACCCAGCTTGACTTCTCGATAGGCGACTTCTCCTTCGGCACCCCCTTCCTTGCGTCCTCGCTCGATGCCGTCGCGTCCCCCCGGTTCGCGGCCTGCCTGGGCAGGATGGGCGGGCTTGCCGTCCTCAACCTGGAGGGCATCTACACCCGCTACGACGACCCCGAAGCCGTCATCCAGCACATAATCGAGGCGCCGCAGGTGGAGGCCACGCCCCTCCTGCAGAAGATCTACTCCTCGCCCATCAAGGACAACCTCATCGGCGAGCGCGTGGAGGAGATCAAGCGCGAAGGCGTCGCATGCGCCGTCTCACTGACGCCCGCCAACACCAAGCGGCTCTCGCCCATCGCCGTCGAGGCCGGCGCCGACATCCTGTTCGTCCAGTCCACTGTGACCACCGCCCGGCACATTTCGAAGAGCGAGCAGGGCCTGGACCTGTACGACATCTGCCGGCAGGTGCGCGCCCCGGTTGTGGTGGGCAACACGGTCAGCTACGGCGCCACGCTGGAGCTGATGGAGACGGGCGTGCAGGGCGTCCTCGTGGGCGTGGGGCCCGGCGCCATCTGCACGACTCGCGAGGTTGAGGGCATCGGCGTGCCACAGGTCACCGCCACGCTCGACTGCGCAGCTGCGAGGGAGGAGTTCTTCCATCGCACCGGTCGCTACGTCCCCATCATCACGGACGGGGGAATGCGCACTGGCGGCGACATCTGCAAGGCGATAGCCAGCGGCGCCGATGCGGTGATGCTGGGCACCACGTTTGCGCAGGCGGAGGAGGCCCCCGGCATGGGCTACAACTGGGGCATGGCCAGCTTCCACCCGGCGCTGCCGAGGGGTACACGCATCAACGTCGGGACCAAGGGCCCGCTGGAGCAGATACTCTTCGGGCCGACGTCGATGACGGACGGCACGCAGAACCTGGCGGGAGCGCTGCGAGCGGCGATGGGCATGTGCGGCGCGTTCAACATCGGCGAGATGCAGCAGGCTGAGATGGTGGTTGCGCCGGCCATCAAGACCGAGGGCAAGTACTTCCAGCTGGCGGGCCGCTTCTAGGGCCATCGACCGCCCTTCGCAACGACACCCGCTTCGCTCAAGGCCATTCCGCGACTCCAGCAGCATGTCGGCGCGCCCAAGCGATTTGACGCGCCAGGTTGGCGCCGATACAATCGATGACACAGCGCGACCGGCGCTTGCGAGGGGATATAGCTCAACTGGGAGAGCGCGGCGTTCGCATCGCCGAGGTTGGGGGTTCGAGCCCCCCTATCTCCACCATCTGAAGAGAGTCAAGAACCCGTGCGCAGGCCTCTTAGCATGTCTGAGACGAGGCGTGGCCCGCTGGCTGCAGAGGGAGGAATAATGGCGACCCTTAGAATGCTCTCATGGAACGTAAACGGCATTCGCGCCGCCCACAAAAAGGGCTTTCTGGAGTGGATGGCAGAGGCGGACCCGGGAGTGCTATGCATCCAGGAGACCAAGGCCCACCCCGACCAGCTACCGGCCTCGCTGAAGGAGGTTGAGGGGTACCGGGCATACTTCGCCTCGGCGGAGCGCAAGG
>DAOUJC010000008.1:0-313263 GCA_034423135.1 Dehalococcoidia bacterium | reverse complement strand
AGTTCCGCTCAATCGTCCGGTCCTTGCTGTTGTTCCGCATCTTCGCCTCCAGAATAGCTCTTCTCTAAATGCTATTCTGTCAACGAATTACCTGACATCTACAATTCCGAGCGTACGCGAGGAATCCAAGACGGTCGCAGGCTGCCCGCGACTCGAATTCGTCGGCGCACTGCTGAGTGGGTCATGGCGTTTGCGACGCCTATGGCCCTAGATTCTTCGACTCCGCTGCGCTCCGCTCAGAATGACGGCTGTGGCAGGCGACTGGGCCCGGCGCCGTTCACTTCCATCTCAATCTTCCCCCATCAAGAGGGAAGAGGCTTTGCAGGCCGCCGGGCGAGTTGCGCGAGCCAGGGCGACAGATTAGGCCGGCTGCTCGGACTTGACCAGTCCGGTTGTGTTCCCCTCGGGGTCTGCAAAGAGGGCAATGGTGACGATTCCCGGTATCTCGGTTGGAGGCATCAGCGTCCTGCCTCCGAGCTCCTTCGCCCGGTCGAGGTAGGCTTGGAGGTCGTCCACCTCAACGTAGAGGATGACGCGCGGTTGGTCGTCCTCCTGGGCTTGCGGAATGCCCCCGTTGATGCCCGTCTCCGTGTGGGTGTCCACGAAGCCGTAGTTCATGGGGTTGTCGCTGGCGATGTTCCAGCCGAATAGGCTCGCGTAGAACTCCTTGGCCTTCTCAGCATCCTTTGCCGTTATCTCCCAGTGCACCACCGGATTGGGCATGTCAACCTCCTGAATTGTGTTGCCGCGCAGCCGCCGTGCGCGGGCCAAGATGAATTGTAGCACGGTATGGGTAATGATGGCCGGTTTGACGGTGACCCTCTGCCTGCGATAA
Organism: Dehalococcoidia bacterium; assembly: GCA_034423135.1. GTDB lineage: Bacteria > Chloroflexota > Dehalococcoidia > Lucifugimonadales > UBA2985 > JAPPHY01. The sequence goes on along the minus strand of DAOUJC010000008.1, from coordinate 312,428 downwards.
TGTGACATCGTAGTCGGGAGAGGAGACCACGATGAGCGGAGAACCGCAACTGTTTAGGGTCGACCCACAGAGTAGGGAATCCAAGCCAATTGAAGAGGTGGATTTTCGTGAGTTGGGATTCCAGGAACGGAGTCACATCCAAGAATGGGTAGCCGCCAACCCGGGCATCTTGGGAGATGACCTTCTGATTATCGGCAAAGAGTTCAGAGGCTTCGACCGTACGGATGAAAGGCCTGACCTGCTGGCGGTAGACCCCAACGGTAAGCTCGTAGTGATTGAGCTAAAGCGCGATGACACCGGCGCAGATGCTCACTGGCAGGCGATTAAGTATGCAAGCTATTTCCGCCGCGCCGACTCAGACCAAATCGTGGATATGTTGGTCGGTTACAAAAAGATCTCCACCGAAGACGCCAGAGAAGAACTACTGCAACACATTGGCGGAGACGACCTGAATTCCCTGAACAACGACCAGCGCATCATTCTGGCTAGCCACAGGTTTGCACCAGAGGTGACCTCCGCTGCATTGTGGCTTAACGACAAGGCTCCCGGCGAAGACTTGATTACGTGCGTGACGCTCACGCCGTATCAAGACGCCGATACTGGCGCGCTGTATATCCAGGCGGTAACTATCATTCCTGTGCCGGGAGAAGAGGACTACGTTATAGGCATAGGCACCACCTCACAGCACGCCTCAAGCACGGGTGGTAGCAGCTTCGCAATCAACCTGAGAAGAGCGTACGAGCGGAACAGGAATGACGAAGTTACTCCATTCGTAAAGATGGTGGGCAGCCTCACACGGGAGAAACTGCCGGCGCAGATTCGACCCACCAGGGTCGGCAAGTGGGCCGCCGGCCAGCCAGATCTCCGATACTACAACCTCTGGTATGCAAAGCCCCCGTGGCGCAATCATCGTTTGTGCTACCGTGTTACCCTCAGACCTCGGGAGTTGGATACATGGTCAGCAATTGTGCGGTTCAAGGATGAACGGAATCTCACCTTCCCGCTCATGGAGAACGTCCAAGTCCACGAGAAGCAAGAGACGGATGAAGAAGGAGTCTTCGTGAGAATCGGTACAGACATCCTCAACGACGCATTCGCCGGCAGGATCGCTGACACTCTGCGTCAGTTCATTGAGAAAATTACGCCGATAGTGGACAACTTGGAAGACGAGGGCAACGAAGAAGAAGCCTGAAGGCAGCTTGCTTCGTGCCTTCATTCGTCCGCCGCCCCCATCACTCTCTTGCCATAGTTGAGAGAGCCGGAGCGGCCGCCCTCCGCGTTGACACCCCGCGGACGCCGGTGCTATTCTGCGGTATCCGCTCCCGACGGCGTTCCGCGTCGTGACGGCATCAGCTCAGGAGGTGGCAGCATGGTGCAGACGGAAGCAGCGGTCGCAACTACTCCCAGAGCCTTGGATGGCGTCCGCGTCCTGGACTTCACGTGGGTCAGGGCCGGCCCCTGGTGCAACCGGTGGCTGGGCGCGCTCGGCGCGGAGGTCATCAAGGTGGAGTGGCCCCAAGGTCCCAACACCCGCGGCGAGAACATCGGCACGGGCGCGGGCACTCCGGACGGCTTCCCCGCCAACCTCAACACCAACGGCCACTTCAGCGACACCAACTCCAACAAGCTCAGCGTCACGCTCAACACCCGCACGCCCCGCGGCCAGGACCTGGTCCGGCGGCTCGTCTCCGTGTCCGACATCGTCATCGAGAACTTCGCCTTCGGAGTCCTCGACCGCTGGGGAATCGGCTACGAGGAGATGAAGAAGCTGCGGCCGGACATCATCTACCTGTCCATGTCGGGCTTCGGGCATACCGGCCGCGACCGCGACTACCAAACGATGGGCCCGATCGCGCAGGCCCTGTCCGGCCTCACGTACACGTCCGGCCTGCCAGGTCAGCAGCCCGCGGGCTGGGGCTGGTCGTACATGGACGACACCGGCGGGATGTACGGCGCCATGTACGCTCTCAGCGCCATCTACCACCGCAACGTGACGGGCGAGGGCCAGCACGTTGACCAGTCGCAGTGGATCACCGGCGTGGCCCTGAACGGCGCCGCGTTCCTGGACATCCAGGCCAACGACCGCTCGACCACCCGCGAGGGCTATCCGCCCGGCAACCGCGCCCACTGGCCCGGTACGCCCCTCACGAACGCCTACCGCGAGCGCACTGTCGCGCCCCACAACGCATATCGCACCAGCCCCGGCGGCTACAACGACTGGTGCGCAATCGTTTGCATGACCGACCGCGAGTGGCGGAGTCTGGTGGAGGTGATGGGATCGCCGCCTTGGGCCACGGACTCGAAGTTCGACACGCTGACGGGCAGACTGGCAAACCAGGAAGAGCTGGACGCCGGCGTCGAGGCGTGGACGCAGACGCTCGAGAAGTACGAGATCATGGAGCGTTGCCAGAGAGCCGGCGTGCCCTGCATGCCCGTCCAGAGCAGCCAGGACCGCTTCGACAACGATCCGCAGCTCCGGCAGCGTGAGATGTACCGCCCCGTGGAGCACGCGGCGCTGGGCACGTGGCCGCTCCAGAACTCGCCGTTCAAGCTGTCGGAGACGCCCGCGTACAACCATCAGGCCGGGCCGCTCATCGGCCAGCACAACAAGGCGGTGTTCGAGGGTCTGCTGGGCATAAGCCACGAGGAGCTTGTGGACGGCTTCGGCGACGGCACGTTCTGGCCCAGGGACTACGACCGCTCGGAGTACACCTATCTCCAGGACATGATCGACGACGGCACGGGCGCGGAGTGGACGGGCAAGCCCAAGGGCCCGCTTCCGCCGCCTGCGCCCGTGCGCACGCCGGACGCCGACACGGCCGGTGCGTTCGGCGGCCTGCGCGTGCTGGAGCTGACGGACGAGAAGGGTCAGTGGCTCGGCAAGCTGATGGGCGACCTGGGCGCCGACGTCATCAAGATCGAGCCGCCCGGCGGCCAGTCCACGCGCACCGTCGGCCCGTTCTACGACGACATGCCCAACCGGGAGCGCAGCCTGTACTTCTGGCACTACAACACGTCCAAGAGAGGCATCACTCTCGACATTGAGACGGAGGACGGCCGCGGCCTGTTCCGCAAGCTGGCGGAGGGCGCGGACGTGATAATCGAGACGTTCAACCCCGGCTACATGGCCTCGTTGGGCCTCGGCTATGACGACCTGAAGGAGAGCAACCCCCGCCTGATCATGTGCTCGCTGACCTCATTCGGCCAGACGGGGCCGTGGAAGGACTTCCGCGGCAGCGACCTGCTGCACCTTGCGGCCGGCGGCCAGATGGCGGGCTGCGGCTACGAGGAGATCGACGTGCCGGACGCACCCCCGATTGCCGGAGGCGGAGGCCAGGCGTGGCACATGGGCAGCCACTTCGCCTACATCGGCACGGTTGCGGCGCTCATCTACCGCTCTAGGACCGGCCGCGGCCAGTACGTCGACGCCTCCGTCCACGAGTCCTGCGCGCTCACCACCGAGTCCCACGTCAACAACTGGATCTACAAGGGCCAGGTCGTCCAGCGACAGACGGGGCGTCACGCCTCCGCCACTCGAACGGACCCCACGCAGATGCTCTGCGGCGACGGGAAGTACCTGAACGGCGGCGTCGGCAACAGGGTCACGGCGGCCAGGCTGCCAGCCCTCGCCGAGTGGATGGACGAGCTCGGCCTTGCGGAGGACCTGCTCGACGAGAAGTACAAGGACCCCGCCGTGTTCAACGAGAACCGGCCCTACATCGCAGGCATCGTGGCACGCTTCCTGTCAAGCGTCTCGCGAGACGAGGCGTACCACCGCATGCAGAAGATGGGCATCAACTGCGGCGCTGTGCGCTCCCCGGACGAGGTGCTGGAAGACCCGCACCTGGAGGACCGTGGCTTCTGGGCGGAAGTCACCTACCCGGAGATCGGCGCGACGCTCCGGCATCCCGGGCCGGCGGGCATCTTCAACGGCTCGCCGTGGCGAATCTCCCGGCGCGCTCCGCTAGTCGGGGAGCACAACGAGGAGGTGCTGTGCGGAGAGCTGGGCCTCAGCCGGGCAGAGTTGGCCGTGCTGGCGGAGAGCGGTGTGGTGTAGCCAGCAACGCCATTCGACTTTCGACGAGGCGGCGCCGTCCACCCGGATGGCGCCGCCCGCGCGCCGGCGGCCGGGCGCGCGACGCGGGTCGCTATGCTATAATCGAACAGTTGAGGTTGGGAGACGGGGTATCGTCTCGTGGAGGGCCACATCAACAATACGGGGGTGACGGTATACGATGCAGCTTCGAAATGACGAACTGAAGGTCTTTGCCGGCACGGCACACGAGCAACTGGCCAGGGACGTCTGTAGCTATCTGAACATTTCCGTTGGGGAGTCCAACGTCTTCAAGTTCAGCAACGATAACACCTTCGTACAGATTAGAGAGAACGTCCGCCAGAAGGACGTCTTCCTCATCCAGCCGTTCGCCAACCCCGTCAACGACCGCATCATGGAGCTGCTGATAATGCTGGACGCCGCCAAGCGCGCCTCCGCCGGCCGCATCACGGCGGTGATCCCGTACTACGCCTACGGCCGCACCGACAAGAAGGACCAGCCCCGCGTGCCCATCACCGCGCGGCTGGTGGCGGACCTGCTGAGCGTGGCGGGGGCCGACCGCGTCCTCACCGTCGACCTGCATGCGGGCCAGATCCAGGGCTTCTTCAACATTCCGGTGGACGAGCTGACCGGGCTGCCCCTGCTATCCCGGTACTTCGCGGACAAGGCGCTTGAGAACGTGGTGGTGGTGGCCGTCGACATCGGCATCAGCAAGCGGGCCAGGGACATGGCTGCCAAGATCGGGGCGCCACTGGCCATCATCGAGAAGCGGCGAATGGGCAACACCGACAGCAGCGAGAGCCTCAACATCATCGGCGACGTGGCGGGCAAGACCGCCATCACCTTCGATGACGAGGTGGACACGGCCGGCTCGCTCACCAACGCCGTGGCCGCCCTGAAGGAGGCCGGCGTGGGCGACGTCTACGCATGCTGCACGCACGCAGTTCTTTCCGGCCCCGGCGCTGAGCGGGTTGAACACAGTCCCATCAAGGAGCTGGTGGTCACGGACACGCTTCCTCTGCCTGGCGAGAAGCGCAACGGCAAGGTCACAGTGCTATCGGTCGCGCCGCTGCTCGGCGAGGCGATTCGCAGGATTCACGAAGGGCTCTCCGTGGGAGCCATGTTCGAGTAGGGAGGGCGCTGGCACATGTTTGGCAAGGTGTTCGGCTTTCTGGGCGACTCCGACGAGAAGGCGCTCAAGCCCTTCCGCCGCCTGGTGGACGAGGTCAACGACCTGGAACCGGAGTTTGAGCGCCTCTCGGACGACGGCCTCAGGGCGAAGACCCAAGAGTTCAGGAAGGCGCTGGACAGGGGCGCGAGCCTGGACGACCTTCTGCCGAAGGCGTTCGCCGCGGTGCGTGAGGCAGCCAAACGCACCATCGGCCAGCGCCACTTCGACGTGCAGATCTTGGGCGGCATTGTGCTGCACCAGGGCAAGGTCGCCGAGATGAAGACCGGCGAAGGCAAGACCCTCGTCGCCACGCTGCCGGTCTACCTGAATGCGCTGACAGGGCAGGGCGTGCACGTGGTCACCGTGAACGACTACCTGGCCCGCAGGGACCCGCAGTGGATGGGCCCCATCTACCACCTGCTCGGCCTGAGCGTAGGCTGCCTGCAACACGACGCCTCCTACCTGTACGACCCGGACAATACGGGCGGTTACGTCTCGCCAGAGAAGATGCGCCCCGTGGAAAAGCGCGATGCCTACGCCGCCGACATTACCTACGGCACAAACAACGAGTTTGGTTTCGACTACCTGCGGCGTAACATCATTAGGAGCACTGTCGAGAAGGATAAAGTACAGAGACAGGAGTTGCATTATGCCATCGTCGACGAGGTAGACAACATCCTCATAGACGAGGCCCGCACTCCGCTGATCATCAGCGCCCCGGACATGCAATCCACGCGGTACTATGAGTACTTTGCCAAGAGCGTTGCGCCCAGACTTCGACCGGAGGAGGACTACACCGTAGACGCTAGGCATCGCACGGTCAGCCTGACCGAACTCGGCGTGAGCAAGCTGGAGCAGTGGCTCAACGTTAGAAACTTGTATGACTCTGACAACTCTCTCTATATAGTCCACGCCGAGACCGCGCTGCGGGCAAAGGAGCTTTTCAGCAGAGACAAGGAGTACGTTGTCAGAGACGGCGAGGTGGTCATCGTTGACGACTTCACGGGTCGCCTCATGCCTGGCCGCCGCTTGTCGGACGGCCTCCACCAGGCCATCGAGGCCAAGGAGGGAGTGAGGGTACAGCGCGAGAGCATCACCTACGCCTCCATTTCGCTCCAGAACTTCTTTCGTCTTTACACCAAGCTGGCCGGCATGACAGGCACCGCCTCAACGGAGGCGGAGGAGCTTTCCAAGATGTACAAGCTGGAGGTGGTGGTAATCCCCACGCACCGGCCCATGGTGCGCGAGGACGCCTCGGACCTGATCTACGCAACGGAGAAGGCTAAGTTTCAGGCTGTGGCGTCTGACGTGGAGGAGATTCACAAGACGGGCCGCCCAATTCTCATTGGCACGACATCAATTGAGAAGTCAGAGACGCTGAGCGGCATCCTCAAGCGGCGCGGCATAGCCTGCCAGGTGCTCAACGCCAACCAGCATGAGCGTGAGGCGGTAATCGTGGCCCAGGCGGGCCGTCCGGGCGCCGTCACAGTCGCCACTAACATGGCCGGCAGGGGAACGGACATCATCTTGGGCGGGAACCCGGCAGGCACAGATACGGCGCCGGAGCAGTGGCAGAAGGACCACGACAAAGTTGTGGAGTTGGGCGGCCTGCACATAATCGGTACTGAGCGCCACGAGTCCCGGCGCATCGATAACCAGCTTCGCGGCCGCGCCGGCCGCCAGGGCGATCCGGGCAGCTCGCGCTTCTACGTGTCGCTGGAGGACGACGTAGTCCGACGCTTCGGCGGCGACCGCGTCAAGGGCATCATGGAGTGGGCCGGCATGGGCGACGACGTGCCCATCGAGAACCGGGTGGTTAGCAGGGCGCTGGAGGCGTCGCAGAGCAAGGTGGAGGGCCACAACTTCGAAATTCGGAAGCGGCTGGTTGACTATGACGACGTCACCAACGAGCACCGGAGGATCATCTACCTGGAGAGAGACAAGGTATTCGAGGGCGCGGACCTGAAGGCTAACATACAGGAGATGGTGGAGAAGGAGTTGTCGTCTCTGGTAGACAACCGCCTACAGGGCGACGACAGCGAGGAGTGGGAGCTGGACGCCCTCTTCGCCGAGCTGAGCGGCATATTTCCGGAGCAGGTGAGGCTGACGCCGGAGGAGGCGGCCTCAATGCACCGGGACGAGGTGCGGGAATGGCTGCTGGAGTACGCGGCCGACATGTACGACAGGATGGAGAGCGAGCGCGGCCCGGAGCAGTTGCGCGACTTAGAACGGGAAACCATGCTGATCGTCATTGACAGTCACTGGGTGCACCACATGACCGGGATGGAGAACCTGCGCCAGAGCATCGGCCTGCAGGCTTTCGGCCAGCGCGACCCTCTGGTGATGTACAAGCTCAAGGGTCGCGAGTACTTCGATGGTCTTCTAGACAACATACAGCGAAGCATAGCCCGAGCCATCTATCGGTTAGGGCTGGGCGCGCAGAATGGGACGGGGCAGCGCAGACCCGCGATGCCGCAGCCTCCGCCCCGGCGGGCCGTGTCCGGCGGCGCAAAGATAGGCCGGAACAGCGTGTGCCCGTGCGGCAGCGGCAAGAAGTACAAGCGGTGCTGCGGCGTGGCCGCGTAGGTCGGCGCGGGAGGGAGTGACGCCCCGCAAAGGCGGACGACGGAGGCACGGAGGTCACTGCGAGCATGAACAACTCCCAGATTGCCGGAGTCTTCGAGAAGATCGCGGGCCTTCTCTCGCTCAAGGATGAGTCCACGTTCACCATTCGCGCCTACCAGCGCGCCGCCCGCACCATCGAGCACCTGCCCACGGAGTTGTCGCAGATGGTGAAGGAGGAGAGCGACCTGCGGCAGATACCGGGCATCGGTGAGGCCATCTCCGCCAAGATCAGGGAGCTGGTGACCACGGACCGCCTGGAGTACATGGAGAAGCTCAGGGCAGAGTTCCCGGACGGCGTTCTGGCGCTGATGGACGTTCCCGGCATCGGGCCAAAGACCGCGCTGCGCATCACCACGGAGGTGGGCGTTTCAAGCGTGGCGGAGCTGGAGGAGGCGATCGTGGAAGGCCGCTTGTCCGCCATGCCGCGCCTCGGAGCGAAGACTGCCGAGAACATCCTGCGGCACATCCGCTCGGAGCGCACCAAGGACCGGCGCATACCCATTGGCCGCGCGATGAGCGCTGCGGACCAGGTCATGGAGGCGCTGCGTGAGGCGTGTCCGGGCCTGCATCGTATCGACACGGCGGGCAGCCTGCGACGGTGGCGCGAGACCATCGGCGACGTGGACATCATGGGCACCGCGGACGATCCGGCAGCCGTCATCGACGCGTTCGTGCAGCTTCCGATTGTCGACGAGGTGCTGGCGCACGGCCCCACGAAGGGCAGCGTCGTGCTGCACGGCGGCCTGCAGGTTGACCTGCGAATGGTGGAAGGGGAGAGCTACGGCGCGCTGATCCAGTATTTCACCGGCAGCCAGCAGCACAACATACGGCTCAGGGAGCTTGCGAACAGGATGGGCCTGTCCCTGAACGAGTACGGCATAACGGACATGAGTACGGGACAGATGGAGAAGTTTTCGGAGGAGGCTGACTTCTACGCACGTCTCGGCCTGCAGTACATTCCGCCTGAGATTCGCGAGGGTCTGTGGGAGGTTGAGGCTGCGGCTCGCGGCGCGCTGCCCACGCTCGTCGAAGTGGGCGACGTGCGCGGCGACCTCCACCGCCATACCACCGAGGGCGACGGCCGCGACCAGCTGTACGTGATGGTGGACAAGGCGCGCAGCCGCGGGCTCGAGTACCTGGCCATCACCGATCACTCGGTGGGCAGAGGCATCGCCGACGGTATGGACAACGAGCGCCTGCTGCGCCACGCGGCCAACGTTCGCGCGCTGGATGCGCAGCTTCCCGACATTCGCTTACTGACCGGCTCCGAGGTAGACATCCGCGCGGACGGCTCCATGGACTACCCGGACGAGATTCTGGCGATGCTGGATGTCGTGGTGGCGTCCGTGCACTCGGCGATGGGGCAGGACCGCGAGACCATGACGGCGCGCATCCTGCGGGCAATTCGCAATCCGCATGTACACATCATCGGGCACCTCACCACACGTCTCCTCGGCGGGCGCGAGCCTATAGACGTAGACGTGGAGGCGGTGTTTCGGGCGGCTGCGGAGACTGGGACGGCGCTGGAGATCAACGCATCGCCGGAGCGGCTGGATCTGAAGGACACGCAAGTGCTGCGCGCCAGGGAGCTTGGCGCTTCGCTTGTCATCTCCACGGATGCGCACGCCGCGGAGCACATGGACAACATGCGCTTCGGCGTGGCTGTGGCGCGCCGGGGCTGGTGCAGGCCGGAGGACATCCTGAACACGAGGCCGGCGGACGGATTTCTCGCATTCCTGCGTGGTGAGGGCTGAGAGGTGAACGGAATGGACGGAAGCACGCCGGAGCGAGAAGAGCTCAATAACCCGGAGGCCATCCAGCATCTCAGGAACGCACTCGCTGAGGGACGCGATTGGGTACCCGCGCTGCTGGAGTCGATGTCCATGTGGACTATCCCGGAAGAGGTCCACGACGACAGGCACAATCGCTACCTGCTGGACGGCGAGGCGTTCGACTGGCTGGTGCTGGCGGAGCGGCTGCTGGCGGAAGTGGACGGGCTGGTGCCGGAGGCGGAGAAGTCGCAGCTGCTCGCTACGGGCGAGTTCCCGCGCACGTTCAGCGAGGATGAGATGCGGCAACTGCTCGGACCTGAGAAGTACAGTGCGTACCTGAACTACTGGTACGGCGTGGTCGTTGAGCAGGCGGTCATGCGCAGCGCAGAGGAGGAGGAGCAGAAGCGTCTGCCGATGCGCGGCACACGGGCGAGACGGCAGGCGGCGGAGCGGGCGTTCCGGCGCGTGTACGGGGAGGGCAGGGAGGAGCTGCACAGGAGATTCCGCGGCGAGCGCGGGTACGGGGAGTCGGTCTCGATGACGGCGACGGAGGCCAAGGAGTTCACGTACTGGCTGTTCAAGCACAGGCTGATCACGGGCGAGGGCGAGCGCGTGGCCAGCGACACTCGCAAGGGGCTGCTGTTTCTGAACAGGAACCGCGAGCGGGGCTGAGGGGCGGTAGAGTGGACTTTCAGATTACCTGGGCTGAGCGCCACTCCTCTTCAAGGATGGCGTAGTAGTAAACGTCCCGCCAGCTATCGTGCACCGGCGACCAGAAACTCTGCCGGTGCAGTCCCTCTCTCGTCATGCCTAGCTTCTCCAATACTCTGATACTGCCGAGATTTTCCGTGTCTACCATTGCAAACACTCTGTGAGCCATCAACATCTCGAAGCCGATCCTAAGCATTACGCTAGCGGCTTCCGTTGCGTATCCGTTGCGCCAGGATTCCCTTCGCAGTACGTAGCCCATGGAGGCCTCTCTGTTTCCGGTTCGATCCATCAACCGCTCCATCCTGATTCCTGAACCACCGATGAGCTCTCCAGTAGAGGCCAACTCTATGGCAAGCTCATACTTCGTCCGGGGCTCTTCAGTCTGATAGGACATGAACTGGGTGAGTACTTCCCGCGATCTTTCCTCGGTGTTTGGGAGCAGTAGTAGACCTGCCATGACCTCGGGGTCTGATCCGTAGGCATGAAGGGCAGGCCAATCGTCCTCGCTGAACTCGCGGAGAATTAGGCGTCCCGTTTCAACAGGTCTGATGGCTACCAAGCGAATCCTCCTAGGTAAGCGAACGAGTGCTATCCAAGCTGCGCCAGCAGCTCCTGCACCCTGTCCCGGCGCTCGCCGAGGCGCTCCAGCCGCTCCCTCTCGCGCTCCACCACGTCTTCCGGCGCCTTGGTGGTGAAGTCGGCGTTGCCAAGCCTCTGCGAGAGCCTCTGCATGTTGTCCAGGCACTCCTGAAGCTCGCGCTCCAGCCGCGTGCGCTCGTTTGACGTGTCCACCAGGCTCTCCAGCGGAATCAGCACCGTCGCGCCGGGCAGTACCGCGGACACGGTCGAGGCAGCCGGCGGCCGCGGGTCGCCCTCCGCAGGGAAGACCAGAGGCTCCGTACGGGCCAGGCTCTCGACGACGGCAGCCTCCTCGCGGAGGGCAGCGCCGGCCTCGGAGTGCTCCACCAGGCAGGTGAGTGGGCGGTTCGGCGGAATTTTGAACTCCGCCCTGACGTTTCGGATAGCTCTCACGACGCCCATCACAAGCTCCGTCTCCCTCTCGGCCTGGGCGTCGAGCATCGAAGGCTCCGCGGCGGGATAGTCCGCGATCACGATGGAGTCCGGCATGTCCTCCGTGCCTGTCACGCTGTCCTTGAGCGTCTGCCAAATCTCCTCGGTGACGAACGGCAGGAAGGGGTGCATGAGGCGCATGCTCTTCTCCAGAACGTGTACTAGGACGGGCAGGGGGGATGGCTCGGCGCCGGACCTGAGTCGTAGCTTGGCCATCTCTATGTACCAGTCGCAGAACTCGTTCCAGAAGAAGTCGTGCACCTCTCGCTGCGCCTCACCGAACAGGAAGTCCTCCATGAATCGGTCGACCTGACCGGCCACGACGTTGAGGCGGCCGACGATCCATCGGTCGTGGCGATGGTGCAGTTGAGGCGTGCGCCACTCCGGCTGTTTTTGCGTTTTGCTCAGGTTCGTGAGCACGTACCGGGCAGCGTTCCACACCTTGTTCACGAAGTTGCGGCTGGCCGCCAGCTTCCCGTCGCTGATGCGCAGGTCGTTGCCGGGCGCGTTGCCGGTGGTGAGAGTGAAGCGGAGGGCGTCGGTGCCGTACGCGTCGATGGCCTCAATCGGATCGGTGACGTTGCCCCTGGTCTTGCTCATCTTGGCGCCATGCTCGTCGCGTATGAGGCCTGACAGGTACACCCACTTGAAGGGAATCTCGCCTGTGTTCTCCAGGCCCATCATCACCATTCGCGCGACCCAGAAGAAGAGAATGTCGTAGCCCGTCTCCATGACGGTGGTAGGGTAAAAGTAGCGCATGTCGTCGGAGTCGGTGGGCCAGCCGAGCGTGGAGTGTGGCCAGAGCGCAGAGGAGAACCAGGTGTCGAGCACGTCCGGGTCCTGGAACAGCTCTGAGCTGTCGCACCAGGGGCAACCCTCGGGCGGCTCCAGCGAAACGATGGGCTGGGCGGTCAGGTCGGTGAAGATGTGCTGTGCCCTAGCCTCGAGCTCGCTCCAGGCGAGGCCCTGCTCGCTCAGCTCGCGGTAGGTGCCGTCCTGCAGGCCGTCCTCAGGCGGAAAGACCAGGTATATGGCGTCCGGGGAGCAGCAGGGGCAGTACCAGGCCGGGATGCGGTGCCCCCACCACAGCTGGCGGCTGATGCACCAGTCTCGGATGTTCTCCATCCAGTTAAGGTATACGCGTGAGTACCTGTCCGGCACAATCCTGATGCGCCCGTCCCTGACCACGTCCATTGCGGGCTTGGCCAGGTCCTCCATCCGGACGAACCACTGTCTGCTGGCCAGCGGCTCCACGACCACGCCGCACCGGCCGCAGTGGCCGACCGAGTGCCTGTACGGCTCCTTGCGGTCGAGGAGTCCGGCGAAGTCCAGGTCCCTGATGATGACGTCGCGGCACTGGGCGCTGTCCATTCCCTCGTACGGGCCGGCCTCGCGGCTCATCGAGCCGTCCAGGTTGATGGCGGTGACGACGGGCAGGCCGTGACGCTGCCCCACCTCGAAGTCGACGGGGTCGTGGCCCGGCGTGATCTTGAGCGCGCCCGTGCCGAACTCCGGGTCGACGGCGTCGTCGCCCACGATAGGAAGCGGCCGCCCAAGGATGGGCAACAGCACGCGCTCGCCAACGAGATGGCGGTAGCGGTCGTCGTCCGGGTTGACGGCCACGCCTGTGTCGCCGAGCAGGGTCTCGGGGCGGGTGGTGGCCACGGTCAGGAAGCCCTGTTCGTTCACAAGCGGATAGCGGATGTGGTAGAGGAACGACTGCTCCTCCTCGTGGTCAACCTCCAGGTCTGAGAGGGCGGTGGAGCACCTTGGGCACCAGTTGATGATGCGCTCTCCGCGATAGATGAGGCCCTTCTCGTACAGGTTGGCGAACGTGGTTTTCACGGCGAGGCTTGGGCCTTCGTCCAGAGTGAAGCTGCGGCGCGTCCAGTCACATGAGGCGCCGAGACGCTTGTGCTGCTCGTCGATCGTGTGGCCGTATCGCCGTACCCAGTCCCAAACGCGATCAAGGAAGCGCTCACGGCCGAGTTGCTGTCGCGTGAGGCCTGACTCGTCTTCGGGGCGTTCCGCGGCCTCCTGCGCCAGGCTGCGCTCCACCATGACCTGCGTGGCAATGCCGGCGTGGTCTGCGCCGGGAAGCCAGAGCGTGGGGTCGCCTCGCATACGGTGCCACCTGACCATGATGTCCGCGAGCGTGGCCTGGAGTGCGTGGCCGAGGTGAAGCTCCCCCGTCACGTTGGGCGGGGGCATGATTATCACGAACGGCTCCTTATCGGGATCGATTTTGGGCGTGAAGTAGCCCCCCTCAATCCAAGAGGCGTAGAGGCGCTGCTCAACTGCGCCGGGGTCGTATGCCTTGGGCATATCTCTCGTAACGTGATCTGGCTGGGTCATTTCCTGTGATTTGCTCGTTGACGGCTGCAGATTGTGCCAATTCTCAATGCCCCATTCTATCACCACGGCAAGTACAGTCAACGCATGGCAGGGCCGGAATGGCAGGGGCGGTCAAAGCAGCCGTGGCCGCTAATCGTGAATGGACGGAACTATATGAGGGCTTCCGGCGCCTGCTCCGGCGCAGCGCCACCCGTGGGGAAACCGCCCTGCATCTTCTTGCGAGCGTTCTCTGCGAAGAGGCGGACGCCCTGGTCTTCATCTCTGTTCATAGACGCCACCAGGTTCAGAGCCTCGCCCATGGCCAGCAGCGACCAGGCTGCGTTGCGGCGCACCCAGGGCTTGGGGTCGGTCAGGGCCAGCGTGAGGGCCGACACGCTTTCGCGGTCGCCCAGCGCGCCAAGCGCGTAAGCTGCCGCGCCGCGGATGTTCTCGTTGTTGTCTCGCAGGAACATGCGTACCGGAGCGGCTGCGGCGGCCTGTCCAAGGCGGTAGAGCGTGCGAATCGCGCTCAGGCGTACCGGGCGGCTCTCGTCTTCCAGTATGGGCACCACGTCCATTGCCGTGTCCGGGTGGCCCCGGCCTGCGATGGCGTGGAGCGTCCAGGCCCTGGCCGTTGCGTCACGCTGCTTGAGGGACTGCAGGAGCGCTGCGTCCGCGAGGTGACTCTCGAAGCGGACGATGGCGTCGGCGGCCTGCTGCCGCACCCAAACGTCGTCGTCGCCGAGAGCGCGGCAGAGGTCGGGCAGCACGTTCGGCTGCTGAAGGCGACCGAGGGCGAATGCCGACCAGCCGCGCACCCACGCCGACTCGTCGGAGAGCGCGCTCAGCAGCTGCTTGAGGGCGCGAGTGACGCGGGCCTGACCCAGCGCGAGCGCAGCACAGCCGCGGGTGTACTCCGACGGATCGCCGGTCAGAAGGCTGATGAGCGTACCTGGCGAGTCAGCGGCCGACGGGCCCTGCATATGCTCTCCCTTCCATGCTCAGGCGCCGCCCGGCACGTGTGCTCCCGAACTGGGCGCGAGCCGGTACGGCGACGGTGGTGATTCTATCACAGGTTAGCCTGAGTTGCGTCGTGACTGCATAGGCAGTCGTGGCGACGAGCAGGCAAGCCTGCGTTCAGCGCTGGAGGAATCCGCTTGATTTCGCCTCAAAACTACTTGCCAGAAATCAGGCTGCGTGGTAGAGTTGTGACGCTTGGAACAATCCACAGCGTTGGAGAGCATGGAAGCGTGCCGACCGGCGCTGACGGACCGGAAGAATCAATGCTCGGCAGGATCGAATAAAAGACCCCGGCAATGATGAAGCGCAGTCTCTTCAGATATCCCCTCATTGCGGCGCTCGGCCTTTTCCTGGCGGTCGGGTGCAATCCTGATAGTCCCCAGTCCATTCTTCAGGCCTACGGTCCCGTCGCGGAGCGGCAGCTTGGCCTGTTCTGGCTACTCTTCTGGGCCGTAATCGTCATCTTCGTGCTGGTGTGCGGCTGGCTGGTCTACACGGTCATCCGATACCGCAGGAGGCCCGGCCAGGGTATCCCGGAGCAGGTGCACGGCAACACCAGGCTGGAGATAACCTGGACGGTGATTCCGGCGCTCCTGCTGGCAGCAGTGGCCGTGCCCACCGTAGCCGCGCAGTTCTATATCACGGAACCACCGGCGGACGCTGACCAGATGACTATCGAGGTCACGGGGCACCAGTGGTGGTGGTCCGTGGTGTACCCCGACTCCGGCGTGGTCACGGCAAACGAGATCCGCGTTCCAGTGGGGAAGGCGGTGGTGGTTGACCTGACCGCTGAGGACGTCATCCACAGCTTCTGGATTCCCAAGCTGGCGGGCAAGATCGACGTGGTGCCTGGCAAGACCACCAGCATGTGGTTCCAGGCGGACGAGCCGGGCGAGTACCTGGGCCAGTGCGCAGAGTTCTGCGGCGAGTCCCACGCGTGGATGAAGTTCCGGGTCATCGCCGAGTCGCAGGAGGACTACGACGCCTGGACGCAGGCTCAGTTGGCCGACGCGCCACAGCCGGCGACGGAGGCGGAGACCACGGGCGCGCAGCTCTTCATCACAAAGGCCTGCATCGCCTGCCACAAGATCGAGGGCGTGCCTGCCGCGGCGGGTATAATAGGGCCGAACCTGACCCACGTTGCCACGCGGACCACAATCGCCGCCGGCGTGCTGGACAACAACGAGGAGAACCTGAGGGCATGGATAACCGACCCGTCCGACTTCAAACCCGGCAACATCATGAACCGGGACGGACTGGCCTACATGAACCCGGATTTTGCCCTGAGCGACGAGGACGTCAACAACCTTACTGCATACATCTTGAGTCTGAAGTAGAATGAGAGCTGCAAAGGGACACGGGCTCAGGAAGAGTCTCTCGCATCTCACCCCGCTTGCCGGTGGCACCGGCAGGGCGGAGAGCAGCGGAGGGGACAGATGACAACTTTAGCAGGAGTGTTCAGCAGGCCGACGAGGCCCACCGGCATCTGGAGCTGGATATCAACGGTGGACCACAAGAAGATCGGGGCGCTGTACGGCGTCACCGCGTTCATCTTCTTCCTGGTGGGCGGACTGGAGGCGCTCCTGATGCGTTTCCAGCTGGCCAGGGCGGAGCACGGGATCATCAGCGCGGAGGTGTTCAGCCAGCTCTTCACCATGCACGCGCTCACGATGATCTTCCTTGCCGTCATGCCCCTGAGCGCCGCTTTCTTCAACCTGGTGGTGCCGCTGATGATAGGCGCCCGGGACGTCGCGTTCCCGCGCCTCAATGCGTTCAGCTACTGGGTGTTCCTGCTGGGCGCGTTCATATTGCAGACTGGCTGGTTTGTCGGTAGCTCGCCCAACACGGGCTGGTTCGCATACGCGCCGCTCACGGCGGAGAGCTTCAACCCGGGCAAGGGCATGGACTTCTACGTGGTTGGCCTGGGCGTGCTCGGAGTTTCCTCGGTGGCCGCGGCCCTGAACTTCATAATCACCATCATCAACATGCGGGCGCCGGGCATGACGCTCATGCGCTTGCCGGTGTTCATCTGGATGACGCTGGTGACCTCCTTCCTCCTCGTGACGGCCATGCCGGTGATTACCGTGGGTCTCATTGAACTGTACATGGACCGCACCTTCGGCATGAACTTCTTCAACGTAGAGGCGGGCGCGGACGTTATCCTGTGGCAGCACCTATTCTGGGTCTTCGGGCACCCTGAGGTGTACATTCTGATACTGCCTGCCATGGGCATAGTCTCCGAGGTATTGCCTACGTTTTCCCGCAAGCCGCTCTACGGCTATCCTGTGGTGGTGCTGTCGGGAATCACCATCGGATTCATGGGCTGGGCCGTGTGGAGCCACCACATGTTCACCGTGGGTTTGGGGCCCATCGCCAACTCCGTGTTCGCCATCACAACCATGTTCATCGCCGTACCCACTGGCATCAAGATATTCAACTGGATAGGCACGCTGTGGGGAGGCTCGATCGACCTCAAGACGGCGCCGCTGTTCGCGATCGGGTTCGTCTTCCTGTTCATCGTTGGCGGGCTGAGCGGCGTCATGCACGCAGTCGCGCCGTCGGACGCTCAGCAGCAGGACACCTACTTCATCGTAGCGCACATCCACTACGTGCTGTTCGGCGGCAGCATAATGGCCGTATTCGCAGGGATCTACTACTGGTTCCCAAAGGCTACGGGCCGCCTGCTCAGCGAGAAGGTGGGGAAGTGGCACTTCTGGCTCAGCTTCATCGGTATGAATCTGGCCTTCTACCCCATGCACTTCCTGGGGCTGGACGGGATGCCGCGCAGGAACTACACCTACCCCGAGGGCATGGGCTGGGACTTCTGGAACCTCGTGTCTACGCTCGGCGCATTCGTCCTGGGCATTGCGACACTCATCTTCGTGCACAACTTCTTCCGCAGCCTTCGCAAGGGCGAGATCGCGGGAGACGACCCCTGGGACGGGCGCACGCTGGAGTGGTCGATACCCTCGCCTCCGCCTGAGTACAACTTTGCTGTCATTCCCACGGTGCACGGCCGCGACCCGTTCTGGGAGCAGAAGCACGGCAGCGGCCACGGCGTTCACGCTCCGGCCGGGGGCGCTCACGACGACGACGAGGAGGGCCACGGCATCCACATGCCAAGCCCGTCGATACTGCCGTTGATCACGTCCCTGGGACTGGGAATCGCAGGCTACGGCTTGGTGTACAGCTTCCCGGTCGCCATAGTTGGCGCCGCCATCACGATGATTGGAGTCTACGCCTGGTCAATGGAACCGGCCACCGCGCCGGACGAGCAGGGACACTAGGCGCAGGGAGAAGTCAAGTTGGAACACGCTGAGGCGACACAGCACGCCGAACACGCCACAACCACCGGCATAGACCATCGGAAGATGCTGATCTGGGCCTTTCTTGGCTCGGAGTGCATGTTCTTCGGCTCGCTGATCGCCACGTACCTCGTCTACTACGGGCAAAGTATCAGCGGCCCGGGGCCTGTGGACGTCCTGGACATCAACACAACCACCGTCAGCACCTTCGTGCTGCTGATGAGCAGCCTTATGATGGTGCTGTCTTACTCCGCCATCAGCAAGGGCGACGTCAAGCGGTTCAGGGTGTGGATTGTGTGCACGGCGCTGCTGGGCGCCACGTTCCTGGGCTTCCAGTTCTTCGAGTTCACCGAGTTTGCGCACCACCACCAGGAATTCGAGTGCCCGCCCGCGCTGGACAGACCGGCACAGTACCCGGATGAAGCCTGCATGAACGGGGCAACCACGTACGAGGCCAACTACGGGCTGACACCCAGGACGAACCTGTTCGGCAGCACGTTCTTCACGCTGACCGGCTTCCACGGGGCTCACGTCACCGTGGGTGTGATATGGCTGCTGTCGCTGTTCGGGTACTCCTTCCGCCGCAAGGGCGAGGACCTCATCCGGGATGGCGGGCTGAACGTGGACCTGGCGGCGCTCTACTGGCACTTCGTTGACATCGTGTGGATCGTCATATTCACGGTGGTCTACCTGATAGGCGTCACGGTGGCGTAGGTATAGGAATAGCGGAGGAGATGATGGAACACGGGCGACACCCAGCTCACCCAACGCCGATGGCCTACTTGAAGATTGCCGCCATCCTGGCTGTCGTAACCTTCATCGAGTGGGCGATATTCTTCGCGCCGGAGTCGATGGACTTCATCAAGCTGACCGTGTTCTCGGTGCTCTCCGTGTTGAAGTTCGCGCTGGTGGCCATGTTCTACATGCACCTGAAGTTCGACGAGAGGCTCTTCTCGATGTTCTTCGTGGGCGGGTTGGCGCTGGCCTCCGGAGTGATCATCGCGTTGCTGGTGCTGTTCCAGGCGTTGCTCTAGGGCGCCAAACCAGTACGCCTCGGAGCGACGTCACACGTCCGGGACTCTGGGCGACGTTCAGGAAAGGCCTCCAACCGGCTCCATGACGCTCCGGCACGCAAATCGCATCCCGACCGGCCGCACCAGCCGCTAGGTAATCGGAGACATCCGAGTTGTGGAGCATACCAGCACCCGCCATTCTTGCGCAGGAGTCCAGTGCCCGCGTTGACGTGCAGTGGTGGGTGTGGCACTGGCACCCCGACCTCTACTCAGGGCTGTTGCTTCTGGCCGGCGCATACCTGCTGTTCACGGGGCCGCTGCGCGGGCGAATCACTGGGCCGGAATCGCCCGGCCCCAGCGGATGGCAGGTAGCGTCCTTTCTGACCGGTGTGCTCATCCTGCTCTTCGCGCTGGCAGGCCCCATCCACGAGCTTAGCGACAACTACCTGTTCAGCGCCCACATGGCTCAGCACATGCTGATCACGCTGGTGGCCCCGCCCATGCTGCTGTTCGGGACGCCGGGTTGGCTGATCGCGCCGCTGGTGCGTTCGGACGCGGTGATGAGGCTTGGCAGGCTGCTGACGTTCCCGCCGCTGGCATTCCTTCTGTTCACCGGCGTGTTTGCGGTGTGGCACTTTCCGGTGTTCTATGACGGGGCGCTCAACACCCACGTCTTCCACATTCTGGAGCACCTGCTGTTCATCTCGACTGCGGTCATAGCGTGGTGGCCCATCCTCAGCCCGCTCCCTTCACTTCCGCCGCTGTCGTACCCGGGCCAACTGCTGTACCTGGTGCTGTTGTCGATTTCGCAGACGCCCCTGTTCGCGGTGATCACCTTCTCCAACCAGACCTTCTATCCGTTCTACGAGGCGGCGCCAAGGGTGTTTGACCTGTCGCCGATAGCGGACCAGCAGCTCGGTGGCATCATCATGAAGGTGACGTGGCTCGTCGTCTACGTCCCTGCGATCTGCGTGGTGTTCCTGCGCTGGTTCTACAGGGAAGAGACGGAGGGTCTGCCGGAGTTCCGGCCGGCTGTGTGACGAGGTGGGCGGCACTCAACAGAGCGACAGACTGACGGGCGTCGGCGGGTCGCGAGCGGCGGCGGGTCGGCTGGCGCCGGCAATGGCGTCAGCGGCGCTGGCCTCGGCTCTGCTGGCGGTCACGCTTGGAGGCGTAGTGCGCGTCACCGGCTCTGGCCTCGGCTGCCCGGACTGGCCGCTGTGCTACGGGCAGATCATTCCGCCCTGGGAGCTGGCAGCGTGGATAGAGTACATCCATCGCCTCTCCGCCGCCGTAGCCGGAGTCTTCACGCTTCTGATGGTGGTGTCGGTCTACGCGCAGCACGGGCCTCGCAGCCGCGTTTTCGCGCTCTCGGCAGCGTCGGGCGTATTCCTGCTGGTCCAGGCGGCGCTCGGCGCGTTCACCGTCCTGTCCGAGATCGAGCCGGGTTGGGCGCTGCTCCACACGGGCGTGGCAGCCGGACTGGTGGGGCTGCTTGCGCTCACAACAGCGCAGCTCGTGCGCCCGCGATGGCTTCACGAAGGCCTACAGCCAGGGTGGAACCTGGACGCGCTGCGTCGTTCCTCGACTGTCTTGGCTGCCGTCACTTTCGTGATGCTTCTCTCGGGTGCGTACGTGACGCGGAGCGTGGGAGCGCCGCTGGCCTGCACGACCATACCGCTGTGCAACGTGATGCCTTGGGACATGACGGGTCCGCAGTGGCTTCACATGGCGCATCGGGCCATTGGCCTGGTGGTGGTGGTGCTGATGTTGGCGGTGGCGTTCCATGCGATCGCGGCGAGGCACGCTGGACTGGCGGCGACCGCCGGATTCATGGTCTCTCTGCTGGCCCTGCAGACGACGCTGGGTATCCTGAACGTGGTGCTGAGGCTGCCACCGGACGTGAGGGGCTCGCACCTGGCGGCTGCGATGATCTTCTGGGCGGTTGCGATGCTGTTGGCCGGTTCAATGCACAGAGGCGCGACAGGGGAGAAGCCAGTCCCACGCGAGCCTGACCGGTCCAGGTCGATGCGGGGCACTGAGTGAGCCTGCGCTGGTTGCGCTGCGCGCGTCGAATCCGAAACGGAATCGTCGCGGCTGCGCTGGCGCTCCCGCTGGTAGCGGCCGCGTGCGGCTCCCAGGAGCCGGTCGAGCTGCCGGAGTTCTTCGAGGTGCCTGACTTTACGCTTACGGACCAGCTGGGCCGGGAGTTCTCAAGTGAGTCACTGGAGGACAAGGTAACGCTGGCGAACTTCGTGTTCACCAACTGCATACAGCTCTGTCCCGTGCTCACCCCGCGCTTGTCTGAGATGCAGTCCCTGCTTGCGGGCGAGGGCTTGCTGGGCAGCAGGGTCGTGCTGCTGTCGATCACGGTCGACCCGGAACAGGACACGCCGGAGGCTCTGCTGGCGTATGCAGACCGCCACGGCGCCGACCACGAGTCGTGGCGGTTTCTCACGGGCAGCCCTGAGGATGTCCGGGCCGTGATTACGGATGGATTCAAGCTGGGCTACAACCGCGTCGACCAGTCCAACCGGCACGTTCATGACGATGGGACAATCCACATCCACGAGTACAACGTGCTCCACTCGACACGTATGCTCCTTGCGGATCGCGCTGGCGTGGTGCGGGCGCTGTACGACTCGGAGGCCTGGGATGCGGAGCGCGTTGTGGCGGACATCGAGTCGCTGTTGCAGTAGCGCGTCTGGATTCTGTTGACGATGAATCTGGGCCGCCCTATACTACCGTTCAATCCAAACCCAAGGAAGTGCAAATGCGGTTCACGTGCCTTCAAGAAAACCTCAGCCGGGGCCTGGCGCTCGTGGGGCGGGCGGTTGCGACTCGTACCACCCTGCCCATCACTCAGAACGTCCTCATAGAGACTGATCAGGGCAGGCTGAAGCTCTCGGCGACCAACCTGGAGCTGGCTGTCACAACGTGGGTGGGAGGCGAGGTTCATGAGGAAGGCTCGGTGACCATACCCGCAAGGCTTCTCACGGACTTTGTAAACTCGCTTCCGCCTGACCGCGTCGAAATGGAGCTGACCACCAGGCCGCTGGGTGTCCGCTTCAAGTGCGGCCGCTTTCAGGCGAACATCAACGGCACCGCGGCGGAGGAGTTCCCTCCGATTCCGACGGTGGAGGAGGGCATGACCGCCCGCGTGGAGCCTCACGTGCTGCGGACGGCCATCGGCCGGGTGGCCTTTGCGGCCGCGACGGAAGAGGCCAGGCCTGTTCTCACGGGCGTGAAGGTGGAGATTTCCGGGCAGCAGTTCACGCTCGCAGGTGCCGACGGCTTCAGGCTTGCGGTGTTCAAGGGGTCGCTGTTGGAGCCGGCGCCCGAGGACACGGAGGCTATCGTGCCGGCGCGGACGCTGCTGGAGATGCAGCGGTTGCTGGCCGATCAGGACGAGCCGGTGGAGGTCGTCATCACGCCCTCCAAGAGCCAGCTGCTTGTCCACATCAAGAACATCGAAATCGTGTCGCAGCTGGTGCAGGGCTCGTTCCCCAACTACGCCCAGCTGATACCGCAGAGCGCCAACACCACGGCGGTCATGAGTCTGGTCGAGTTCTCGCGCGCTGCGCGTGCTGCCGCAATCTTCGCCAGGGACGGCGGAGGCATCATCCGGCTGCAGATGGTGCCGGGGTCTGACGGAATGAGGGGAAAGATGGTGGTAACGTCGAGCGCGGAGGAGACTGGCGACAACACGGGTGAGATTGACGCAAACGTCGAGGGAGCGGAGGCGAAGATCGCCTTCAGCAGCCGCTACCTGACGGAGGTGCTGTCCAACCTGGACGGGGAGAACATTGCGCTGGAGACGACGACGCCCTCCAGTCCCGGCGTGGTGAAGCCGCTTGGCCGTGAGGACTACGTGCACGTGGTCATGCCGATGTTCGTGCAGTGGTAGAGGACTCGGCAGGGAGGCTCGTTCGTACCCAATCTACAAGCGAGGGAGCAGGCGGCTACCTATGAGCGCCGGGCAACCCATCGACGGTATCGTACGTTGGAGCATGAGGCTCTTCCAGGAATGACCACGTGATAGTCCCGCGCCTTCCCAGGCGGCTCAAAGGCTTGATGAATGGTACTGCCGAGTAGTACTATATGGAATTGAGGGCAAGGCATCGTCGGACACTTGAGCGAATCTTCACAAGGCCGACACCGTCCGACATCAGGTGGTCAGAGATTGAGGCTCTGCTGAAGGCGGTAGGTGTAGAGATTGAGGAGAGGGGCGGCTCTCGTGTGGCCCTGGTGTGCGGAGGCAGTGTGTACGTGGTTCATCGGCCCCATCCACGCCCGGAAACATCAAGAGCAACGGCAAGAGATGTCATGAGGTTTCTTGCGCTAATGGGAGTTACGCCATGATGCAGTACAGGGGATACATCGCCAAGGTCGAGTACGACGACTCGGTTGGACTCTTGCACGGAAGCGTGGTAAGTAGCGGAGGTCTTCCTGTCGCGAACTGCGAGGCCGCTGACGTGGATACACTCAAGAAGGAGTTTCACAGGTCTGTTGACGAGTACTTGGCTGTTTGCGAGGAGAGAGGAATTCTGCCTCAGCCACCCTTCTCCGGCAAGCTGAACGTGCGACTCGGACCTGAGCTACACTCCCGGGTTGCCGCGCTTGCAGCGGATGGCGGCGTCAGCATCAACAGCTGGATAAAGGAAACGCTGGAACGGGAAGCTGCTCAGTCTAGGAATGAGGCAGGCCTCGGAGAGCTGAGAGCCGCCCGAAGGAGGAGAGACCCATGGCAGGACTGAAGAGACCGGCAGCGGTATACCTGATAGGCGTGGCGATTGCGGTCGCGGTGTTCTTCGTCGGCAACACGTTTCTCCTTGACTCGATAGAGGTGAGGGACGTTTGGTACGTGCTGGATGTCCTGATGTTCATCGGGCTTGTCATTGCGCTGCCGTACAACTTCGCCCGCAAGCGAAGCGAATGCGACGCCGACCCGCGCGGTAGCGTCACCCGACGATACCTGGAAGTCAACGCCGCATACTACCTCACGGTTGGCGTCACGATCCTTTTCCTGCACAGCTGGTTCTCACTGCTGGCCCAGGGGTGGGATAGCCTGGACAACAACGCCTCTGCCTGGGTCATCTGGGCATTCGTGGACACGATGCTGCCCATCGTCTTTGCGGTCACCGGCCGCAGTCTGTGGAAGGAAGCCGCGTAGGGTTTGCCCTTCGCCAAGCCGAGGGCGACCACGACGGTCGCCACAACGGCGTTGCACCTGCCTACACCACTTGCACAGGGTGGGGCATAGGTTGGTTGAACAGGTAGCCCTTTTCGTTGAATGGTACGTGATCGGGCTGCGTGTTGCCCGCCGAATCCGTGGCCCGCGTAGTGATCGTTTGCTCTCCCGGCGCCGCGTCCCACACGAACTCGAAGCGCGCCCACGAGTAGTCCGGCTGGCCGCCAGATAGCTCCGCGGCGCTCCAAGTCAGTCCGGCATCGGCGCTCCACTCCACGCGCGAGATCGCTCCTGCAGGCGAATGCGCGTAGCCGTGGATGCGGTGCTGCCCGGCCTCAAGCTCGGCAGGCCAGGGGAGTGCAAGCGCGCTCTTGATGACCTGCTCCGTGACCGGCTTGCCCATCGACTCACCCTCCGGCGGATAGGCGTCGCCGATGAGCGTGTAGGACGTCGTGTTGTTGCGCGTCCAGAGCTGCTCGCTCGAAACCTCGATGCGGCCCAGCCACTTGATGTGGGAGCTGCCGATCCAGCCAGGGACGACCGCCCTCAGCGGGAAGCCGTGGTCCTTGGGCAGCGTCTCGCCGTTGAGGGCGTAGGCAAGCAAGGTGTCCGGGTGCATCGCCTTTTCGACCGGCAGGACGTAGCGAAAGCCCTCCTCCGGCGACTCGGTGTCGAGGCCCACGAGCAGCACGCTCCTGGCGTCGCCATCAATGCCTGCGAGGGTCAGCACGTCCCGCAGCGTCACTCCCAGCCATTCGCCGTTGGAGATGGCACCCCTCGCCCACTGGGTGCCAGCCGCCTCCTGGCCGTTCAGGATGTTGAACATGGCGCGGTGGTTGCCGGCGCACTCCAGGTAGGAGATCAGCGTGCGGCTGGGCAGGCTGCGGATGTTTTCATAGGTCAGCTCCATCGGCTCCGAAACGGCGTCGCCCTCCACGGAGAGCCTCCAGTTCGCAGCGTCCAGTTCGATGCTGACGGAGTTGTTGCGCACGAAGAAGTGGCGATTGGGCGTCATGAGGCCCTGCAGGTTCTCCAGACGGGTCTCCAAACCCTTGCCGTCGCGCTCGATGAAGGGCGCGGGATCCTTGAAGTAGGGTGCGAAGGGATTCGAGCCGGCAGCTGTTGCGGGCGGCGTAGACGTGGACGTCTCGACCGATACATCAAATCCGCACGCGGCGAGCACGGCCGCGGAGCCGCCTGCCATCATCAGGGCTAGGAACCGGCGGCGGCTCATGCCCCGCGCGGCGGCGAAGTGCCAGAGGGAGTCCGCATCGGAGGTGCGGCGGCTGGAGGGTGGGGGTGGGTTATGGGTGTTGGGCGTCATGGCGGATCCTGGGGCTGGGCCGTTGGCAGGCAGGTACTACCATTAGCGGTAAACCTCACTGCGGTGCCTTACGAAACGGACAACGATCTTGCGTTCAGTCCGATCATAACTGTAAATCGCCCGGAAGTCGCCAATCCTCAGTCTGAATAAACCGCTCCAAGGCCTACTCAATGCCCTGTGCCGTACTGATTCGGCGTTGTCGGCCAGCCAGCGTAGTCTGTCCAGAGCCTGCTCTGCTATAGTGCTGTCCATTTTGGCGAGGTCGTCCTCCGCGCCATTGGTGAGTTCTAGCCGATAAGTCACCAGGACAAACCTAGCCTATGAGCCACCTCCTCGGCGGAACGGGTGGAGCTATTGCCGTCCGCCGCTTCCAGCGAAGCCTGCAATTCGGCGGAGAATTCCTCCCTTAGCTCCAAGTCATCCGGGTCTTCCGGAAGCTCTGAGGTCACAACCTCAATGCGCCCTAGTGATTTGAGTGCCCAGGCAACCTGAGGATGACGATGTTTCTCAGCTTCCGCTATCCGCCGACTGCGTTCTGGGGCTAGGTTGTGGAGAACGTCTTTATCACGTCTAAGGTTGGCTTCCCAGACGGGCAATATCTGGCGCTGCGATTCATCTCCACTCTCGCTTATGCGATTCAGAGTGCTTTGCGTAGCTTCTACGCGATCGCTGGCGACGCGCTCTCTATAGTCGAACCACTCATTGAGACGGGATACTTCCCTGTCTATGCGTCCGGCGGCTTGGCTTTCAGCCTGTTTCTGTATCTCACTCCTCTTAGCGCTGGCGAACTCCTCCGCTATCTTCGCAATTCTCTCGAGGTTGTCAGGGATTTCAGAATGCCTTGCGTCCATTTCATCTTTGTAGAGACGGTATGCTCGCTTCACAAGGGCACCCCCCATCTCTGGGTCTACGTTGCCATCATCACTGACAAAGAGCGGTTCGAGATGCTCGGTGGAACGTACGCCGGGAATGGTAAACTGATAGGTGAATAGCCACCCGGAACACGGAGCGAGATCATCGTACGCAGGGATACGCCGGGTACCTGTCGCGCCTTCGTAGTCTTCTCCAAGGACTCGCGCCGCCATTGCATCCACTATTGGATGCCCAAAGGTCATGAACTCTACATCTTCAGCGTCGGGACGCCGGTCAGGGCGGAATACGGCCTTTCGCTTGGTCCCGCTGGGGAAGAGGTCTCTATGTGTATCAAGAATCTCGCCGTGGAAGGTCAACTCGTAAATTCCATCAGTTGGTTTGATATAGGTACGTGAATCAGAGAGTAGTTCTCTGATGAACCTGTCTAGGTCATCATTGTCAATAGGGGAAGGCTGTCCGGCAATTCGCTCAGCAAGTTCCCTGCGATAGGACTTTGTGTCCATTATGAAGTCCCCAAGTTGGCTTTCCGCTGCCCGAGCATTGCGAACTTGGGTTTCTAACTGATTCCCAAACTCCTCAAATTCTATTTCCCGCTTCTCGCTGGTGTTGCGTAGGAGCTTCCTTATGCCGTCCTCGGTGTCACCCAGTATTGGGTCCAGACCGCCTACGGTCTCTTCAAATACCTTGATGCGCTTTTCTAGGACGTCCAGGACGCGCTCCTCTACTGTATCCTTGACCCAGAGATTAAAGATGCTTACTTCATTTTCCTGCCCGATGCGATCTACTCGACCAATTCGCTGCTCAACTCGCATCGGATTCCACGGCAAGTCATAATTGACCAGGATGTGGCAGAACTGGAAGTTGCGTCCTTCACCACCCGCCTCAGTGCTTATGAGAACCTGTGGCCCCGAGTTGTTCTTGAATCGTACCACCGCGTTGTCCTTGTCCCCGGGATTCATCTGCCCATGAAACACGTTGACGTTCCAACCCTGGTCGGAGAGCCGTTCTTGTAGAAATCGTTGTGTCTCTCGGAATTGGGTGAACAGTAGTACCTTTGCATTTGGGTCGTCATCGAATAACTTTGAGAATTGCTGGACGAGCACCTGTGCTTTGGAGTCAGTGCTTACCCGTTCTAGCGATTCAATGGCCCGGTCAAGCAGGAATAGCTCAAACTCAAAGTTGAATTCCACAGAGCCAACGACTTCGCTTGCTTCGTCGTCGTCGTCAATTCTCTCTTCGAGGTCATCCTCATCGGCATCCGCATCGGCGCGTTGTTCTACACTCCTGACTCTTTCTCTTCGTCTGGAAAGCGATTCTCTAATAGCGGCTATGCTGGAAGCCATCAACTTTTGGAAGGTCACCATCACGAACCCGATAGCGCTGTTGTTGGCTCCTTCTGCCAGTTGAAAGCCGTATTGAACGTATCTCTCTACGGCCTCCAGCGCTGTCCGTTCCTCTCCAGTTAGCTCAACCTCCCAACGGCTGGCTCTTCTGGGCATGAACCCACCAACTACAGACTTGCGATTCCGGATCATGACTTCGCTTAGCAGATGGCGACCAGCCAGTTCGCTAACGATTTTTTCCCGTTCTTCTGTTCCAGCAGATAGACGGTTGCGCACTGCGTCTTCATCCAGTTCCATCCACCTAGCAACCTGTTCTATAGTCACACTAGGGTCTTCATCCGGGAGAGGGAATCCGTGTCTGCTGAGACGCTCCACAAGCCGGGAAATGCCGGGCATTTCTTTACGGTGCCGTTCAAAGTGCGGTTCCGAAGGAAAGAGCGCGGGGTCAAGCAATTCCACAAGTGAGTAGAGTTCGTGAGTATCGAGTTGCATGGGCGTTGCCGTGAGGAAGAGCATTGCTCGCCGTGCAGAATGGTTTGGATCTGCAAGATCCCGTATGAGTCGGTAGAGGCGGGTCGTGTTTCCAGAGCGGTGACTCCTCGCGTGGTGAGCCTCATCTACAATAACCAGATCCCAGTCCACCTCAGCGCACAACTTTGCCCATCTGGGACCGCTAACCCAGCCCGATGAACATAGAACGCTCTCTGAGGAAATGAAGGGATTGCCTGTGTCTCCCCGATTCTCCAGGAATCTCACTGTGTCAGCGTTGAGTACAGAGAAGGCCTCATTGAACTTGGTCTTCATTTCAAATTGCCACTGGCGCACCAAGTTGGGCGGTACAATGGCAAGCACCCGCTGAGCACCACCACGGGCCCGTAGTTCCTTGAGTGCCATCCCCGCCTCAATCGTCTTGCCCAAGCCCACCTCGTCGCACAGGAGGAAGCGATGTGGGTAGTTGGAAATGACCTTGTGGACCACGGACACCTGATGAGGTTTGATGTCCACGCCAATCTGTCCCAACGAAACGAGATCGTTGTAGAGGTTCATCACGTGATACCACCTGGTCACCTCTTGAAGTCGGTACTTCTTGATGGAACCTATAAGCCCCTCCCGGAATCGGACCACGGGATCAGCTATGACGGCGGGTCTTAGGTCTGCCTCCGGCACGTTCGCGGTTCTCCCACCACCGGTAGCAATGTAACATTGCCAAGCTGGCGGGTCTGAAGCCGCTGGGGCCATTACAAACGCATTCTCGCCTGTCGACACTAAGCGGACTCGTTGCCCATTTAGGTCAACCCTTTGCAATGGCGGGTGAGAAACTGTGAACTGAGATGGAAGATCAGAGTAGTCCCATCGAACATAGACCATCCTGGCGTCTCGGTCAGTGATTACACCATATGCTCTTGCGCCGGTCCATTGAACCAGGGCTCCGACTACAATTTGTTGTTCACCAGTGACCATCGTTGCTTCACACCTTTACGTGACTCCAGCAGTCTTGTGCTTCCATGCCAAACATGCACTCCTACCCCGGCGTGGAGCTCCACACGGTGAAGTTGCCGCCGGTGGTCGTCGGGCCGCCGGAGACGCCGATCTCAGCCGGTCGCCGTATCTGCCTCGCGCCCGCTCGCCCCTGAAGCTGCTGGATGCTGTCGGTGTGCATCCACGTGCGGGTGCGACCGCTGCCGGCGTTGCCGCCGCTGGGCGAGACCGGGTTGGGCCCCTCGATGGTGATGTCCGTGGCGTACAGGTCCAGTGCCTCGCCGCGCTGGATTCCGGCGAACCGCAGCCCCTCGATGTGGAACTGGTGGAACAGCGTGTAGCCGTCGTACATGTTCTCGAATGAGAGATCGCTGGGGCCGATGCCCGCGCCTTCGTAGAGCTTGCGGCCCACGCTGTCTGTGGCAGCCTCGCACTCATCGAGCGTCTGGATGCTGCTCTTCACGCGAGTCCGGTCGGATGCGTGGTTGAGGATGTAGACCGGCTTCTGCTTCATGTCCCTGGCGCGCTCCGCGGTGGTGAACAGGTATGCGCAGACCACCTGGATCGGCAGGTCGCAGTCGAAGAGGTTGGCGGGCTTGGCGACCCAGCGAGCCGACAGGTAGTCCTCGATCGACAACGGCTCCGGCCGGTGCTGCGCCCAGAAACCCTCAGGGAACATCAGGCCGTTGCGCTTCTCGTTGACCACAAAGGGCGCCATCATGTCGTGGTTCTTGCCGTACTTGCGGCAATACTGGTCGAAGAGGTATGCGAACGTGCTGGCCGCTGCGCCGAACCCCCACGGGTTCGTCCACTGCGAGGCCCCCGGCGCGATGTCCAGGGCGTTGTTGCCCGCCTCGTGGCCGTAGCGGCCTGCGAGGTTGTTCCACGCCTTGATGACAAGGCAGGTGTTGGTGAGGCCGTCGCCGACGGCCTGCGCAGCAACCACAACGGCGTCTGACATGCAGGTTGGGGCGTGCATGGTGAACTGCACGTTGGTCAGCTCCGGCATGTTCTTGAGAATCCACTCCGCGCTCATGGAGCTGAGGCCGTCGTTGAGGTTGTCGGTCAGCTCGTAAGTGTTGCCGAAGTCTTCCGGCACGGGATGCGTCGGATACCAGCGATCGCCGGTGGTGGCTGCTGGCACGACGACCATACCGTCGACCTGATCAGGCGAGACGCCTGCGTCCTCCATCGCGTTTCGCACTGCCATCAGAGTCCATGTGCCAATGCTGGAGTCCACGAGCCCGTCCCATCGCCGAGCGGTGGGGGAGTGGCCGATGCCAACGGCGGCCACCTTGCCCTTGTGCTCCCAAACGCCGAGTCCCTCCCTGGACCGGTACATCGAGGCCGGTGGTGTCTGAGTTGTCACCATGGTTCAATCCTCCTTTGTGGTCGTATCCGCTTCCGGGGCTGCGACTCAGCCGTCAACTACCCGCCACTCGGGGATCTTCTGGCTATCGCTGACGCTTATGAACTCCACCTCAACACTCGAGCCAACTGGCACCTGATCGGCTGCTGTGCCCGGCAGGTTGGAGAAGAAGTTGACTGTGGGATCCTCCTCCAGTTCTACGACAGCCACGTTGTAGGGCTGATAGGGCACCCACACGCGGAGGCGCGAGTCGTGGATCACGATGTAGCCGTTGATGGTGCCGCGCCCGCTGACCTCCCGCCAGCTCAGGGCCTCGGAGCCGCACTCGGCGCAGTCCTTGGCAGGCGGGTACTGCAGCTTATCGCAGTCGGCGCAGTCCTGCACCATGAGCTTTCCCTCGTTGCAGGCTTTCCAGAAGGGGGCGCTCAACTCGTCGGGTACGGGAACCGGTCTTTCAAAGTCCAAGTCACACCTCCTGCGTGGCGCTGTGCGTATCGAGCGGGGGAGGGACCCCCGTTGCAGGCATTCCGCCGCAGGTTGGGGGAAGGGTGAATCGGCGGTGACAGTGGCATGATATGCCCGCACACGCATAAGGTCAAGCGGCGGGCCTTGGAGGGGCGGCGCGGACGGGCGGCTTTGGCTGGCGTGCGAAGAGTACAAGCACTGCGCCGGCTACGATGGCCACGATGAACGTAATGAACGCAGTATCGTAGCTGCGGGTCGTGTCGAAGATCCACCCGGCGTACACGGGGCCAATAATCGTGCCGATGGCGACGACCGACTGCTGCACGCCCGCGATGGTGGCGAAGTATCGCCTGCCGAAGTAGTCGCCGCGCAGGGCAACGAGGACGGTGGGCGCGCCCCATCCGAGGCCAAAAACCAGCGTGAACAGGTACAGGTGCTCCAGCCGCGTGGCATTCAGCAGCACGACCAGTCCCACGCCCTGCAGCAAGTAGGCTACGGATACGAGCACTCGCTTGTCAAAGTAGTCGCCCAAGTAGCCGAAGAGTAGCCGGCCGGGGACGCTCATGAAGCTCATCAGGGCAAGCACGCCGGCGGCGGCCGTCTCGGAGAAGCCGCGGTCCGTGAGGAGCGGAATCTGGTGGATGACGGTCGCGGAGATGGCCAGCGTGCGGAACCCGAAGGCCAACGAGAGGATCCAGAATGCGGAAGTCTTGAGCGCCTCCCAGATGGTGAAATCGACCTCATCGACGTCGGATGTGACCCGCGCGCTTGACCGGCCTCCTGCGGCCGCGGGTGCGGGCGCCTCGACCCTGCCGTCGGGCAGGTAGCCGTACTGCTCCGGCTTGTGGCGGACGAGCACGGCCATCGGCAGGCCGATGATCGCCATGCCGATGCCCAGCGAGAAGGCGGCGCTTCGCCAGCCATACTCGCCCACTAGCCAGGCGATGATCGGCACCATCACCGCACCGCCAAACCCGAATGCGGTGGTCAGCAGGCCCAGCGCGAAGGAACGGCGCCGGATGAACCAGTTTCCCACCGCGGCCTGCGCCGCGATGAAGAACCCAGTGTTGAAACCCACTGCCAGAAGCAACACGTAGACGACGTAGAAGGCGAGCAGTCCGTCGATGAGGCTGAGGGCCACGAAGCCAATCGACACCATGGTGATGCCTATCAGCATGAGCTTTCGCGGCCCGTACTTGTCGACGAGCGGGCCGATGATGGGGCCTTCGATGAAGCCCTCCGCCTGCGACAGGGCGAACGCGCCCGAGGTGACGGCGCGCGACCAGCCAAACTCGGTGACGATGGGCTGGAAGAAGACGCTGAAGCCGTAGAAGAAGATGCCGGAGCCGTAGAGGGTGATGGTCCAACAAGCTATGACTATCCACCAGCCATAGAAGAGGCCTCTGCGCGTGGCCACTTGGCCGAGCTGACTGATCTTGCGCCTCCTGACTGCCGTGCGCGGGATGTGGTCGATTCGTCGCGCTGGCGTCGCGGGCTGATTGCACGCGCCCGCGACGAGTAACATATCACAAGATTGCCCGCGGCGTAACGCTCGCAGGCGTTGGCTTTGGCGAAAGCAGACTCGTCTGGCGTCCTTATAGTAGAATTGTAGTATGGAAAAACTGGCGGTCCGGTCACCGCAGCTGCGGTGCGGCAACAGGGCCGCCTCGGGGGTGTGAAATGTCAATCGTGGGTGACATTGAGCGGGCGCTGGCCAACCTGTACGAGTATCGATTCTTGATTGGGGCGGTCTCTATCCTGGCTGCCGCCGCGTTTCTCTACCTGGCCTTTCGGCTGCGCTGGTACGTCGTGCTGCAGAAGCACCCGGTCGCCTCAGCCGTGATCGGCGTACCGGCGGTCATCGTCGGGCTGGGAGTGGGCTGGTGGATGGCGTCGCCGCTGTTCACCAACGTCACGGTGGAGGAGGAGTTCCCGTTCGCGTACACGGCCGTGGTGCCGGAGGGCATGGAGCGCGAGGACGTGGAGCAGGCGATGGAAAGCATGGCGATGGTTGATGACCAAGCGCTATCGGAGTCGATGCCCGCCGCATCCTCGATAGACGCGGGCGCGATGATGGACGCTGGCGAGAGCGTCGTGGCGATGAGCGGCGAGGACTTCGCCGAGATGATGGGGGCGTTCAGCGGAATGATGGACGGCGCGACCGCGGAGGAGATGCAGCAGGTCGCAGGCATGATGGAGCCTGTCATGCAGATGATGGCGGATCCTCAGGATTCTGTGCGCTCTGTGAAGCAGGGGCAGTTCCGGGACGCCGACAGCTTCCACCGGGGCAGCGGCGACGCCATCATCTTCGCCACGCCGGGAGGCAACCACCTGCTGAGACTGGAAGACTTTGACGTGACCAACGGCCCGGCGCTCCACGTGCTGCTGTCGGCTCACGCAGACCCCGTAAGCGTGGACGACGTAAAGCGCGACGGGTACGTGGACCTCGGCCCGCTGAAGGGCAACCGCGGCAGCCAGAACTACACGGTGCCTGCGGATGTGGATGTCTCCACATTCAACAGCGTGGTCATCTACTGCAAGCCGTTCTCCGTGGTGTTCAGCGTGGCGCCGCTGTCCTCGTCCTGATTCTGCTGGACTGCGCGCCGGAATTGCGCTAGAATCTGGCCAACCCCAACCTTCACCGCGGGAACGGAGCACCGATGAGGATTGGCCTTATCTCGGACACCCGGGTCCCAGGGGGAGCGAAAGAGGTCCCGCCGGAGGTCAAGACCGCCTTTGAGGGCGTAGACCTGATCCTCCACGCAGGCGGCATCCACGTTCCCAGCGTACTCGACTGGCTGGAGGACATCGCGCCCGTGATGGCCGTCGGCCGCATTCACGGCGGCCAGGCTGAGCGGCCAACACCCCTTGCGCTCGAGAGCATGAACGATGACCGCGTCTCCGAGCTCCTTGTGCTGCCCATCGAGGGCCACACCATCGGCATGGTGAACAATCTGGAGTTGGATGGCTTCAGCGAGGACATCCTGCCGGGCGCGCTGGGGTCGCATACGATTGCGGACGGGGCCATACCGCAGATGGTGGAGTACTTCTTCGGGTCGCCAGTCGACATCGTGGTATTCGGTCGCACTCTCTACGCCCTGGTCGAGGAGCACCAGGGCGTCCTCTTCGTGAATCCCGGAAGCCCGACGCTGCCCAGAAACCTGATGAAGCTGGGCAACGTTGCGCTTCTGGAGCTTGCACCCGGCGAACGCCGGGCAAGCGTCATCGATCTGACGGACTACCGGTAGCCATTCCGAGCGCGAGCCGCCGCTGCGCCGATGCG
This sequence comes from Dehalococcoidia bacterium, assembly GCA_034423135.1. Taxonomy (GTDB): domain Bacteria; phylum Chloroflexota; class Dehalococcoidia; order Lucifugimonadales; family UBA2985; genus JAPPHY01. Next base: position 278,025 of record DAOUJC010000008.1, on the reverse strand, counting down.
GCGGCGAGACGGAGGTGAGCGATGGTTGAGACGGCGGTCAGAGCTGTGGAGACGCCCGGCGCGCTCAGCGGCGTGCGTGTTGTGGACTTCACCTGGGTGCGCGCGGGCCCGTGGGGCGCGCGATGGCTCGGCACGCTGGGAGCCGAGGTCATCAAGGTGGAGTGGCCCCTCAACGAGCGAGGCAGAGGAGGCGCTTTCACGACGCCGCAGGGCATGGAGGTCAACCTCAACACCAACGGCAACTTCAACGACACCAACTGCAACAAGCTGAGCCTCACCGTCAACGTGCGCTCGCCGCGCGGTCTGGACATCGTGAAGCAGCTGATCTCGGAGTCCGACGTGGTGCTGGAGAACTTCAGCTCCCGCGTCCTGGAGAACTGGGGACTCGGCTACGAGGAGCTGTGCAAGCTCAAGCCGGACATCGTGTACGTGTCGCAGGCGGGGTTCGGCCACACCGGCCGCTACCACCACTACCAGACCAACGGCCCTTCGGCACAGGCATTCTCCGGCATGACGTACCTCTCCGGGCTGCCCGGTGAGCCGCCCGCAGGCTGGGGCTGGTCGTACCTGGACGACACGGGAGGCATGTACATTGCGCTCTCCACCCTGACTGCGCTGTACCGGCGCAACGTGACCGGCAAGGGGCAGCACGTAGACCTGTCGCAGATGATCGTCGGCTGCACGCTAAACGGGCCGGTGTACCTGGACATGACGGTCAACGGTCGGTCGTCGATTCGGGAGGGATTCCCGCCGGGCAATCGCACGCACTGGCCGGGCACGCCGCTGCTGCACAACTACCGCGGCCCCACAGTCGCTCCGCACAACGCCTATCGCACCGCGCCGGGCGGCTACAACGACTGGTGCGCCATCGTGTGCCTCACCGATGAGGAGTGGTGCAGTCTCGTGGAGGTTATGGGGCGGCCCGCATGGGCAACCGACCCGCGATTCGATTCGGCACTGGGGCGGCTGACTCACCAGGAGGAGCTGGACGCCGGAATCGAGTCGTGGACGCAGACTCTGGAGAAGTACGAGTTGATGGAGAGGTGCCAGGCAGCGGGCGTACGCGCCATGCCTGTGCAGAGCAACCAGGACCGGGTGGACAATGACCCGCAGCTGAGGCATCGCGAGATGTACCTGCCGCTTGAGCATCCCGCGCTGGGTTCGTACAAGCTCCAGAACGCGCCGTTCAAAATGTCGGAGAGCCCGCCGGGCAACCGCATTCCGAGTCCGCTGATGGGCGAGCACAACCAGGAGATCCTGGAAGGCATCCTGGGCCGGAGCCACGACGAGCTGGTGTCGGGATTCGAGGACGGTATCCTGTGGCCGAACAGTATGGATCGCTTCCCGTACATGGACGAGATGATGGCTGCGGGACAGCTGGAGCCGCGGGGCGAGCACAAGACCGTCACCACACCCTCGTCCGGCGGGCGAGACGGCGCGGCGGATGACGCCGGCCCCCTGCACGGCCTGCGGGTGCTGGAGCTCGGCGACGAGAAGGGACAGTGGTGCGCCAAGCTGATGGCGGACCTGGGCGCGGACGTGGTGAAGATCGAGCCGCCGGGTGGCGGCACGGCCCGCCAGGTCGGCCCGTTCCTCGACGACCTGCCGCACAGGGAGCGGAGCATCTACTTCTGGCACTACAACACGTCCAAGCGCGGCATCACGCTCAACCTCGAGACGGAGGACGGGCGCGGCATCTTCCGCCGCTTGGCGGAGACCGCGGACGTGGTTCTGGAGACGATGCCGCCGGGCTACCTGCCGTCGCTCGGCCTAGGCTACGAGGACCTGCGAGCGGAGAACCCGAACCTGGTCATGTGCTCCTTGACGCCATTCGGTCAGACCGGCCCGTGGCGCGACTACGTCACCAGCGAGATGGTGCAGCTTGCGGCTGGCGGACAGATGGGCTGCTGCGGCTATGAGGACGAAATCGTGCCGGATGCACCGCCCATTGCAGGCGGAGGCGGGCAGGCGTGGCACATGGGCGGCCACTACGCCTACATCGCCATCATGTCGGCGCTTGTGTACCGCTCGACTACCGGCAAAGGCCAGTACATAGACGCATCCATCCACGAGGCATGCGCGCTCACAACCGAGCCGGCGGTGCCCATCTACATCTACAGGGGAGAGGTCGTGCTCAGGCAGACCGGCCGCCACGCCTTCCCGACCATAAGGCCGAGGACGCAGTTCAGGTGCAAGGACGGCAAGATGGTCAACTTGATGATCGGCTTCGGCATCGCGCCGCGGGAGCTTCGCACGCTGGCGGAGTGGATGGACGGATACGGCGCGGCGGAGGATCTGCTGGATGAGAAGTACGGAGAGGCTTCGGTCATCCAGGAGAACACGGACCACATTTTCGAGGTGCTGGAGCGGTTCGTCCTGAAGCTGACGCAGGAGGAGGCGTATCACGGGGCGCAGGAGCGCGGCATCAACTGGGGCGCCATACGCACCCCCGATGACCTGTTGGACGACGGCCACCTGCACGACCGCGGCTTCTGGGTGAGCGTGGAGCACCCCGAGCTGGGCCGCAGCTTCACGTATCCCGGCCCGGCGGGGGTGTGGAACGACTCGCCGTGGCGCATCTCCCGGCGCGCGCCGCTAGTGGGTGAGCACAACGAGGAGGTGCTGTGCGGCGAGCTTAGCCTCACCAGGGCCGACCTTGCCGTGCTGGCGGAGGGCGGCGCAATCTAGCGCCGAGGCGCAATCGTGCTTGAAACTGGAGGAGTGAGTTGACAACTGAGCAGCAACCGATAGACCTGGCGAAGACCGCCATCCTCATCATGGACTTCCAGAACGACATCGTGAACATGCTTCCGGACGGCCCCGCGGCCGTGGTAGCTAACGCCGCCCGCGTGCTGGGCGGCGCGCGTGCCAGGGGTGTGCCCATCATTCACGTCATGCACCGTGGAGGCCGCTTCGCCGAGTGGTCGACCGGCGCCGAGATTTGCCCCGGCGTACAGCCCGCGGAGGGTGAAACCGTCATCTCCAAGACCAAGGCCGGGCCGTTCTCGACCACCGGCCTGGACGTGTCGCTGCGCGAGATGGGCGTGGACACACTGGCGCTGATGGGCGTTTCGACCAGCGGCTGCGTGCTGTCGGCCAGCCGGTGGGCGGGCGACCTGGGCTATCGTGTGGTCGTCATCACGGACGCCTGCGCCGACCGCGACCCGGAGGTGCATCGGGTGCTGACGGAGAAGATATACGTGCGTCAGGGCGTCTTGACCACGGACGAGATTCTGGCGTCACTCGCTTGAAGCGATTCGCCAAAGTCGGAGAGAATCGATGACTACGTCTGACAATCGACCGAGAGGCTGGGTTGAAGACCACGTTCGCCGCTATCAGGCGTCGGACGGCGAGGACGGCCACATCTGGAACGGCGTTCCGACACTGCTCCTGACTACCACCGGCCGCCGCAGCGGGCGGTCTTTCACGACGCCCCTGATCTACGGCCGCCACGGAGACAGCTACGTGATCGTGGCGTCCAAGGGCGGAGCGCCGCGCCACCCGGACTGGTACATGAACCTGAGCGAGAACCCGGAGGTCGGCGTGCAGGTGGCGGCGGACCGGTTCACGGCGCGTGCGCGCACGGCAGGCCCGGACGAGAAGCCGACCGTGTGGGCCACAATGGCTGAGATATGGCCCGAGTACGACCTGTACCAGACCAGAACGTCGAGGGTGATTCCCGTGGTGATTCTGGAGCGCGTGTAGTAGCAAGCAGCAACAGTGCAAGGGAGGTGAGTGACATGGGAGACAGGCGACCGTTGGAAGGCATCCGAATACTGGACTTCACGTGGGTGCGCTCCGGGCCGTGGGCCACGCGTTGGCTCGCGATCCTGGGCGCCGACATAATCAAGGTGGAGTGGCCGGAGCCTGCGCTTGGGATGTTCACCGGACGGCTCGTGTCGGGCAACGAGCGTACGACTCCGGCAGGCATCACTCCAGGCATCAACAGCGGCGGTGACTACAGCGACACCAACCCAATGAAGCGCAGCGTCACCATCAGCGCCCGCACGGAGAAGGGGCTTGGACTCCTGAAGCGGCTGGTCGGCATGTCGGACGTCGTCATCGAGAACTTCAGCACCGGAGTGCTGGACAGCTGGGGCCTCGGCTATGACGAGATGACGCAGATCAAGCCGGACATCATCTACGTCACCATGGCCGGGCTGGGCCAGACCGGGCGCAACAAGCACTACAACACCATGGGGCCGATTGTGCAGGCGCTGAGCGGCCTCACCTTCACGTCGGGGCTGCCCGACGCGCCGCCCGCGGGCTGGGGCTGGTCGTACATGGACAACACCGGCGGGATGTACGCCGTGATGTGCGTCCTTACCGCCCTTCATCACCGCAACTCGACTGGAGAAGGGCAGTGGGTGGACATGTCGCAGGTGGCCGCCGGAATCACGCTAACCGGGCCAGCCATCCTGGACAAGACTGTGAACGGCCGCGACAGCCGCCGGGAGTACTTCCCGCCGGGCAACCGCGCCGTGTGGCCGGAAGGCCCCATGCTCAACTCCTACAGGGGGCCGTCCGCTGCGCCTCACAACTCCTACCGCACGAAGGGCGGCGGCTACAATGACTGGTGCGTGATCAGCTGCCTCACTGAGGGCGACTGGCGCGCTCTGGTGGAGCTGATGGGCTCGCCGGCGTGGGCAAACGAGGACCGATTTGCCACCACGGCAGGCCGCATCCGGCACCAGGATGAGCTGGACCGCAACATCGAGGAGTGGACGCTCACGCTGGAGAAGTACGAGCTTGCCGCCGTGTGCCAGTCGGCGGGTGTTCCCGCCGCGCCAGTCCAGAGCAACGAGGACCGAGTTGAGCACGACCCGCAGCTGCGAGAGCAGGGCATGTACACCACGGTGCACCATCCGGTAATCGGGGAGCACCTGACGCAGAACACGCCCTTCTTCTTCTCGGAGTCGCCTACGAGCGTGGAGCGCGCCGGGCCGCTGTGCGGAGAGCACAACATGGAGATCCTGGTGGACACGCTCGGCCTCACGCCGCAGGAGATTCGCGAGGGCTACGAGAACGGCACGTTCTGGCCCAAGAGCATTCCGCTGGAGCCGTACCTGATCGACGCCCTGGAAGCCAAGGAAGCCGCCACCGCATAGGAGGAGGGAAGCCATGGAGAACACGAGATACTCGTCCGGCCCTCTGGGCAACCTTCGCGTGCTGGAGCTATCCGACGTGATAGGTGAGTGGTGCGGCAAGCTGATGGGAGACCTCGGCGCCGACGTGATCAAGGTTGAGCCTCCCGGCGGGGCGTCGGAGCGCAGGATAGGCCCGTTTTACCAGGACGCGCCTCACCCCGAGCGCAGCCTTCACTTCTGGCACTACAACACCTCCAAGCGGGGCGTTACGCTGAACCTCGAGACGGAGGAGGGTCGCCGCATAGTCCGCGACCTTGCTGCCACCGCGGACGTTGTGCTGGAGACCTACACGCCGGGCTACCTGCCCTCACTGGGCCTGGGGTACCAGGACCTTAAGCGGCTGAACCCGCAGCTGGTCATGTGCTCGCTGACGCCGTTCGGGCAGACGGGGCCGTGGAGCCAGTATCGCGGCACCGACCTGGTTCACATGGCGGCGGGCGGTCAGATGGCCTCGTCCGGCTACAACGAGGAGGACGTGCCGGACCCGCCTCCCATAGCGCCGGGCGGCGGCAACGCCTGGCACATGGGCAGCCACTACGCCTACATCGCGATCATGGCCGCGGTGTGCATGCGCGACGTGACCGGCGAGGGTCAGTACATCGACGCCTCCGTGCACAGCTCGTGCGCGCTCACCACGGAGGGGGCGATTCCCATCTACCTGTTCACGAAGCAGGTGGTGCGCCGAAACACCGGCCGCCACCACTCCGTAGGACCGAGCCAGCGCTCCCAGTTCCCCACCAGCGACGGCCGCTTCATCAACTTTGGTGCGCTGCGCCTGACCGCGGACCGGCTGCAGACGTGGGCGGACTGGATGGACATGCACGGCGTTGAGCACGACCTGGACGATCCCAAGTACCAGGAGCCGGGCGCAGTCCAGGAGCACCAGCCGCACATCATGGAGCTGGTTGAGAAGTTCTTCGCCAGTGTGCCGGCTGAGGTGGCCTACCACGAGGGCCAGGAGCGAGGCTTCCTGCTGGGCGCCGTGCGCTCGCCTGAGGACACCGTGGAGGACCCGCACTGGCACGACAGGGACATGTTCGTCGAGGTGGAGCACCCGGAGCTAGGGGAGAGCTTCACCTATCCCGGCGGCTCGTCCATCTACCCCAAGTCGCCGTGGAGCATCTCCCGACGCGCGCCCCTGGTTGGAGAGCACAACGAGGAGGTTCTCTGCGGTGAGCTTGGCCTCAGCAGGGATGACCTGGTTGTGCTGGCGGAAGCGGGAGTGGTCTAGGGCAGGGCAGTAGTAGCCGTCTAACCGGCGGCCGCTTCCTTTGCCTGAGTTGACTCGTCGTTCTGCGCCGGGGAGGGGAAGGCACGCTGTGCCCGCCTGAGGAAGAGGATACCCAGGGAGTTCCAGATCTCCCAGAAGTCCTCTTCCGGCATGTGTGACGCGTCGAGCAGGGTGATGCCCAGTATCGGGGCTTCGAGCATCCCGGCGTCCGCCTGCGGCAGAAACATGGCCGGCGAACTGGAAGAGATGCGAACGGCCTGTGATGCGCGCGGCTGAGCGGAGCGGCCCGCAGAGCTTGCAGGCGACGGCCTGCCGAGCATGCCGCGGCGCCGCGGGACGTCCAGCGTGGGAATCCACGCCTCACGGCAAAGCCCAAGGAAGAGCATGACCTGGCGGTTGTGCTGCGATCTGGGCGTGTACCGCTGGAATGCGTTCATCACGCGCTCCTGGGTGTCCACGCTAGGGTCTATCCTCTCGAACTCCTCGGCGTATGCTCTGCGGACGGTCCTCTCCAGCAGCTGGCGGTACTCGTCTTCCGTGCTGCCCGCCAGGCCTCGCAGGACGTCGGTGGGTTCCGAGCTGTCCGTGACGAGGTCCAGGAATCGCAGGGTTGCGAAGACCCTGGGGACGATGTTTTCAGATATGCCGATGGACTTCAGGAGGTCGCGGGTGATGACTGAGGGCATATTCATGCGCCTCAGCCTGTGCAGGCAGGCGAGCACATTGGCGGGTGGGGCGTAGGGCCGGAACAACGATTCGCTTGTTTGAACCATAAGAATCGTATCCTGTGGTTACAAGGGTTGTGCGGCGAACCGCGGTGGTTGTACAGGTTGCTTCTCCGAAGTGTCTGGATATGGTACGCAAGATACCATTGACTTGGCACTATGCGTGCCCTAGCATACCACCATTCAAATCGAACCGCAACATGCCCGCAATCGTATCACCGAAGCGGCATGTACCACAAGGATGAATCACGGAGCTACTGGGTTGGTTACACGATACGACTGAACTGATGGTTTCCGGTTTCCCTCGCCCGGGTGACTTTTGTCGGCCTGTGCGGTGGAAAGGAGGGCTAGATCAAGGCGGCAGAAGCAGGCCGGTTGAGCGGCTGCACGTCGCCCGCCGGCCTTGACAGGCTTTGTCCTGACGGACAGAGCGCGATACATCATGGAGGAAACAAATGGTAGACGTAATGGAGACTCGCCCGAGGGCGAGCCAGATGATCGACGCCTCGGCTCAGTCCTGGGAAAGAGCGCCCGCGCGCATTAAGGTGGTTGGCATCGGCGGCGGCGGATGCAACTGCGTGCGGCGGATGCTGCAAAACAAGCTTCCCGGCGTTCGCTTCGTAATGGTCAATACGGACATCAAGTCGCTGGAGTCCACGGCGGGTGACGCGGCCCTGGTCCAGATAGGGCCCAAGCTGACCCACGGCTGGGGCGCCGGCGGCGACGCCAGGGTTGGCGAGCGCGCAGCCGAGGAGTCGGAGAAGGAGATACGGGACTCCATCAAGAACGCGGAGTTGGTGTTCGTCACCACCGGCATGGGTGGCGGAACGGGCACAGGCGCCGCTCCGTACGTTGCGTCCATAGCCAAGGACATGGGCGCGCTGGTGGTCGGGGTCGTGACCACGCCCTTCAGCTTTGAGGGCAACCGCAGGATTGGGCAGGCGATGGCGGGAGTCGAGAGGCTGCGCCCGTTCCTGGACAACCTGATCGTCATTCACAACGACCGGCTGCTGAGGTACGTGAGCCACGACGCCGAGATGATGGAGGCCTTCAGGACCGCCGACGAGGTGGTGACGCAGGGCATCCTGAGCGTGTCCGAGCTGATCAACGTCCCCGGCGAGATCAACGTGGACTTCGCGGACGTGCGCACGGTCATGGGGTTCCCGGGCTCAACCCTGATGGCAATCGGCAGGGGCAACGGCAAGCTGGGCGTGGTGGACGCCGCTCGACAGGCAATGGCCAACCCGCTGCTCAACATGTCCATCAAGGGAGCGCAGGGCGTGCTCTTCTCCGTGAAGGGAGGGCACAACCTCAGCCTTGGCGGCGTGAACGCTGCGGGCGAGCTGATCTCCAGCACCGTCCGGAAGAACGCCACGGTCTTCTTCGGCATGTCCATCGACGACGAGCTGGAGGACAGCGTCAAGCTGACCTTGATAGCCACCGGACTCAAGGACAGCAAGCCGCAGGGCAGCCGAGGCTTCGGCTTCATGCGCAAGGGGTAGCTCCAGGCAACGCAGCCGACGGGCGGCCGGCACTCAGCCGGCAACCCCAACGGAACGGGCGTCCCCATCGGGGGCGCCCGTTCTGCTTTGTGCGACGCACTTCTCAATCCCGCGTCTCACCGTGGCCCCCATGCGTCCATGTCGCGGGCGGCGGTTTGCGTCCTCTATTGCTCGCTCAGGAGCGAAATCCGCACGAGAGAAACGGGCAATCCCACGCATGCGCGCGTCTTGAAGGTAGACGTTGGCTGATGTATACTTCCGCATAGCTGGCCTGCCCTGAGCCAGGAGCCCTTCGACTCCGTTTCGCACTACGAGGGCTTGTGTTTCACCCATTCCGGCCGGGCGCAGGCAATACGGAGCGGGCTCGCTTGCGGTCAGCCCGGATCGCCATCCGGTGCAGCCCCAGACCGCTCTATGCACGCAGTGTCGCAGTCATTCATCCGGGGAGGAGTGCAATGATCAAGACCGAGACGCTAAACCTGACCGGCCCCAGACCCCTCGACGGAATCCGAGTGCTTGACTTCACGTGGGTTCGCGCCGGGCCGTGGTGCACCCGATGGCTTGGCGCGCTGGGCGCGGAGGTGGTCAAGGTGGAGTGGCCGCAAAACCCGAGCACGCGCGGCGCCGGAGGAGGTGGTTCAACTCCTGCCGGCCTGCCCACAAACCTGAACACTGACGGCCACTTCAGCGACACCAACGCCAACAAGCTCAGCGTCACGCTGAACACCCGCACGCCACGCGGCCAGGACCTGGTGAGGAGGCTCGTCTCCGTTTCCGACGTCGTGATCGAGAACTTCGCCTACGGAGTGCTCGAGCGATGGGGCCTGAGCTACGAGGAGATGAAGAAGCTGCGCGAGGACATAATCTACATCTCCATGTCCGGCTTCGGCCACACGGGCCGCGACCGCGACTACCAAACTATGGGCCCAATCGCACAGGCGCTTTCCGGCATGACCTATCTGTCCGGCCTGCCGGGCGAGCAGCCGGCCGGTTGGGGCTGGTCCTACATGGACGACACGGGCGGCATGTACGGCGTCATCACGACCCTCAGCGCGCTCTACCATCGCCAGATGACGGGACGCGGCCAGCACGTCGACAAGTCGCAGTGGATAACGGGCGTGCAGCTCAACGGCGCGGCCTTCCTGGACATTCAGGCCAACGGCCGCTCCACCATGCGTGAGGGCTACCCGGCGGGCAACCGGGCCCACTGGCCGGGCACGCCGCTGGTGAACAACTATCGCGGCCCAACGGTTGCGCCCCACAACGCGTATCGCACGCGGCCCTGGGGCTACAACGACTGGGTCACCATAGCCTGCTTCTCGGATGACGAGTGGCGGCGGCTGGTGGGCGTGATGGATTCGCCCGCGTGGGCCACGGACGCCAAATTCGCCACGCTGGCAGGCCGGCTAGAGCACCAGGAGGAGATGGACGAGGGCATTCAGGCGTGGGCGAACTCGCTCGGCAAGTACGAGATCATGCACCGCTGCCAGCTTCAGGGCATCCACGCCATGCCGGTGCAGGACGCCAGGGACCGGGTGGACAGCGACCTGCAGATGAGGCACCGCCGGATGTACCGCGAGATCGAGCACCCGGCGTTGGGGAAGTGGTCGTTGCAGAACGCGCCGTTCCACCTGTCGGAGACTCCGGCGTACAACCACCGGCCGGGGCCGATGATCGGCCAGCACAACCGCGAGGTCTACGAGGGGTTGCTGGGCATCAACCATGAGGAGCTGGTGAACGGCTTCCAGGATGGCACGTTCTGGCCGCGAGACCTGAGCATGGACGACTACCCGTACCTGCGCGAGATGATGGAGGACGCCTCCACGGTGCAGTGGTGCGGAATGACCAACGGCAATGGCGCGCGGCCGGAGCCTTCGCAGGCGGCGCGCGAGCCTGGGCCCGGCGGCCCGTTCACCGGGCTTCGCATCCTGGAGCTGGCAAACGAGAAGGGGCAGTGGTGCGGCAAGCTGATGGCGGATCTGGGCGCGGACGTGATCAAGATCGAGCCGCCGGGCGGCCAGTCTACGCGCTCGGTTGGCCCGTTTTACGAAGACGTGCCCAACAGGGAGCGGAGCCTGTACTTCTGGCACTACAACACCTCCAAGCGCGGCATCACGCTGGACATCGAGACCGAGGACGGCCGCGCGCTGTTCCGGCGCATGGCTGCGGATGCGGACGTGGTGCTGGAGAGCTACAGGCCCGGCTACCTGCCCTCACTGGGATTGGGATACGAAGACCTGAAGCAGGACAACCCCGGCCTGGTGATGTGCTCGCTCACGGACTTCGGGCAGACGGGGCCGTGGAGTGACTATGTGGTCAGCGACCTGAACCATCTGGCCGCGGGCGGCCAGATGGCCAAGTGCGGCTACGATGACGACGACGTGCCGGGCGCGCCTCCCATTGCACCCAGCGGCGGCCAGGCGTGGCACATGGGCAGCCACTTCGCGACCATCGCGCTCATGGCCGCGCTCAACCATCGCGCATCGAGCGGGCAGGGCCAGTACATCGACTCGTCGGTGCATGAAGCGTGCGCGCTCACGACTGAAGGTCACATCAACTTCTACGTCTACACCGGGCGCGTGGCGGCTCGCACGACGGGCAGGGGCGGAGGCATCAACCTGTCGCCCAAGGCGCAGCACCGGTGCAGCGACGGCAAGTACATCAACGCAGGCATCCTGAACCGGATCAGCCCGCAGCAGCTACAAGTGCTGGCGAAGTGGATGGACGAGCACGGCATGGCGGGCGACCTGCTGGACGAGAAGTACGGCGACCAGGCTGTCATAAACGAGAACAAGGATCACCTCAACGACTTGCTGATCAGCTTCTTCGGCAGCATCACCCGCGACGAGGCGTACCACGGCGGGCAGCGCCGGGGCTTCAACATGGGCGCGGTACGCGCGCCGGACGAGGTCATGGAAGACCCGCACCTGGAGGACAGGGAGTTCTGGGCGGAGGTCACGTACCCGGAGATAGGGAAGACGTTCCGTCACCCTGGGCCTGCGGGCATCTGGAAGGACTCGCCGTGGGGGATCTCGCGGCGTGCGCCTATGGTTGGCGAGCACAACGAGGAGGTGCTGTGCGGGGAGCTCGGGCTGTCCAAGGCGGAGCTGGCAGTGCTTGCCGAGAGCGGGGTGGTATAGGGATTCACTTGGCCCGCTCAACTGGTTCGACAGGCTCACCATGAGCGGGCCAAGACGCGGCCCTCGCCGGGGTGGTGCGAGAGCGGGAGTCTTCGGGATGGACTCCTGCCTCCGCAGGAGTGGGTGGACTCACGGCGGAGTTGGCAGTGCTTGCCGAGAGTGGCGTGGTATAGGGGATTCACTTGGCCCGCTCAACCGGTTCGACAGGCTCACCATGAGCGGGCCACCGCGAGCAGGCCGCCATGAGCGGGCCACGAGGCGCGGCACTCGCGAACGTGACAGCCCGGCCCGGATGTGATATTGTGTGTCCGTCACTGGGCCGGCCGGCAATTGCGGTTGCGCCATTACGATGATCCCCTCAGCTTTGGTCAGGGGACTGTATCAGGAGAGTATAACGACCCTTGGACTCGGACCCTCCAAGTAAAAGCGATCCGACCGGAGTACAGGGCACTACTCAAACAGAAACCCCTCGGTCGCGCCTCCGCGTGTTCTACGGGTGGTGGATCGTTGCGGCAGCGACCACCGCGGGCGCAATTCAATCGGCGGTTTACAACGTGGGCGCGCAAGCCCTCGTCCTGCCGCTTGAACGTGACCTTTCCGCTACTCGCACGCAGATCACCGGCGCCTTTTCCCTGAGCAGGCTTGAGGGTGGCGTCACAGGTCCCATCGAAGGCTATCTGATCCACTGGGTAGGGCCGCGCCCATACATGATGGTTGGGTGGGTTCTCTTCGGCTTGGGCTTCGTGTTCCTGGGGCTGTCGCAGAACCTCTACCACTACTACGCCGCGTTTCTCCTGATCACGCTTGGCCAGAGCGTCGCCGGCTTTCTGCCCATTGTCACTGTGCTGGTCAACTGGTTCTTCCGCTGGAGGGGCAGGGCCATCGCCATCTACCAGCTGGGAGGGAGCATTGGAGCCGTGATGCTGCCCCTCTGGTCGTGGTCTATTCTCAACCTGGGGTGGAGGGAGACGTCCATAGCGGTGGGCATTGCTACGGTGCTCATTGGCGTCCCTCTGGCTGCGGTCATGAGGAACAACCCCGAGGAGCACGGCTACCTGCCTGACGGCGAACAGCCCGCCAATGGCGACTCTTCATACGTCGCCACCGCCGACTCCAACGACGCTCGAACCGTAGCTGCGGCTGCAAGCGAGGAGACAGTCACCATCAGCCAGGCACTGCGGGGGGGCAACTTCTGGTTCCTGGCGTTCTCCCATTCGGCGGGCATAACTGCGTGGGGCGCACTGCGCGTGCATCAGATTCCGGCAATTGTCGACATCGGCATCAGCGAGATCACGGCTGCGGGCCTGGTCTCGTACACGCTGCTCATGGCCGCGCCCGGCAGGCTGATAGGTGGCTTCCTGGGAGACAAGGTGGGACTGCGAAGGGTGACCGCCGCGGCGTTCATTCTTCAGAGCGTCGGGGTGCTCATCCTCACGTTTTCTACCACGTTTGCTCAGGTGGTAATCTTCGCCACCGTATTCGGACTGTCATTCGGCATGCGCGGGACGCTGATGACTGTGCTGCGGGCTGAGGTGTTCGGGCGGGAGAACTTCTCCAGGCTGGCCGGCTTCATGGACCCAATCAGCAGCATTAGCGTGGTGCTTGCGCCGCTCTTCGCAGCCTTCATGTACGATACCACAGAGTCGTACCAGTTCGCGTTCCTGGTGCTTGCGGCGCTCAACTGCTCCGGCGCACTGCTGCTGCTTGGCCTGAAGCTGCGGCCGCGGTAGGGGGAACGAGCGGGCTGGGCGGTGCTTTTGGTGTAATGCCGGTCGTAGTCCCGGAGTCTTGGACGTCTCGGACACAACCAGGAATCGCGAACCGTAGCCGTGGGCCTCACAGAGTGGCGAGGTGTGTACGGCGGCAAAGGCCCTGGATTCTTCGACTACGCTGCGCTCCGCTCAGAATGACACCTGTGGCAGGCGGCGGGCTGTGCCACCTCTGTCAGCGCAGGTGAATGTAGCGGAAGCCCTCGGCGTAGGTGAGCGCGTGCGGCGCGCCCAGCTCGGCGGCCCGCCCCTTGATCCGCGACTCCAGGGTCGCCAGGCGCTCGGCGTCGGTGCCCACCTGCGAGGCGTGCTCCCGCAGCGCCGCCACCTTGACGTCGATGGTGTCCGAGATGTCCACCCAAACGGTAGACGTGGTAGGGGAGCCTCCCATGTACACTTCGAGAGTCTTGTGGGGCATCAGCCCCTCCTCGATGAGCTCCGGGTAGGCATGGTAGTCGCGGGCTGACGGATAGACCGCGTCCAGAGCGGCGTCGCCGGCTGCGCGGTGATCAGGGTGGTTGATGTAGCCGTCGCTGAAGCGGTTTGTGGGATCCTGGCATACCAGAATGTCAGGCTTGTAGCGTCGGATCTCCCGCACCAGGTCTCGCCTTAGCTCCAGCGTGTTCTGTAGGTCGCCGTCCGTGTAGCGCAGGAAGACCACGTCTCTGGCTCCAACCACGCCCGCGGCGGCTCTCTGCTCCTGCTCGCGGGTGGCGGCCAGCTCCGCGGGAATGACCTCCGGGTCGGATGTGCCCTTGTCCCCGCTGGTGCAGAGCACATAGTAGACCTCGCTGCCCTGGCGCGCCCACTTCGCCAGCGTGCCCGCCGCCATGAAGTCGGCGTCGTCCGGATGTGCCACGATAATCATCACGCGCTTTGGGTTGCCGTTGGGGAAATCGACCATGGTTATCTCCTTGCTCAGCCTAGCCTGAGGCCGTCCACCGGCGGAGGTCTCACAAAGTCATGTCCTGGATCCGGGTACGATACGACTCCGTCCCGTTCCTTGCCACCCGGCCGTCCTCGTAGACGTACACGTCGCCGGTATCGGCAAGCAGCTCCAGGTGGCTGACCACCTCCGACACGGCGGCGAAGAACCCGCCGCCAGTGAGCTTGCGGGGAGGGAACATTTCGGCGGCCAGCTTCTCCGGCGTGTCCGCGCCTTGGTCAAGGGCCACGATCAGCTGGTCCAGCCGACGCACGTGGTGTCGCACGATCTCCTGGGCGCGGCGCAGGTTGCGCACGTTGAATCTGTCGTGATTGTAGAGCCTGTGGGCGGGGAGCACCGTTGCGCTCCGCTCCAGCTGCAGAGTCCTGCCCAGCGATCGGATGTAGCTCGCAAGGCCGTAGTGCGCGCCCGGGTCTCTGTGCTCCGGCGGCAGAGTGTCCATGATGTTCTCCGGGTGTGTGCGCTTGATGGTGGGATGAGGCGTGATCTGGGGCAGGATGTGGTCGCCGCTGAACACGACGCCGTCCATGGTCACGCAAATCTCGTCGACTGCGTGACCGGGCGTGTAGAGGAACCGGAGGCCGTCCAGCGCCTCGCCGTCGCGAATGGGATGGATGGGCAGCCGCTCCTCCAGGATGGCGCGATGGCCCATGATGTAGCTGCGGTAGTGATCGCGCCATCGCCAGTCGCCGGGAGCGTTGGCGCGGCTCCTGTACTGCGCTTCCTCGCGCCGGGCCACCTCGAAGATGGCGCGGTGCAGAGGAGAGGTCCTGTCAAGGCCCATGCGGGCGTACTCGTAGGGCAGGAAGTGGAAGTAGAGCTGATGGGCCCAGAGCTCGGCGCCGCTTGTCCGCACCAGGTCGTAGGCGTTGCCATCGTGGTCTTGGTGGCCGTGGGTGATGATGACGCGCTCCAGGTCGGTGGGTCGCCTGCCGAGAGCGTGTAGGCCCTTCTCGAGTGCCGGCATTGCGCCGAGCGGCCCGGCGTCGATGAGCGTCCAGCCGTTGCTCTCGATGAGGTAGGCCCAAGTGGGCCCTGTCCTGTTCGGAAACTGATGGGGCAGCGAAACGGCACCGACCTCCCGCCCACCCGGCAGGTAGAAGCGGAGCGCCATGCCGTAACCGCTGGTGTCACCGTCGGTGATCACCTCGACGCCCTCAAGGTTGGGGTTGCTGGTCCTGTTCCAGGGCGTCGAGGCTAACTCAATCGGCGGCAATTGTTCCTCGCTTGGGTTTGGGTTTGGGGTGAGCGGAGGGATTTGAACCCTCGATCTCCAGGGCCACAACCTGGCGCCTTGAACCTAGCTTGGCCACGCCCACCACGGCCCGCAACAGGCCGGACTCGATTCTAGCACCTTTGCCCGCGGCGGGGCAATGGCGATGGGCAGAGGGAGGATCGCGTGGATGGGAGTGCCGGGTCTATCGACTTTCCCGGGAATCTCTTTCATACTTCGGTTGGAGACAACCCTGGCGCTTCAGTGATGCAGGCATGAAGTTGGCAACCCCAATCAGACTAGCAGCCGCCGCTCACGCATGGTCTTGGGTGGTGGCGGCCATTGTCCTTTTCGCACTCAACCAAGTAGACGACACCAACAATGCAATCGTCGTTATCGTCCTCGCAACCCTGATAGTGTGTTCAGGGCTGGCTCTCCTATGTACCCTGGCGAAAGACGACCACAGAATCGTGTGGGGTGCAGCTGCCATATCCACAGGGATAGCGATTCTAGGAATGGCAACGATTGGGATACTTGTAGCTCCGATCGCCGGATTGCTATTCTGGGCAGACCACAAGATGACCAGATCGGGGTAGGCCCGTGACAAGAACAGTCATAGCAGTGTTCATCATCCTGGCACTTGCCTGCAGCGAACCCACGCCTACCCAGGTTCCGACAGACACGCCCTTCCCAATTCCTACCACAATCCCCACGTCGACCCCAAGCCCTACCCAGACTCCCACGCCAACCTTACCGCTGGCCCCAACTCCTCTGACCCTCGAAGGTGAGGGCGTAGTGGTCTACCCGTACTCAACACCGCCGCCAAACAGCATCGTATCTCGCAGGATAGTCGTCGGCACAAAGACTGAAGACGGCTGCAGCTACCACTTCTCCGGCATGGGCGGCGGAGGCACAGTCGTCGAGCGGGAGCTCGCCTACAACCCTGAAACGTGCGAGGCCCTGATGGAGACCATCTATATCCCGGACAACATTCAGGTCCCCACGCATACGCCAAGTCCCACCCAAACACCGGGGCCTACGCCGACCATAGACCCTGGCCTCCAGGCATACCTGGACTGGATGGCTGAGATCATTGACGGGCAAATCGCAGAAGCCGAGCAAGGCGGAATGCCTGAGCTGGCAGAATGCCTCAAGCAGCTACAGCAAGCCTACGTCCAGGGGACGACGGTACAGGAGACCGTTGAGGAGCGATGCGATTCAATCCTCGCTGCCAACGGATGGGGAGAGATAGACCGCTGGCCGTGACTACATACCACCGCTGTCGTTTGGAGGGGAGGCATGCACTTGTAGCTCCGTCATTGCGGCGGCAGCCGCAATCCAAGAATAGGGACGGGCGCGGCCCACGCTGGGGAATCGTGGTGACGCGCGGAACCTCCCAGATTCCTCGACTGCGCTGCGCTCCGCTCGGAATGACATTGTAGCGTGCCGGCCGCTACCCCTGCGCGGCCAGATCCAACGCCAGGCGGATGAGCGTGCGCGTCGGCACGCCGGTCGCGCCCCTCACGAGGTAGCCGGACTCCCTGTCCGCCATGGCCGTACCGGCGATGTCCAGGTGCACCCACGGCGTGTCCTCGCTGAACTCTGCCAGGAACTGCGCCGCGGTGATGGAGCCTGCCTTGGCCCCGCCCGTGTTCTTCACGTCGGCAACCTGGCTCCGGTTCTGCTCCTTGTAGTCGTCGTACATGGGCAGCTCCCAGATCCGCTCTCCCACAGTCTCACCGGATGCGATGAGGGCATCGAGAAGCTCATCGTTGTTCGTAAAGGCGCCAACGCACACGTCGCCAAGCGCCGCGACGATGGCCCCCGTCAGCGTGGCCACGTCCACCAGCCGGTTGATGCCCATCTGTCTCGCGTAAGCGAGCGCGTCCGAGAGTGCCAGCCGGCCCTCAGCGTCCGTGTTCTCCACCTCTACCGTCTTGCCGCTCATGGTTCGCAGCACGTCGCCGGGCTTAATTGCCGAGCCGCTGGGCATGTTCTCGGTGCAGGGGGCGATGGCGGTGACGTTCAGCTTGGGCTTCAGCTGTGCGATGGCGCCAATTGCGGAGACGACGGCTGCGGCGCCGGCCATGTCGCTCTTCATGGTGAACATTGCTGCGGAGGATTTGAGTGAGATGCCGCCCGTGTCCATGGTGATGCCCTTGCCCAGCAGACCCAGGTTGTTGTCCGGGTTGTCGGGGTCTCCCTTGTAGCTGAGCACGACGAACTTGGGAGGCTCGACGCTGCCCTTTGCCACGCCGAGCAGGCCGCACATGCCCATCTCCTCCATCTGCGGGCTGTCCAGAATCGTGGACTCCATCCCGTGCTCGGACGCCAGGCCCGCGGCAATGTCGGCGATGTGGGTAGGCGTCATGTGGTTGGGCGGCTCGTTCACCATGTCGCGCGCCAGGCTTGCTGCCTCGGCGAAGATGCGGCCGCGTTCCAGGCCGGTCTCGACGTCCGGGAGTCGCGATGCGTCCTGCTCGACCACGGTCAGCTCGTCGAGCGTCCTGTCGCTGTCCTCGCCCTTCGTGAAGTGGCGGCGGAAGGTGTACAGGCCCAGCAGGCCGCCCTCGGCGACGGCCTGTGCCGCGTCAGCCACGTCCAGCCCGCCGATGCCGGCGCCATGCACGATGGTCGCTGCGCTGCGCACGCCCGCGGACCTCAGGCGGCGGCAGACGCCCGCCGTAACCTGTCTTGCCACCTCCGGCGTGAAGCTCTCCGCCTTTCCGAGGCCGGCCACCACAACGCGAGCGGGCGGAATCCGGCCCAGCGTGTGAATGATGGTAATCTCACCCTTCTTGCCGCGTATCTCGCCGTCGGCAATCAGGTTCGAGATCGCGCCGTCCAGCGCCCTGTCGGCTGCGCCGGTCGCGCCTTCGGGCGCCTCCACCCCGTCGAACAGGTTGACGATTACGGCGGGCGATTCAACCTGCGTGATGTCGCCTGCGATGGCCTTGATCTCCATTTCTCTCCCTTCTGGTGTGAGTGGGCCTCTCAGCCCTTGAACCACCGGTCTAGCTCTCGGGAAATCTTCTCGACGACCGGTGTAATGTCCCTTGAGGTGTCCACGGCGTAGTGATTGCGGCGGATCGGCTCAACCGCGCTAGCCATGCGCCGGTAGACGTCCAACCCGGCGGTGGAGTTGTCTTCCGAATCGCCAAATCCCGCCTCGCGCTGACTCAGCCGGTGGGCGACCACGTCCTCCGGCGCCTCCACGCGCACTAGTACCAGCTTTGCGTCCGTCCTCTCAGCGATGCTGTACAGCCGCTCCCTGAAATGCTCGACCAGGTTCGTGGCGTCGAACAGCACGGGGATGCCGCGCCGCAGCAGGTCTCCGATGAGCGCGTGGCACGCCCTGAACAGGCGAGCGCTCTCGGGGCCGCTGTGCGTCGGAGTGCCGAAAAGGGCGCACCGCATCGCGTCGGACTCCACAACGGCCAGCGAGGTTAGGCTCGCAAGCCGCCGGCTGAAGTACGACTTGCCGCTGCCGGGCAGTCCGCTGACCACGACCAAGGCAACGCGTGCCTGAGGCTCCGGCAGTGACGCCAGGGAGCGCAGGAGCAGCGCGGCGTCCTCCTGAGTGGGGGTTCGTTTCTGGACTGAGGTCTGATTCATACGTCTGGCGGCTCGGCGTGACTGCCGTCCATTATATGCCGTAGGCGTGGATAGAGCAAAACGCAATAAGCTTCGGATTTCCTCTCATGTGGTATATTTGGTGATATCCATTGAAGGCGCAGGTGAGCATGTACAACTTCGGAATTCTGACCAGCAGCGACATGGGAGCGGAGGGCAAGCGTGAGGACACGAGCGGGCAGGCCATCCGCGAAATGCTCCTTGCAATGGGCTTCACGCCGGCGCGCTACGAGATCGTGCCGGACGAGCGGTCTATCATCGCCGCCAGGCTCAGGGAATGGGCGGACAGCGGCGAGGTGGACCTGGTGGTCACCACCGGAGGCACCGGCCTTGGGCCTCGCGACGTGACGCCGGAGGCGACGCTAACCGTCATCGATCGAGAGGTGCCGGGCATCTCGGAGGCGATGCGCCAGGCGGGGCTGCGCAACACGCAAATGGCCATGCTCAGCCGTGGCGTCTCTGGAACTCGCGGCCAGTGCCTAATAATCAACCTGCCGGGCAGCACCAGGGCGGTCCGCGAGTGCCTCGAAGCAATCGCTGACGTGCTGCCCCACGCCATTGAGCTCCTGACCAGCCCGCGGGTGGAGACCCACCCCACTCAGTAGCATGGACGTTCACATACTCACCCTCTTTCCGGCTATGCTGGAGGGGCCGTTTCGGGAGAGCATCGTGGGCCGGGCGGTCGATAACGGCGTGGTGCGCATACGCATCCACAACATCCGCGACTACGCACACGACAAGCACAGAACGGTGGACGACTACCCTTACGGTGGCGGTGGAGGCATGGTGCTGAAGCCGGAGCCGCTCTTCGAGGCTGTGGAGGCCGTCAGGTCCGTGATCTCGGGTGAGGGCGGAGCTGAGCGTGCCGCCGCGGCGCAGGTCGTCCTGATGTCGCCGCAGGGTGAGGTGCTGACGCAGGCGGTGGTCGAGGAGCTTGCGACGCTGCGGGACTTGGCGCTCATCTGCGGCCACTACGAGGGCGTAGACGAGCGCGTCCTGGAGCACCTCATCGACCGCGAGATCAGCATCGGCGACTACGTGCTGAGCGGCGGCGAGATTCCGGCGATGGCGGTGGTCGACGCGGTGGTGCGGCTGCTGCCGGGCGCCGTTGGAGACGGCCAGTCCATCGAGGACGACACTCACTCAACCGGACTCATCCAGTTTCCGCAGTACACCCGGCCGTCGGAGTTTCGCGGCTGGCAGGTGCCGCCCGTCCTGCTCTCAGGCAACCACGAGGAGGTGCGGCGGTGGCGGAGACGGCAGTCATTGAAGCGTACGCAGCAGAGGCGACCTGACCTGCTGGAGAGGGCGGAGCTGGACGACGCGGACCGCGCGTTGCTTGAAGGGCAGTAGGGGTAGCAGTGGACGACAGGATCCTCACGCTGCATCCGCAGGGCAAGCGGGGCGTGAACATCAGCAGGCAGAAGTACGAGGCTATCCGGCGCGCCATCGCCGAAGCGATAGGCGGCAGCGATGGCATGACGTACACGGAGCTGGTCGCGGAGGTCGGGCAGCGCTTGGGCGGCGGATTCGACGGGTCGGTGAAGTGGTACGTGGTCTCCGTGAAGCAGGACATGGAGGCCAGGGGTTTGCTGATCCGCGTGCCGGGCACGAGGCCGCAGCTGCTGCGGCTGGTTTGAGTCCGCCTGCGCTCGAAACGACGGAGTAGTCGGCGGCGCGGAATCCTCCTCCCACCCCATTAATCCCAAATTGCCCCAAAATTCCCGAAATTAGCTATTGCACTTGGGGATTTCTGATGGTACTCTAGGTGCTGTTTGGAGAGAATAGGTGGAAATTGGTGCAGTAAGGTGCAACTTGACACACTTTCATTCATCGGGGAACACGAGATTCGGGTGGACCCGCAGGGTCGCATCGCTATTCCCTCCCGCTACCGAGACGCCTTCGTCGGCGGCCTTGTTCTCGCCCGTGCCTACGATCGCTGCATCGCAGCATACTCCCACAGTCAGTGGCAAGCCCGCGTGAAGGAGATTGCGGAACTTCCGACGCAGAGGGCCAGGAACCGGAGAATGCAAAGATTGACCTTCTCAGCTGCTTACAACCTTCAACTGGACCGACAGGGAAGGGTGATGCTGCCGGCAACGTTGAGGCAGTACGCCGGGATTGGCGAGTCGGTGGTGGTGGCCGGTGTGGGCGACTCCCTGGAGATCTGGGACATCGAGTTGTGGCAGCAGGAGAAGGAGCTGCTGGACCAGGAGGCATCGTACATCGCCGAGGTCTCGGAGGAGGCCCGGTGACTGTCTTGACCATGCCATATCACACGCCTGTGCTTGTGGACGAGTCTGTCGAAGGGCTCCGGGTTTCGCCCGGGGGCTCGTACATCGATTGCACCGTCGGCGAGGGCGGGCACGCCTGGGCCATCCTTGAGGCAGCCTCACCCGGCGGCCGGCTCCTGGGAATCGACATGGACCCCGCAGCGCTTGAAACCGCGGCGGACCGATTGAGCCCGCATCGAGACTACTGCGCGCTGGCCAACGATAACTTCCGCAACCTGGAGGCAATTGCGCGAGATAGGGGCTTCGGCTGCGTGGACGGCATTCTCATGGATCTGGGTCTATCTTCGCTTCAGTTGGAGGGGGAGGGGAGAGGTTTCAGCTTCCGATTTGAGGAGCCGCTGGACATGCGCTTTGACCCGAGCCAGGAGCTGACGGCCTGGGAAGTGGTGAACCACTACTCCCAACTGGAGCTGACCAGGATATTCCGCAGCTTTGGCGAGGAGCGCCGAGCCGACCGTATCTCGCAGGCGGTGGTGGACAGCCGGCCGATAGATACCTCGCTGCATCTCGCGCAGGTGGTTTCGGGGGCCGTCCGGCGGCCGTGGAGCCGCGTGCATCCTGCAACGCAGGTCTTCCAGGCCGTTCGCATGGAAGTGAACGGCGAGCTGGAGAATCTCTCGATGGCCTTGGCGCAGACACTGCACATTCTGAAGCCGGAAGGCAGACTTGTGGTTATCAGCTATCACTCCCTGGAGGACCGGCTGGTCAAGAACTTTCTGAGACAGGAGAGCTTTGAGGCCGGCGGTCTGCGAATTGTGAACAAGAAGATTATTTCCCCCTCCCGAGAGGAGGTTCGGTTCAACCGTAGGAGTCGAAGCGCCCGGATGCGGGTGGCGGAGCGCATTTAGAGGGGCGGTCCCCTCTACAGATACAGCTGGTCTGGGGGTAAAGGTCGCGTGGAACGAAATACAACGCCCGATGAAGGCAGGATACCAACACGATAGATCTTTGCGATTGAACCCCAATCTCCACGACGGCATGCCCCCGGACCGGCGGCACGGCACAAAAATCTCGCAGCCAGGTGGTGCACGATGAAGAACGACAATATACAGGTGGCAATTGACGTAGGGACGACCAAGGTCTGTACCCTCATTAGCAAGGCCGAGGCTACGGGCGCCCTGCGGGTCATCGGCTCCGGCTCCGTCCCGTCACGGGGCATGCAGAAGGGCATAGTCAGCAACCTCTCGGATGTACAGCAGGAGGTTCAGGCCTCCATTCGCGAGGCGGAAGTCCAGGCGGGGATGAAGGTAACGTCGGCGTATGTCGGCATCACTGGCAGCCACGTCAGCTACGCGAACTGCAGGGCCGCAATGGACAACCGGCCCAGCGGCTCGCCCATAGGCTCGGAAGACATCGCCCAAGTGGTCAAGGCCTGCTGTGCGGAACGCACCGGCCCGGAGAACAAGGTGCTGCACGTGATCCCAAGAGACTACGGGATCGACGGCAACTGGGGCGTACACGATCCAATCGGCATGTACGGCTCCTCCCTGGAGGTTGAGAGCCACGTCGTCATGGCAGACAGCACGGCTGTGGATAACCTGGTGGAGGCGCTGAGGCGCTCCGGCGTGGGACTCAGGGGCCTGGTGCTGGAGCCGCTTGCCAGCGCAGAGTCCACGCTATCCCGAGACGAGAAGGACATGGGCGTTGTGCTGGTCGACATTGGAGGCGGTACAACGGACGTTTCGATATTCCTCGAGGGGAGCATCTGGCACACCAACATCATACCCGCCGCCGGCTTCCAGGTTACCCGCGACATCTCAATCGCGTTCACGACGTTCTCCCTCGCGGCCGAGGAGGCCAAGCTGAGGTTTGGCCATGCCGTGCCGGAGGAGGTGGACGAACGTGAGCAGGTTCGGCTGCCCGGCTTCGGCAACCAGTCCTACACGCAGGTGAGCCGCAGGGACTTCTGCAGCGTGATCAGCGATCGCGTCGGCGAGCTGCTGCGCATGGCCCACGCGGAAGTGGGCAGGGCGGGACTCGACGGCGCGCCGGCCGGTGGGCTCGTGCTTACCGGAGGGACTGCGAACCTGCCGGGAATCCGGGAGCTGGCAGGGGAAATCTGGCCCGGCCCGGTGAGAACGGGTATGCCGGCTTCCTACACGTGGGTCCCGGAAAATCTGGACGATCCTGCATTCGCCACCGCACTTGGCCTTCTGCTCTGGGATGCCAGGCACTCCCAGTCAGCGGTCCCGGCGGTCGCCAAGAACAAGCCTGCAAAAAACGGATCCCTCGTTGGGAGTCTGTTCAACAGGGTTACTCTGAGATCCCAGGCATAGCACAGGAGGAGTGGTAATGACCAGTCTAGGATTCGATAACGACGGAATCGCCAAGATCAAGGTGGTTGGGGTTGGAGGTGGAGGATGCAACGCCGTATCGCGCATGTTCCGCGAGCGGATTCAGGGCGTGGAGTACGTGGCCGTAAACACGGACGCGCAGGCCCTGATGCGTTCTGACGTCCCCCTCCGGATCCGCATGGGCGAAAGGCTCACCAGAGGTCTCGGCGTGGGCGGAGACCCCGAGAAGGGGAGAGAGTCTGCTGATGAGAGCCGGGAGGAAGTGCTAGAGGCACTGACCGGCTCGGACATGGTCTTCGTGGCCGCAGGCATGGGCGGCGGGACCGGCACCGGCGCTGCGCCGGTAGTCGCTGAAATCGCCCGTGAGGTTGACGCCCTTACCATAGGCGTGGTCACCAAGCCATTCGGCTTTGAGGGCAGCAAGCGGCGCAAGCTGGCGGAGGAGGGAATCGCCCGCCTGAAGGACAAGGTGGACACTCTCATCATCATCCCCAACGACCGGCTGTTTGCCGTCTGCGACGAGAAGGTGACAATGGAAAACGCCTTCAAGCTGGCGGACGACGTGCTCAGGCAGGGCGTCCAGTCAATCGCGGAGCTCGTGACGGTGCCCGGCGAGGTGAACCTGGACTTCGCGGACATCCGGTCGGTAATGAGCAACGCTGGCCCGGCCTGGATGGCGATCGGGCATGGCGTGGGCGAGCACAAGGCAGTGGATGCGGCGAGGCAGGCCGTAACCAGTTCGCTCCTAGACGTGTCGATAGACGGGGCCAGGGGCATACTGTTCAATATCACCGGCGGCGCTGACATCTCTCTGAATGAGGTTCAGGAGGCCGCCGATGTCATACGTTCTGCAGCGGACCCGGACGCAGGAATCTTCTTCGGCATGGTCACCGACCTGAAGATGGAGGACGAGGTCAAGATAACGATCATCGCGACCGGCTTCTCCACGGAGGAGAGCATGATTCCCAGGGAGGACGACCATCACATCTCCCAGCTCATCATGTCCGTGGTTGGCGAGGAAACGGATCTGGACGTACCCCCATTCCTCCGGAGGCAGTACGCCCCGCGAAGAAGGACGGGCACCTACTAGATCCTCGCTACGTCTGCAGAATCGATCCCCGGTTCGGGCGGGGCCGCCTGCTCCTGAGGCGGCCCCGCCGCGCGTAGCGCAAAAGCTGCGACGGTAGAGGTTGCAAAATTCGTGCGGTTGATATACCTTTGCGTTCTGTCGGAAGTGACGTAGAATGAGGCGTACAACTCTTGAAGGCAGGTAGATGCGCAGGTTTCCTCTGCGGCTATTCATACTGATAGTTGTCATCACGGCCCTGACCGGGTCGTCGCTGGCAGTGCAGGACATCGATCTGGCCGTGGGCGGCGTAAGCCTGCAGCGCGGCGACGACACCCTGCTTGGCCTTCAGCTCGGTCTTGACCTGGAGGGCGGCAGCCGCCTCGTGTACCAGGCATTGCCAACGGAAGGCGAGTCGCCCACGCAGGAACAGATGGAGGGCGTGATCAGGACCATCGAGCGCAGAGTCAACGCGTTCGGTGTGGCGGAGCCGGTCATTCAGACTATGGGAGGCGACCGCGTCCAGGTCCAGCTTCCGGGAGTAGGCTCCACGGAGGCGGCTCTCACATTCCAGCAGGACGTGCAGGTCAGCGAGATTCGCGAAGTGCTGGCCGCTCAGGGACGCCAGGACTCAACCATCGATGAGCAGGACAATCGAAATTTCGTGGTGCAGTTGCCTTCGCTGCGTCCCGCAGAAGTGGACGAAGACGGCAACGAGGTAGGCCCCTCGGAACGGGATGCGATAGAGCAGGCGCTGCGGGAGCGGTTCCCGGTAGTCACGCTCAGGCTAACCCTCAATGACGCCACGAGCGAGGATGACGTCCGCGCTGCTATGGCGGACGCGGGCCGTGAGGGCGTTGCAGTGCGCGCCGTCACTGACAGGATACTCAGTGTCGAGATCGCCGGCCTGCGTCCGGCGGAGCTGGACAGCGAGGGCAACGTGGTGATGCCGTCTGAGGAGGACGACATACGGGCGACCCTGCAGGCGGAGCTGCCTTCTCTGGCCTCCATAGAGCTGCTTGAGTTCTCGATGGTGGTTTCGGGAGGCGTGGAGGAGGCCAAGCGACTCATCGGCCAGACTGCTCAGCTGGAGCTGATGGAGCGCACGTGCACCAACGATCCTGCCGACCTGACTCAGGACTGCGATGACCCGGAGTACCACGTCGACAGCCCGCTGAACCTGACGGGTGAGGACCTGGTTCGGGCATACGCCGGTACTCACCCCACGCTGGGCCAGCCCGTCGTGAACCTGGAGTTCGACTCGGAAGGCGCCCGAATCTTCGCTCAGCACACGCAGAGAATAGCAGGGACCGGCAACCGCACCGCATTCTTCCTGGACGACGAGTTCCTCATTGCTCCCATTGCCCTGCAGCCCATCACCGGCGGGCGGGCCTTCATTCAGGGCCCTGACTTTACGATAGACCGAGTGCGCACCATTTCGATCCAGCTGGAGTCCGGGCGTTTGCAGGTGCCGCTCGTGCTCATACAGGAGCAGGACGTTGACGCCACGCTCGGCGAGGACTCGCTGCAGAAGAGCGTTGTGGCCGGAATGGTTGGACTGGGCCTTGTTCTCCTGTTCATGGCGCTGTACTACAGGCTGCCGGGCGTGATGGCCTGCGTGGCGCTGATAATCTACTCGCTGATTGTACTGTCGATACTCAAGCTGTGGCCCGTCACGCTGACTATCGGGGGGCTGGCGGCCTTCATTCTCTCGATAGGCATGGCGGTGGACGCCAACATCCTGATATTCGAGCGTATGAAGGAGGAGCTGCGCTCCGGGCGCACGCTGGTTGCTGCCATTGAGACGGGGTTCAACCGAGCCTGGCCGGCCATCCGGGACAGCAACGTGTCCACCTTCATAACGTGCGCCATCCTGTTCTGGTTCGGCACACGCCTGGGCACGGGCATTGTGACCGGGTTTGCCATCACGCTGTTCATCGGTGTGGCTGCCAGCATGTTCTCTGCGCTGACGGTGACCAAGACGTTCCTCAGAATTGTGGCCATATCGCCGTTTGGGCGGTTCGGCGGCCTGTACACGCCGGTGCAGAGGGTCGAGAGGCGCACGTCGGCACAGCCGGGAGCTGCGGTCGGAGACAGAGGCTAGGGCGGAAACATGGACTTCGTAGGAAAGCGCAACTACTTCTTCGCCATCTCCTTTGTGGTGATGGTGGTCAGCACGGTCTCGCTGCTGATGCCCAACGGTCTGAACGCGGGCCTGGAGTTCACGGGCGGCTCCTCCATGACCATGGAGTTCCAGGGCGACGTGAGCCAGGAGGACCTGCGCACCCAGCTTGCGGACCTGGGCCACCCGGAGGCCGTGATACAACGCCTTGGCGACGGCAGCTTCTTCATTCGCACACGCACCCTGGAGGAATCACAGTCGGACGAGCCGTCTGAGCGGGAGGTCATCGCGAACACGCTTAGCACCAACCTTGGGGCCGTGGCACAGGTGACGGAGTTCTTCTCCGTGTCGCCAAGCATAGCCACGGAGACCGTGAACAACGCTATCTTGATAGTGTTCATCGCGTCGATAGCTATCCTAATCTACATAACCTGGGCTTTCCGGCGAGTGCCGTCCCCATTCAGGTACGGCGTCTCGGCCATTGTGGCGCTCATTCACGACGTGATTGTGGTGCTTGGCGTGTTCTCGGTAGCCGGCCGCATCTTCGACCTGGAGGTGAACGCGATGTTCATCTCAGGCGTGCTGACGATCATCGGCTACAGCGTCCACGACACGATCGTGGTCTTCGACCGCATTCGGGAGAATCTGTCGCGGAGCGTCGGAAGAGGACTGGCCACCACCATAAACATCAGCATTCAGGACACCATCAGCAGGTCGCTCAACACCAGCCTTACGCTGATGTTCGCCATACTGGCGCTGTTGCTCTTCGGCGGGCCCACAATCCAGGACTTCCTGATCGTACTGCTCATTGGAATCGTCGTAGGAACCTACAGCTCGATATGGATCGCCAGCCAGGTGCTGATGGTGTGGGAGTCCGGAGACCTGGGGCGAGCGCTGGGACGATTGCCCCTTCCTTTCCGCTCTCGCAGGAGAAGCACAGCAGCCTGATGCCGGTTACCCGGGAGGAGGCAGCTTGAAGCTGGGGGCGCACGTTTCCACATCGGGCGGCTTGGACAAGGCCATCGACCGGGCCCAGGAGATGGGCGCTGAGGCTGTTCAGATCTTCGTTTCCTCGCCGAGAGGTTGGGCGTTCAAGCCAATTTCGGAGGACGTGGTGACGGCCTTCCGGGAAAAGGCAGCTGCAGCCGGAATAGGCCCTGTCTTCTTTCATGCCATCTACCTGATAAGCCTGGCTGCTCCCACTGAGGACCACCTCGCCAAGTCTGAGAAGGCACTGACCGACTACATGCAGGCTGCCGGCGCCCTCGGCGCGTCCGGGGTCATCTTCCACGCGGGCAGCCACAAGGGGGCCGGATTCGAGAAAGTGTTCGACCAGGCCGTGAGGACTATGGATCGCGTGCTGTCCGCATCGCCGCCGGACGTCTGGCTCATGCTTGAGAACAGCGCGGGCATGGGCGACCACATCTGCTCCAGCTTCAGCGAGATTGGCCGGTTGGTCAGGGCGCTCGAAGCTCCGAATGTGCGGGTGTGCCTTGACACGCAGCACCTCTTCGCCGCCAGCTACGACGTGACAACCCACGACGGGCTGGAGCGCGTCCTGGACGAGTTCGACAGGGAGGTTGGTCTGGACAACCTGACGGCAGTCCACGCCAACGACAGCAAGACGCCGCTCGGCTCGGCTGTGGACCGCCACGAGAACATCGGGCAGGGCCACATGGGGCTGGACGCATTTCGGGCCATCATGGCGAATCCGGCCTTCCGGGACGTACCGTTCCTGCTGGAGGTACCCGGGGTGGACGGAGAAGGCCCGGACAAGGCCAATCTGGACGTCCTGAAGGGGATTCGGGAAGAGCTCGGCCTGCCAGCGTAGTCGCCTCAGAGTCTCGATGGAGCACTGGTAAAGCGTTGCAGCAAGAGGAGTTCGAGGAACTGGTGCTCGATGCGGTGGAAGGGCTGCCGCAAAAGCTGCTTTCGAACCTGGACAACCTGGTGATAGTGGTGGAGCACTGGCCCAGCGCGGAGCAGATGGCTGAGCATGGGCTGGAGAGCCGGGACGAGCTGATGGGCCTGTACGAGGGCATCCCTCTGACCGAACGGGCCGGCTACAACCTGGTGCCGCCGGACAAGATCACGATATTCCAGGGGCCGCTGGAGGCGATGTGCTCCACGCTGGAGGAGTTGGTGACCGAGGTGCAGAAGACCGTGAGGCATGAGATCGCTCACCACTTTGGCTTCGATGAAGATAGTCTGGAGGAGCTAGGTCTGGGGTGATGAGGCTGGGTTGCCGGCGCCGCTTGCCCGCTACTCCCACTCTATGGTGCCGGGAGGCTTGGATGTGACGTCGTAGACCACGCGGTTGACCTCGCGCACCTCGTTTACGATGCGATTCGAGATCCTGGCAAGCAAGTCGTAGGGGAGGCGCGCCCAGTCGGCGGTCATGGCGTCCTCGCTGGTCACAGCCCTCACCGCGACCATGTAGCCGTAGGTGCGGAAGTCGCCCATGACGCCCACCGTGCGCGTGTCCGTGAGCACGGCGAAGCTCTGCCACAGCTCGTTGTACAGGTTGGCCTGCTGAATCTCGTCCATGACAATGCGGTCGCAGGACCGGAGCACCTCCAGCTTGTCCCAAGTGACCTCGCCGATGATGCGAATGGCGAGACCCGGCCCCGGGAAGGGCTGCCGGAACACCATCTCCGGCGGCAGGCCCAGCGCCAGGCCGACCTCCCGCACCTCGTCCTTGAACAGGTAGCGCAGGGGCTCGACGAGCGACAGACGCATGTTCTCAGGCAGGCCGCCAACGTTGTGGTGAGTCTTGATAACGGCGGAGGCGCCGCTCTCCACGGCCACGCTCTCTATGACGTCCGGATACAGCGTGCCCTGTGCCAGGAAGTCCACCGTGCCTAGCTTTGTGGCCTCCCTTTCGAATACGCGTATGAACTCCTCGCCAATCTCGCGGCGCTTCCTCTCCGGGTCCACCACTGCGGCAAGGCGGGTCAGAAAGTCCTCAGTGGCGTCGATCTGCAGCAGGTTCATGCCCAGGTTTCGCTCGAACGTCTCGGCAACCTGGTCTGCCTCACCGTAGCGCAGCAGGCCATTGTCCACGAAGATGCACGTGAGCTGCTCGCCGATTGCGCGGTGCACGAGCGCAGCCGTTACGGAGGAATCGACGCCGCCGGACAGGGCGCAAATGACCTTGCCGTCGCCGACCTGCCCACGAATCCTGGCAACGCTCTCCTCGACGAAGTTGGAGGGCGTCCAAGCTCCACGGCAGCCACAGATGCGGTAAAGGAAGTTCTCGATGATCTGCTTGCCGTCCGGCGTATGCACAACCTCAGGGTGAAACTGCAAGCCCAGCACGCCGTCGTCGTTGCCCATGACGGCCACGGGCGAGTTGTCCGTGTGCGCCAGGGGCCGGAATCCCGGTGGCAGGTCCAGGACCTGGTCGCCGTGACTCATCCACACGGTGAACGAGGACGGCAGTGAGTCGAAGAGCGGGCTGTCGCTGTCGTTGCGGTGGAGCAGGGCGTGGCCGTACTCGCGATGAGTACCGGGCACCACGCGGCCGCCCAGCTGGTGCGCCAGGGCCTGCAGGCCGTAGCAGATGCCCAGCGTGGGCAGCGCCTGCTCGAACACCCAGGCCGGAACGGTGGGCGCGTCAGGCTCGTAGACGCTTGCTGGGCCGCCCGACAGAATGACTCCGCGCGGCCTGAGCGGGGCAACCTGCTCCCAGGTCGAGCTGCTGGGCAGAATCTCGCAGTAGACGTTGCACTCTCGTACGCGCCGTGCGATCAGGCGGCTGTACTGGGAGCCGAAGTCGATGATGACGACGGCTTCGGCGCGCGCCTGCAGGGTGTCGTCGTGTGCGGGGTGCGGGCCCAGACCCTCCGCGGCGCTCAGGTAGCCTGCAACCTCAAGGTCGCCGCTGATGGACGTTCGGTGAGAGCCGGGGTCGCCGGAATCGGAAGGCATGGTCTCACCGTCCGCTTGGGCCATCGCCCTCAGATTAGCATCTGTGCTATACTCCGTCAAGGAAACCCATGAGCAGCCCTAGAGGAATTCAGACCGCCGACGGCCTTCTGGAAAGGGCGGTTTCCGTTCTTCTGGAGGGGGGACTGGTGGCGTTTCCCACGGACACCCTCTACGCGCTTGGCGCTCACGGACTCATGCCAACGGCAGTGGAGCGCGTCTTTCAGGCCAAGGATCGACCCGCCGGCATGGCGCTCCCCCTGCTGCTGGCCGGGATTGAGGACCTTGAGAAGGTTGCGGTGGACGTGCCCCCGCTGGCGTGGGACTTCGCCGAGAGGTTCTGGCCCGGAGGACTTACCATGATTCTGCGAAAGGCGCCCTCCGTTCCGTCGGAGGTGACTGCCGGCGGCGACACCCTGGCTGTGCGAGTGCCCAATCACAACATAGCTCGGGATCTGATCAGGGCCGTAGGCGCGCCGCTGACAGGCACAAGCGCCAACCGCTCCGGCGAAGCCGATCCGGTCACAGCCGAGGAAGTGCTGCGTCAGATGTCCGGCAGGGTGGACCTTGTGGTGGACTGCGGGCCGTGCCCGCTCAGTGGAGCCTCCACCATCGTGGACATGACCGGCGACTCACTCCGCATAGTGCGGGAGGGCGTGATTCCGCCGGACGCGCTGCAACAGATGTGGCCAGATGACACAGGGGGCGTTGCAGCCGAATAACACTCGGAAGAAGGGCGAGGGCATTGACTCCTCGCGGTGAGACCCATGAGCCAGCCAACATCATTTGACCGCCACGCCGAGGGCATCGAGTCGGAGCTCAAGTCCGTTGTGATGGGGCGCGGTGACCTGGCTTTGTACCGCATGATGGCCCAGCACATGGGCTGGCTTGACGAGCTTGGCGAGCCGGTTGAGGCAATACCAGACCTGCGCGTCCACCCTACGCTCTGCGTCCTGGCCTGCGAGGCCCTGGGTGGCGAACCGGGCAGGGCGATGCCGGCAGCCGCTGCGGTAGAGCTCGTGTACCGCTCTTCGCAGATACACGGCGACATTCAGGACGGCGTGCCGGAGCGATACGGCCGGCCCACGGTGTGGTGGACTTGGGGGCCTGCACAGTCGATCAACGCGGGCGACGGCATGCACGCGCTGGCCCGCCTCAGCCTGCTGAGCCTTGCAGACGGAGATGCTACGCCTGAGCAGGCATTCCGCGCTGCATCGACCCTGGACGCCGCCGCTCTGCGCTACTGCGAAGGCAAATTCCTTGACCTGACCTACCAGGAGCGCGTGGACATCACGCAGGAGGCCTACCTGGAAGCGGTCGAGGGCAGGTGGGCTGCGCTGATGGGCTGCGCCGCGGAGCTGGGCGCGCAGATGGCGTCGGCAGGGGAGTGCGCCGAGCAGGCGATGGCACTCTACGGACGCAAGCTGGGCGCGGCAGCCCACGTGCGGGACGACGTGATGCGCCTGTGGGGTTCGTCCTTCGAGATGATGCCGCACGCAGGCGACCTGCTCAACAAGCGCAAGTCGCTGCCAATCGTGTTCGCGCTGCGGAACGCAACGGGCGCCGAGAGGCGGACTCTGGGCGACGTTTACTTCAAGCGCGTCATGGAGCCCGAAGACCTTGACAAGATTCTTGGTGTTTTGGAAAGGCTCGGTGCAAGGGAGTTTGCGCAGGAGAAGGCCGACGAACTGTGCCGGGAGGCCATAGAGGCGCTGAACGACACCGGCGCGTCCGCGGACGGACTGGAAGAGCTGGCCGGCTACGCACGTTTCCTTTCGGCCGGCATTTCGTGACCAACGGGGGTTAGCTTGGACAAGCGAACTGTACGGGACATCGACGTGGCAGGCAAGCGCGTGCTTGTGCGTGTGGACTTCAACGTTGAGTTTGACGACGGCCGCATCAGCGACGACTCCCGCATTCGCGCCGCTCTGCCTACCATAGAGTACCTGCGAGAGCGAGGCGCCGTAGTGGTGCTCTGCTCACACCTGGGCAGGCCCGGAGGCAAGGTTGTGGAGGACATGCGGCTAGCACCTGTGGGCGCTAGGCTTTCAGAGCTACTGGAAGCGGAGGTCACATGCGTGCCGGAGTGCGTGGGCCCGGAGGTTGAGGCGGCGGTGACAGCGGCGGGGCCGAGCGATGTGCTATTGCTCGAGAACCTGCGCTTCCACGCGGAGGAGGAGAAGAACGACGCGGACTTTGCGCGAGCACTGGCCTCGCTTGCAGAGGTCTTCGTGCAGGATGGCTTCGGCGTGTCGCACCGGGCGCACGCTTCCACGGAGGGCGTAACTCGCTACCTCCCGGCCGTGGCCGGCTTCCTGGTGGAGGCTGAGCTTGCCGCTCTGGGTGGGCTGCTGGAGTCTCCGGCACGACCGCTCGTTTCAGTGCTCGGCGGCGCCAAGGTGAGCGACAAGATGGGTGTGCTGGACAACTTCATCGAGAGAGTGGACTCGATACTGATTGGCGGCGGCATGGCGGCTACCTTCCTCAAGGCCAGGGGGTTACCGGTGGGCGCATCGCTCGTCGAGGACGACCGGCTGGAGCTTGCACGGGACGTCATGGCGAGAGCGGAGCGCGGAGGCGTCACGCTCATCATACCGAGGGACGTGGTTGTAGCCGATGCGTTCTCCGCGGACGCGCAGAGCCGCACCGTAGACGTGGAAGGCGTGCCAGACGGCTGGTTCATCATGGACATTGGGCACAAGACACTGGACACATTCAGAGCAGAGGCCGCAAATGGGAAGACGATCCTCTGGAACGGGCCGTTGGGCGTGTTCGAGATGCCGGCGTTCAGCCGCGGCACCCGCGAGTTCGCGGCGGCACTCGGCAGCCTGGACGGTGTGACGACCGTGCTGGGCGGCGGCTCCACCGCGGAGGTGGTGCACGAGCTTGGCATCACCGACCGGATCACGCACGTTTCGACGGGCGGAGGAGCGTCGCTGGAGTTCCTGGAGGGCAGGACACTGCCCGGAGTGGCGGCTTTGCTTGACAAGGAGGCTTAGGGCCATGATCGACTTTCCCCACATAGCAGACGTATGCCAGCCGACCTCGTCCAAGGTGGTGATGCTGGTCATCGACGGACTGGGAGGCGCGCCACATCCGGCTACAGGCCTCTCCGAACTGGAGGTGGCTAAGACGCCAAATCTGGACGCGCTGGCCTCCCGCAGCGCCTGCGGCCTCACGCTCCCGGTGCTGCCCGGCATCACACCCGGAAGTGGCCCAGGCCATCTGTCACTCTTCGGCTACGACCCGATCAAGTACACCATCGGTCGGGGCGTGCTGGAGGCACTGGGCATAGACGTGGATATTCGCGAGGGCGATGTGGCGGCCCGCGGCAACTTCTGTACGGTGAACGACCAGGGAAAGCTGACTGACAGGCGGGCCGGTCGAATCAGCTCGCAGGAGAGCGTGCCGCTGTGCGAGCAGCTGGACCAGATTGAAGTACCCGGCGTGGAGGTACAAATCCTGCCTGTGCAGGACTACCGCTTCGTTGCGCTGTTCAGGGGCGAAGGGCTGAGCGAGGACGTTACCGAGACTGATCCCCAGATCCTGGACGTGCCGCCGAGGCGCGTTGATGCGCTAACCCCGGCCGCCGCGAAGACGGCGGAAGCAGCCAACGCCCTAATCGAAGGCGCTCGCGAGGTGCTGGGCGATAGAGACAGGGCTAACATGGTGCTGCTCAGGGGCTTCTCTCAGCTGCCGCACCTGCCGGGCTTCGGAGAGAGCTACCGGCTCAATCCCGCGGCCATCGCCGCGTATCCCATGTACCGCGGACTTTCCACGGTGCTGGGCATGAAGGTCATACCCACCGGCTCAACGTTCCAGGACGAGGTAGACACTCTGGAGGAGCACTTCGCGGAGCACGACTTCTTCTACATCCACTACAAGCCCGCAGACGCGGCCGGCGAGGACGGCAACTTCGAGGCGAAGGTGCAGACGCTGGAGGCAGTTGACGCCTACATACCCCGGATCCTGGATCTGGAGCCGGACGCGTTTGTCGTGGCCGGTGACCACGCCACGCCCGCGATCCTGGCCGCGCACGGCTGGCAGCCCGTGCCGACGCTCGTGCACTCGAAGATCACGCTGGGAGAGGGCGTGCCAGCCTTCACCGAGAGGGCCTGCGCCGGCGGGTCCATCGGGAGCATCCCGGCCACTCATCTGATGTTCCTAGCCTTGGCCCATGCGGGCAAGCTGGTGAAATACGGGCCGTAGAGCGCGGAGACATGGCCTGCTAGCTGGCGACACGCATCGTTCTCAGCGGCAGCGCACGATTGACCTCAGGAGGTAGAACATGCCAACGCCCATAGTGGCCGGGAACTGGAAGATGAACACCACGATAGCCGAGGCCGTGTCGCTGGCCTCTGCACTCAGGGACCCACTTGACGCCGTAGACGGCGTCGGCAAGGTGGTATGCCCGCCGTTCGTGTCGCTGGCGGCGGTGAGGGACGCGCTGAACGGCTCGTCGACCGCAGTTGGCGCGCAGAACATGCACTTCGAGGAGCGTGGCGCCTACACAGGCGAAGTGTCGTCGGCGATGCTGGCGGACCTCTGCACGTACGTCATCATTGGGCACTCGGAGCGCAGGCAGCACTTCTGGGAGACCGACGAGGTGGTGAACCGGAAGGTGCGCGCGGCTTTTGAGGCGGGACTCCGGCCCATCCTGTGCGTGGGCGAGGGCCTGGAGGAGCGCGAGGAGGGCTACGCCGAGTCCGTGGTGACGTCTCAGCTGAGGGGCGCGTTGAGGCGCGTGGACTCGATCGCGACGCTGGCAGTAGCCTACGAGCCGATATGGGCGATAGGCACCGGCATGGCGGCGACGGGCGAGGCGGCGGAGGCCATCATGGTGGCGATTCGCGGCACGCTCACGGAGCTATACGGCGACGCGGCCGCGGGAGACACGCCGCTGCTGTACGGCGGAAGCGTGACGCCGGACAACGTGGCGGAGTTCGCGAGCCAGCCCAACATCAACGGCGCGCTGGTGGGAGGCGCGAGCCTGGACGCAGGACGCTTTGCGGAGATCGCGCGGCAGGTGGCGGTGGGGTAGGGGCATCGTCTCTTATGAGATGGCAGTTCTTGTCCAAGCGCGGGGAGTAGAGGAAGGCAAATGACTTACTGGCAGGTAGCAGCAGGGGAAGGGCCGCGTGACTATTCGGACGTGTTCCTGAAGTACGGCGTGATACTTATGGGGAGCGGGCATATCGGCTCATTCCTCGAGCACCCGGAGAGGTTCAGAGGGCACAAGGACTGGCGCAGAAAAATCGTGACTCTTGCTGACAAGATGAAGATGGACGATGTCGTGATTCTCAAGCGGCCGCATCGCAGGCAGTGGCAAATACGCGCAGCAGGCCGCGTCACTAGCAAATACGAGTGGATGAAGCCGTTTGACGACGTGGAGGGCTGGGATCTGCGACACGGCAGGAGAATCGAATGGTTTGAGCCGGACTCCACGATGCTTGTAGACGGCCTTGCGAGAGGAACCATTAGCAGGGTGTACCAGCGGCGGCCCAGGGAACTGGCAGATAGCTTGCTGGTTGACGACTGCAAGAAGCGAGAACCTGACGAAATTCCCCCGGCTGCCAATAGCATTTCCGAGGAGCATCTGGTTGGAAGCCTGATAGAGAACGGGTTGCGTCCGGCAGACGCTGAGGCGGTCATCAGAGCCATTTGGCACGTCCGCCGCCTGGCTCGTTGGTATGCTGACTACGGGTGGAAAATCAGTGAGCACGAGGCACGCACCTTCCTCATTGCTCCAATCCTGCTAGCCCTGGGGTGGTCTGAGCAGAGGATAAAGATTGAGTGGAATCACACAGACGTATCCCTGTTCAGCGAGCCGTTCAGGAGGGGAGTTGAGCACGGAAACCCGCGCGTCATTCTGGAATCCAAGCGCATGGGTACAGGTCTGGACCACGCCGAGAGACAGGTCAGGCGGTACGCCAGGGATTTCCCATTCTGCAACATGCTGGTTACCACCACCGGAGTGCGCTACCACCTGTTCAAGAAGGAGCCGGATCCATGCAAGACATGGGACGCCGCAAGAATGAAGGAGAAGCACCTCTCCGCAGTCCTCAACCTGTTCAACCTCAAGGACCGCCATCCCTACCTGCCCAATGTCGGCGGCGCGCCAGAACTCTTCAAGAGCCTGATGCCGGGGTAATCGCCTTGACTAGGCACGACTCAATACCGCTCGTTGCCATCGTTGGGCCCACGGCAGTGGGCAAGAGCGATCTGGCCCTCAGTCTCGCGCAGCGATTCGGCGGCGAGATCGTCAACGCGGACAGCAGGCTGGTCTATCGCGGCCTGGATCTGGGCACGGGCAAGCCGTCGGCTGCGGAGCTTGCGCAGGTGCCTCACCACGTCGTGAACGTCGTGGACACCGATGAGACATACAGCCTGGCGCTGTACCTGGCGGACGCCGGCCACTCCATTCGTGACGTCCACGGCCGCGGGCGCCTCCCGCTACTGGTGGGCGGCACGGGGCAGTACGTGTGGGCGCTGCTGGAGGGCTTCTCGGCGCCGCAGGTCAAACCCAATGCCGAGCTGCGGGAGCGGCTGGAGACTCAGGCCCGAGACGAAGGACACGATGCGCTGTGGGCACGGCTGCGTGAGGTCGATCCAGTATCAGCAGAGAGGATCGACCCGCGGAACGTGCGGCGCGTCGTGCGCGCTCTGGAGGTGTTCATGGAGTCGGGCGTGCCGTTCTCGCAGGCCAGGAAGAAGGAGCCTCCTCCGTACCGCAGTCTCGTAATGGGCCTCACGCTTGATCGCGCCGAGCTATACCGCCGGATCGACAGCAGGGTGGATGCTATGATCACTGCGGGCTGGCCGGGAGAGGTTGCCAGGTTGCTGGCGGCGGGCTATTCGCCGGAGCTGCCTGCGATGGGCGCCATAGGTTATCGCGACATGGCCGAGTACGTGACCGGCAGGCTGTCGCTCCAGTGGGCGGGGGACAGCATAAAGGTTGCGACGCACCGCTTCGCGCGTCGCCAAAACTCCTGGTTCCGGCCCCGTGACGAGCGCATATCGTGGCTGGATGCTGCGTCGCTGGACGCGTTCGAGGCCGCCGCTGCGCTCGTGACCGCGCACCTGGCCGCGGCGGGAGACGGCTCCTGACCAATGCCACCCCAAATCGAGATTCCGCCTGCGCCGCGTTCCTGTATGAACAGGCCGGTGTATGGTAGAATCCTGTTGTCGGGGAGGTGACGAATGCTCAAACTGGTCTTGGGGGTGGTGGTGGGAGTGTACCTCGGATTCAACGCGCCGAAGCTGGCGCGCGTCTGCCGGGACATGGGCGGGTGTTGCTTCCGGACATGGCACGATGAAGCCCACAGGGAGGAGACGGAGTGAGATTCACCAAGATGCACGGCGCGGGCAATGACTACGTGCTGATGGACGCCCGCGATATAGAAGAGGACTGGTCCGGCCTGGCGCGGGCGATGTGCGACCGCCACATGGGTGTGGGAGCCGACGGCATGCTTCTGGTCCTGCCTTCGGGCGAGGCCGAGGTGCGCATGCGGATGCTCAACCCGGACGGCTCCGAGGCGGAGATGTGCGGCAACGGCATTCGCTGCCTGGCCAAGTACGTGCTGGAGCGCGAGATTGCGGAGGTTGGCCGGGAGGCGCTCTCCGTGGAGACTATGACCGGCGTAAGGCAAATCGAGCCGCTGTGGCGCGGCGGGTACGTCGAGCGGGCGCGAGTCGCGATGGGCGAGCCGGAGCTGAGGCCTGAGCGCGTGCCTGTAACGGTTTCGGATGACATGGCCGGCGGGCCTGTGTTGGACTTTCCGCTTGACGTGGCAGGATTCCTGCTCAACCTGACCTTCGTTGGGATGGGCAATCCTCACGCAGTCGCCTTCATCGACACGCCTGTCGCACAGTTCCCTCTGGAACGCATCGGGCCTCAGGTGGAGCACCACAGGATCTTCCCGAACAAGGTGAATTTCTCGATTGTCAACGTGGGCGCGGGCGGGTCCGTGGTGGCGAGGGTGTGGGAGCGCGGCGCAGGCGAGACGCTTGCCTGCGGGACTGGCGCTTGCGCCATAGCCGTTGCGGCGCGGCTGCACGGCTTCACGGGCGAGGATGTTGACATAACGCTTCCGGGAGGCGCGCTCACTATCTCCTGGGACGGCTCCGGAGAGGTGTTTCTGGAGGGGCCGGTGAAGGAAGTGTTCGAGGGTGTCTGGCACGCCTGAAGACGAATGAGCGTTACTATCGCATGAAGCTCTCCTACCAGCACGGTACCACCAAGGCGCGCGCGCTGGAGCTGCTCAAGGCTCGCGGCGAGCTGATGTCGCAGAACCTCGCGCCGCAGGTGTCGGACGTGCGGCAGGAGTGGCACGACGACGGGCTAGACGTCATCATCAAGGTACTTGGCCTTACCATCAAGGCGCAGATGGTGGTGGAGGAACGATCAGTCGAGTTGGAGGTCGACCTTCCGTGGATCGCCAGGTCAAGAGAGGGCGAGCTCAGGAGCAGGGCGCTGAAGACGCTGGAAGAGGTTTTTGGAGACGCTGATAAAGTCAAGGAGCAGAGCATATGAGATTTGCGAGGCGAATTGAGCAG
Organism: Dehalococcoidia bacterium; assembly: GCA_034423135.1. Lineage (GTDB taxonomy): Bacteria > Chloroflexota > Dehalococcoidia > Lucifugimonadales > UBA2985 > JAPPHY01. Next base: position 238,460 of record DAOUJC010000008.1, on the reverse strand, counting down.
CTGCCGCCGTATCTCTTTGTGGAGATCAGCCGGAAGATAGCGCAGAAGCGGGCAGAGGGCGTGGACGTGGTGACCTTTGCGATCGGTGATCCTGACATGCCGACGCCTTCTCACATCCTGGACCGGCTGCACCAGGCCAGCCTTGACCCGCCCAACCATCGCTATCCCGAATCGGAGGGGCTGCCGGAGCTTCGCAGGGCCGTTGCGCGCTGGTACGACAGCCGGTTTGGCGTGGCGCTGAACCCGGACACCGAGGTGCTGCCTCTCATAGGCGCCAAGGAGGGTATTGGCCACGCCGCGCTGTGCTTCATTGACCCCGGCGACATCGCGCTGGTGCCTGACCCCGGCTACCCGGTCTACTCGATCGGCACCATGTTTGCGGGCGGCGAGTGCCACTGGATGCCGCTGGTGGAGGAGAACGACTGGCTGCCCGATCTGAAGGCGATTCCCGCGGACGTGGCGGACCGGGCCAGGGCGCTCTGGATCAACTATCCGAACAACCCCACGGGCGCCGTCGCCGAAGGGGCGTTTTTCGAGGAGGTGGTGGAGTTCTCCAAGCGTCACGACATCCCCGTGCTCCACGACGCTCCGTACACGGAAGTGGCTTTCGACGGCTACCGGCCCAGCAGCTTCCTGGAGACGCCGGGCGCAATGGACGTGGCAATCGAGTTTCACTCGCTGTCCAAGAGCTACAACATGACGGGTTGGCGCATTGGCATGGCGGTCGGCAACGCCGAGATGATCAACGCACTGATGCGTGTGAAGTCCAACCTGGACTCCGGGATACCCCAGGCTATCCAGCACGCGGCAATCGAGGCGCTGGAGGGCCCACAGGACTGCATAGACATCCACAACGCCGTCTACCAGGCTCGCAGGGACCGCGTTGTGGATGCGCTGAGAGAGCTTGGGCTGGACGTGGTGACGCCCAGGGCCAGCCTGTACGTGTGGGCAAAGCTGCCGCCGGGGTGGAAGTCCGGCGCGTTCTGCGCCATGCTCATCGAAGAGCAAGCAATCGTCGTGACGCCGGGCGCAGGCTATGGCCGCTACGGCGAGGGCTACATTCGCCTGTCGCTCACCCTCTCGGACGAGCAGCTGGAGAAGGGTATCCAGCGGCTCTCGGCCTGGACGATTCCGGAACCCCCGGCCGGCCAGGCATGACCTGCGAGAGGAGCCGGCGCGGTGCCGAAGACAGCCGTTGAGACCAGAGTCCGCCCTGAGAGAGCCATCCTCGTAGGTGTCGAGACCCGGGGTGGCCGCAGCCTGTGGCCCGTCGAGGACTCACTGACGGAGCTTGGTATGCTGGCCCGCACGGCGGGCGCAGAAGTCGTCAGCACGCTCAGCCAGCGTCTTGACAGGCAGACCAACTCCTACCTTGGCAAGGGCAAGCTGGAGGAGCTCAAGTCCCTGCGCGAGACTACGGACGCCGACGTCGCCATCTTCGATGATGAACTCACGCCCACGCAGCAGCGCAACCTGGAGGGCGCGCTCAGCACAAAGGTAATCGATCGCACCGCGCTCATCCTGGACGTGTTCGCTGGTCGTGCGCAGACGCGCGAGGGGCGCTTGCAGGTTGAGCTGGCGCAGCACGAGTATCTGCTGCCGCGGCTGGTGGGCCAGTGGTCGCACCTGGAGCGCCTGGGCGGTGGAATCGGCACGCGAGGCCCAGGCGAGACGCAGCTTGAGACCGACAGGCGAATGGTGCGCAACCGCATCCAGAGGCTCAAGCGAGACCTGGAGCAGGTTCGCACACACCGCTCGCTGTACCGCAGGCGCAGGGAACGCGAGGGCGTGCCGGTGGTCGCGCTTGTGGGCTACACGAACGCGGGCAAGAGCACGCTGCTGAACGCCCTGAGCAACGCGGGCGTAGCCGCCGAGGACAAGCTGTTCTCCACGCTGGACCCCGTGACAAGAAGGATCAGGACCGCGAACGGCCGGTCGTTTCTGCTGACCGATACCGTGGGATTCATACAGAAGCTACCGCCGGCGCTTGTGGCCGCGTTCAGAGCCACGCTGGAGGAGCTTGAGGGAGCCGACGTGGTGCTCCACGTAATTGACATAACGCATCAGAACGCCGCCGAGCAGGCGCAGGTAGTGAACGAGATGCTGTCGGACTTGCAGCTTGACGACGAGGCGAACCGCATTCTGGTGCTGAACAAGGTTGACCTTCTTGCGGAAGATCAAGAGACGGGCGAATACGCCCGGCGCTTGCAGGCCGCGGTCGACCATCACAGAGTCGTCGTGGTTTCGGCGGCCAAGGGGTGGGGGCTGGAGGGGCTTCTCAATGCCACGGTAGACCTGTTGGACTACCGGAGGGGTCAGAGGGGCCTCTCTGGGCGAATTTGAGCCAATACAAGATTTCTGTCCGAGAGGAGACATATGACCACAGAAAACGAGGGAATGCCGGCAAGGCCGTTCTTCAACTGCACACCGGATGGACTGACCATTCTGGACGCCGCCAACGCAAGCAGCCTGCTGCAGGCCGATTCCATGGTGCCGTGGATGGTGTTCACCAATGGCCCGGGCAACATTATCGACTCGACGCCCAGGAGGCTTGCGTCGCGCAGCGGAGAGCGCATTTCAGTGGAGTGCGAGGGCGGCACGGTGCACATCGACTTCGACGACGGGACCGCGCGCAAGGTGACGGCTGACGGCGAGTTCGTGTACATGGGGTCGATCGATGAGCGCAACGACGGGATGGGCTATATAGCCGTTTCCTAGGGAATAGGGCAAGACACATCTTGCTTCGCCCTATAGTTGTTATGTCGTGTACTGAGCACAGAAAAGGGCCGCATTTTACATAATGTAGCTCTCTCCCGCGGGTTTCGCATCGCCCTCCGGGATGATGATGGGGCCCGCTACGCCCCAGGAGGCTTGACTTTGGCGCGTGCCGGTGCAAGACTCAGACGCGACGTCTTCAGCGCGCTCTACGGGCCGGTTACGTCGCCGGTCGCGAGCGAACGTGAGGTTGAGTGAATTGACAAGCAGCATGACCGGCGCCGAGACCGCTTCCCCCAAGCGAGAAATCCTTCGCATCGAGGACCTGCATACCTCCTTCTTCACCAAGGAGGGCGAGGTAAAGGCCGTTAACGGCGTGAACCTCTCGCTGAAGGAGGACAGCATTCTTGGAATCGTTGGAGAGAGCGGCTCAGGCAAATCGGTGACGGCGCTCTCGATTCTGAGGCTGCTTCCCCATCCCGGGCGCACAGTCTCCGGCGCCATACGCTTCGAAGGCCAGGACATCCTGAAGATGGACAATGAGAAGCTGAGGCAGATCAGAGGCAAGGACATTGCCATCATCTTCCAGGAGCCGGTTGCGGCGCTCAACCCGTTGATCACCATAGGCTCGCACATGGAGGAGGCGCTGCTTGCGCACGGCTACATGGGCAAGGCCGAGGCCAGGGACCGGTCGGTGCAACTGCTGACCGAGCTTGACCTGCCGTCGCCGGCCAACGTAATGAAGCTGTACCCCTTCCAGCTCAGCGGCGGCCAGGCGCAGCGCGTCATGATCGCTATGGCGATGGCCTGGAACCCACGCGTGCTCATCGCCGACGAGATCACGTCCAACCTGGACGTCACGCTGCAGGCGGACGTGCTGGACAGGCTGAAGAGGCTCCAGCGGGAGCGCCACTCGGCGGTGATGCTCATCACGCACGACATGGGCGTCATCGCACAGGCTGCCCAGGAGGTTGCCGTCATGTACGCGGGCTCCGTTGTGGAGTACGCAGACACAATCACGCTCTTCCGGCGTCCCTTTCATCCTTACACGTGGGCGCTCCTCCAGTCGATTCCCAGGCTTGACAAGCCGCTGCAGGCTCTCCAGCCGATCGAGGGTTCGTCTCCGGACCTGATCGACATGCCGGACCAGTGCCCGTATCTGCCGAGGTGCCCGAAGGCCTCCAACGAGTGCCGGCTCAGCCCCAAACCGGAACTGGTGGAGGTGGAGCCGGGCCACTACGTCGCCTGCTACAACCGGATCGAGCACCCGGAGTAGCCCGCCTCGGCGATCCTTCCGAGCGTCCCAAGCAGCTGCCGCGGAATCGGAAGCCACCCTGTCCTGACGCTGATTCAACGCGCCGCTCAGAATGCCTTAAGGCAATCGCCTGCAGATAAGGCAGTGCCTTATGGCAGAACACCTAGAACGCACCAGGTAGATTCTCTTGACTGCAAAGTTGCCTTATGGTAATGTTAAGGCACTTGTAAGGCAGTGCCGCGATGGGCTTGCGCGAAAGCGGCAACCTGGAAGAGGTCAGGGAAGCGATGGCAGAAAGCGCATTGGAGCTGCAGAGAGAGCTGGAGTCCGAGGTACGAAACCTTGAGGTCAGGATGGCCCGCTTGGAGGGCCAGCTTGAGGAGAAGCGCAACATACTTGACAGGCTGAGAGACGCCTTTCAGACTTCGCAGGTCTCCCAGGTGTCGCAGGCCCACTCATCGCCTGCCGCAGAAGCGGTGCCCGTGCAGACGGACAACGGGGCGTCAGGCGCAGCCCGGCGCACCATCTCGGCTCTCGGCAAGCACCAGTATGAGGTGGACGGCCTGCGGTTTCCCAACGCGGGTCAGATGTTGGACCATCTGGACGTTCCGCACTACTTCTCTCGCAAGCACCCCAAGCAGGGCGACGCGGCTGCCCGTGAGGTCATGCGGTGGGCCAAGCGCAACCCGTCGCTCGCCAGTGAGGTGACCGTTGTACTTGCCGACGGCCGGCGCGTGAGACTGGACGCAGCAGTAAGCGAGATATGGCCCTAGGAGCCTCGGACAGCCAGCGTACGCACTGAGGGAGTTGTGCTCTGCTGTGTGTGTGGGGTCAGACTCGGGCGCTTCCGCCCACGGCAGCGAACTGCTGCACCAGGTACTCTGCGACGCTGCCCTCGGCAATCCGGCCCGTCTTGACCGCGAGGTCGGTATCTAGCAGACCCCTATGAAGCGCCTCCAGGCTCGTTGCCGAGTATCGCCTGGCCTGCTCCCTCAGCTTGCCCAGCACCCATTCGGACGTAACCCCCAGGCGAGAGCCCATTTGCGGCTGTGGCACGCCGGAAGACTCCAGCTCCTTGGTCAGGAGCAGCAGACGGACCTGCCTCGCGACCATCGCCACGATGTACGTGCCGGTTGCGCCTCCGTCCATCAGGCGTCTCATGGACCGGAGGGCGTCCGGGAAACGCCGTTCCATCACCGCGTCCACTGCGTTGAACACGTTGACCTCGTTGGCAAATGGTACCAGTAGGCGGATGTCCTCGGCCTCGGCGCGGCGTCCGTTGCAGTAGAGTGACAGCTTCTCGATCTCGCTGCTCAGTGTCCACAGGTTGCCTCCCACCAGCTCAGATAGCAGCCTCACGCCTTCGCGAGAGATTTCGCAACCTGCGCCATTCGCCCTGTCCCGTATCCAGTCGGTCAGCCTCGAGCCCCGCAGCGCAGGAAACTCCCTGGCCTGGCCGAGCGGCGACAGCCTGGCCAGCAGCGAGTTGCCCCTGTTGACGGCGCCGTCAAGGAGCACCAGGTCGGTGGTTGGAGGCATGTCCGGCACGAAGTCGGCCAGCGCGAGCCACTCCGATGCGGAGTCCTGGGCACCGCGGCCGCGCCTGGTCGGACGGCGGCCGTCGAACAGCGACAGCAGCCCTTCGACGATCACGAGCCTCCTGTCGGCCAGGAACGGCACCGTGCTGCACAGCGCTTGGACCTGCTGCAGCGTGGAGGCGGACGCCTGAACGCGCGAAAGGTTGGCGTCCAGCACGTCCTCCGGCCCGGCCTGGGACTTCAGGAGCTCCAATTCCTCGCTTATGGAGAAGTCGTCTGTGCCGTAGAGAATGTGTAACATTTGGCCCTGCGTGTTGCGATTCCCAAATGAACCTTGCCCAAGTATAATATACCGTTATAGGGATTCGACGTAAGTCGAGTTTGGTGCCGGGAGCGCCCACAGAATGACACTGCCTGTAATGCTCAGGATCGCCATTCCGCTCTTGCTGGCCCTGGCGTCGGCCACGGTGTTCTTTCGCGCGCTGCTGTTGCTTGTGGTGGCGACGGTCTTCCTGGCCATCCTCGCGTTTCTCGTGCGAACTGTGGGAGGCGTCAAGGCAGGCACGACCGGCTCGAACGAGCGGTCCGAAACCGGCGGCAAGCGATTCGTGGAGGGCCGAGCCAGGATTGTAGACGAGGGCGATGAGTCGTCAGGCAAGCCGTAAGTCGCCCAGTCGAGTTCACGGGCTTGTGTTGGTGGCCGCTGGTCAAGGCACAAATTCAGGCAAAGTTGGGCCATAAAGAGGCCCGGAGGCGGAATGCAGAGAACCATAAGCAGGTACGTTCTTCTGGAGCAGGTGGGCAGCACCGGCCTGGCCACCGTATATCGGGCGCAGGACCCCGGGCAAGAGGGATTTGTTGCCCTGAAGGTGTTTCGTCCCTACGTCACCGCCGACGAGGCGCTGATGGAGCGGTTCGCCCGAGAGATGGAGGGGGTGGCAGCCCTGCGCCATCCCAACATCCTCCCCGCCTATCGGTACGAGAGTGACGGCAACCTCCACTGGGTGGCGATGCAGTACGTATCGTGGCCCACGCTGCGCCAGTGGATGCAGCATCCTGTGACTGCCGCTCAGGCGATGACAATTCTGAGGCAGGTTGCGGCCGCGGTGGAGGCCGCACACGCCGAAGGCATCCACCACGGCGACATCCGCCCCGGCAACATATTCGTGGACCCGGAGACCGGGCAGTTGGTGCTAAGCGACTTCGGTATCGTTGTGCTGGGCGAAGGCGCTCCCGTAGGTGTGCGACTGTCTCTCAACACCCCTCTACCCACCTACACGGCACCGGAAATGGGCCAGGCCTCGCCGCCAAACCTCCTTTCGGACGTCTATTCGATGGGGGTGCTGGCCTACGACATGCTGACCGGCACAGTGCCCTTCAATGCGCTGGAGCGCGGCGCCGTAAAGGCCAGGCAGCTGACGACGTTTCCCCCGCTGCCAAGCAGCGTGAACCCCAATTTGCCCAAGTACCTGGACTCCATAATCCTCAGGGCGCTGGCTTCACATCCGGAGCGCAGGTACGCGACCCCGAGCTCGTTCGTAAACGCGCTTGCGGCTGCTGCGCCCGTTGCGGATACGGAGAGTGTGCCGTTCGACATCGTCCATGAGGTGGAGCTGCAGAGCGAGCTTCCGGGCATGGAAGGCGTGGAAAAGTCGAACTTTCCCGTGGAGGAAAAGCCGCTCGTCATCTGCACGATTTGCGGGTACAGAAGCCCCGCAGACGCAACGTGGTGCGCAGGCTGCTGGGCCGAGCTGAACCGCGTCGCTGCCCCTGAAGGGCAGGAGGTGGCGACCACGGAGGAGCGGGCGATCAGGAGGAGCAAGTTCGTCAGACTCAGAAAGAGCCTGGTTGGCGCCGCGCTGGCGGCCATAGCAACCGTTATGGTCATCCAGTACATGAACATCACCGTACCTCTTCCCGCCCCTGCCACCGACATCACGGCAGAGTCCGGCCCCGGCGAGTGGGCCATGATCTACCGTGTCTCTGAGGGGCCAAACCCGATACCCGGAGAGAGCGCGGACATCGCAGGTGAAGTCAAGTGGGTGTTTGAGACCGAGGACCCGATCGAGTCCACGCCTGCGCTCAAGGACGGCCGGCTCTACCTGAGCACTCAGGATAACCGGGTTGTGGCGCTGAACCCCAGCGACGGAAGCATAATCTGGGAGCACCCGACTGTCGCCCCGCTGGATTCGTCTCCTGCGGTAGCCGGCGGGATGGTCTACGTGGGACTCAGGAACAAGCGAGTTATCGCATTGGATGCGGATACCGGCGCCATGGTCTGGGAGTTCAAGACCGAGGAAAACCCCACAACCGGATCGCCGTTGGTCAAGGACGGCCAGGTCTTCATCGGCTCTAACGATGGCCGGATCTACGCTCTGGACGCGCTCACCGGCGAGGAGCGATGGTCGCACGAAACGCGGGACTGGATCGACAATACGGCCGCGCTTTCAGACAACATTCTGGTGGTGTCGTCCTTCGACGGACGCGTCACCATATACGACACGGACACCGGAAAGCGCAGGTTCTCGTTCCGAGGCTTCAACCGCCTGGTCATGGCCTCCCCCGTGATCATGGAGGACATGACCTATGTTGCATACCGAAACGGCCTTGTGACGGGTGTCAACCTCCTTGAGGAGGAAGTGCTGTTCTACAGCCGCTGGTACAGGTTCCGGCTGCAGATGTGGCTGTGGGGGATGACCGATCACCCGGGCCTGCCGAAGGGTGTCGAGTGGGTGTACCGCACCGGCGCCGTGATCGAGACCACCCCGGCCGTGGATGCTAACGTGATTTACGTTCCAGTGGAAGGCGGTCGACTGCACGCCATCGACAGGTTGACCGGGAAGCGAGTGTGGGTCTTCAGTTCCGGGGCCGACAAGCTCTCCACGCCAACCCTGGTGGAGAACAAGATTCTCATAACCGACAGCAAGGGCAACCTGCGCTCCCTGGATCGTGACACCGGGCAGGAGCTGTGGTCTATGCCCATAGCTGAGAGCATCACCTCAGTGCCGGTACTTGCAGACGGCACGCTCTACCTCGCCTCAAAGGACGGCAATCTCTACGCGGTGGAGTGATCCCACTCGTCGCGGAGTGAGCCTCCAGGTTGGAAGTTGGACTCGTAGGCCTTCCGAGGAGCGGCAAGACCACGCTCTTCAACGCGCTGAGTCGCGGCTCTGCCGACGTCGGCCCCGCGGCGGCGTCCGCGAGAAAGCCGAACCTGGGCGTGTCCAAGGTGCAGGATGGAAGGCTCGCTCCGCTGGTCGCGATGTTCAAGCCCCGCAGGACTGTGCCCGCGGAGGTTCGATACGTTGACTTCCCCCGCGCGCCTGAGGGGTCTGGTCGCTCGCAGGGTATCGCCGGAGAGCTCCTGAACCTGTTGCAGACTACGGACGCGCTCCTGCACGTGGTCAGAGCGTTCCGGGATCCCACCGTGCCGCACGAGGAGGGCGAGGTCGACCCACACCGCGATCTGGCAGTCATGGACCTGGAGCTGGCCTTCGCAGACCTGGCGATACTCGAGCGCCGCGTGGAACGACTGGAGTCCGAGCTCAAGGGCGCGAGAGCCGGCGAGAGAGAGGCCCGGCTGAGGGAGCGCAACACCCTGGACAGGCTCAAGGGTGAGCTTGAACGGGAAACGCCCATCCGAGAGCAGGACATCTCCGACGAGGAGCGCAGGCTGCTCGCCAACTTCGGTTTCCTCACCGCCAAGCCTCTGCTCATCCTCTGGAACATTGGCGAGGAGGACGCGGCCAGTGCGCCGGAGATTGAGGAGGAGCTGAGGACGCGCTACGGCAGGCCAGGCGTCGAGGTTGTCGTGCTGTGCGGCAAGCTGGAGATGGAGCTTGCCGAGATGGAGGACGACGAGGCTGGTGAGCTTCGCGAGGCGATGGGACTGCAGGAACCGGCGCTCAATCGCGCCATTCGGGCCTCCTACGCGCTGCTGGGGCTGGTCTCCTTCTTCACCGTCGGCCCCGACGAGGTGCGTGCGTGGACAATCGACCGGCACACACCTGCCGTGAAAGCAGCCGGCAAGATACACTCCGACATCGAGCGGGGGTTCATCCGCGCTGAGGTCATCTCCTACGACCACCTGATCGAGTGCGGAGGGCTGCCGGAAGGGCGAAAGCGCGGTCTGCTGCGCCTGGAGGGCAAGACCTACGAGGTCCAGGACGGCGACGTAATCAACTTCCTGTTCAACACCTAGAGGGAGCGGGAGGGCCGGCAGTACCAATGGACACACAGGCCGCAAGCGAAACCACTTCCCTGCCCCACAGCCTCTCGCTGTACGTTCACATCCCCTTCTGCGAGACCAAGTGCCCCTACTGCGACTTCAACACCTACGCGGGCATCGAGCACATGATGCCGGCCTACGTCAAGGCTCTGGCCGTGGAGATCGAGCGATGGGGCGAAATGCTCGGCAGGCCAGCCGTGACGACGATCTTCATGGGTGGAGGCACGCCATCCTACCTCCCTGCGAATGACCTCGAAACCGTGCTGGCGGCCGTCCGGCGGGCCTTCAAGGTCACGCCTGACGGGGAGGCCACGATGGAGGCGAACCCCGGCGACCTGCTCGGCGACGCGCCGGTGTCGCTTGCGCGGTTGGGCTTCAACCGCTTGAGCGTCGGCGTCCAGAGCTTGGATGATGGACTGCTGAGGCTGCTCGGCAGGCGTCACACGGCGCAGGACGTGGCGGACGCATTCCGCGCAGTGAGACTCGCAGGCTTCGACAACGTGAACCTTGACCTGATGTACGGCCTGCCGCTCCAGAGCATGGCTCAGTGGCGGGAGACGCTGGACGGCGTGCTGGCGATGGGGCCGGAGCACCTGTCGCTGTACTGCCTCACGCTGGAGGACGGGACGCCCATGGAGCAGCAGGTCAGAGTAGGCGCGCTGCCGGAGCCGGACGCCGACCTGGCGGCAGACATGTACCTGCTGGCGGAAGAGCTGCTTGAGCGAGAGGGATACCGGCACTACGAGATATCGAACTGGGCGCGGGAGAGTCTGGAGAGCCGGCACAACCTGACCTACTGGCGAAACGGCCCTTACCTTGGCGTCGGGCCGGGAGCGCACTCCTACCTGGGCCGTTGGCGCTTCCACAACCTCGCCTCGCCGAGGGAGTACGTAAGGCGCATGACCGAAGCTCCGCCAGCGCTTGAAGCGCCGGTATTCCTGTCCGAGGAGACCATACGGCGTATACCGGTCGTGGGCGGCGTGGAGCGAGTTGACGTTTCGCTGGAGATGGCGGAGACCATGATGATGGGGCTGCGGCTCGACGAGGGCGTGGAGCTCGCGACATTCGAGAGCAGGTTCGGCCGGGGCCTGGACGCAGTGTTCGGAGAGCAGCTTGCGGAGCTGACCGGCATCGGCCTGCTGGAGAGGGACGACGGAGTGATCCGCCTGACGGCGCGCGGACGGCTGCTCGGCAACGAGGTGTTCCTGCGGTTCTTTGGGTGAACTGTGCCCGCCCCAAATTGCCCCTGCCCTGCCCTTGTGCTATCCTGATTCCATCCCCCGCGGGAGCTTCCCCATGTACGTTTTAGGCACGGCAGGACACGTTGACCACGGCAAGTCTACGCTGGTGAAGGCCCTCACCGGCATCGACCCGGACCGGCTCCGCGAGGAGAAGGAACGCGGCCTCACCATCGAGCTGGGGTTTGCATGGCTCACGCTTCCCAGCGGCCGCGAGGTCAGCATCGTCGACGTTCCGGGCCACGAACGCTTCATCAGGCACATGCTCGCAGGCGTCGGAGGCATCGATCTGGCCCTGCTGGTGATCGCCGCGAACGAGTCGGTGATGCCCCAAACGCGTGAGCACCTGGCGATACTCGACCTGCTCCGCGTCGAAAGGGGCCTGGCGGTCATCGCCAAGAGCGACCTGGTCGACGACGAGATGGTGGAGCTTGTGATGGCTGAGGTGGAGGACGTGCTGGAGGGCACCACGCTGGAGGGTGCGCCAATGGTGGCCGTGTCCGCGGTAACGGGCGAGGGCATCCCGGAGCTTCTGACCGCCGTGGACGGCCTGCTGGAGGCCTCCGAGACGCGGAGGGACACCGGCAGGCCGCGGCTGCCTGTCGACCGCTCATTCACCATGCCGGGCTTCGGAACGGTGGTTACCGGCACGCTCATCGACGGCTCCCTCTCCGTAGGCATGGAGGTGGAGCTTCTGCCCTCTGGCCGCGTGTCTCGCATCCGCGGGCTGCAGAGCCACCGGCAGAAGCTGGACACGGCGACGCCCGGCCGACGACTGGCCGTGAACCTGTCCGGCGTCTCCCACGACGACATCGAGCGCGGCGACGTGCTCACCATCTCAGGCTGGCTCAGGCCCACCATCGCCGCGGACGTACGACTCCGCCTCCTGGACACCGCGCCGCGCGGCCTGAGGCACAACAGGCCCGTGACGTTCCACACAGGCGCCACGGAGAGCGTCGCGCGCGTCCGCCTGCTGGAGCGCGACGAGGCGCTGCCCGGCGACGAGGTCTGGGCGCAGGTACGCCTCGACAACCCCCTCGCGCTGGTCAAGGGCGACTACTTCGTCATTCGTTCGTCTGACGCAACGCTCGGCGGCGGTGCCGTAGTTGAGCCGCACGCCAAGCGCCACCGGCGCCGCCACGCGCCCACGCTTGAGCGCCTGGAAGTGCTGGAGAGAGGCAGCATCGACGAGATGGCTCTGCAGGCCATCCGGTCCCTTGAGCCGTGCACGCTCGACACACTGTCCGGACGCGCCAACCTCTCGATGGAGGAGGCAATGCGCGTGGTGGAGCAGCTTGCATCCGATGGCGGGGTCGTGACGCTGCCGGCAGGCCCGCTGCAGCCCCGGTCTCTGCTCTACACCGCAGCCGGTTGGAGCGCGCTGTCGGGCCGCGCCAATGACGCGCTTGGAGCCTACCATCGGGAGCACCCGCTGCGCCGCGGCATGCAGAAGGAGGAGCTCCGCAGCAGGCTGGGACTGTCGTCGCAGGAGTTCCCGCACGTTGCGGCGAGGCTGGCGGAAGACGGCGCCGTCGCCGACGATGCGGGGCTGGTGCGCCTGCCGGAGCACAGCGCGGCGCCCAGCGAGGAGCAAACCAGGCTTGTGGATCGATTCATCGCCCGCCTGCGTTCGGACCCATTCTCGCCGCCCACAGGTGAGGAGCCTGACGAGGACCTGCTCGCGATGCTGGTCGACCAGGGCCGTGTGGTGCGTGTCAGCGACGTGGTGGTGTATGAGGCGGGGGCGTACAGGGAGATGGTGGACGCCGTCACGGCAGCCATAAGGGAGAACGGCAAGATCAACGTCGGACAGGTGCGTGACCGGTTCAACACCAGCCGGAAGTATGCCTTGGCGCTACTGGAGCACCTGGACCAGCAGCGAATAACCCGCCGCGTGGGCGACGACCGGGTACTGCGGTAGGCGGAGACGAGTTTCAACGTGTCTCTTGACCTTCACAAGATCGCCGGCCAGATCCAGGGCATGGCCTCCGGTCTAAGCGCGCGCCGTGCGGAGCGCGAGGCGAGTCTGGCGCTGGCCCTGAACACCCTCTCGACTGCACAGGCCGACGTTATCGAGGCAAAGCGTACTCGGAGTCAGACGACCTTCCTTGTCGCCGGTCTCCGAGGCTCGGTGGCGAGACGCCACCCCTCCCCTGCCCCGCCGTCCGACTACGCTGCGCTGGCCGTCGACGGCTCGCACATCGACGTGGACAGGCACCTGGCGGCCTGGTGCTACCTGATCAATCTCGGCACCGTGCACATCCGGTACGGCGAGCGGCCTATGGCGGAGCTAGGAAGCCTGCCGCGCCTCTACACCGAAGATGACGACATGTACCTGCGCGACCCAGGCAGCGGCCGTACGCAGGCGCTGGAGGGCGGCCTGCTGGGTGCGCTGCGGGCCGTGGAGGAGCTGAGGGCCCTGGCTGATCTCGCGGAGCAGTCCCCCTCCGACATACCCACGCTGGCCCTCATCGACGGGTCGCTGATTCTGTGGGCGCTGGCGGGCCAGGCGTACCAGGAGTTCGTGCGCACGGCGCTGATCGACGACATGTTCCTGCCGGCCATGGACAGGCTGCGGGAGCTTGCCCGCAACCGCCCGCTGGCCCTGGCGGCGTACGTCAGCCTTCCCCGGAGCACCGACGTGGTGAACGCCCTGCGCCTGGACGAACGTCTCTGCCCTTATGAGCGTGCCAACTGCGACATGCACTGCGGGTCGCTATCTGCGGGCAGGCGCCCGTGCGACGGCGTGGCGGGCGTGATGGACCGGGACGTTTTCGGGGCGATACTGGACTACGGCGAATGTTCGGACGTGAACCTAACCACATCGTCAATTGTGGAACGCTTCTACGGCGATCACGCCGTTCACTTCTTCTACATGAACGCTGGCGAGGAGATCGCGAGGGTGGAGATTCCCGCGTGGGTGGCTGACTCCCCGGGTCTGCTGTCGCTTGTGCACGCGGGCCTCGTCGACCAGTGCAGGAAGGGTCACGGCTACCCAGTCGCCATATCGGAGGCGCACGAGCAGGCGGTGGTCACCGCCGGAGATCGCGAGGAGTTCCGCGTGATGGTCGAGACGGCGCTCGGCGCGCACCGACTGCCGGTCTACACCTCCCTGAAGGACCGCAGCAAGAGGCTGAAATGGCTCTAGGCGACAATGCACGTGTGGGCGAGGTCGTGGAGAGCAGCTCCACCGGATTCGTGGCGCAGAGCTACCGGCTGTACGGCGCGCCGCACCTTGGCGCACTCGTGAGGACGGGAGGCCCCTACCCCGCGTACGGCGTCGTGCATGAGGTTGCCACCCGAGGCATCGATCCGAGCCGCAGGCCCACTGTGCGAGGCGAGGACGAGGCTACTGAGGAGGACGTGTACCGCAGCAACCCTCAGCTTGAGCACCTGCTACGCACGGACTTCCGCGCGGTGATCGTGGGACATGTTAATGGAGGCGAGACGCGCTACCGCCTACCGCCCTCGCCGCCTCCGATATATGCATTCGTGCACGAGTGCCCCACGGCTGAGGCGGCGGCGTTCTCGTCGTCGACCGACTGCCTGCGGCTGCTGGCAGGCTCGGGCGTGGCCGCGCTTGAGGAGGTGGTGTCGGCGTTCCTGAAGCACGTCGTCGCAGCGCAGTCGGATCCGCATGCGTTCCTGGCCGGCGCAGGCAAGCAGCTGGCTGCTCTGTTCCCCGGCGACTTCCGTACCGTCGAGTCCATACTTCTGAGGGCCGCGCCGTGATGGAACGGGAAAGCTCAGGTCGCTACCTTGGAGTCGTCGTCGGCGGCTCAATGGCCCGCGGCGTAGACGTGCGGCTCTCGCCGGGCGCAGCTGTGGAAGAGATGGCCTTGGGGCAGCACGTGGTGATTCAGGGGCAGAGCCGCCGCTTCTACGGCGTGGTCACGGACATCGCGCTGGAGTGGTCGGACGAGTCCATCCGGACCAATCCGCCCGACACGTCAAACCCGCTCATCGCGGGCGTCGTTGCCAGTTCCGCCGCCTACTCGACGCTCAGGGTGCTGCCCATGCTGGCGATCGAGGGCGATCTCGCCATGATCGAAGGCCCCACGCCCGCTCGGACGGTGCCCCCGCACTTCGCACCCGTTCGCCTGGCCTCGGAGGAGGACGTGCAGGTGGTGTTTGGTGCGGAGGACAATCGCCACTTCTGGGTTGGCAGCCCGCTGGACATGGAGACGCGGGTCTGCCTCGACTTGGAGGAGTTCGTGACGCGCTCCAACGGCGTGTTCGGCAAGAGCGGCACGGGCAAGAGCTTCCTCACGCGGCTGCTGCTCGCGGGTATCCTGCAGAAGAGCGCGGCGGTGAACCTGGTGTTCGACATGGAGAGCGAGTACGGCTGGATGGGCACGTCAGAGGGCACGGGCATGGTGAAGGGCATCAAGCAGCTATTCCCTTCACGGGTTGGCGTGTTCTCGCTGGACGAAGACCACAGCCGCAGGCGAGGAGTGTCGCCGGACTACCTGCTGCGCGTGGGCTACAACCAGATAGAGCCGGAGGACATCGACCTGCTGCGCGAGAACCTGAACCTTTCGGAGGTGGCTGCGGATGCCGCCTACTCCTTGGCGCGGCACTACGGGCAGGAGCGATGGTTCAGGCGGTTTCTTGACATTGGCGGCGCGGAGATGCGCGAGTTGGCTGCGGAGCTGAACGTCAACGAGAGAGCGCTGTCCACGCTCCACAACCGGTTGAGCAGGTTCCGGCGGTTCGACTTCATAACCGAGAGGGAGTCGGACGAGTCTGTCGAGGAGATACTCCGCTACCTGGACAGAGGCATCCACGTCGTGCTTGAGTTCGGGCGGTACAGGCACGATTTGTCGGCGTACATGCTGGTGGCGAACCTGCTGACGCGTCGCATACACGCGCGCTACGTTCGGCGCAAGGAGGAGGCGATGGGCGACGCCTCGCGGGAGCCGCGCCCGCTGGTGATTACCATCGAGGAGGCGCACAGGTTCCTCAGCCGGGAGGTTGCGTCCCAGACCACCTTTGGCAACATTGCGCGGGAGATGCGGAAGTACAACGTCACGCTGCTCGTGGTCGACCAGCGCCCCAGTGGCATCGATGAGGAGGTCATGAGCCAGCTGGGCACAAAGCTGGTGTGCCTGCTGGACAACGAGCGTGACGTGGACGCCGTGACGGCGGGGACGTACGGCGCGCGGGAGCTGCGCTCCGTGCTGAGCCGCCTGGACAGCAAGCAGCAGTCGCTTGTATTCGGCCACTCGGTGCCGATTCCGGTGGTGCTCCGCGTCAGGGACTATGGCACGCCGGATTCCTACCGCGAGCTCGGCTTCCTTGAGGCGTCCGAGATGCGGTGCCAGATGGAGCGCGACGCCGACGATCTGTTCGGAGGGCGCGGCTGAGCAGGGCCGCGCGGTCGGCTCGCAGGCGTTGGCGATGACGAGCCGTGTGATATAATCGCTGCGTCTCCGACGGCAAGGATTCAGAGAGTCGCTTGCCGTCTGACATGCCGGAGCCGATGCAGCAACCTGGAGCGCTTCCCTCCTCTTGAGCATTGCAGACCACATGACCAACGACGCCTCAGTCCAGAGCGATTTGGACGCAGTCCTGCTCTCCTGGACGGACGTGTCCACTCGAACGATGTTCGGCGGACACGGGTACTTCGTGGGAGACCGGATGTTTGCCGTGTACTGGATTGGCGAAGTGGCAACCAAGCTCCCCGAACCCGATCGCACGCAGGCACTGGAGAGCGGGAGCGCCTCTCTCTTCACGCCCACTCCCGGCCGTCGTTTCGGTGACTGGGTGTCATTCTCAGTCGATGAAGACGGCGTCGATGCGCTTTTGCCCTGGCTTAAAACCGCCATCGAGTACGTTCGAATGACGCCTCCCAAGGGAAGACGAGCCTCCGGGAGAATGCGATGAAGATGCTGGTCGTCGGTGGGGGCGCGCGGGAGCATGCCATCGCCTGGAAGCTGAGCAGCAGCCCGCTTGTCGATGCGCTGTACGTGGCGCCGGGCAACGCAGGCACGGCGGCAGTCGCCGAGAACGTCCCGGTGCGTGACACAGACCTGGACGGGCTGTTGCGCTCGGCGAGAGAGCTGGGCGTGGACGTGACCGTCGTGGGTCCGGAGGTCCCGCTTGCGATGGGCATTGTGGACCGCTTTCAGGCGGAGGGCCTGCGCATATTCGGGCCAACCGCCGCCGCGGCCCGCATCGAGAGCAGCAAGGTCTTCGCCAAGGAGCTGATGATCAGGCACGGCATCCCCACCGGACGCGCCGAGGTTTTCGACTCGCACCGGGAAGCGGAACGCTTCGTAAACAGGCTCTCCCCTCCCCTGGTGGTGAAGGCGGATGGGCTTGCGGCGGGCAAGGGCGTGACGGTGGCGCGCACCAAGGACGAGGCGCTCCAGGCGTTACGTGAGTGCATGGTGGATAGGGCCTTCGGCGAGTCCGGGGAGCGCGTGCTGGTTGAAGAGTGGCTCACGGGCCTGGAGGTGAGCGTCTTCACGTTTGTGGACGGCGAGTCGGTTTCCCCGCTGGCCGCTGCCTGCGACTACAAGCGAGCCCAAGACGGCGACCGCGGCCCCAACACGGGTGGCATGGGCGCCTACAGCCCGCCTGTGTTCTGGAACGACGCGCTGGAGATGGAAATCCGAGAGCGCATCATGCTTCCGGCGGCGCGTGCCCTTGCCTGGGAGGACTGCCCGTTCAGCGGCATCCTGTACGGAGGCCTGATGCTCACGGAGGACGGCCCCAAGGTCATAGAGTTCAACTGCCGCCTGGGCGACCCGGAGGCGCAGGTCCTGCTGCCGCGCCTCAAGACCGATCTGGCGGAAGTTGTGCTCGCCGTGCTTGATGGGAATCTTAGCGAAACGCCAATTGAGTGGAGCGATGAAGCCTGCGTGGGCGTCGTGGTGGCCTCGGGCGGCTATCCGGGGTCGTACGTTACGGGCTATTCGATAGCGGGCATGTCGGAGGCCGGGCAGCTCGGTGAGGTGTTTCACGCGGGAACGAGGGACGCGCCGGGCGGCGCCGGTGCGGTGACAGCGGGCGGCCGCGTGCTGACCGTCGTGGGCACGGGCGGCAGCCTGTCGGACGCGCGGGACAGGGCCTATCGCGGCGCAGCCAGGGTGAGCTTCGAAGGCGGATTCTATCGTACTGACATAGCAGCAATTCAGAAATCGGAAGAGGGGGCATGAAATGCCGTTGGTAGGAGTGGTCGTAGGCAGCCGGTCGGACGAGCCCATGGTGCAGGACACCGTGACCGTCCTCAACGATCTGGGGATCTCGAACGAGTTGTCGGCAATATCGGCGCACCGCACGCCGGAGAAGGCGCGGGAGTACGCTCAGAACGCTTCCGAGCGAGGGATTGAGGTCATTATAGCCTGCGCGGGCGGTTCGGCCGCCCTGCCCGGCGTGATGGCGTCCTGGTCGACGCTTCCCGTGATAGGTGTACCCCTGCCCTCCAGCCAGCTGGGGGGCGTGGACGCGCTGCACTCGATCGTGCAGATGCCTCCGGGCGTACCCGTTGCGTGCGTGGCGGTAGGCTCGTGGGGGGCGCGGAACGCCGCCTACCTTGCGGCGGCCATCCTGGCACTCAAGCACGACGACGTGAAGAGGGCGTATGGCGAGTACAGGGAGCGGCTGGCCTCGGGCTAGCCGTTCAGTCCTCGCGCTGCTTGCGACGGCTGCTCTCTCGCTGCTCCTTGCGTCCTGCGGAGGCGCTGCGGGGCCTGCGGAGGTGGTCGAGGCCTACCTGTCGGACGCCGCGAACGGTGACGCGGACAAGGCCCTGGAGCGATGGGAGCTGTCGGAGCTTGGCCCCGCGCCGGGAGACATTGCACCGGAACAGGCTACGACTCGCGTGGAGGGCCGCAGGGAGCTGGCGCAGGCGCTCACGAGCGCCCTGGAAGCCGCCGGTGACGACGTCAGCTGGGAACGCAGCGGCCTGGTGTTCTACAACCTGGCTGAGGGCATCCCCGAAACAGCCGAGAATGCCGACGAGGCGCAGGTCGCGACCGTGGAGGTTGCACTCACGCTAGAGCGAGGCGATGAGGCTGACGTGGAGGAGACCCTGGCGTTCACGCTGTGGCGTCGCGCAGACAACGGCTGGCTCGTGACCGGCCTCGACAAGGGCCTGGCGGTGCTGGAAGAGTTCCTGGATGAGCTCCGCAGCAATTGACCTCAGCCTTTTTCGGTGCAATCGCTTGGAGAATTCACTTGTAGCGAATATGCGAACGGGGTATCATTTTCAGGCGGCCGATTGAGCCGGACCCAAGAGGTGCAGATTGATCGATAGATATGCCCGGCCCGCAATGAAGTGGGTGTGGTCAGAGGAGAACAAGAACGACAAGTGGCTCCAGGTGGAGCTGGCCGTCTGCGAGGCGTGGGCTGAGGAAGGCACCATCCCTGCGGACGACATGGCCAAGCTCCGCATGGCTCGCTACGACCCCGTGCGCATGCAAGAGGTCTTCGAGCGCACGCGCCACGACATGACGGCATTCCTCCAGTCGGTGACGGCCGGCCTCGGCGACGAGGGTCGCTGGCTCCACATGGGCCTCACCTCACACGACGTCCAGGACACGGCGCAGAGCCTCCAGATGGTGGAGGCCAGCGACATACTGCTGGAGGGCGTGGACGCACTGATGTCCGCGATCGGCAGGCTGGCCGTTGAGCACAAGCATACCCCCATGATGGGACGCACCCACGGAGTCCACGCCGAGCCGACCACCTTCGGACTGAAGATGGCGCTCTGGTGGGACGAGATGCGACGCCAGCGGGAGCGCCTGGAGGAGGCCCGCCGAACGATTGCCGTGGGCAAGATATCCGGCGTTGTGGGCACGTACGCCACCGTTCCTCCGCAGATTGAGGAGCGCGTGTGCGCCCAGTTCGGCATAGCGCCCTGCCCTGTTTCCAACCAGGTGGTGCAGCGAGACCGCCACGCCCACTTCGTCACCACGCTGGCGCTGGTCGCGGCTTCGCTAGAGAAGTTCGCGACGGAGATTCGTGGTCTGCAGCGCACGGAGGTCCGGGAGGTCGAGGAGCCGTTTGGACAGGGGCAGACCGGCTCGTCCGCCATGCCGCACAAGAAGAACCCGGAGCTGTCGGAGCGGGTCTGTGGGCTGGCGCGGCTCATCCGCGGCCACTCCGTGACTGCGCTGGAGAACGTGGCGCTGTGGCACGAGAGGGACATCAGCCACTCCTCTGCGGAGCGCCTGATACTCCCCGACTCCTGCATGGCCCTGGACTATATCCTGGACATCTTCACCCGTGTTATGTCCGGCCTGCGGGTGTACTCGGACAGGATGTGGCACAATATAGAGCTGACCAGGGGGCTCGTGTTCTCGCAGCGTGTGCTGATAGCGCTGCTGGAGAGCGGGCTGAGCCGCGAGCGGTCTTATGAGATCGTGCAGGCCTGCGCGATGAGGTCGTGGGACGAGTCGGCAGACTTCCGCGATCTGCTCAGGCAGGAGCCTGAGGTGACAGACAGGCTGCCCGGCGATGAGCTGGAGGCAATATTCGACTACAACTACTATATGAGATACGTCGAGGACTCGTTCATGAGGCTGGGCCTTGACGGATAACGGAGGAGAGTAGCGACATGACTGAGAGCGCAATTGCCTACACGGACATGCCCAACCTGCTGCATCGCGGCAAGGTGCGGGACACCTACGATCTGGGAAGCGGTTGCCTTCTGATGGTGGCCTCGGACCGCATTTCGGCGTTCGACGTGGTGCTTCCGACGGCCATACCGCAGAAGGGGCTTGTGCTCTCTCGCCTGTCGAGCTACTGGTTCGAGAAGACGGCTCACATCGTGCCCAATCACCTCATCGCCATGGCGAATCAGGCGGACAGGCTGGAAGCCGGCTCAACGGGCGCATCGCTGCCCGACGACCTCCCGCCTGAGATCGCCGTCAGGGCCATGGTGGTACGCAGGGCTGAGCGGATCGACATCGAGTGCGTGGTGCGTGGCTACATCACGGGATCGGCGTGGGCGGAGTACCGTTCTAGCGGCACGGTGGGAGGCGCTGCAATGCCTGAGGGCATGAAGGAGGGCGACATGTTCCCGCAGCCGCTCTTCACGCCCACCACCAAGGCCGAGACCGGCCACGACATGCCCATGAGCATGGATGAGGTGCGCGACATGGTGGGCGCGGAGCTGGCGGAGAAGCTGGAGGATGCGAGCCGCCGGGTGTACGAGTTCGCCAGGGACGAGGCCAGGGAGCACGGCATCATCATCGCCGATACCAAGATGGAGTTCGGGCTACTGGACGGCGAGCTTATACTCATCGACGAGCTTCTCACCCCCGACTCCAGCCGTTTCTGGGACGCCGCGGGCTACGAGCCGGGCAAGTCCCAGCCCAACTTCGACAAGCAGTACGTGCGGGACTGGCTCCTGAACAGCGGCTGGGACCGGGAGCCCCCTGCCCCGGAGCTGCCGCCGGACGTAGTGGACATGACCCGCGAGAGATACATCGAGGCGTTCGAGCGCATCACCGGACAGGCGTGGGCCGGCGCGGAAGGGCAGGCGGTCTGATGGCGGCAAGGGCGCGGGATCGCAGGCGCAGGGCGCTGGAGCGACACGAACGACGGGAGTCGCGCCGTGTGCGGCAGCGGTCTCGCAGGAAATTCAGAAGGTACGCATTCGGGGCCATTGTCGGCATCGGCGGCGTGATGATCGTGCTCTCCCTGATCATTCCCGGTAATCTGGGTCAGGTGGGTCTGCCCACGGACTCCTCTGCCGAGCAGGGCGTCCAGGTGAGCCTGCAGGGCAACGAGGTGGTTGAGCCTGACCAGCCTCATCCTGCCTACAGCACGTCTCCACCCACCTCCGGCTGGCGCTACGACATCCCGCTGGAGGACATCACCTGGGGCAGCCGCGACGAAGAGGTGCCCGACGAGGAACAGGTGTCATACCTTGAGCGGGGAGCCGTCATGGTGCAGTACAACTGCCCTGAGGAGTGCACTGCTCTCATAGACGATCTGGAATCGGTTGTGAATCGCTACCCGGAGGGCGTGGTGCTCGCGCCGTACTCGGCTATGGACGCCACGATTGCTCTCACGGCGTGGGGCTGGATTGACACCTTCGAGCTCTTCGACGACCCGCGCATCGACGACTTCATTCAAGCGTACATTGGCCGCGGGCCATCCACCTTCCGCTAGGAGTGCCGATGTTTCTCGCCAGGGTGTACGTTACACTAAAGCCTACGGTGAACGATCCGCAGGGCCGAACCATCCTTGGCGGGCTGAGGAGCCTTGGCTTCAACGGCGCTGAGGACGTGCGCGCCGGCAAGTACCTTGAGATCAGGCTGGACGCAGGGGCGCGCTCGGAGGCTGAGGCAATGGTGGATGAGATGTGCCAGCGGCTGCTCGCCAACCCGGTTATCGAGAGCTACCGCTACGACGTGGAGGAGGCGCCCGCCTAGCCTGCGTCCTACTCGCTGATTGTGCCCTTGGTGCTGGGCACCTCGCCGGCGGCCCGCGGGTCAACGGCAACTGCCGTTCGTAACGCCCTGGCCAGCGCCTTGAACAGCGCCTCCGCGCGATGGTGATCGTTTGCGCCGGCAAGCACCTGGGCGTGCAGGTTCATCCTGCCCTCCAGCGCGAAGACCTCCAGGAAGTGGCGCACCAGGTCGGACGGCAAGTCGCCTATGGTCGGGCCGTCGAAGGCTGCCTTCACCACCGCATACGGCCTGCCTCCCAGGTCGAGCGCCACCATCACCAGCGTCTCGTCCAGGGGCACCATCTGGTGTCCCATGCGAGTGATGCCCTTCCCCTCTCCCAATGCCTGGTGAAGCGTCTGGCCCAGAACAATGCCCACGTCCTCCACCAGGTGATGCCACCCGGGCGAGAGGTCTCCCGTAGCCGTGACGCTCACGTCCATGAGACCGTGGCGTGCCAGCTGCTCCAGCATGTGGTTCAGCATGCCGTTGGGGGTGTCAACGGAGGCCTGACCGGTGCCGTCGAGGTCGAGCGTAACCTCAACCTGGCTCTCCCGGGTGTCCCTCCTGACTGTTGCCCTGCGATCGCTCACGTGCGTCTCCAGAATGTCGATTGCCTACGGCGCTTGCCTCCCGCTGGAAGCCTACGGCTCTCCCAAGGTCTCCTCCAGCGCGGCAATCAGCGCGTCGGTGTGCTCGGGACGGCCGATGGATATCCGCAGCGAGTCCCTGAGCCGCGGCGCGTTGAAGTATCGCACAAAGATGCCCTTCCGCGCCAGCGCCTGAAACACCGGCACCGCCTTCCCGTCGTCTACCTCGCACAGCAGGAAGTTCGCGGAGGACGGAAGGGGGTGCATGCCCGGAATGTCCTTCAGGCGGGCAAAGAGACGCTCACGCTCCTCCACAATTGCGGCGACGTTGCCCAGCAGGTGGTCGAGGTCCGCCAGCGAGGCAAGCATCGCGACCTCCGCGGCGGCATTGATATTGTACGGCTGTTTGATGTCCATCAGCAGCTCCAGCAGCCTTGGAGCCATGATCCCGTAGCCGATCCTCAGTCCTGCCAGACCGGCCCACTTGCTGAGCGTGCGCAGCACCACAAGGTTCGGATGCTCCGGCACCAGGTGCGCAAACGTCTGACCGCTGAACTCGTAGTAGGTTTCGTCTATCACCACGAGAATGGAAGAGTCCAGCAGGTTCAACAACATTTCCTCGGAGATGGAGTTGCCTGTGGGGTTGTTGGGAGACGTCAGGAAGATGGCCTTGGTCATGGTGCCAATCACGCTCTTGACCTCGGCGATGTCCACCTGGAAGTTCTCGTCTCTGGGAATGTTGACCAGCGTGCCTCCATTCACCTGAGTGCTGAAGGAGTACATCCCGAAGGTGGGCGGACAGCTGATGACCCTGTCCGCTGGCTCAAGCGTGGCCCTCAACACTAGGTCAATGAGCTCGTCCGCTCCCGCGCCGGCCATGATGTACTCCGCGGACATGCCCGTGTACTCCTCAAGCGCCATTCTGCAGGCGCTCTGGCCTGCGTCCGGGTAGATGTGGTAGCCCCGGTAGCTCGCGAGAGCCTCCAGCGCCCGCGGCGATGGGCCGTATGGGTTCTCGTTGGCGTTCAGCTTGATGACGCTCTCCGGCGGTATTCCGGCGGACCGAGCGAGTGCGGCGGGTGAGTCCACGGCCTGGTAGGGCCGTAGCTCCCGGAAGTGTGACCGAAAGAGCCTGGAAATGTCCAATTCGTACTCCTAATTGCGGTTCAGACCGCTCCCCTGCCGCCGGGACCGTCACGCCCGCCGCGCTCCAGCCTTACCTCCACCGCCCTCGCGTGGGCGTCGAACTGCTCGGCGCGGGCCAGTGTTGCGGCCGTGTCCGTGAGCCTGCGTGCCATCGCGGAATCGAGCGATACCACCGGCGTTCGCTTGATGAACTGCGACACGCCGAGGCATGAGTTGAAGCGGGCCGTGCCTCCCGTGGGCATCACGTGGCTGGGCCCGGCGACGTAGTCGCCCATGACCTCCGGCGAGTGATCACCGAGGAAGATTCCGCCGGTGTGGCGTACCTTGCCCACGGCGCTCCAGGGCTCCGCGATCATGAGGCACAGGTGCTCGGGGGCGTACTCGTTGGCAAGCTCAATGGCCTCATCGAGCGTGTCCACAACTACGAACGCGCCGCGCCGGTCGATGGAGGCTGCTGCGGTGTCGCCGCGAGGCAGGGCGGCCAGCTGGCGCTGCACCTGCTCCTGAATCGGTGCGACCAGCTCCTCGCACGTGGTGATGAGCACCGGAGTCGCGAGCAGGTCGTGCTCCGCCTGGCCCAGCAGGTCGGCTGCGCAGAGGGCCGGGTCAGCGGTCTCGTCCGCGATGATGAGCGTCTCCGTGGGGCCTTCCAGCCCGTCGATGCCGACCTGGCCGTAGACCGACTTCTTGGCAAGCGTGACGAAGACGTTGCCCGGGCCGCAGATCATGTCCACCTTAGGGACTGTCTCGGTGCCGTAGGCCATCGCCGCGATTGCCTGCGCCCCGCCGATCTGGAACACCCGCCTCACACCTGCCACCTGCGCAGCGGCCATAACGGCAGGCGGCGGCCCCTGCTCGCCGCGTGGCGGAGTCGCCAGCACAATCTCCCCCACGCCGGCCACGCGGGCGGGTATGGCGGTCATCAGCACGGTCGATGGGTACGCGCCGCGGCCTCCGGGGACGTATATGCCCACGCGCTCCACGGGCGAAATGATCTCGCCGAAGCCGTTGTCCATGTCCATCCAGGGCTTCGGCATTGTGGCGGCGTGGTACTGGCGGACGCGGGATACGGACGTGTTCAGCGCGTCCACTATCTCTCGCGGCACCTCCGACGCCAGGGCCCTCACCTCATCGCGAGACAGCTCCAGGGATTCCGGCTCGGCTCCGTCTATGCGACGTGTGTACTCGCGAACGGCCTCGTCGCCGCGCTCCGCCACGTCGCGGACGATGCGAGCGACGGCCTCCTCAGGAGTCAGGGGCTGCCCGAAGACCCGCTCGATGCCAGCGGCCATCTCAGGTGAGGACTCCTGCTCCCGCAGGAAGGCGTCGCGGTCCAGCGCCCTTCTGCCCTCCTCCATTCCCCTGACGACCCTCATGCGAGGTACCCCCGCGAGAACTCCATGAGGTCGCCTATTGTGCGCTCACGAAAGTCCTCGAATAGCTGCCGGTCGATGGTCTCGTAGATGCGGTCCAGCCCGCGCGGGACGGACTCAAGGAACTCCTCCACCATCTCCTGGGTCCGGTCGGTCTCTTCAGTCCTGCGTGCGACCACGCGGCGGGCCATGAATCGCAGGCGCTCCCAGGTGAAGCTCCAGCTCAGTGTGCCCTCGATCCACTCGCGCCACTCGCACATGGTGTCCGTCGAGATGAAGCCGACGTCCACGTCCTTCTCAGCGTGCGCGATGTGCGGGCGGAGCGTCTCCAGGCCGCCGAGAGCCAGCTGCTCCCGCCGGTCCATCTCTAGCTGCAACGCCCTGTCCATCAGGTCGCCCTCGTGGGGGTCTTCGTAGACTGAGCGATTGCCGAAGTACGGCCGGTACAGACCGAGAATCCATAGCTCGTCTGACAGCAGGTGGGACGCGTAGCCGACCACGAAGGCCGCAGTGGCCCCGGAGAGGGCGTCCGGCCTCGCCAGGTGGGGATGCAGCCGGAACATGCCTTCCAGGCCGTCCCCCTTGTTCTGGAAGTCCAGGTGCGCGAAGTGGGTATCGTCACGCTTGCCCTTGGTGATGATCCGTATATCTGGACTCACCGAGCCGAGCAGGAAGGCCCCCAGGTTGCTGTCGATGACGGGATACTCAAGCCGCGAAGCTGCTTCCTTGGCTATGCCCAGGTGGGCGCTAAGGTTGGGCATTGCTGTTCCTTACCCTCAGCCTGCCCGTCCAAGCGCCTGTAGAAGCGACTGGTAGGAGTTGCAGCGGTCCTGGAATACGTAGTGGGCCTGGGACACTGTCACGCTCCCTGCGCCTATCTCGCGCAGGTGATCGACGGCTTCCAGCAGCCGCTCCCGCGGCACGACCAGCGTCACGGCGAACCACGTCCCCTCGTCCTCGCTGTACACCCTCGCGATCGTGGGGCCCTTCAGGCCCGACACCTCAGGCCGTCGTGTGACCTGCTCCGCCACGTCCTCCGGCGAACTGCCGAGGATGTTTGCGGTGATGCTGAAGAAGTCCTTTGACCGCAGGTGCGCCTCCGCCTGCTCGAGCAGGATGCGCGTCTCGCGCAGCGCACCAGCCTCCTCGGCAAGCCGACGCCCGTTGCCGATGATGCACGCCTGCGAAGCCAGTATGGTGCCGTTCTCCACCGTCTTCAACCGGTTCTCGCGCATGGTGGTTCCGGTGGAGGAGATGTCCGCGATGATGTCCGCGAAGCCCATGGCGGGCGCAGCCTCTAACGTGCCGCTCGACTGGACCAGGGAGTAGTAGCTGACGCCGTACCTGAGCATGTGCCGTTCGACGAGCCTTGGATACTTGGTGGCGATCTTGAGGTCGCGGCCGTTCTCCCGCATGTCCACGGAGAGGTCAGCCAGGTCGCTCATGGAGTCCACGTCCAGCCACGAGTCCGGCACGCCCACCATGAGCTTGCAGCCTCCGTAGCCCAGGTCGTCCATGACCAGGATGGCGTCTCCTCCCTCTGGACACATCTCCATGTAGCGATCCAGCCCTGTGATGCCCAGGTCCACGCTGCCGTCCTCCACCTTCAGCGGTATGTCCGCCGTCCGCTGGAACAGCACGGTAGCGCCGGACCCGCCTCCAAGGGCGCCCGTGTAGCGGCGCGAGCTGGCGCGCTCCACCGGCAGGCCGCTGCTTCGCAGGAAGCTCAGGGTGGACTCGTAGAGCTCACCGTCGCTGGGAATTGCCAGGCGCAGAATGCGACTCCTCCAGGCTCCGGGGCGTGTCCTCCGGGAGCAGCCCCAGCAGGTTCTCAAGCGTGTATGCGAAGCCGAGTGCGGGCACGTCGTCGCTCCCGCCCAGGGCCTTGACGAGGCCGTCGTAACGACCGCCACCGCACACGGCGATTTGGCCGCCGCGGTCTGAGGCGCGAATCTCGAACACCATGCCGGTGTAGTAGGCCATCCCGCGCACCAGGCCGACGTCCACCAGAAGCGGCGTGTCCGGCCTGCGAATGTGGAACGCGGCTAGCGCCTCCTCCAGCGGCGATAGGGACTCGCGGCCGACGCCATGCTCGCGAAGCGCAGCAGCCAGGCGGGACACGGCCTGTTCCTCGTCTCCGGCGGCGGTTGCGACGCGGGAGAGCAGCGAGATTCCCTGTTCCACGCTCCTGGCGTCGTCGCCCTGATCCTGCTTGCTCATGAATCGGGAGAGAATCTCGTCGGTGGAGCGGCTGCCCTGTATGCCGCTGAGGGAGTCGTGGAACAGGTGGCGCAGCGCGTCGATCGCCTCTTGCCGACCCGTGCCGTTCGCGGGCAAGACCGACGGACGGCTGCCCGCGTCGCCCTTCACCAGGCCGCGAGAGTGCGCCTGCTCCAGCGCTTCCGCCGCGCCGGCGGAGTTCTCCCTGAGACTGGGCATGCAGCCGATGAGGAAGTCGCGCGTCCTTGCTGATACGCCAAGCTCGCCCAGCATCAGGTGCAGCACGCCAACGTGTCCCACCACGCACGCGGGTGAGGGCGCGCCGAGCTGCGACAGGCCGTCCATCGCCAGCGCAAGCAGCTCGCCGTCGGAGTCCGGCGACGCTGCGCCGATGACCTCCGCGCCTGTCTGGTGCACCTGGTTGAACCAGCCTGCGTCGTCGTAGCGGAAGACGGGGCCGCTGTACTGGAGGCGCATGGGCAGCGGCTCCCCTTCCGCCCGCTCCAGGTAGTACCGGATGACGGAGGGCGTGAACTCCGGCCTCAGGCTGACGCGGTTGCCGCCGGGGTCGTTGAAGGTGTACATGCGTGTGGCCAGCTCGCCGCCGGACTTGCGCAGGAACAGCTCCGTAGGCTCCAGGAGCGGCGTGTCAATGGCGCGGTAGCCGTGCGACGACAGGTGCGCCTGGAGTATGTCGCGGGCGGTAGTCCTGCGATGGAGCTCCTGGGGCGTCTCGTCTCTCATTCCGGGCAGCGGCCGGACGGGTGGCATGGCGTGATCAGACCTCTGACTTGGGCTGGGGCTATTCTACAATAAGGCCCCGAGCGATTCAAACGGTCAACCCGGAGGGCAGCGTACGCCAAAGTGGGAACTCTCCGAAGACGGCCGTCCGGGGGTGATGTCTCCTAATTCCTCTGGGTACGGGGATGGCGCCATGCTGTTGGCAATGTCCATCAGGACCTCCGCGTTCAGGGGTTCCTTGTCCTTGGCGAAGATCAGGTAGTGGTAGCCGTCTCGATTCCACTGGAGAGCGATGGCAGGCCCTGCTGAGGGAGACAGCAGGAAGTCCCGGCGCCCGTATATTAATCTGTTGTAAATGCCCCGGTCATACTCCCACTCCACGTTGCGTGTTCTGTATTCCTCGTATTCAGGGTCGTCTCGATTCGGCTCAACAAAGTCCAGGATGTCCAAGCGCGTTAGCCATCCCTGCACGCCGTCCACATGCACGGCGGTCCGGGACTGCCCCCCAAGGTCGACTTCCTGGTGTTCCATGGCAATGCTGAGTGAAAGCCGCGCCCTGGGGTCGTCTGTGTCCACGCACACGTCCCAATAGAACGAGACATATGGCAGCTGCTCGCCGGCCTTTACCTTTCCTGCGTTGGCGTAGTCGCCACCCCTGCGCCCTAACCAGTTTGGCACATACTCAGGGAAGCGGAACCCCTCCTCGAAACGGGTAACCGTCTCCGGCTCACGGGTCACTATGTAGTAAAGGCCCCCGCCAAAACTGACAAGCAACACAATGGGTATCAGCACCATCAGCAATACCGTCCACGCGGACGCCGGCTTTGGGCCAAATGACTCCCTTTGATTCATGCTGCCCTCCCCCTGCTTCAATTGCCTAGACCTGAGCCTTCACCATTTCACATGCTCCTACTCTGAAGGCTGAGGTGAGGCGCGCTGGCCCGTCAGCGGCCTACGTCTACTTCACTGCCGACGTTGAAGAAGTCCACTTTCTCAGTGCCGACGTGGTCGCCGCATGCCTTGGCCGCGTCGGCCACGGCGACTCCCGCTACATTTCTGATGGCTGCAATGGAAATCTCGCCGCCTCCACCGTCAACGAACGTGCCCGGCTCGGCCAGTTGACCCTGTATCTTCACAGCGGGCGGATCAGCCTGCCAGGATGCTCCGTGCGGCCACACCACCGGGGTTAGGTACTCGGCGTCGGAGGTTCCGAGGTACAGGCATCCGGCGCTCTCGTCAAAGTGCAAGGTCCCGCTGACTATGGCGTCCATTCCGCCGAACAGCCCGATAGACGGTGGCGAGGTCAGCACCGGGCCATCCACCGGATTGACCCAAGTCGGGTCTGTCGGGTGGATGATCAGGTCGATCTTGATACTGTTGAGAATGTCGGCTCTGGTGGCGTCAATTAGGGCCTGGGTTGCACCGGCCCGGACGTTGTCGATGACTGCGGCGTCACAGACTCCGCCGTGCATCTGAAGATCCGTAGTTAGACGGCCGGTCTCCGATTCCAGCCTGCTGCCGCCTACGCCGACTTCAAGCGCATCGAACACGGCGTAATGGAATGCCTCGATAGCCCTCTGCTTCTCCAACTCAGTGAAGCCCACGTGGGAGTGTACCTCGACGGAAGCGCCCCAATGATTGTTGGCAAAACCTTCGATCATCCAGAGCGCCGCAGCCGGGGACCGCCCTGCGAATCCGATCTGGCCGCGGCCGCCTATCGCGACACTTGACCAGGCGTAATCGTCGGAAAACGTCTCTCTGATCGCGTCGACCACCGTGAGCAAGCTGCCTTTCGACCCGTACCGCTCTATAACGGCCTCGAGCGATATGTCCTCTTGGAGTGCGATGGCCTCCAGGTCCTGCAGCAACGCATCGCTGAGATGCTCCTTGACTTCAGCCGGCGGAACCGGAGTGCTCCATGGTTCATATGCGCTCTGTGGTTCATACAGCTTGACAGGCTCTCTAATCCTGACGGCAATCGCCTCACGAGGCACCGGCAGCTCCTTCAGCTTTTCCTCGACCCTCTGCGCGGCCGCATCGTCAACCACGCGAATCTCAAGCCTGTTCCTGCTTTCGTGCAGGTCCGTCAGAACCAGTCCAGGGTCTGTTATCCCGCTGATGTGCTCGTACCATCGGCCCAGCTGCACGATGGAGTAGTCCGCCTCTACCGCATACACACCGGAAATGTCTTGCCAGATTTCCCCAGGGTAAACCAGTTGCTTCAATGCCGCTTCAGCCGCCTCATGCTGACAGGCATCCTGCATGTAGACGTATGCTACATACCAGTGACGTTGTCGGTGGGTCTGACGCTCCAGGTAGTACCCGCCGAAGTCCGGCCATTGCTCAGCTACTCGCGCAAGACCCTTGTCCACGATGATTGAGGCAACCGGCTCGGGCGTGGGTTGCGGCGGCGGGTCGGGTCTGCTGACGCTCACCGTTTGCCCGGTGTGCAGATCCATAACCACGCGGTCTCCCAGAGGCTCGCCAAGGCGGACCTCAACGTGCGTTGCACACGCCGCGGGCGGCCCGCCCAACCTCGGCCAAGAGGAATTGAAGTGAAAGAGAACTTGCAGCTTGACTTGTATGTCTACCTCGGTCTGCTTAAACTCCGAGAGTTCCGGAGCCCCTTCGCAGGATATGACTTTGAGTGAGAGCCTGTCCGGCGCAACTAACTGCACCTCCTCCACATTCTTCCAGCTGCGCCAAGCGCCTCCACCGAAGTGATACCAGACCATGAAGCAGGCCACGAAGACCACCAACCCGGTCACCACCGACGCAACAATCGCTGCGATAACGGGGTTCCTCAAGGAGCCAGACAGGAAACTCACTGAATTGCGAACATTGGGCATGGGGTTCCCCGGTGGTCTTTGGCGCTTACCCGCGCCGCAAACGCTGTCGCCCTAGATGCGTGCCACGAACTGCTGGAAGATGCTCAGCAGTATGATCGCCACCATGGGGCTGAAGTCGATCATGCCCATGCGTGTGAACCGGCGGATGGGCGCGAGCACCGGCTCCGTGAGGTAGATCAGAGCATCGCGCACGCGGAAGAGGGCGTTGTCGTAGCGCAGCAGCCCGCCCACGACCAGCCAGTCCAGGATGACACGGCCGAGGATGGCGAAGATCAGCAGGGTTATGAGGTAGCTTAGCAGCGCTCCCATTGCTTCCCTTAGCCCAGCTCCATCGCCTTCTCGTGCGCGGCAATGACCGCATTCATCACGGCCGCCCGGAATCCGGCATCCTCCAGCGCCAGCAGCGCCTCCGCGGTGGTCCCGCCGGGTGAGGTCACCATGTTCCGCAGGTCTGCCGGATGCCTCGCGGACTCCCTGGCCAGCGCGGCACTGCCCTCGATGGTCTGCAGCGCCAGGGTCTGCGCCATCTCACGCGGCAGCCCCATGTACACGCCCGCGTCTATCAGCGACTCCAGGAACAGGAACACATACGCCGGGCCGCTTGCGCTCAGGGCCGTGGCCATGTCCAGGTACTTCTCCTCTGCGACGTAGGTGGCGATCCCGAGCGAGTCGAAGATCTCGCCTGCCGCCTCGCGGTGCGATTCCGGGACCTCCGGCGAAGCCGTCCACACGGTCATCCCCTGCCCGACCTGCGCTGGCGTGTTGGGCATGACGCGTATGACCGCCGCGTGGTTCGCGCCCTCGGCGACGGTCTGCATCGAGGCGCCCGCCACGATGGACAGGAGGCTCTGTGAGGCGGTGAGGCTGCCTGACAGCTCCTCCAGGACCTCCGATAGCTGCTGCGGCTTCACGGCGATGACCACAATGTCGGCCTCATCGATGGCGCTGTGGTTGTCGATGACGGTGCGCGTGCCGTAGCGGCCGCTGAGGTACTCGCGCCTGCGCAGCACCGGCTCGCCGACCACTATGGACGCGGCTTCTGTCACTTCGCGCGCCAGCACGCCTGCGATGATGGCCTCAGCCATAGTGCCCCCGCCTATGAAGGCGAGGTTAATCTTCCCGTTTGCCGTTCCGCCGTTCGAAGTAGACATGGCGCGCTACTCCGGCAGGCGT
The DNA here is from genome assembly GCA_034423135.1 of Dehalococcoidia bacterium. Classification (GTDB taxonomy): domain Bacteria; phylum Chloroflexota; class Dehalococcoidia; order Lucifugimonadales; family UBA2985; genus JAPPHY01. Next base: position 205,989 of record DAOUJC010000008.1, on the reverse strand, counting down.
CCGGTCGTAGCGATGTAGGCTGCGGCCAGCACGGCCTCTCTCATGCCGGTCTCGTTGGCGATGCCCTTGCCGGCGATATCGAAGGCGGTGCCGTGGTCTACGGACGTACGCACGAACGGGAAGCCCAGGTTGATGCTGACGCTGCCCTCGAAGTCCTTGACCTTGATGGGGATGTGCCCCTGATCGTGGTAGTGGACCAGCACGGCGTCGTAACGGCCCGCGATGGCCTGCGGGAACACGGAGTCCGCGGGCACCGGGCCGGTCACGTTCATGCCCCTGCTTCGAGCCTCCTCTACGGCCGGCGCAATCTCGTCTATCTCCTCGCGGCCGATGAGGCCGCCGTCGCCGCCGTGCGGGTTCAGCGCGGCCACGCCGATGCGCGGCGGATCGAAGCCCCAGGCGCTGAAGCAGTCGTGGGTTAGCTGGAGCTTGGCCTGGATGTGCTCCTTCGTGACGTACTCCACGGCCCTCATGAGCGAGCGATGCGTGGTCAGGTGTACCACGCGGAGGTTGCCGGCGGTCAGCATCGTCGCCACTTCCTTGGCGCCGGTGAGGCTCTGGTACAGCTCCATGTGCCCGATGTCCTCGTAACCTGCAGCCCTCGCGGCCTCCTTGTGGATGGGCGCCGTGGCGATGGCCTGGACGTCGCCGGAGAGGGCCATCTCGCCGGCCTGTAGAATCCACTCCACGGAGGCTTTGCCAGCGGCGGCGGATACCTGTCCGGGTGCCACGTCCTCTGCGTTGAGGTTGCCCGGGTCCAGGATGGACACGGCATTCGCCGGAGCCTCTGCTGCCGTCGATACCTGCGTCACCTCGTAGGACAGGCCGAGGTCGCGCAGCGTCTTGCCGAGCAGCGGCGCGTTGCCGATGACCAGCGGGTGGCACGAGGCGACCACGTCGGGGTGCGCTAAGGCCTTGGCGACTACCTCCGGCCCTATGCCGGCGGGGTCGCCCATCGTGAGGGCTATTGTGGGTCGATCGCTCATCCTGCCCCCCTTTGCGGAGTCGTTTAGGGCATTATATGGGGTGAGAGGCTGTGGTACAATATCAGCGGCCCCGTGGGTCCGGGGCCGCTGTAATGCACGCTCCTCGTGGGGAGCGCCGCTCCGTGGATCGATAGACGCCAAGCGTCTGGTCCAGCTTCACACCGTCCCCGTCCGAGCAGCCGCCGGGTCGGTGTGTGTTTGACAATGTTTCCTCCCTACCCGCACTTCTCGTAGCCGCAGGTGCGGCAGCTTGCGCAGCCCTCCTGGTGAATCAGGAAGTCGGGGCATTCGGGGCACTGCGTCCTGCCGTTGAGGCCGTTGCCGTTGGCCTCCATCTTCATGAACAGCCCCTGCTGCACCGCGTAGGGCGCCGGTGTCTCCTCGACTGCGTTGCTGCGCGGCAGCGCCATGGGCCGGTTGTCCGCGGGCGCGGTGTGCCGGCTGAGCGCCAGGGCCACAGCGTCCGGTGCGGAGCGCACCAGCACGCCATTGTCCCACTGCGGGCAGCAGGTGATGCCCTGCAGTTGGTCAATCACGTGAGAAGAGTCGATGCCGGAGCGCAGCGCCAGCGAGACAAGCCGGGTGATGGCCTCTATCTGGGCGGAGTCGCAGCCGCCGGCCTTGCCCAGGTTGGAGAACACCTCGAAGGGCTGGCCGTCCTTGGAGTTGATGGTGACGTACATGTTGCCGTGGCCTGTGCGGATTCGGTCGGTGATGCCCTGGACCTGCGAGGGCCTTGCCATGGGCACGGGCAGGACGCCGGTGACCGGCTCCGCGCCGGTCGACACACCGACCGCTTCCAGCGCCGCGGACGCGGTGGCGCCGGAGGTCAGCACTTCCGCCTCCCTGCTGCCCGAGCGGTACACCGTGATGCCCTTGCAGCCCAGCTCCCAGGCCATCAGGTAGGCGGTGCGCACGTCCTCTCGTGTGGCGGAGTTGTGGAAGTTGATGGTCTTGGATATGCCTGCGTCTACGCTCTCTTGGAAGGCCGCCTGCATCCGCACGTGGTCCTGCGGCGAGATATCCGCGGACGTGACGAAGACCTCCTTGATCCACTCCGGCACGTCTTCCCTGTCCTGGATGGAGCCGCCGTTGGCCAGGTACTCCATGAGTTCGTCGCTGTAGAACTCGTCCTCGATGGCCATGCGCTCGAAGTTGGAGTCGATGTACAGCAGGCTCTCGCCCTCCAGGATGTTGTGCTTGCGATAGCACAGCGAGAACAGTGGCTCGATGCCGCTGGAGCAGCCGGCGATCATGGAGATAGTGCCCGTGGGCGCAACCGTGAGCCTGCACGCGTTGCGCATTAGCCGTCCCTGCTTCTGATGTGAGCTGCCGGGGTACGCCGGGAAGACTCCCCGCTCGTGGGCCAGCTCCTCGGACGCGGCGTCCGCCTCTTCCTTCACGAAACGCATGATGGAGCGGCCAAGCTCCAGGCCTTCCTGGGAGTTGTAGGGAATGGCCATCATCACCAGCATGTCGGCGAAGCCCATGACGCCCAGACCGGTCTTGCGGGTGAGCTTGGTCATGCGCTCGATCTCCGGGACCGAGTAGCGGTTGGCGTCTATGACGTTGTCCAGGAAGCGGGCAGCTATGCGGGACACCCGGCCCAGTCGGTCCCAGTCGATGGTGGGCTGGCTCCCGCTCTCGATGACGAACCTGGCGAGGTTGATGGAACCCAGGTTGCAGGACTCGTACGGCAGCAGGGGCTGCTCGCCGCAGGGGTTTGTGGCGGTCATGCGGCCGATGTTGAGCGTGGGGTTGTCCTCGTTGACGCGGTCCAGGAAGATGGTGCCGGGCTCGCCGTTGCGCCACGCCCCCTCTATCATGTGGTTGAACACTTCAGCGGCGTTGAGCCGGCCGACCACCTCGCCCGTGGTGGGGTCTCGCAGGTCGTAGTCTTCGCCACGGACCGCGGCCTGCATGAACTCCTCGCTGGCTCCCACCGAGATGTTGAAGTTGTGGATCTGCCCCTCGTGCGTCTTGCAGGTGATGAAGTCCATGATGTCCGGGTGGTGGACGTCCATGACGGCCATGTTGGCGCCGTCACGCTTTCCTCCCTGCGTCACCAGCGTGGACACGGACGAGAGGTGGCGAAGCACGGCCACAGGGCCGCATGCCCTGCCGTGGGTCGTGGAGATGTTGGCGCCCTTGGGGCGAATCTTGGAGAGGGCAAAGCCGGTGCCTCCACCGAACTTCTGCACCATGGCGGTCTCCTTGGCCGTCTCCATGATGCCCTCCATGCTGTCCTCAAGGCCAATCACGAAGCAGGCCGAGAGGGTGCCGGCGCCCGTGCCAGCGTTCATCAGCGTGGGCGAGTTGGGCACGAACTCAAGGTCGGCCATTATGCCGTAGAACTGATTCTCCCAGCGTGCCACGTCCGCGCTGCCGTCGTAGAGGGTCTCCGCCTCGGCGATGGCGCGCGCCACGCGACGGCACACGTCCGACCAAGAGTGCTCCACCGTGTTGCCCTTGTCGTCCTTGAGGTAGTAGCGCTTCTGCAGTACAACCTTGGCGTTCTCGGACACGTCCGGTCTCTCCGCGGTTGCTGCGCTGCCTGAGGATCCGTACGCCCTCCTCGATGTGTAGCCACGCTCCCAGTGGTATTCTTCGCCGCTGCCGCCGGCCACCGACAGCGCGGCCTGCTGGGCATCGGTGGGCACCTCTATTCCGGCCGCTTCCAGGGCTGTCACCAGCTCCTTCATCAGCGCCTTCCTGTTGGTGCTGCCGTTGTGTCCGTTGCCGTTGCTGTGGATGGTCATGGTTCCTTCTCCGGTTCCTGTATGGTCTCTGCTTCCCCGCTGCTCCGGCTCGCCGACCTGCGCGGGGATGGCTTCCTTCTTGTACCGCCTGCCCGGACTGGCTCGCGTGCTGCCTCTAGTCGAGTCCTCCTGCGATGTCCATGGGCAGGCCTGCGGTGCTGCTCCGCGGTCTGCGACCGCGGCGGCGTCTGGGTGGTTGCTCGGTCATCAGCGGAAGCTGCGGCGATGAGTCGTTGTTCTCCAAGGCCTGCTTCGCCGACTCCAGCGCTTCCACGGCGTCCTTGAAGCGCTCCACGTCTGCGAAGTCACGGTACACGCTCGCAAAGCGGATGTACGCCACAGGGTCCAGCGCGCGAAGCCGCTCCACCACCATCTCGCCGATGGCGTGGCTTGGGATCTCTGCGCGGCCCAGCGCTTGCAGCTGAGTCTCAATATCGTCCGCCAGCTTGTCGATAGTGCCGGTTGGCAGGGGCCGCTTGACGCAGGCCATCTGCACGCTCCTGGTCAGCTTGTCGCGGTTGTACTCCTCCCGGCGGCCGTCCCGCTTGGCGACCATGAGAGCGGTGGTCTGGACGCGCTCGTATGTGGTGAAGCGCAGGCCGCACATGCTGCACTCGCGGCGACGCCGAACGCCTTCGGGGGCGTCCCTGGAGTCGATGACCCGGGAGTCCGGGTTGTTGCAGTATGGGCAGCGCACGACCTGTTGGCTCCGATTCCGTCATTGAAAGTACCAGATATGGTACTGTGGTGTTTTCAGACTACCAGCGCCTGTGCAAAAGACGTAGGGCTATTCTATTGCTGTGACCTAACCCTGTCAATAGCCCAGCCCACATGATTTTGTGGGAATTCCCATGCCCTGCACAAGATGTGGTTGTCAGCCGAGAGCATTTCCGCCATCCCCCTTGCTGCGAACTATACCTGACTCTTTGTCCGGCAATTCGACCTGTGTCATAATGTCAATTGCTCATGGCGACGAGTTCAACAAGCGCCCCCGTGATACAGGCCACAGGCCTGCGCAAGAGCTACGGCGACCTGGTGGCCGTGGATGACGTGTCCCTTTCAGTCCGGCCCGGCGAGATCGTCGGAATTGTTGGCCCCAACGGTTCCGGCAAGACCACGACAATCCGTATGCTCCTAGACATCATCCAGCCCGACGAGGGCGAGGTTTACGTATTCGATGCCGCCCTGACTCCGGGCGCCAGGGAGCGCATCGGCTACCTGCCGGAGGAGCGCGGCCTGTACCGCGGCCTGCGCGTGATACCAAACCTGCTGTACCTGGCTGAGCTGAAGGGCCTCTCCCGGGAGTTGGCGCTCAGCAGAGCCGACCGGCTGCTTGAACGCCTTGGGCTGGAACAGCACCGAGGCAAGAAGATTCAGGAGCTGAGCCGCGGGCTGGGTCAGCTCGTGCAGTTTGCGTCCACTCTTGTCCACGATCCCGAGTTCGTCGTGCTGGACGAGCCGTTCAGCGGTCTTGACCCCGTCAACGTGCGTGTGATGAAGGACGTGGTCGCCGAACTGCGCGGCGCTGGCGTGGCGATCATGTTCTCCACTCATCAGATGTCGGATGTCGAGGAGCTCTGCGACCGCATTCTGATGATCGACAAGGGGCAAGTCGTGCTGGACGGACCGGTGGCTGAGATCAAGCGCCGCTTTGCCGGAAGTGAGGTATTCGTCGCCAGTGACCAGGATCCCGAGGGTATCGACGGCGTGCTGGAGTGGCGGAGAGATGGTGTTGGATACGTCCTGAGGCTCTCACCCGGCTACGCACCGGAGGGCATGCTGAGGACATTGCTCGACCGCGGCGCGAAGATCGACCGATTCGAGCTGGCGACGCCGAGCCTGGAGCAGATATTCTTGCAGGTCGTTGGGAGCCGTCATGCGTAAGACATGGCTTGTGGCGCGCCACGAGTTCTCCGTAACCCTGGGCCGCCTTTCCTTCCGTATATTCGTGGCCTCAGTACCCGTGCTTGCAATCGTCGCGCTAATTGGCATAGCCGTATTCCAGGCTTTGACTTCCGATGACTCCTCCGGAGAGGTATCATCCGCCTCGGCTACCGAACCGACGGCTGTTGGCTACGTAGACTTGACAACCGGCGCGGACGGGCGGCCTCTCTTTACCCGCTTCCATCTCCAGGGCAGCACGGTATTCACGCTCTATCCTCACCGAGACGCTGCCATGCAGGACCTCCTCGCTGGGCGTATTGACAGGTACTACGTATTCGGGACGGACTACCTGGAGACCGGGACAGTCCTGGAGGTGCGTGAGCAGCGCGCAGGGCTGACGTTCGACGAGGGAGGCAGAGGCGCCCTCCACAGGTTCATACTGGAGAACCTGTTCGAAGGGCAGGTCCAACCCCAGCAGTTGGACCGCATCAGGACTCCCTATCGACTTGTGACAGTCGAGGTGGGTGAGTCCGGCGCTCCGGCAGAATCAGACTTTGACGTCGGTGCTACATTGATCTTCATCGCAGCCGGAATTCTGCTGCTTGTAGCCGGCTTTACTGCATCAGGCTATCTGCTGCAGGGGCTGACGGAGGAAAAGGAGAACCGCATCATGGAGGTGCTGCTCTCTTCCATCAAGCCGGAGCACATGATGTTCGGCAAGCTGTTGGGACTCGGAGCGGCGAGCCTTCTGCAGGTTGCCGTCTGGGCCGCAACAGCCGTGGCGTTCCTGCTCATCCTGAATCTCATCGTGGATCTGCCCATCGAACTCGGCAGCGAACTCCTGCCTTCGCCTGGCAGCCTCCTGATAGCATTCGCGTACTTCCTGTTGGGCTACGCCCTCATTGGCACGTTGCTGGCGGCCATTGGCGCGGTCACAACTAACCAGAGGCAGGCTGGCAACATCAGTGCTTTCGTTATTCTGCCTACTGTGGCTCCGATGTGGCTGTTGAGTGCGCTGCTCGAGAACCCCGATGGGATGCTTGCCCGGGTACTCAGCTTCGTCCCCATCACGGCGCCGATGACCAGTCTGGCGCGGCTCAGCCTGGGCGGCATGGGTGGTGTGGAGCCGTACCTCAGCCTGCTGGTCCTGGCTCTCAGCGTCGTGGCAGTCGTGTGGCTAACGACTCGCCTCTTCCGCGCTTACCTGCTCGTGTATGATCAGCAGCTAAGGCTGGGCCAGCTAGTCCGAACTCTGCGCGGCCGCTAGACCAACGCGCCCTGGCGAGCTATTGGCTCCCGTAGGCGGTCGGCAGCTCGCGGATGGCCAGGCCCACCTTCTGCTCCGCGGCGGCGAGGTCGAACTGCGACTGGAGGTTCAGCCAGAACTGCGGATCGATGCCAAACCAGTGCCCAAATCGCAACGCCGAGTCTCCGGTCACCGACCGCTTGCCGGCGATGATCTGGCTCACTCGATTTGGAGGCACGTCTATGTCGTGGGCGAAGGCCGTCGGCGAGACGCCGCGCTCCAGCAGCTCATCCTCAAGTATCTCTCCGGGGTGAACAGCACGTCTGAACATATTAAAGCTCCTCAGTGGTAGTCTACTATCTCTACGTAGGTCGGGCCGGGGCCGTCCGGCCACTCAAAGCAGATTCTCCATTGGCGGTTTATGCGAATCGAGTACTGTCTTTGTCTATCCCCCCGCATTGCTTCCAGGCGGTTGCTGCGCAGAGTTCGCAGTGTATCCAGGGAGGGCGCCGCGTTCAGAATAGACAGCCGCTTGGCTGCCTGCCGCTCGAATCCCCCAAACGCAGCGACATACTCTCCGGCAGCAAACCGTTCGGTGTCTCTGTCTCCGTAGCTGAGTATCAACGCGGTGAACTATAGCACATTTGACGCTTGACGTCAAGCGTCAATCTTCTCAATGTCACGCTGGGCTTACGCGGCCTCTGGGCCACTCTACCCCGTCTCCTCCATCAGCCTGCGTGCCAGCTCCAGCGCCTCCTCCCGTGTGGCCACCTCGCCCGCGCCCTGCGCCTCCGCGACGGCCTCCAGCAGCCGTCCGACCTGCGGCCCGGGCGACAGCCCCAGCGCCTCCATCAGAGCATTGCCGTCTACCAGCCTTGGCGCCGCCTTGGGCGCCCCCTCCTGGTCCAGTCCGCCCTCCAGAATGTGCGCGATCAGCCGGCAGTGGCCCTCCCAGTCACCTGTCTCCACAGCCGGGCCCTTGGCCGACAGGTAGTCCGCCATGTTGAGGTACAGGGTGTCCACGGCCGCCTCACCGAGGTCTCGATAGTATCGGTACACGGCGCGCGGCGTCGGCAGAGCTTCGCCGTGGCGCATCTGCGTTGGCCGCAGGTGGTGGCGCACCATGGCCGCAATCAGGTCGATGCCGCGGCTGCTGATTCGCAGGCGACTCAGAATGCTCTCGCACATGTCCGCGCCCTGCGCGTCGTGCCCGAAGAACCGCATGCGTCCTGTGTCGTCGATAGTCTTGGTGGCGGGCTTGGCGACATCATGGAGGAGGCAGGCCAGCTTCACTATCGTGAGGCGCGTGTGGCCGTCGCTGACCTCCTCTTCGAAGTAGGCCTTCAAGTGCGGGCGCCACGGCGAGATTGCGATCACACTGTCCTCTCCCCCACCTCTGCCAGTGGTGAGGCGCTCCAGGTGCGAAGGCGTCTCCAGGCAGTGGTAGAAGACGTCCCAGTAGTGCTCTCTGGGCTGCTCCACGTCCCTGGACTCTTCCAGCTCCGGTATGAGCCGGCACAGGAGGTCCAGCTCGTCCATGAGGCGGAGGCTGACCGTCGCGTCCGGCGCTGCAAGGGTCTTCAGAAACTCGTCGCGCAGGCGCTCTGCCGAGACGCCCGACAGGAGATGAGCATCCCGCCTGATCTGCCTGCGCGTAGACTCGTCTATTGAGAAGCCGAGCGTGGCCCCGAGCCGAACGGCGCGCAACAGGCGAGCCGCATCGCCGCGGAAGGCGTTGTCGGAGACGGCGCGGATCCGCTGAGCGAGAAGGTCGTCCAGTCCACCACACGGGTCAAGCAGACGCAGCTCTCCGGTAGCTGTGGCCGGAGTGGCATCCGCGTCGCCCCATGCGAGTACGTCAGGGAGCGACGCGGCCATCGCGTTGATCGTGAAGTCGCGGCTGGCCAGGTCCTCCTTGATGCTGCCGGAGTACGAGGTCAGGTCCAGCGTCCATCGAGGCGAGTCATCGGCTTCACTTTGCGGCAGCACGATTCGGGCGGTCGAGTGTTCCTCGTGCAGCAGTACGAAGGTGCCGCCCAGCGCCTTCGCCGCATCACGGGCGATTGCGACGGCGTCGCCCCTCACCGCAAGGTCAATGTCGGTCGCGCGGATACCAAGGATAAGGTCGCGGAGGAAGCCGCCGACCACGTATGCGTCCGCGCCGCTGTCCGCGAGGATGGCGCGCAGATGCCGGAGTGGCGCGACGGCCGGATTCGGGAGAGCTATGCGAGGGGCCGCGCTGGCCGAATGGGGGATCAACTTCCCTCTGAGGCGACTGCGGCCTCCTGTGGCAGCAGCTTCCAGAGCTTCTCCGGGCTCTCCAGGTGGTCGATGTAGAGTGTGCCGTTGATGTGGTCGGTCTCGTGCTCCAGCGCCTGCGCCAGGAGCCCTTCCGCCTTGATGCGAATCGGGTTGCCGTCCCTGTCCAGCGCACGCGCCCGTACCTTGAGTGAGCGGGTCAGCTCGCCGCGGTAGCCCGGGATGCTGAGGCACCCCTCCTCCACCACGCGCTCCCCCTCGCGGCGCACGATCTCCGGGTTGATGAGGACTCGAACCTGCTCCTCCTCCGGTATCTCGATGACCACGATCCGCTGCAGAACGCCCACCTGGTTGGCGGCCAGACCCACTCCGTTCGCTTCCCTCATGGTATCGATCATGTCGTCGATCAGCTGGTGAAGGGCGTCGTCGAACTTTGTGACCCGCCTTGCCTTCTGACGCAGGACCGGATCGGGAATCGTTCGTAGATGTAGAAGAGACAAGCTCTGCCTCCTGGCGGTGTTGATGTCGGCAGCCCACCGGTGCGCCCGTGGCGACTGCCGAGGCCGATTGTCTGCCCAATTATAGTGTGGCCCAACCGCCCTGTAAATGCGATTGCGGGTGTCACATCACGGACATCGGGTCCACGTCCACGCTCCAACCAGGCGGGATAGTCACCTTCTCCAGCAGCGTGCGCGGTTCATGGCCGCGAAGCACAACGTGCCAGCGATACCTGCCTCCCACACGGGGCGGGTACGCCGGCGCCGGCCCCACCACGTCGACGTCTGTGATGCCCCAGGCCAGCCTCTCCCGCCTCAGCGCCTCGCCAAGCGCGACCGCCTGTCGGCGGCAGTATTCGGGGCCGGTATGCGCGAACACCAGATGAATCAGGTGGGTGAACGGCGGCAGGTCCTGTTCGTCCCGGTACGCAAGCTCCTCCTGGAAGAACCGCTCGTAGTCCTGTTCCGCCGCAGCGGTGACGGCATAGTGGCCTGGAGAGTAGGTCTGCACGACGACCTGCCCGCCGAGCGGCCCTCTACCGGTGCGCCCTGCAACCTGGCACAGCAGCTGGAATACGCGCTCCGATGCGCGGTAGTCCGGCAGGTACAGCCCGATGTCGGCGCACATCACCCCTACGACAGTCACGTCCGGGAAGTGGAGGCCCTTGGCGATCATCTGCGTTCCCACCAGCACCTGTGCGTCGCCGCGCAGGAAGCCAGCCATCACCTGCTCGTTGCTGCCCCGCGTGGAGGCCGCGTCCCTGTCCCAGCGCATGGTCTTCACGCCCGGGAACTCCTTCTCAACCTCCTGGACTACCCGCTGCGTTCCAAGTCCCAGGTAGCGAATGCGAGGCCCGCGGCACTGCGGGCACGCCTGCGGATAGCTCTGGCGGTGACCGCAGCGATGACACAGCAGTCGCGCCGACTGAGCGTGGTACGTCATGGGCAGGTCGCAGCGACGGCAGTGCACGGTGTGGCCGCAGTCGCGGCACTGCACCAGGCTGCCGCTGCCCCTGCGGTTCAGGTATAGGATCACCTGCTCGCCCTCGCGTAGCGCGAACTCCATCGCCTGGCTCAGGGCCCGGCTGAAGATGCTGCGGTTGCCCTCACGCAGCTCCCTGCGGAGGTCCACTACGCGCACTCTGGGCAGCGGAGTCTCGCTGGCGTCCGAGGTGCGTATGCGGTGAGGCATCTCCAGCAGCTCAAACTCGCCCTCAACGGCGCGGCTGTTGGACACTACGTCCGGCGTTGCGCTGCCCAGGATTACCACCGCGTTTGCAAGCTGTGCCAGCTTTATCGCCGCCTCGCGTGCGTGGTAGTGTGGCGACGAGTCCTGCTGCTTGTAAGTCCACTCGTGCTCCTCGTCCATGACGATGACGCCCAGGTCCGGCTGAGGAGCGAAGACGGCGCTCCGCGACCCGATCACAACGCCGTAACCGCCCTGGCGGATGTGCCACCACTGGTCGAAGTGCTCACCCCGCGACAGGCCGCTGTGGAGCACCGCCACCTGTCCGGGAAAGCGCCTCCCGAACCTGTCGATGGTCTGAGGCGTGAGCGCAAGCTCCGGCACCATCACAATGCCGCGCCTGCCGCGGGACATCGCGTGCGAAAGCGCCCGCATGTAGACCTCCGTCTTGCCGCTGGCCGTGACTCCTCGCAGCAGGAAAACGCGCGGCGTCCCCGCGTCGATCGCGCTGCGAATCCGGTCTACGCAGTGCCTCTGTCGCGGCGTCAGGCTGGGAGGCTCATCCGGCGGGAAGCTCCTGCCCGCAAGCGGGTCGCGGTTCTCGCGTATGCGCACGAGGCGCAGGAGTCCCTTGCTCTCGAGTCCCTTCACCGCAGAGCTTCCGTATGCCTTCGTAGCTTCCGCCATGCGCATGGGCGCGCCCAGCCTCTCGACGTGGTCGAGCAGGGCTGCCTGCTTGGCGGCTCGGCCACCGAGGCGTTCAGCCCGTTCCTCCGGCGTGGCCGATGGCTCCGCGGCCTCGACGTAGGTGGCATAGAGCGGGCCGGTCTTGGGCTTCCGAATCTCGGTCCAGCCCTCGACGATGCCGCGGGCGGCCAGCGGTCCGAGCGCCCTCTCAGCCGAGTGACCGAGGCTTCTGACCAGCGTGTCGCGCCGCACCCTTCCCCTGCGCTTCAGGTACGTGACGACCCTGCCCTGCGCCTGAGTGAGCCTGCCGGGCTCCGCGTCGGGCTGGGTCAGGGAGACATAGCTGTTGGCCCGTAGCGAAAGACCTGGGGGCGCAAGGAGCGCCGCGCAGTCGAAGAGCGACGCCATGTAGTGTTCGCTGGCCCAGCTTGCGATTGCAAGGTCTCGATAGGACAGCACGGGTTCGCTGTACGCAAGCCGGTGAATGTCCCGCGTCTGTGGGACGGGAGATTCGTCCGATAAGTTGAACACGAAGCCCGAGAGCACGCGCCGCCCGAACGGCACACGCACGAGGTGACCCTGCGCAACGGACATGCCGTCCGGAATGGAGTAGGTGAAGGTGCGGTTGTACCCCGCGGGGGCGTCTACGGCCACCTCGGCATACTTGGTCATTCGTGCCGGACCTGCACTCAGGGCTGTTTGGCTGGAATTTCCGGCTGCTACCTGCCCCGGTTCCTGTCCTCTTTGATGCGGGCGGCCCGGCCATAGCGGCCTCGCAGGTAGTAGAGGCGCGCCCGGCGTACCTTGCCGTGCCGCACAACCTCAACGGACTCTACGAGTGGCGATTGAAAGGCGAAAGTGCGCTCAACGCCAATGCCGTACGAAACGCGCCGTACGGTGAAGGTGGATCCGGCACCTCTGCCCCTGCTGCGTATCACCGTGCCCTGGAACGCCTGCAGGCGCTCCCGGTCGCCCTCCTTGATGCGGATGTTGACCTTCACGGTGTCCCCGGGCCGGAACTCCTGAATCCTGGGATTGGGCGCAAGAGCTATGACGGTGTCTAAGTCCATTGAAGTGTCCTTCCGAGGCGGGTGGATTCGTCGTACCCGCGCTTGATGCGACTGATATTGTACATGCCGCGCGACCGGAGAGCAAGCCGTGGCTGGCGGCCGGCATTCCCGACGTGCGATAGCCTGTCAACGCCGATGGGGTATCACCTATATCCCGCTTACGGTGAGCCCGTTGAACCAATTGAGCGGGATAAACTCGTTCGTTGGGTTCCGCTCGCCCCCTTCGACACGCTCAGGGCGAGCGGTTCTATCGGATAGCACAGTCGCCTGCCAGGGATACCCCGGCGCGGCTCAGGCTGCCGCCTCCAGCTCTACGCCCAGCAGTCGGACCTGCCGGCTGGCCGCCGTCATGCCGAGCGCGAACAGGATGACCGCCGCTCCGCCTACTCCCACGGCGACCGCCGCGCTCGTGTACTCCGCAATGGCTCCGGCCTGCATGGCGCCCACCGGCAGCAGGCTCCAGGTCATGCCGTATATGCCCATCACGCGCCCTCGAAGCTCGTTGGGGACAAGCAGCTGAAGCGTACTCATCACTGTAATCATGTAGATGGACGTGCTCACGCCGACGAAAAACACGAGGCCAAGCGCCAGCGGCAGGGAAGCAAATATCTCGCTGGTGGTCGCGAACAGGATCAGGAACACCCCAAAGAGCACTGCCCCGCCCAGCAGCAGCAAGCCCTTGCGCCTGAAGTTGCCAAGGGAAGCCGTGACAAGCGTGCCAAGCAGGGCCCCCAGGCCGGTGGCGGCGTTCAGGTAGCCCAGGCCGGTGGTTGGGGAATCGAAGGTCTCTTTCGCAAAGACGGGGAACATGAATATGTAGGACATGCCGAATACGCTGTTGAAGAACGTCATTCCAATCAGAAAGGTGAATATGCGGTTGGAGCGGACGAAACTCAGGCCCTGGCCCATATCCCGAAGGAAGGAGCCGCCCGAAGACCGGGCCGCGGGTGCCAGACGAAGAGTCGAGACCATGACGGCCATCAGGAGAAAGCCCACGAACCCGGCATAGAACCCAGGCGACGCGCCCAGCTGGGTGCTGATGATTATGCCGCCAATCGCCGGGCCAATGACCCTTGTGCCCTGCCACACCATCGAGTTGAGTGCAACGGCGTTCATCATGTCTTCGCGCTCGATGAGGCGTGGGAACAGCGCCTGCCGAGTGGGGCCGTCGAATGCCTGCACGGAGCCGATGAGGAATGAGGTGACCATGACGTGCCAGATCTCCACCAGGTCGGTGAGTACGAGCGTGCCAAGGACCAGCATGATCAGGCTAGAGAGAGACTGCGTGACGATAATCAGCTTTCGCTGGTCCACCTTGTCGGCAACCACACCGCCAACGAGGTTGAGCACGATCGCCGGCACACCCGCGGCCAGCCCCACGAATCCCAGGTACAGCTCAGACCCCGTCAGGTCGAACACCAGAAACCCCTGGGCGACCATCATAATCTGGAAGCCCATGACGGACGCCACCATGCCTATCCAGAAGCGGCGGAAACCGGGGCGCTTGAGGGCCGTGAACACACGCAGCCTGGAGGTGCGCTCGACTGCTGTGGTTTGCATGCGCTTGAGACCTCTCGCTACTGTGTAAACGTGACTGGATGCCGGAGGCGGGCTAATGGCGGGCCGCCCGCCGACAAGTCACATTGTCGCAGAAAAGCGAGGGTATACCAAGGGGCGGCTGGGACCTGCCGAACTACAAGCTTTGTGCAGGGTGATCTCGAAAGAGGGCCAGTCGGGGCTAGGTCTGCGCGACGGCCCTCGAACGCCAGCACCTGCGGCAGAGGGGCCTAGCCATACTAGTCTCGTGCTCCTCCCCGCATTGGTGGCAGAATTTCTCTTCGTGGTCAAAGTTCTTATAGCGATTCCAGCTTCTATAGTCGTCGGTGCAGAGCGGCTTGTCCGGGTCGAGTGGAATTCTTTTGCCACACCGGATGCAGTGGCCTTTCGCTCCGACCGCCGCGGCCTTGGGCGCGCTTCGGGGAGGCCGGGCCGACCTTGTAGTTTTATTCGCGGGCGCGGGCTTTGGAGCGGCAGCGTTCGGGGCAGCGGGCTTCTCAGGAGTAGCTGTGGGATTCCGCCGCTCGGCGTGCGACAGGATGCTCTGTACATACTGAGCCAACTGGTCGTAGAGCCGACCGTTTCCTGCACTCGCCTTGTCAATTCTTATGCAGAATTCCGAGGAGTTGTTGAACGACGAATCCAGCAGATTCATGGATGAGGCCAAGGCCGTAGACTCGTTCATGTAGACCTTAGAGTGCAACCACTCAACGGGGAGAACAGTCGCTCCCAATTCATCCAGGTACGTGACTCCCTCACGCTGATCCTTATCATCGCGATAGAGCATCGTAACGTTCACCCCTCTATCGATGGCTTCGGTCAGGCGCATCCGCAGTTGCTGGGGATGCCTGTTGTAGGGCGACACGAGGTAGAGCGAGGACTTCGCATCTCGGATCAGCCCGAAGATTTGGTCCCGGGCTTCCTCATCGAAGTAGAACCGACATTCCGCTGTGAGAGCACGGGCAATGTTGGACAGAACCACTAGGATCTCTCCTCAGTCGTCGTATGCCCCAACCCAAAGTCTACAGGGCTAGATATAGCCTCAACGCCGAAACCCTTGATTCAATCAGGTCTAGCGGTCTGGGGCTCTGCGTGTGAGAGCGGAGGCGTCTACTGGCCCTGTAGCTGTCTCAGGTAGCGGACCAGGCTCCAGCGCTCCTCTTCGGTCAGCAGCTTGTTGAACACCGGCATGGTTGGAGCTGTGGCATCCTGCCCGGCCAGCCGGAGCGCGTTGCCGATGCGTCCACCGCCGCCTATGAATATGAACAGGTCTTCGTCTGTGGCCGCCACCGTTCCGGCGCCGGTGAGGTCAGCCGGGGCGAGTGCCTGAGCGCCCGCAATCCGCGCCAGGTGCGCGCTCAATGGGCCGTCGCCGGTGCCGGCCTCGCCGTGACAGACCGTGCAGTTCACGGCGTACAGCGCCCTGCCCTTCTCTGCCGATGCCGCTTCGATCGCAGGCGAAACGTCCGGCACCATGAGCGCGCCGTGGCCTACCGGCACAAACGGCACTGCGCCCGGCGCCGGATACAGCCGCGGAGGCTCCTGCGACTTGTACATCTGCGTGTAGTGCATCTCTGCGAAGACGTCGATTGGGTACGCGCCGCGGCCAAGGGGAAGACACCCCGCCGCGACAATCGTCAGCAGCAGCGCCGCTACGGCAATGGTCATTCGCAGTCTGAGCACGCTAGACATGGGCTTCATCACGCCTGAAATGAGCGTCCTCCCTCGTGGATAACGTCCACCGCCTTGCCGCGCCGGAGCGCCTGGTCGACCGCGTCGAGCCGCTCCTCAGGGCACGTGACCAGCAGACCGATGTAACCCTCTGTTATGCGCGGGTCGTATGGGTCCAGCTTCGCCCTGGGCAGGCGGGACTCGAAGATGATGCCAAGGATCGTGAAGATGACGGCGCCCAAAAGCGTGCCTTCGTAGGAGATGATGGTCATGGCCGGGAACGAGAGGATGGGCTTGCCGCCGGTGACTATCGGGTAGGCTATCTGTGTGCCGGAGGTCAGCAGGAACGCCACGCTCAGGCCCATGAGCGCGCCGATGAGTGGGAACACGTAGATGTGATGCACGGGCGTCTTTTCGCCGAATGCGCCCTCAGGATATGGGCTGCCGGTCAGGACGTCGAAGTCCTCCTGGTTGACCCCGACCTCCATGAGACCGTCGGTGGCGTCTGCCGCCGTATCGGCGTTATCGAATAGTCCTAGTACGTTCTTGTTGGCCATTGTGGACCTCCGGGAATTAGTCCTCCCGCATGATAGCCGGGACGTTTACCTTTCCAATCTTGATCTCATCCTGGAGCACCACTCCCTCCTTGGCGTCGCCGATAGGAATCAGCGGGAACACCTTGGCGAACAGGAGCACCAGCATCGACACCATGCAGAACGTGGCGAAGACGATGATGATCTCCACCGCGCTGGGCGTGTAGCCGCCCCACGTGAACGTGAGGCCCTGCTTTCGAGCCAGGCCGGGCACGATGATGATGAACCGCTCCAGCCACATGCCCACGTTCACGAGCACGGTGGTGAATATCATCAGCGGGATGCTGCGCCGCACTGAGCGGAACAGCCACATGGGCACCGGTATGAAGTATGAGCACACCAGGAAGGCGATGAAGAACGCCGCCCACGGCATCTCGAACACCTGCATCTCCCTCAGCCGTATCTCCGGGCCCTCCAGGCTGTACAGCCCGAACAGGAACTCCAGCACGAAGAAGAAGAACCAGGTGGTCGCAACCACAATCAGCAGCTTCGCCAGCGCGTCCAGGTGCTCAAGCCGGATGTAGTCCTGCCACTTGAACATCGAGCGCAGGATGATCATCACGGTCACTACTGCCGAGACGCCGGAGTGGACTGCACCGATGACGAAGTACGGCGCAAACACTGTGCTGTGCCAGCCCTCGACCGACACGGCCGCTGCGAAGTCCCATGAGACTATGCTGTGCACAGAGACGAAGATCGGGAGGATGACTGCCGAGAGCAGGATGCCTGCTATCAACTGCAGCTTCCACTGCCTTACGCTTCCCCTCCAGCCGAGCGCCAGCACGGAGTACATCACGTGCTTCCACCCTGTGGTCCTGTCCCGCGCAACCGCTATGTCCGGTATCAGCGCGATAAACACGAAGAGGATGCTGCTGGTCAGGTAGGTGAACACCGCGGATGGGTCCCACACCAGCGCCGACCGTACGTTGGGGTACACGCCCCTTGCCCAGTCGAATGGGAACACCCAGTACATGACTCGCCAGGGCCTGCCCGCGTGAATCAGCGGCATGGTCATGGCCGTCATGAGCGAGAATACGGTCAGCACCTCGGCTGCGCGGGTGGCGGGTCGCCGCCACTCGGCCTGCACAAGACGCAGGATGGCCGATAGCATCACCCCTGCGTGGCTGATACCAATCCAAAACACAAAGTTGGTGATGAAGAAGCCCCACATTATAGGCCGGTTTAGTCCCGTGACGCCCAGACCGCGGTTGAACATGTATGCCACGGCCGCAAAGGCCACCAAGACACAGAGGCCCAGGAATCCCACCAGCAGCCAGTACCACAGCGGGTTCTCCGTCATCGAGCGGAGAAGGTCCCTGTTTATCTGGGCGTCGGTTAGCTTTACTCTTTCCTGCATTCGCTTCTGCTCCGGCCTTTATTTTGGCCTGTCATTCTTGTGCTTACTCCGGCTTGGCAAGCACCCTTATATCGATCTTCATCAGCTTGCGTACCCGCTGCAGTATCTGTCCTTCCCTCAGCTCCCACATCGACATGATGGGGAACACGCGCGTCGCCAGCATGAACGTGAGCACCGCGCCGGATAGTGCGCCGATCACGACCAGCACGTCGATGGCGCTCGGGAGGTTGGCGGTCGGGATGTGCTCCAACGCGTGGGGCGACAGGTCCTCGACTGAGAAGGCTGGCACGTAGTATCGCAGGACGTTGAAGAACGTGCCCACCAGCACGACTGCGCCCGCCAGGGCCGGCCCCCACGTGGTCTTGCGCACAATGTTCCACATCAGAATGAAGAACGGAAGCGCAAAGCACATCACGAACGCCAGGAAGAACGGTATCCAGTACGTCTCGAACATGATGTACTTGAGAACGCCCTGCTCTGCCGGCGTCCGGCCATACCAGTAGACGAAGAAGCCGGACCACCAGAAGTAGAACCACAGCAGCGAAATCGCCAGTAGGAGCTTGCTGAGGCCCCAGAACTGGTCGACCTCCAGGTACTTTCTCAGGCCGGTTGTCTTGCGCAGGATGAACATGGTCACCAGAATCAGCGCCACGCCCGACTGCAGGCCGTTGAGCGCGTGGAATGCCGGGAAGATGGAGTCCTTCCATCCGGGAATGAGGCTCATGGCGAAGTCAACGCTGATCAGCATGTGCACTACGATTAGAAGCATGAAGTAGAAGCCGCCAAGCACTGCCAGCCCCGTGTTGAGCACCCTCCACTGCTGCACCGTGCCGCGCCACCTGGTCGATGGCGAGCCGCCGGTGTGGTCGCTGACCGAGGCCCTGTCAGGAATGGAAGCGAAGTACAGAATGGCCAGCCCCAGCACCACGAGAGTACCCATCGCTATGGTGTCCCACAGGTGCGGGCTGTGGCCCGGCCAGTCGAACCAGATGCTGCGCCGGCCGGTGGTCACCGGCAGCACCCACAGCAGCGGTATCAGCAGTATGAAGTTGAACAAGCCAACGGCGGCGAACATCTCGGAGATGCGAGCCAGCGGCCTGCGCCAGTGCGCCTTGGCCATCCGCAGGGCAACCGAGACCAGCACAGCCGACTGAGCCGTAACGAAGATATAGGCGAACGCCGTGGCGTAGTAGCCCCACTCCCTGCGGTCGTCGACGCCGTGCTGCGTCAGAAGCAAGATGAAGCCGATTACGCCCAGCCCGAAGAGTCCGGCCAGCGCTCCGGCTATCATCCAGAAAGGCCTGCCCGGCGACGCGTGCCTCTGCACAACGTCCTGGGTCAGCTCCTGCGCCGTCATTCCCCAGTAGACCGGGGGCGGCGGATGGTGAAGCTCATGCATGGCTGTCGACCACATCCTTGGCGTGGATATCCACCTTCTTCAGGTAGATGACGTTGGGCTCGGTACCCACGTGCTCCAGCAGCTTGTATCCCCTGCCGTGCCCGTCCAGGTGCTCCTCCTTGAGCTGCGACACCCGGCTGTTCGGGTCCAGGAAGTCGCCGAAGACGAGTGCATTGGTCGGGCAGGCCTGAACGCAGGCCGGCAGGAAGTTGCCTTCCTTCATGTTCTCGTCCGTCAGGCGGCCGCCCTGCTGCCCTTCGATGGTCCTCTGGGCCTTCTGCAGGCGCTGAACGTTGAAGCTGCACTTCTCCATGATTCCCCGGCTCCGCATGGACACGTCCGGGTTCAGCTGGTTGCGGAGACTCTCCGGCCACACCGGCTCCCAGTAGTTGAAGAAGCGGACGTTGTACGTGCAGTTGTTGGCGCAGTAGCGGGTTCCCACACAGCGATTGTAGACCTGCACGTTCATGCCCTGGTTGTTGTGGTAGGTGGCGTACACGGGGCACACCGGCTCACAGGGAGCGTTCTCGCAGTGCTGGCAGAACACCGGAATGAAGCGGGCCTTCACGTTCGGGAACTCGCCCTCCCAGTACCGCTCCACGTGGATCCACTGGATAGCCCGGCGCTGCCTGAAGACGTCCTCCGTGTTGATGGGGATGTTGTTCTCCGCCTGGCAGGCCACCACGCACGCCTGACAGCCGGTGCAGCGGTCTATGTCAACGACCATCCCCCACTTGTGACGAATCTGATTTGTGGTCATACCATTCTCCTGGTGATCCTCTGCTCCCGGCCTAGTGCCTCGGCTTGGTTATCTTGATGATGGCCTGCTCGTCGGCCTCTTCCGCGAGCTGGTTGCCCTCGAATCTCGGTATGTCGATGCTCAGGTCGGACTTCTCCACGCGTACCCTGGTGGCCGCCCATGCCAGCGCGCCCGTCTGGCCGTCCGTCAGCGCTGACAGCAGCGACAGTGTGTTCGCACCTACGCTATCGGCATACCTGCCGAACCCCGAGTGGCCCTGCCCTATAGGCATCGATACCGTGTCCGGCGGGACGCCTGGGTGCGGGTAGACGGGGGCCTCCAGTGTGCGGTTGCCCTCGGCCGTGACCACAACCAGATCGCCCGTGTTCAGCCCCATCTCTTCTGCTGTTCGAGTGTTCATCTCGACCCACGTGTGCCAGACGACGCTGGTAATCGGGTCAGGCGTTGCCTGGAGCCACGGCAGGTGGGCCAGGTGCCCGTCCCCGATCGAGTTGGACACGAACGGGATGAGGCTGAAGGCGCGTCCTCCCGGCGCATCGCTGAAGGAGATGTCCGGCCATGCCGTGTCGAGCTGCTTGATGTTCCTGACGCCGCTGTTGTTGATGGCAGCGGTGTCCCACCAGCCGCCTCGCTGGAGCACGCCGTTCCAGAACCCGTCGAACGACGATGCCCTTACGGAGCCGCGATCCATCTCCCAGAGATGCATTGCGCCATGTCGCAGCAGATCCTGCATGGTCGAGTCGGTAACCTCTGCGAGGCCGAGTCTGGAGTCCAGGTCAAGGCCAAGCGCCCTGCCAAGCATGAGCAGCTCGTCCCCGAAGCCTCGCGTGCCGTCGTGGAACGGGCTGACCACGGGCTGCTGCAGCCCGATTACCTCGTAGCCCGGCGCCGGGTCCGGGATGTCGTCGCCCCAGTCCTCCAGGTAGGTATGCTCAGGGAGAACCAGGTCGGCCATGGCCGTGGTCTCATCCATGAAGCTGGAGAAGGCCACAACGAACTCCGCGCCCTCCACGGCCGCACGGAAGTTGGCGCTGGCAGGCAGGCCGTGAACGGGGTTCACGCCCCGAATCATGAGCACCTGCGGTCGGTCCAAATTCCTCCACTGGCTGAAGGACGCCGGTGAGCCCATAGCCATCACGTCCGTGGTGGCGAGCTCAGGCAGAGGAGGCGCCGGGTTGTAGAGAACACCGCCCGGCGTGTTCACGCTGCCCACGAGCAGGTTGAGCGAGTAGATTGCCTTGAGGTTGAAGAGTCCGCTTGTGTGCGCGCCCGCTGAGCCGCCCCCGATGGCCATGACCGGCCGGTTGTGGGGATCCGCGAATGCGTGGGCCAGTTCCTCGATGCGTGCAGGCTCAACGCCGGTGGCATCACGAACCTGCTGGTTGTCGGGGCTGAACGCCGCCAGAGCCTCGTGTCCGCCGCCGCCCGTGAGAGCATCCGCGGCCGCCGAGTCTCCCAGGCCGTCGCGCATTATCACGTATGCCATGCTCATTGCGAGCACGCCCTCGCCGCCCGGCTTGACCGGCACCCACTCGTCGGCGTTGGCTGCCGTCATGGAGAAGCGCGGGTCTACCTGAACGTGCAGCCCGCGGTGGGAGCTACCCTGTCGCAGTTCGCCGTATCCTCTGGAGAACTTCACAGGCGAAACCCACGTGGACAGGAAGTCTGCCCCGAACGACAGCAGGTACTTGCAGTTCTCGATGTCGAATACCGGCATCCTCTCCTGCTCGAACACCTCCAGGATTGCCCGGCGGAGAGTCACCTGCTCGAGTGTCTCGTAGGCCATCGATCTGCCGCCGTACGTCTTCACGAACTCGCTGGCCAGCAGCGCCTGGTGCCCGCGCAATGGCTGCGTCACCAGAAGGAACCTGCTCCTGTCCGACAGGCCGTTCATGCGGTCGGTGATGCGCCGGCGGGCCTCGTCCCACGAGATCGGGACGTGAGCGTCCCCCTCGCGAGCGAGCGGCTCGCTGATCCGGTCGGGGTGATACAGCGCCTGCAGTCCGGCCTCGCTCCTTGCGTTGTGCTTGCCCTGGTTGAGCGGGTAGTCCGGGTTGCCCTCGACCTTCTTTGCGCGGCCCTCAACTACACGGATGATGATGCCGCAGCCCTCCGCGTCCTGCCGGCAGAGCGTGGCATACCAGTTGTCGATGCCGCTGACCAGGTCCTCGGGCAGGAAGACCGGGCTCTCAATCTGGAGTTCCTCTTCCGGTATGAGACAGCCGTTGAAGGCCACGGCCCCTACGGCCGAGACTCCTGACCACTTGAGGAACTGTCTTCTGGTTATTCCCATGACTCTATGCAATCCTTAGTAGTGGCACGTAGTGCAGTCCGTCGGGGCGCCGTAGTCCCGGTGGCAGTCCAGGCAGTCGCCCATCTTCAGGCTCCGCACCTGCTTCACCTCGGCCATGGCGGCCACGTCGCCGTGGCACGTTGAGCACACGTTGGCGGCGACCATCGCCTGTTCGCCGGACGGCAGCAGGTTGCCCTGCTGCGTAAAGTAGCGGATGTGGGCCTCGTGCACAAACCGGACGCTGTCCGGCAGACGGTGCACGCGTTCCCATACAACGGGCTCCTTGTTCTCCCACGCGCTCAGAAGGTTGGCTAACCCTGGAAGCGGGTTGTCCTCTCCTTCCTGCACGGCCTTGTGGCAGAAGATGCACTGCTCCACTGGCGGAACTGAAGCGGACGCGCCCTTGTCCACGTTGCGGTGGCAGTACGTGCAGTCCAGGCCAAGAGCGGTCTTCGCCTCGCCGTCTGCGTAGTACACGACGTTGCCGTCCGAGTCGAGCAGGTCGCCGATGCCTGTGTGGACGGGGTGCGGGAAGGGTATGGGTTGCTCCGGCGGGCCGCCGAATCCAAGTACCTCGAAGGGGGTGCTCCACCACGCGCGGAGCACAAATCCCAGGATGAGCACAGTTACGAGTCCTCCGGCAGCTAGGCCACCGAGCAACGCTCCTAGTGCAACAAACTTTAGCATTTGCGTGTAGTCTGGGTTTCCGTGATGGAGGCCGACGCCCGACCAGCCATCAAATCCACCAGCGCTCCCATACTGACTTCAGGATGTGGGCCTCCTGCACGATTCTCAGGAGGAAGAAGAGCACCAACCCAAGCGAGACGAGCGCGCCCATGTAGAAGAACCTGCGGGACTTGCCAACGCCTTCAGGCAGATGCCCGGTGCCGATGAGAGAAGGGATGATGGCGTGCGCCATCAGGAAGTTGAATCCAAACCCAATTGCAAAGAGTAGTACGAACCAGTAGAAGTGGAGCAGGTTGCCGATCTCTTCCCAGTCGGCGCTCGTGATGAACTCTGGATCCATCTCTTTATTCCTAGTTCACTGCTTTCCTCACCCACTGCCTCCCCGGTGGGCCAGCTGCGCCGTTTGGCGCTCGTCCGTACCCGCCTGTTCTGCCCCTCCTACGGGCTTTGCAACAAGCCTCAGGTAGTGTACAATCGTGTTCGCCGGTAAGTCAATAGGAATTCACCTAGGTTGCAGCAAGTCTCATAAACGCTTGAGGAGGCATACATGACGGACAGCTCAGAGAGGACCGCACGGCTGCTGAACAGGCGCGAGTTTCTTACGCGAGCAGCCATCGCCCTTGGGGCAGCGGCCGCCGTAGCCGCCACCAGTCGAAGGCTGTCCCTGTCGTCCCGCTCAGGCGCCGCCAGTAGTCCTGCCGCCGATTCGCTCTTCACGCCCAGACCCGGCTCCCGGCTGCGGTTCTGGCGAAACAAGCTGGAGCAGATCAGGCTGAGATAGCCTCGTGCGGAAGCACATTCGCAAAACGTCCACGCCAAGGCGCGCCGGCAGTCTCCTCCGGTCATGGAGCATTCCGGCGTTGCTGTTTCTCCTCCTTGCATCCGCAGCGGGCTGCGTCACCGACGAGATTGCCACCAACGCCGAGCTGGTCTTGGACGAGATCGACGCTGCGTCGGCTCCCAGCGGCAACATTGAGATTGACGGGAGCATCCTGGTCTACTCCGACGACCTCCCGGACCTGGTCAGCGGCGTCCGGTCCGTTGACGTGCGGGAAGGCAAGATCGACCTGGTCATGGACTACCTCACTCTCCAGGAGCGCATCGACTGCATCCTGGACAACGTGGAGCAGGCCGCCGAGGACGAGGCGACGATCCAGTGCCAGGGCAAGGTGCTGATCTGGGTTGAGGGAGAGCACGGGCTGCTTGGCGTCTCCCAGATCCTCGACGAGGTAAAGGCCAGGGACGGAGGGCCGCCACAGAGAGCCTACCTTTCCGACTACCTGAGTTTCTGGGACGAGGTTCAGCGTGTAGAGCGGGTTGTGGAGAGCCTGGGCCAGATCCAGAGAAGCAACTCGATACCGCTATTCGGCTCGCTCCTCAAGTCCATTCACCGCTTCCCCATCCTGTACGAGGGCGACGAGCTTGTGCCGTACTCGGACGTGCCGGGCCTCCTGGAGCAGTACCGGGCGCGTGACACCGAGGACGCCCGCCGAGATATGGTCAAGGAGTACCTGGAGCGTTAGCGCCAGCCGGTTCGCTCTCCCCTCCCCGTCCGTGCGAGGCCTTGGCGTAACTTGCTTGGGAGCAACGCTATACCGTCATTCTGAACGGAGCGCAGCGGCGTGAAGAATCCAAAGCATTTGCTCACGGGGCAGCGATGTATCACGCCAAACGCCTTGGATTCTTCGCTACGCTCAGAATGACATTTGACGCGCGTTCTTGGTCGTGCACTACACCAATCCAAACGTCGCTTCGCTCCGGGAGTACGTCTCATGCCCAGGGAGATCTACCACCTAGCTGGCACACACGCAAGCTGGCACCAGTCGCTACCGCCGGCCAAACTCCCGCTGCAGGTGCGCCGAGCTCAGGTGCACCATCGTGGGGCGTCCGTGGGGGCAGGTGTTGGGTCGTTCGCAGGCCACAAGCTGCGCCAGCAAGCTCTCCATCTCCTCCATGCGCAGGGTCTTGCCTGCCCTGACCGCGGCGTGGCAGGAAAGCGACTTTGCCATCTCTTCCTCCCACTCCGTTGCGTTGATGCCTCCGCTTACGTCCTCCAGGATGGCGAGGAATGCCTCCTCGGGGTCGGCGTCTCGCAGTGTTGCCGGCACTGCCCTCAGCAGGTAGGTCCGTTGCCCGAACCTCTCCAGTTCAAAGCCGTAGCGTGACCATATGTCGAATCCGCCCTCCAGGATCTCCTCCTGCGTTGCGCTCAGCTCGATCACCACAGGTTCGAGCAAGCCCTGCACCTGTGTTGCCTGCTGACTCAGCTCCCGCTCCACCTTCTCGTACAGCACTCGCTCGTGCGCCGCGTGCTGGTCGACCAGATACACGCCGCCCGGGCCCTCCGCCACAATGTACAGGCTCTGGACCTGTCCTATCACCCGCAGCGCGGGCACAACCTGCCGGGGCGTTGTCTGCTGTGACGACCATACTTCCGGCGCGAGCATCGTCAGGGCCTGCTGTACCTGAACCTCCTGAGGCGCCGCCGCTGTGCCCGTTGTGAAACCGCCAACGGGCCTGGGAGGCGCCAGGCCGACGCTCACCGTGGGTACCGGCGACTGCGCCACAAGCGCGCCCCTTACCGCGCGTTGCAGCACCGAAAAGACCTCCCGCTCCTTCCGAAAGCGCACCTCCAGCTTGGCGGGATGAACGTTGACGTCAATGTCCTGTGGAGGCACGGTGATGTGCAGGACGGCAAGCGGGTGGCGACGCTCCATGAGGAAGCCCTGGTATGCCTCTTCGAGTGCGTATGTCAGCGCCCGACTCTGAATCCAGCGCCGGTTCACCAGCAAGCTGATCTGGCCGCGCGTTGATCGGCTCACGTCGGGCGGGCTAATGAGTCCGCGGACCGCTGGCGAGTCCGGGCCGGCGTCGTCGGGCGAGGCGGCTTCCAGGAGCGACTGTGCGAGCTTCACTCCGTAGACTGCTGCACAGGCGTCGCGCAGGCTGCCACGGCCGGGCGCAGTGAACGCCGCTCTGCCATCGATTTCAAGTCGAAACCTGACCTCCGGAAAGGCCAGCGCGAACTGCTGCACGAGCGTCTGCACGCGCCCGGCTTCAGCCGACACCGACCTGAGGAACTTGAGCCGCGCCGGCACGTTCCGAAACAGCCCGCGCACGGCAACTGACGTACCGGTTGGGCTTCCCTGCGGCGATACCCGCACGATCTCCCCGCCTTCCAGCTCTACCTGCGTGCCGGCAGGCTGGTCCGCCGTGCGTGTGACCAGCGTGACCTCCGACACCGAGGCTATGCTTGGCAGCGCCTCGCCCCGGAAACCAAGAGTATCGATATGCTCCAGGCTTCCGTCGGGGGGCAACTTGCTGGTGGCGAAGCGCTGGAAGGCCAGGGGCGCCTCCTCCGCCGGTATGCCGCTGCCGTCGTCCACCACGCGGATCAGCTCCAGCCCGCCGCCTCGAATCTCGACGGTGATGGATCCTGCGCCCGCGTCGATGGCGTTGTCCACCAGCTCCTTGACCACGGAGGCCGGCCGCTCGACAACCTCGCCCGCGGCTATTCGTGCGGCCTGCTGCGGTGGGAGTACCCGGATCGGCATGGCGGCGCGGCTACATCCACTCTCGCGACGACAGCCCGCCTTCGACGTTAGGCGTGAGGTTGTCACACAGAGTCGTGATGATGGGATAGATTCGCTCCATCTCCCTGTCGGCCGGGTTCTCGTACAGGTAAGCTTTGACGCGTACGCCTCCCAGGGTTGCCACGATGTCCGGGTAGTCGTCGATCACCAAGTCTGGCTCAACCGTGACGCCCAGGGTCTTCATGCGGTTGCGGTAGTCGAAAATCGGCTTGTGGAAGCAGTCGGTTACGAGGTCGTCCAGCTTGTGCTTGCGGACCTCCCGCCACCGGATGCCCATGCCGGACCATACGTAGAGGGTGTGTCCGTCGTCCGTGAGGCGCTGGAACAGGTCGCGGACTCCGGGGCGGAGGCCTCCGTTCATGGCAATGATGGTGTAGTCGCAGTCGAAGAAGATGTTCACAGTGGGCAACCCGGGCATCCGATGTAAATTATACTGGCCGCCCGCGGGAGCGGGCAAGCGAAAACGCCGCGGGTGCGGCGGAACATACGACAGATGCTGAACAGTTACGCTATCCCGCCTCGCGCCCCTTACCCCTCCTCGCTCGCGCGGCGCTGCAGCTCGTACAGGGCGGTGATGGCCTCCAGCGGCGTCATCGACGACACGTCCAGCCGTTTCAGCTCCTCAACCAGCGCGCTGTCCACTGTGAACAGCATCCGCTGCCGGGGTGTGGCTCTCAGCCCGTCGCGCTCCAGCTCCGAGAGCAGGTCCCACGCCCGCGCCACCACAGACGGCGGAATCCCAGCGAGCTGTGCCACGTGCACCCCGTAGCTCCTGTCGGCGCCGCCGGGCACGATGCGATGGAGGAACACGACTCCACCCTCCGACTCCACTGCTGCCACGTTCAGGTTTCGCACTCGCGGAAGCGTGTCCGCCAGCTTGGTCAGCTCGTGGTAGTGCGTGGCGAACAGGGTCTTGCACCCGAGGCGCGGGCTGTTGTGGATGTGCTCGGCTGTGGCCCGTGCGATCGCCAGGCCGTCGTAGGTGCTTGTGCCCCGCCCAATCTCGTCCAGCACCACCAGCGACCGCGGCGTCGCGTGGTGCAGGATGCCAGCGGTCTCCACCATCTCCACCATGAACGTGGACTGGCCCGTGGACAGGTCGTCCTGCAGGCCAATGCGCGTGAACACCCTGTCCACGATCCCTATCGTGGCCGAATCCGCGGGGACGAAGCTGCCTATCTGTGCCAGCAGCACGATGAGCGCCACCTGCCGGATGTACGTGGACTTGCCGGACATGTTGGGGCCAGTGATGACGGCCAGCTGAGCGTCGCTGCTGCTCAGTCGCGTGTCGTTCGGCACGAATGCGCCCGCTGGCAGGGTGCGCTCCACCATAGGATGGCGCCCATCCTCAATCTCGATGGCGTCCCCGAGGTTGAGCGTGGGTCGCACGTAGCCGAAGCGCGATGCCCCCTCCGCGAGGGAGGCCAGCACGTCTGCATTGCCCACGGCAGCGGCCGTACCGGCGATCGCGCGGTCGTACTCGGTGACCTGGGCGCACACCTGCCGGAACAGGGTGTTCTCCAGTTCCTCCATTCGCTCCTGGGCGTTCAAGAGCATGGACTCGTACTCCTTGAGCTCAGGCGTGATGAAGCGCTCGCCGCCCACCAGGGTCTGTCGCCGGGTGTAGTCGTCCGGTACCTGCGGCAGGTTGGGGTTGCTCACCTCGATGTAGTAGCCGAAGACCCGGTTGTAGCCCACCTTCAGCGACCTGATGCCAGTCTTGTCCCGCTCCTTGCGCTCCAGTCCGGCGATGTACTCGCGCCCGTTGCGGGAGGCGTCTCGTAGCTCGTCCAGCTCCGGCGAGAAGCCCCTGCGGATGGTGCCTGCCCCGTCCGGCGAGTCCTCAAGCGCATGCGATATGAGCGTTGTGACTGCCTCGCATGGGTCTATGGTGTTCCAGAGCCACGTGGGCACGGCGTCGCTGGATTCCAGCAGCGCACGCAGCCGCGACGCGGATTCCAGCCCGGCCTTCAGCCCGACCACCTCTCGCGGCACGGCTATGCCTGTGGCCGTGCGGCTCAGCAGGCGCTCCAGGTCGGGTATGTCGCGGAGGCAGGCCAGGACCTCCCTGCGTCG
This sequence comes from Dehalococcoidia bacterium, assembly GCA_034423135.1. Lineage (GTDB taxonomy): Bacteria > Chloroflexota > Dehalococcoidia > Lucifugimonadales > UBA2985 > JAPPHY01. The sequence goes on along the minus strand of DAOUJC010000008.1, from coordinate 177,429 downwards.
TATGCTGTCCGAATGAAGAAAATCGACTGCGTCCAGCCTGCGCTCAAGCTCAGCCAGGTCAAGCAGCGGCTGGCCGAGCCAGCGCCTCAGCAGGCGACCGCCCATAGGCGTGGCCGTGAGGTCTATTGTTGAAAGCAGCGAGTGCGACGCTTCGCCCCACCGGCCGGCCTGGAACAGCTCCAGGTTGCGCCGTGTCTGCTGGTCCAGCACCATGAAGGCCCGCGGCGAGTAGGTGTAGAGGCCCTGAAGCCGTCCGAGGGCGGGTTTTTGCGTTTTGTTGAGGTATGCAAGGATGGCTCCCGACGCGCCCACCGCCAGCGGCATGCCGTGGCAGCCGTAGGCCTCCAGCGTGGCTACGCCGAAGTGGTCCAGCAGCGTCTGCTCCGCCTCGGCGTGCCGGAAGGTGGCCGGATCCTGGGCCGTCAGCAGAAAGTCGTGGCCGGAAGGCGGGACGTCGCAGCCTTCCGGCGCCACCACCTCCGAAGCGCCAAGCCGCTCGATCTCCAGCGGCAGGTCGTCGACGGGAATCTGGGTTGTGGCGAACTCGCCCGTGGTGATGTCCACGTAGGCCAGGCCGGCGTCGTTGCCCTGAATCGTCACGGAGGCCAGGTAGTTGTTGGCGCTCTGCTCCAGCAGGGAGGTCTCTGTGAGGGTGCCCGGCGTGACCACCCGCACGACTCGACGCTCCACCAGCCCCGGCCCGGAGGTGTCCCCCACCTGCTCGCAGATGGCAACTCGATGTCCCTTGCGGATAAGCCTGGCAAGGTAGCTTTCGAGTGCGTGGTACGGAATGCCCGCAAGCGGAACTCGCTGGCCCTTGCCCATCTCGCGAGAGGTCAACGCGATCTCAAGCTCCCTGGCAGCCAGCCGCGCGTCCTCGTCGAACGTCTCGTAGAAGTCGCCCATGCGGAAGAGCAGCAGGGCGTCCGGGTGCTCCCCCTTGATGCGTAGGTACTGCTGCCTGAGTGGGGTTTGCGAGGTCAATGTGGGTCGACCTTCGGTGCAGGGATGAGCTAATTCTACAGCACTGCGGCGCGCATAGGAATAGCCCATCGACGCCTGGCGAAACCTATGCTAATCGGCAAGAACGGCCGTCAGCCAAAATGGATTGCCACGGACTACCTGCCGATCTGGCATTCGCCGAACCGACGCGGGTCGCCGCGCAAGCGGTGCGTTAGGCCTCGGTCTTCGCCAGTCTCACAGGCGTGAGCGGAAGGCCGGGCACGTGCGACATGGCGTCCGGGTCCTCGCTGCTCTCCAGCTGCGTCACGAGGTTGCCGAAGAGGTATGTGACCGACACCGTGCCTGGCAGGTTCTGCTCGGTCAGCGACGCCCTGGCGAAGAGGTTTTCACGGGCGGAAACCACCTCCACCATGTCTCCGTCCGCCACGTTCAGCGTGGAAGCGTCCGAAGGGTGAATGCACAGCGTTTCTTCGCTCTGAATCCGGTTCTTCTGCCCCACCAGCACTATGTCGAGCTCCCGATCCGACTGGTGCAGTACCCGCCCCGGAAGCAGCAGCAGCGGATAGTCGTCGGAGGTGGGCATGGCCGGCGCTTCCCTGAACTCCAGGGGGATGAAATGGGCCATGCCGGCAGCAAACTGGTCTCCGTAGAGGATGGCCGTGCCGTCGTCGTCCGCCGATGCGCAGGGCCACTGCACCCCTGCGTTCTGGCCTCCGGTGGTGGGCAGTAACTGGCTCGGCAGTGGGTAGGCCGGCATCGTCACGGGCTGGAGCACGGGCTCCTTTGCGAGCAGCCGCTGGTAGGAGACCCCTGCGTACATCGGCACCACGCGGGAGATTTCGTCGAGTACGTGCGCCGGGCAGTGATAGTCGAATCCCTGCGCACCCATCGCCTTGGCGATCTCACAGACAATCCACCAGTCCGGCATGGCGTTCGAGTTCCGCACCTCAAGCACCTTCCTGAGGGGCTGCACGCGCCGCTCCAGGTTTGTGTACGTGCCTTCCTTCTCGGCGAATGTGCCAGAGGGCAGCACGACGTCCGCAGCCTGTGCCAGACCGGTGAGGAAGGTGTCCTGCACCACCAGGAAGTCGAGGTTGCCTGCCGCGGACATTATGTCGCCCAGCTCGCCGCTGTGGTAGGAGGCGCTGTCTCCAATCACCATCATCGCCTTCACGCGGCCATCGGTTGCGGCCTGAAATGCATCCAGGACGCCGATCCCTGCTCCGCTTGGCAGCTCAGACCCCCACGCCTCACCCAGAACCGAACGTGCGCCGGCGTCATCCACCGGGCGGTATCCAGGCAGCAGGTCAGGCACGCAGCCCACGTCCCACGAACCCTGATCGTTGGTGCCAGGCCGCAGCGGGTAGAGGCCGCTGTGTGGCCTGCCCACGTTTCCCGTGAGGAGCGCGAGATCCACCATGGCGTTTACGCACGCTTCCCTCTCCGACGCGGGCACGGTGTCCAACGCGTAGAGTATGGCTGCGGGGCCGTTGCCCGCGAACGTGCGGGCTGCGTTTCGAATGTCCTCCTGGGGTACGCCCGTGACGACTTCCACTCGACTGAGATCGAACTTCCAGAGCGAGTTCTTGAGGCCGTCCAGGTTCTCGCACCGCTCTCGAATGAAATCCTGGTCTTCCAGCACCTCGTCGGATATGACCCGCAGCATGCCGCCGAGCAGCGTTGCCTCGGTGCCCGGCCTCGGCCGGACCCAAACTGTAGCGTAGCGCGTCAGCTCAACCTCGCGAGGGTCGATGACTACGAGCTTGGCTCCGTTCTGCACTGCCCGCTTGACGGGCACTGCGGCCACGTTGTGTTCCTCGGTGACGTTGGTGCTCACGGTGAGCACGCAGCCCGCATTGTCCAGGTCCCAGACGGGGTTGGTGGCTGCCTGGAATCCGAGAGCGTCCTGCAGGGGCCTCGCAAGCTCAGGCTTCAGGTTGGAGGAGTGGTCAACGTTGTTGGTTCCCATCACCGTGCGCGCAAACTTCTGCACCAGGTAGCTCTCTTCGTTGGTGCCGCGGTAGGACGCGATGGCGGCGAATGAGTCTCCCTTGTACTCTCCCAGCTTCTCCGCGACTAGTGCGATCGCCTCCTCCCAGGACGCCTCCTCCAGCACGCCGTTGCGCCTGATCAGCGGGTTTCTGAGCCTGCTGCGGCTGTTGACGAAATCCAGGCCGAACTTGCCCTTGAAGCACGCCTGTCCCCTGTTGGCCTCGGCCTCCAGGTCGGGTATGGCTCGAATGACCCTGCCCCGCCGGTTCACCTCCAGCTTCAGCTGGCAGCCCACCGGGCACTGCGGGCACGTGGTGGAGACCGTGTCGACTGCCTTCTCCCACTTGTATGGGGACTCCACGAGCGCTCCCACCGGGCACACGTCTATGCAGGAGCCGCAGAACTCGCAGCCGGACTCCAGCAGCGACGTGCCGTGCGCGGGCCCCACCAGCGATATGCCGGACCGCTCCGTGAACGTAATGGCGCTGTCTCCGCGAATCTCCTCGCAGGCGCGAACGCAGCGTCCGCACACGATGCAGAGGTTGTAGTCCATGTCGTAGAACGGGTCCTGCGTGACCACGGGCAGCTCGCGGTACTTGTACGTGAGTGGCGTGGTGAGGCCGGTGCCCACGAATATCGTGGTGTCCTTTAGCTCACACCGCTCATTCTTGGGGCAGGCCACGCACCGGTCAGTGACTGAGACGTGGCGCTGGCAGATGTCCTCGGGTCCGCACAGGTCTGCGCCGTCAATGTTCGTGCGATGACAGGTGAGGCAGCCGTGAGGATGCTCTGAGATGATCAGCTCGGTGATGCCCTTGCGGAGGTCCTGGATCTGCGGAGTGTTGGTGTGCACCACCATGCCGTCGGCGACGGGTGTCGTGCAGGATGCGGGTGTGCCGCGGGCGTTCTCAACCTCGACGACGCACATCCGGCAGGCCCCGAACGGCTTCATGCCGGGGTAGTAGCAGAGATACGGGATGTAGAGGCCAGAATCCATGGCCGCCTGGATTATGGTCTTCCCCGGTTGGGTGACTACCTCTTTTCCGTCGATGACAACCGAAATCGCAGAGGCCATGAGTCTCCTTAGAATCTAAGCTCCAGGGGCTGGGCTGACGTCCAGCGCGAACGCGTTCGTTGAGGCGTAAACACGGGCGTCATGCTCTGCCCGGTCGGGCTCCGGCCCTCCTCCATGTGGGCCGCAAAGTCCTCTCCGAAGTACTTCAATGCCGAGGACACGGGGTTGTAGCCAAGCTGCCCGTGCCCGCATAGCGAACCCATTCTCATGTTGTTGCCAATTCGCTCCATCAGTTGCAGGTCGGCTGGTCTCGCCTCGTGCTCGTAGATACGCTCAAGTATCTCCAGCATGTGCGTGTTGCCAAGCCTGCACGGGAAGCACTTGCCGCACGACTCATACTGGTTGAACGCTATCAACACCCTGATCAGGTCTACCACGTCGACCGTCTCGTTGCCGACGATTATCCCGCCGGACCCCAAGATTGCGCTCGCCCTGGACATTTCGTCGAAGTCGATTCTCACGTCGAACGCCTCGTCGCCCAGCACGCCACCCAGCGGCCCCCCTGTCTGAAGCACCTTGATACGCTCACCGGGTGATACGCCCCCGCCCACCTCTTCGAGCACATCCCTGATGGTCAATCCCATCGGGATCTCGTACATGCCTGGGCGCTTGATGTGTCCGGACAGGCAGAGAATCGCCGTGCCCTTGCTGCCCTCCGTGCCGATTCCGGCGAACCACTCGCCGCCGCGCGACACGATCTCCGAGACGTAGGCCAGCGACTTGATGTTGTTGATATTGCTGGGAAGGCGCCACACGCCGGACGCCGCCGGGAACGGCGGACGCGCCCGCGGCATCGCCCGGTTGCCCTCTATGGACTCCATGAGCGCCGTCTCCTCGCCGGCGACGTAGGAATCGCCCGTGAGGGACACCTCGACGTGGAAGCTGAAGTCGGAGCCCAGGATGTTGTCGCCAAGCAGGCCCAGCTCGTACGCCTGCTCGATGGCGCGCTCGGTGCGGTGAATCGGCCCCTCGTGGCCGTGGCGGATGAACACCACGCCGTTGGAGGAGCCGGTAGCGTATCCCGCCAGGATCGTCCCCTCGATGAGCGAGTGCGGGTCGCTTTCCAGGATGCCCTTGTCGTTGTATGCGCCCGGGTCGCCCTCCTCGCAGTTGCAGAGGATGTACTTGACCGGCCCCGGAGAGCGTGCCAGGAAGCCCCACTTGGTGCCCGTCGGGAATGCCGCCCCTCCCCTGCCCCGCAGGCCTGAGTCCTGCACCTCCTTCAGCACCTCCTCAGGCGTCATCCGGTTGACTGCCTTGTCGAGTGCTGCGTAGCCGCCCTGAGCGATGTACTGGTATATGTCCAGCGGGTCAATGTGACCGCAGTTCCGCAGGGCTATCCGCACCTGCTTGTTCCAGACCGGCAGGTCGTCCAGCCGCGGAATGCCGTCAAGGGTGACTCTGCCCGTGTAGGCCAGTGCCCAGTCCGGCCTGAGGTCGTCACCGGCCACGCACGATTCCACGAGCTCCGCTGCCTTTTCCGGCGTCACGTTGCCATAGAACACCCGCGAGCCTCCGGGCTTCTGCAAGTCCACGAGTGGAGCGGCATAGCACAGGCCAAGGCAGCCGACGATGTTGACGTTGGCTTCGATTCCGCGCGTCTCAAGCTCGGCGTGGATCGCCTTGAGAGTCTCGTCTGCGCCCGCGGCCTCGCAGCATATGGCTGAGCCGACGCGAATCCAAGGCTTCCCGCCGCCTTCCAATTCCAAGAGGCGGGTCTGGGCTTCCTGATGCAGCTCTTCGTAGTTTGGCAAGTTCTCTCCGCTCAGGATGTCCCGTTTCTCAGCCGGGACACCAGTTCTGCCACACGCTCGCTCATTGCCGCGCCGCCGTTCACGCCGAGGGACTGCGGACTGAGAATCTTGTGGTCTACGCTTATGACCGGGCCTTGAGGGCATGCGCCCAGGCAGGTGTTGTACTTGAGCGAGACCTTTCCGTCTGCCGTGTCGCCCTCTTCATTGAGTCCGAGGGTCTGGAGCGCGGCCTGGATTATCTGCTGAGCTCCCAGCAGGTGGCACGTGGGGCCCCAGCACAGCTCCACAACGTGCTCGCCGGGCGGCGTAAAGCGGAAGTTGGTGTAGAAGGAGGCGACGCCCCACACGTCGTTGATGGTGGAGCCGGTGAACTCGGCCACCTGCTCGATGGCCGGAGGAGGGATGTAGCCCAGCTCGTCCTCTATGGCAAGAAGCGAGGAGAGAACAGTTACAGTCCTGGCCGATTGACCGGCCAAAGCGCCGCTTATTCGCTCTCTGAGGCTTTCTCCGCTGGCCACACTGTCTCCTCAGATTGTGATTTTTCTAGCTAGGGATGTTAGCACAATCCCTGTGATGGTTCAATGGGGCGCGCCGGGCTTATCCCCGGCTTTGGGAACGCGGCCAGAGTCGGTGATATAATGGGGACTCGTCCGCAATCGATTTCGTCGTACATCCGATAGCCTTCCTGAGGAGTTGACACATGGCATACAGCACTGCCACAACAGTCGAGGAGTACCTTGCGGAGCAGACGCCGGAGAGGCGCGAGGCGATGGAGACGATGCGCAAGCTGATCCTCGACAACCTGCCGCCCGGCTTCGAGGAGATCATGCAGTTCGGCATGATCGGCTACGTGATTCCTCTGGAGCGCTACCCGGACACCTACAACAAGCAGGCACTGCAGAACGTGGCGCTGGCATCGCAGAAGAACTACATGTCCATCTACCTGATGAACGTCTACGGCGACCCGGAGACGGCGCAGTGGTTCGAGGAGGAGTACCGCGCCAGCGGCAAGAAGCTCAACATGGGCAAGTCCTGCGTGCGGTTCAAGAAGCCGGAGGACCTGCCGCTGGACCTGATTGGCCAGGCGGTGGCCCGCACCTCGGTTGAGGGGTTCATCGAGGTCTACGAGCGGGCGCGAGCCTCCAGCAGACGCTAGGTGTCGCTGAGCTCCAGCCGCATCGCTCTGCGACGCGTGCCCACGCTGCCAATCTCGCGGAAACCAGCCTTGCGGAACGACGGCACAGTGCCCATGAACCGGTAGCTCGGCGAGCCGGGTTCCACTGGATACGCCTCCACGACGCTAGCGCCGTTCTCTTGCGCGTACTCCACCGCTGCAGCGATGAGGCGGCGGGTTGCGCCCTGCCCTCTCAGGCGTCGCGGCACATAGAAGCAGGATATCGACCACACGCCATCGCTGTCCCACGCCGCGGCCGTCTTGCCGGCAAGGCCGCGGCGGTAAGTGTCACGCGGCGCAACGGAGCACCACGCTACCGGCTCGCCGTCCACGTAGCCCAGAATGCCTATGGGCACCCCGTCTCGCACCCGACTCTCCAGGCCTGCGCGCTTGGCATCGTTATCGCTGCGGCTCTCGCTCGGAGGCATCGTGCGCCACACCATGCACCAGCAATACTTGGGGCCTCCCGGCGCCATGAACAGCCGTACCAGGTCGTCCCACGTCTCCGAGTCCACGCCGCGAAATGTCATGCCCGCGAAGGGGTCGGCCCCGCTTGCTTCTCGTTGACGCTCTGACCTGCGCCCTAGCATGGCGGCCGGCGGTCAGTCGTTCTCCGGGGCGTCCTGCAGGGGCGGCAGCAGGTCGGGGTACTGCTCGACCCAGTGCCTGTACAGCCTTCGCGCAGCGGCGATATTCGCTCCCTGGCCGTGGCCCGGCAGCACGAAAGTGTCCTCCGGCAACACCAGCAGCTTGCGCGTGATGCCCTCCAGAATCTGCAGCGTCGCCTCAGGGCCGCGGGTCTCTCCCGGCCCGCCGGCGTATAGCGAGTCGCCGGTGAACAGGTGGTTTCCGGCGAGAAAGCACGTCGAGCCGGGTGTGTGTCCAGGCACGTGGATTGCCTTGACCTCCAGCGTTCCTGCGTGGAGGGTGTCGCCGTCCGCGACCAGGATGTCCGGCGGCGATGGCAAACCGTCTGCGTCGTCTGCGTGTGCGACTACGGGCGCGCCGGTGGCCTCGACGATCGGGCCAAGCCCCTCGGTATGGTCTCTGTGCCGGTGCGTGATGAGTACCGCGCGAACGTGCGTGCCCTGCGCCTGTGCGATGATCGCCTCCGGGTTCAGCGGCGCGTCCACGATGATGCTCTCCGCCGTCTCCGGGCACACGATCAGGTAGGCGTTGTTGCCGTCGGAGCCGCAGAGCGTCCAGTAGACGCGCATCTCCCGGTCGTAGAGCAGGTTCACGCTACGCCATGTCCTCCATCATCATCGCCGCCACGCGCTTGCCCATGCGCACGCTGTAGTTGGTGCCGCGGTCTTCAGGGTAGACCTGCGTGGTGTTGGCCAGGTACAGCCCGGATATTGGCGTGCGGTGGTCCGGAAGCTGCTGCGAGTAGTTGACGCCGATGATGGGTTGGGCTGCCGCCACCTTGTGATAGTGCCACTCCTCGATCCAGGAACGGTCGAACTGCGGGTTGATCTTCTTCAGGTGGGGCAGGTACTCCTCCAGCAGCTCATCCTGCGGCATATTGAACAAGGGGCTGTCGTCGCCAAGGTAGTTGGAGATGTACAGGATATGCTTGCCGCCGTATAGCGACGGGTCGACGAAGTTGGTCTGCTCGATCAGTCCCACGAACGGAATCGACCGGTCTGCGATGTTCAGCCAGTATGTGTGCGAGAACGGCTCCTTGAGCACCAGGATGACCAGCACGGCGGCCAGGTACTCCACGCGATGCAGCCTGTCCAGGTAGTCCTGAGGCAGTCCCTCCACCAGACGCGGGAACACGTAGGACGGCGTGGTGGACAGGATTGCGTCGAAGTCGAGGATCTCCGTGCCATCAGCGCCCGTCTGCACCTCCAGGCCGTCGGCCCTGCCGTCGCGAACGCGAATCGAGCGCACGGGCGTCGAGATGTGCACCTCGCCGCCTAGCTCCCTGATGCGCGCGTCCAGCACCTCAAATATCTCAGCGAAGCTGCCGAGTGGATAGCCCAGCCGCTCCTTCTGCATCCCCTTCACTCCCTTGCCGCGGGAGGCGAACCGGGTCTGTATCTTGCCCCAGAACCAGGGCATCGCCACCTTGTCGTAGTGCGCTCCGAACTTGCCGCGCAGCAGCGGCCCCCACACGACGTCGTAGACGCCCCTGCCGGCGCGGCGGCGTATCCAGTCGGAGGCTGCGTGAGGCTCCAGCTTGCGCCAGTCCTTGTACCGGCGAAGGTACAGCGTGACAAGGCCGAGCCTGAAACGGTCGATGAGGCTCAGCGGCTTGAACTTCAGCAGGTCCATCGGCGTCACGAAGTCGTATATGCGGCCGCCGTAGAAGAAGCCGACCTTGGACTCGATCCAGGCCAGCTTCGGCCCCAGGCCAAGCTCGTGAATCAGGTCCACGATGTCGGTGTCGCTCGTGAACAGGTGGTGATAGCCGCGCTCCAGCCGGCCGCCTCCCACGTCGAACGTGGATGCTTGACCGCCCAGGAATGGCGCGCCCTCGTAGACGACGGCCTGATGGCCCGCCTTGCCCAGCGTGTACGCAGCAGCCATGCCCGCGGCTCCCGCGCCGATGATTCCGACTTTCATGGCTTCTCCTCCGCTCGCAGGGGCATGCCCCCCGAGCCGTATGGCGTCGCATCGCGATCTGCGGTGCTCTCACGCGTGAGCCGCCCCAGCGACGTCCGGTCTGTCCATAGATACAGCAGGCCCAACAGCGTCACCGGCACCAAAAGCGCCGCGTGGACGAGTATGGCGTAGGCCCCGGCCGTGCTCTCGTCTGCGCCCAGCAGGCTGAGCGTTGCCGCGGCCGCAACCTCGAACGCTCCTATGCCGCCGCCAGCCGTGGGCACAGAAATGGCCAAGTTCGACACCGCCGTGACCAGCAGGATGACCCCCGCCAGCTCCGTCACTTCGAACACGTTGTGCAAGTCAAGTGAGAAGGCCAGGACGTAGTACATGAACGCCTCCGCCAGCCATACCGGCAGCGACAGCAGGAACACCGCGAGCAGACGTCGCGGGTGTTGCAGCACGGCCAAGCCGCTGATGAACATGCCAACCAGCCCGGATACCTTCGGTCGTATCGGCGCGGGCAGCACGGCAATGAGACGCTCCAGCAGTACCTCGAACCACCTTGGCGAGTATGACGCAAGCACCATGAAGGCAGCCACAAGCACGAACGGCATCGACATTGCGAGCGCCAGGAGCACCCAGGGCACTCCCGCCCTGTCGGCGAGTCCCTGCAGCAGCCCGACCAGCGGCAGGAAGAGCGACACCACGGCGGCGAGAAACAGCAGCGTCAGGCCGTCGAATACGCGCTCAACTGCTATGGTTGCCAGCGACGAGACCTTGCTCACCTTCTCGCGCTCGCCCAGGTAATAGGCGCGCACAACCTCACCAAGTCGAACGGGCAGCAGGTTGTTTGCCATGTAGCCGACCACGACCACGGGATAGAGGCGCGCCACGGCCAGTCGCTTCATCGGCGACAGCAGGTACTGCCATCGCAGCGTGCGGAAGTAGACGGCCGCAAAGTAGACGGCAATCGCAGGGAGTACCAGGAGATAGTTTGCCTCCTCCAGCTTCCCCCACGTCTCGCCCGGGTCGATCCGCGCAAAGAAGAGGCCCAGAAAGAGCAGGCTCGCTCCTATGGCCAGCCAGAAACGCAGAGACCTATGCAATGAGGGATTCCATCAGATTGTATCGCCGGTCGGCTCTCGCAGGTTCAAGTATAGCTGCGAGTGGCAAGCCTACACAAGCAGCACAGGCACCTGCGGCCTGCTACTCTTCCGCATCCTCCTTGGGGAAGTATGCGACAGCATCGTGAGTCAGAAACTCCAGGTCAGTCTTGCGGTAGATGTAGTAGTCCAGGCCCTCCCGCCACTTCTCCTTGCTGATCAGGTTGCTGAACAGGTCGGTTAGGCGGAAGCATGGCTCCGTGCCCGCCTCGCCGCACGGCTTGTACCCTTCGGCCGGCCACCAGAGGTACGTGAAGTCCTCTGCGGGCGCGTACCGGTCAAGGTATGCCGTCATCTTGGACCGGTTGTTGTTGCTGATCAGCACCACCTCGCCCTTGGGCGCCTCAGTCAGGTTGTCCAGGTCCGCATACTCCGCGTTGTTAAAGTCGCGAATGTACCAGAGCATGCCCCAGTAGGCATCCTTGTCGACCGTAAGCGGCATGTCGTAGCCCAGTTCCGACGACTCGGCGATCTCCCGCACGCGGTCGATAATCCTGGGCACGTCGCCTGAGTCCTGCGCGTAGACGATCATCTCGATTGGCTGATCCCCGTGTACGTAAGTGGCCTGCCAGCCGGCCCTCGCCGAGAGCACGCCCAACAGGAGCGCGAGCGACAGCGCCGTCAGGCGCAGCCCATTCGCCGCGCCGGACCGCAGCAACAGGTGGACGCCCAGGCCAACCAGCACAAGCGCGAAGCCCAGAAGCGTCACGAACTCCAGGAAGTTCAGCACGTTGCCGCGCTGGATGTCGAACAGGAGCAGCCTGGCGACGAGGTACACGAGAAGCGCAGCTAAGGGAAAGAGATATACGCCCCTTGCCTGCCGGATTCTCGCCCACGAAGTAGCCGCCACCATGTCCCCGATGAGCTTGCCGGAAATCACAATCATCGGCAGAGCGATGTTCACGACCAGCCACGGCATCTTCTCGCCGGCGACGGAGTAGAGCGCGAACGTCAGCACCGTCCAGTACGCAAGGAACCGCGTGAAGCTGTCGCCTCTGAACGCGTAGTAGATGACGGCGGCCACGGAGAGCAGCACCGGCAGCGTTTCGTACAGCGGCGTGATGACGAAGTAGTAGTACCAGGGCTGGTCTCCGCGGTTCACGTCGTGCTGCGCCAGCCAGTAGCCCAGCGACTGCCAGAACCCGCTGCCCAGACCCAGCATGTTGGTTAGGAAGGTGGTGAACAGCAGCAGCCAGATGCTGTAGAACACCACCGCGCAGCGCAGCCAGAGCCGGCGGTTCCACGTGATGCCGACCATGGTGGAGAACCACAGGATGAGGACCAGCACGATGAGCGCTACCACGATCCCCTTGGTGATGTCCACGTCCTGAATCGTGAACAGTGTGTCGCCGGACGGCGCGCCCACCAGGCCGTCGGAGCTTGCCAGTATGATCCCTGCTCCCGCGAGCCGGTCCTGGAAGATGCTCACCGCGGACGACACGTGCGGCGCCGTCAGTGTTGCCAGCAGCACCAGGTACGCTCCCCACCTCGAGAAGCCCGATAGGCGGGTCGGCTCCGGGTCTGGGCCGTAGCCGTAGCCCACGCCGGGTATGTATCGATACTCGCCGCCCGCCGACGCGTCCGCAAACCGGGTTGGCGTTCTCTGCCGGAGCAGCCAGGGTATCCAGTCCGTCGCCGCTACGATGAGCAGGTAGCTGCCGAGGATGGCGACAAAGATGAAGGTGGTCTCCTTGGTGGCAAACGACAGCGCGAGCACCGCCGCGCTAAGGTAGAGGTACCGTGGCTTGCCCTCGTCAACGTAGCGCCATAGGAGCACCACAAGGGCAAGCGTCCACACCGCCATGTATATGTCGTTGCGGGCGTACCGGCTGTAGAACAGCATCATCGGCGAGAACGCCAGCATGAGCGAAGTGGAGAGCGCCCCAGCTCTGCCCAGCCGCTGCCTCAGAAACAGCGGAAGCAGCACAAGCGCCGCGCCGAACAGCGCGTGCGACAAGCGGGACACGTAGTCGCTGTCGCCCAGCAGGAAGTAGAAGGCCGCCATGATGTGGTACTGGAACGGGCCGTGCGTAAGCGGGTTGTGGAGATACTCGAAGCCCTGCGCCAGGCGGAAGCTGTAGTAGGCATGGAGGCTCTCGTCGTAGCCGAAGGCCCTGGAACCCAGATCCCACAGCCTCATCGACAGAGCGACGAGGAAGATGACTCCGAAGGCAACCAGCTCCCATCGCTCAAATGGCATGCCGCCGGCGGCGGCGCTCTGCGCCGGCCGCTCCTGCGGCTCTACTGTGTACGCTGTGTCGCTCGTCATCGAATGGTCACTCTGGTATCTCGTATATGGTCACGTCGTCCTGCGAGAATACCGCGTCTCCCAGCGCCGAGAACTTGGACAGGCCCATCGTCCCGTACGAGTCCCTCTCACGCGGCCCCACCACTACATATTTGATTCGGTACTCTTCCAGAAGGTCTGCGGCCTCGGACGCGTCCCGCGTCCCATAGAGAGTCCGTACGTCCTCTTCCCTGCCCTCGAACGGCAGAGTCGAGCCACGCCACTGGTGCTCGTGCCCAGGCCATCCCAGCACAGCCGGCAACCCGGTGCTGCTCGATATCCTGCCGTATGCTGTGTAGCTGCCGCCTACGGCCTCCAACAAGCCGTCGCCCTCCTGTGCGTTGTCCTGCAGCCATAGAATGGCCGCATACTCCCCCGGGCTGCTCCGCGCCACGTACGCCAGGCCGTCCAGGGTAGTTTCGCCCTGAAACTGCCCGCTCTTGGTCAGGGCGGCCTCCACCGGATAGTACAGGCTGCCCGCCAACAGCAGGCCAATCACGACCCACCAGCCCGCCATCGCCGCACGGAGCGTCCCGCGGCCCGGCAGCCCGATTGAACTGAGGCAGTATAGGCCAAAGGCGGAGGCCGTCGCAAGGAGAATCCATGCCTGGTAGTACAGCTTGAATATGGTGTTCATCCTGTTGTGGAACAGGTCATCCAGGCGCAGAAACTCCGGCCCCAGAATCAGCAGCAGTCCCACCGAGACCATTGCCAGCACGAACGCGATTGCGGGCTGATCGCCTCTCTCTCCGACACGTATGAGGGCGTAGATGGCCGCGGCCAGCAGTGTGGCAAGCGGCAGCACACTCACCAGCCGCTCGCCGACCACAGCGAATGGGTTGGACGATCCGGCCACCGTGTTCCACCCAAGGTGCCACGCCGCCCAGATGAAGAACGGCAGCATGACGGCCGCAAGCGCGACCGCGGCGCGCGGCCAGAACACCTCCGCGAACGCGGGTTGGGGCGAGCTGCCCGCGGGTGTCTCCAGAGTCGCGGCGGCCTCCGTCTCGTCGACTGCGACGCCTGCCGGGCTTGACCGTCGCGACGGGAGCGCGTTGTACGCCTGCCGGAGCATGAACGGCGCAAGTATGGACAGGAACAGCCCCCACACTATCAGGAAGTGAATCGGACGGGTGCCCACCTCCCCCACCGGTAGGATTCCCGAAGCCTGACTGTCCAAACTAACGTAGTAGGGCGCGTACAGGACTACTGCGAGCAGCAATGTCACGGCGATTGGCGGCCACGCGAGGCTCAGAGCGCGCGCCCAGTCGCCCTGGGTCTCGCGGACGGACCGGAACACGATCACGACGGCCCACAGCGCGCCGAACGTGGCGATGTCCCAGACGTTTACGAACGCGAGCGCTCCCAGCATTACCGCCGCCGCGAGGACAGTCCACATTCTCTCTCGCAGTGCCCGTGCAGCGGCACGCGCCGGGGACAGATACACGGCCAGGCAGAAGCTCACGAACAGCAGCACGAATGGAATCGACATGGCGTGGGGATGCAGGTCGCCCAGCAGAAAGCTGAAGAACGGGAACTCCGTGATCGTGTAGTCCAGGCTGCCCCCGTCCTCGTTGAGAGTGTCAATGACGCGGGTGCTCCGCCACCACCAGAGGTAGTCCATCGGGCGCCACGAAAACGCTTCCACTGGGCCCAGGTCTTTGATGCCTATCCAGCTCCAGAAACCGGGCGAACCGAACCCGCGTATACGCACGAACTCCAGCAGGCCAACCAGGTTGCTCACCACCAGCAGCAGCACCGGCGCGATCAGCCCGAATCGCACCGCCTGCCACGCGTTTGAGCCGTGTGCGCGAATCAGGTTGTAGACCAGCCCGAACGCCGCTGACGCCGCCATCGCCGGAATCAGCGCCAGCGCCAGGTTGTACGAGACGCGGGTGGGGATCAGCGTCATCTCCGTCAGGTTGCCCATCATCAGAAAGCCGAAGTAGTAGTACGGCAGGTCGCCGCCGCGCAGCCACGGGTCTTCCGGCGGGAAGAAGTCCGCAAGCACGGCGGCGTTGAGGAACGCGAAGTCCATCGGCTGCTCCGTGCTGCCGATGGCGGGGTCGTAGGCGCGATAGATCACCCAGGCCAGGAACGTCAGGAGGAACACGCCCTCCGCCATCAGGATGGCATGGCCCTCCCGTCGCAGCAGTGCCGCGAGCTCTTCGCGATGCACGTATGCGATCCGGCCTGCAACGAGGGCCATGACCGCAAGAGCTCCCCACAGCGTGAGCGTGTTCGTCGGCGCCAGGTTGAACGAGCCGAGGAGCCACAGCGGCCACGACAGCAGCGCCAGGCCGAGCGGCTTGGCGACCGAGTAGCCGCGGTCGCGCAGCGACGGCATGAGCGCAAAGGCGATGGGGAAAGCGGCCAGCCCGACCAACTGAACGACCAGGAGCCAGAGTAGGACGCTCAACGGCGCAGTCCCCCGCTGCTCTCGCGCTTGGATGCGTCCGTGGCGTAGGGGGACTTACTGCCTGCGTTCACGACACCAGGAACTTGGGGCGTCGCCCGCTAGCCAGAGGCGGGCGAAAACAGCTCCTCAACGAACTCCCTCGCGTCGAAGGGGGCAATGTCATCTACACCCTCGCCGGTTCCAATGTAGCGCACCGGAAGTCCCAGCTCCCGCACAATGGCAATGACCACGCCGCCTCTCGCCGTGCCATCCAGCTTGGCCAGCACCACTCCCGTGCACCCCACGGCCTCCGTGAACGACCGGGCCTGCGCCAAGCCGTTCTGCCCGGTGGTGGCGTCCAGCACCAGCAGGGTCTCGTGCGGGGCCTCCGGGTCGAGGCGCGAAAGCACTCGCGCGATTTTCTTCATCTCCTCCATCAGGTTCAGCTGCGTGTGCAGCCTGCCTGCAGTGTCCACCAGCACAATGTCCGCCTGTCGCGCTCTAGCGGCCTCCAGCGCATCGTAGGCGATGGCGGCCGGGTCGCCGCCCGGCCCGTGCGCAATCACGTCCACGCCAAGCCGGTCGCCCCAAGTCCGCAGCTGGTCGATGGCGCCGGCCCGGAATGTGTCCGAGGCCGACAGGATGGTTCGGTAGCCCTGCTCGCCGTAGTAGTGGGCGAGCTTGGCGATGCTGGTGGTCTTCCCGACTCCGTTCACTCCGACCGTAAGTACCACGTGCGGCCTGCCCTCCCCCGCGGCAGTCTCGGCGGGTGCGCCGGCTCCCGGCTGAGAAAGTGCTTCCACAATCTCGCCCTTGAGTATCTCCATGACGTCCTCGACGTCGCGCGCTCCCCTGGCAGACGCCTTCGAGCGGGTGCTTTCGATTAGCTGAGTTGCGGCGGCCACGCCCACGTCCGCCGAGATGAGCATCTCCTCTAGCTCCTCCCACGCCTCCTCATCCAGGCGGGAGCGCTGAACCATCTGCGCGACGCGGGAGTACCAGGACTCGCGGCTCTTCCTCAGTCCCTGCTGTACCTTCTCGCGTCTGCCAAGCAGCCTGCTGAACATGGTGGAATCTTAGCACGGCCCCCATGCCGTGGCAACGCGAGGGTCGATAATGCTCGCCGGCACACGTTCAGCCTGTTATTCGAATAATCAGCGGGACCGCGGTGGCCGTGAGCGCCAGAGCTACTATTACCGCGCCGAAAAGCAGGTAGCGCACTCCATAGTTGGACACGAGGGAAGGATCGTAGTACCTGTCCACCTCGTTGTCGCGGTACATGGCAACCAGCCCGTCCAGCAGCGTCCTCCGGTTGCGCCTGCCCAATACAAGCGCAGCCACGGCCACGGCGTTGATCAGCATGGTCATGCCGATGAACACGGCAAGCAGTATGTCATAAGTTGAGGCGGCTATCTGGACCTCCGCGGCGCGGCCGGCACGCTCCTCCACGGCAGCGGCGGCCATTCCTGAGCTTACCGCCAGTGCAAGAAGGTTGAACACGATGGCGGTGAGCACGAAGATGGTGTCCGTGCGGCTGCTCTCGCCAAGCTCCCTGACGATGTGGTCGTGCACCTGTCCAAGCATTGCCCCTCCCTATGTGCCCAGCCTGTCGGTCTCAGCCAGAAGCGCCAACGCTTCCAGTGCCGCGGCCCGTTCGCCGTCCAACTTGCGTCTGCCTGAACCTGCCCCCATCACACGGCCCGCCACGAGCACCTCGATGTGAAAGGTCCTGCCCTGTTCGGGTTCAGTTTGTGAGACAGTCCGATACGTCGGAGAACCCATTCCCAAGCCCTGCGCAGCCTCCTGCAGCCGTGACTTGGGGTCTCGCTCAGCGCCCTCCCTGGCCACCCGCTCAACCTCAGGCCGCATCAGCCGTAGCGCCACGTTGCAGGCCTCCTCCGCGCCCAGATCCAGGAGTACCGCTCCCACAAGGGCCTCCAGTGCAGCGGCGAGGTTAGAGTCCCGCTCGCGCCCGCCGCTGGCGTCCTCGCCCTGGCCCATCCGCAGGTAGTCGCCGAGCGAAATGCCTCTGGCCACGCGTGCCAGCGTTTCGCGGCGCACCACCGCGGCCCGAAGCTCGGTGAGCGAGCCCTCGTGCGCATCGGGCGCCAACCTGTACAGCTCCCTTGCCGCCACAAGGCCGATCAGGGCGTCGCCCAGAAACTCCAGGCGCTGGTTGGACACAGGGTTCGCCTGCGGGTCTTCGTTGACGGCTGAGGAGTGTGTGAGCGCCTCCGCCAGCAGCCGGCCATCGAGGAACGAAAGATCAAGCCGTTCCTCCAGGTCTGCGGCAGGCATTGGGGCTGTCGCCGGGCCCACCGCGCCTCTACTTCCCGACACCCAGCTTGCTGGCCAGCTCCGAGTTGGTAGGCTCGATCAGAATGGAGCCGTCCTCGAACACTATGGTGGGGATGACGCGCTTGCCTCCGTTCAGCTTGAGCACCAGATCAACGGCCGCCGGATCGTTCTCAATGTCAACCCAATCATACGCAACGCCATTGTCATCCATGAACTTCTTTGCGCGTCTGCAGTCACCGCACCAGTTTGCGCCGTACACCGTGATTTCGCTCTGCTCCATGCCAAGACCTCCCTTGGTTGGGACTGCGCGCCTGGCAGCCGTTGAACGTCAGGCGCGCGCACTGCGTTAATCATACCATGAGAGGGGTTGTGCTCGCTCCACGTTCCGCCTGAGGCCGGCGCCGGGGCGCACGGACTTGTTCCGGCCTCGGATAAGTTGAGCTTCCAGCGGGCGCGTCCAGAGGCTGCTGGCCCGTTCGCTGGGATGCCGCCGCTCAGGCCGGAACCGGAGCGCTAGAGGTTGATGGGCCGGAGGCTCACGACGCCGTCACGCTCCTCCACGTAGCCCGCCCTGTCCCCGTTGCCGTGAGCGAAAATCACGAGCCAACCGTCCTTAACGGCCTTGGCTATGAGCTCCCGCTTGATCTCCACCGTGTCCTCCGGGAACTGGTCGAGCGCGGAAACACACGGCAGATTCAGATGGTGAGTAGTGGGTATCAGGTCGCCCAGGAACACCACCTTCTCGCCGCCGGAGTTCACGTGAACCACCTGGTGGCCGCTGCAATGGCCCCCTGTGGACTTCACCCAAACGTTCGGGAGTATCTCGCAGTCGCCGTCCACCAGCGATAGCTGCCCGGAGTCCTTCAGGCAGGCGTAGTCCTCCGAGTGGTGGGACTCCCTGCCGCGTTCGCCCGGCTCCCTGGCGTACTCCCAGCAGGCCTTCTGCACTATGTAGGATGCCCTGGGAAACGCCGGCACCACCCGTCCGGAGCGCTCCACCTTGGTGCACCCGCCAGAGTGGTCGAAGTGGAGGTGAGTCAGGATAACCTTGTCGATGTCCTTGGCGGAGAGGCCGACTTCCTTCAGGCTTCTCAGCAGTTTGCTGGAGGAGAGGCCGAACGCCTCGCGCTGCCTGCCGGTGTCCTTGGTGCCTGCTCCGGTGTCGACCAGCACGTTGCCGTCGTCCGTGCGGATCAATAGGCAGTTGAGCCCCAGGCTAATGCGGTTCCACCGGTCGGGCTTCATGTGCTGCTCCCAGTCCACCTTGGGGACCTGACCGAATATGGAACCTCCGTCATACTTGAGGGTTCCGTCGCTTAGCAGATGGATTGACGGAGCCTTGGCGCCCACTGAACCACCTCCTGCAGGACAATAATTGAGTAAACCGACCCCTGGGAAGTGACCTGATCAGTTGGCAACCCGGAGGTCGCCAAGACGCGCCGCAGACCTGTGAGTGGTCTGGGTTGTGTACGTCGCGGGGAAGGCCCGGAGAGGCTATGCCGCCGCGGAAGCATTCAACTCCAACCGATGATATTCTGTCGGAAGCGTAGCGTGTCAAGGATATTTGACGCCTGAATTTCCGAACTCTGCGCGGAGTTTTCCGGCGGCCGGCGCGGCGTCGGCTCAGTGAGGGCGAAAGAGCGGGGACGCGCGCCAGGGAGGGAAGCGCAAAGTGTCGGTTTCACTGGCTGGACGGTTCGCAGGCCGGGCTTGGCTCAGTCGAGGAATTCGACGGTGAAGCTCATCGGCAGGACGGCCCATCCGATCTGCTCGTTGTCCAGGTACACCCTGAAGGTGTACAGCCCATCCTCAGACACTTCCATGTCCAGGCTTGCGATGCACCGGTGCACGGTCTCCTCCGGCTGCATCGCAAACTCCTCCAGGTCCACGGTGGTCATGATGCCGCCGGAGGGGCGCGTTATGCCCAGCTTGACGCGGTGCTTGCCCACCGGCGCGTTGATGCCCAACACGACCTTCAGCGGGAATACCTTGGCCGGCATCGGTGTTCCTCGCGGGAGTGTGCCGCGCACGTCCGCGCCATCCAGCAATCCGAACACCGACACCTGCCCCTGGTGCTCCACGAAGTCGCTGCAGAACAGCACGTACTGCAGGTTGGTGGACGGGAACTCGAACTCGCTCAATCCAGCGCCTCCGCCAGAACCTCAGCCAGATGCCTGGGCGCTCGGTTCGTGCCGTGCTGTATCTGCTGACGGCAGGACATGCCCGTCACCACCACCTGGCCGCCCTCGCCCAGGGCGGACACTGCGGGGAACAGCCGCTGCCCTCCGATGGTCATCGACACGTCGTAGTGCTCCTTCTCATAGCCGAACGCGCCCGCCATGCCGCAGCAACCGGCATCGCTCTCTTGCACGTCCAGCCCGGGAATCAGACTCAGCACCGCCATCCCGGGCTCCGTGCCCACGAGAGACCGGGAGTGACAGTGGGTGTGGTACAGCGCGCGGCCCGGCGACTCTCTGAACCGCAGGTTTAGCCTGTCCTCTCGCAGCAGCATGTGGAGGAACTCCTCCAGCAGCATCGACTTCTCCGCCACGCGGTCGGCTTCCGGCGAGCGCAGGAGGTCCGGGTACTCGTCGCGGAGGGTCAGCAGGCAGCTTGGCTCGCAGCCCACCACGTATGCGCCCTGCTCCACGTAGGGGTACAGCAGGTCGACGTTGTACTGTGCGTTTGCCTTGGCGGCGTCCAGCATGCCCTTGGAGATCATGGGGCGGCCGCAGCACTTGCGCTCCACAAGCGACACCGAGAATCCCGCCCGCTCCAGCAGCCGCGTGGCAGCCATTCCGATGCCGGGGTAGTTGTAGTTCATGAATGTGTCGTTGAAGAGCACCACGTGGCCCTGTACTGGCCTGTCGAAGGCGGCGCTGCGACCCCTGAACTGACGCGGGAACGTGCGGCTGACGAACTCCGGCAGGGGCCTCCGCCGGTCCACGTCCATGAAGCGGTCCATCACCCAGCGCGTGAGCGGGAAGCTCGCGCCCCAGTTCGATAGCGGTGCGAATGCGCTGCCAAGCTTGCTCAGCGAGCCGATGTTGGCGAACAGCTTCGACCTCATTGGATAGCCGTGCTTGGTGTGATAGGCGTCCAGGAACTCGTACTTGAGCTTTGCCATGTCCACCTGCGACGGGCACTCCGACTTGCACGCCTTGCACTCCAGGCAGAGGTCCATGACCTGCTGCATCCTGTGACTCGTGAACTCCTCCGGCGGCAGCATGCCGGAGAGCACGGCGCGCAGGGCGTTGGCGCGACCGCGGGTGGAGTGCTCCTCTTCCCTTGTCGCCATGTAGGACGGGCACATGGTGCCTCCCAGCGTGTGCCTGCACGCGCCAAGGCCGCTGCACATCTCCACCGCCTGGTGAATCCCGCCATCGCTTGAGAAGTCCAGCTTGGTTATCGGCGTCAATTTCTGATAACTCCCGCCGTATCGGAGGTTCTCGACCATTGACGGCGCGTCCACGATCTTGCCGGGGTTCATGATGCCCTTGGGGTCGAAGGCGTGCTTGACCTCGCGGAATGCGTTGTAGAGCGTGGTGCCGAACACTCGCTCGTTCCACATGCTGCGCACCAGGCCGTCGCCGTGCTCGCCGCTCATGGCGCCGCCCATCTCCGTCACCAGGTCGCAGGCGCCGCGGGAGATGCGGTACATCCGCTCCACGTCCTCCTCCTCCTTGAGGTCGATGAACGGCCGCACGTGAATGCACCCCACGCTCGCGTGGCCGTAATAGGCGGCCTCCGTGCCGTTCTCGCGAATCAGGTCGTCAACGCGTTGGATGTACTCCGGCAGCCTGTCCGTGTCAACCGCGCAGTCCTCGATGAACGGGATGGGTTTGGCCGCGCTCTTGACGCCCATCATCAGGCCTATGCCTGCCTTGCGGACCTCCCACACGTTGGCCTGCTCCGCCCTGTCGAACATCTTGATGAATGCGTATCCCCTGCCGCTGCGGCGCAGGCTCCGCTCGATCTCCTCCAGCCTGGCGCCAACTTCTGCTTCGGTGTCGCCTGCGGTCTCGACCAGCAGGATTGAGTGCGGATCGCCCTCGATGAAGCCGCTGCGGCGTCGATAGCCCAGCGAAGCGTTGATCTGCTGAATGATCACGCGGCCCACCAGCTCGACGGCGGCCGGCCGAAACTCCAGGGTGGCTACCGTGGCCTCCATGGCCTCAATCAGTCCGCTGAAGTGGACTGCCATGAGCGCGGTGGCCGCCGGGCGCGGCTCCAGGTTGACCTTGACCTCCGTTATGGTGGCCAGCGTGCCCTCCGAACCGACGATCATCTTGGCCATGTTGAAGCCGTCGTCGTCCATGATCTCGTCCAGGTTGTAGCCCCCCACGCGACGCATGACTTTCGGAAAGCGCCGGTCGACCTCAGGGGCGTTTGCGCGGGCGATGTCCCGCACGCGGCGGTAGATCTCGCCCTCCAGGCCCTCGCCGTGCAGCCGAGTTTCCAGCTGCGATGGCGTGAGCGGCCCCAACCTCGCGGTCTCGCCGTTGGACAGGACGGTATCCACCTCGATGATGTGGTCTATGGTCTTTCCGTACACGATGGAGTGCGACCCGCACGAGTTGTTGCCAATCGCGCCGCCCACGTTGGAGCGGTTGGACGTGGCCGGGTCTGGCGTGAAGAACAGCCCTGTGTTCCGAATCTCGTGGTTGAGGCGCTCCAGCACGATGCCGGGCTGAACACGCGCCCATCGCTCCTCAGTGTTCACCTCCAGCACACGGTTCATGTACTTCGACATGTCCAGGATGATTGCATGTCCGACAGTCTGGCCCGCCAGGCTTGTTCCGCCGCCCCTGGGCAGCACCGGTACGCCATACTTGCTTGCCAGCTCCACCGCCGCTATCACGTCCTCGCGGCTGCGGGGAATCACCACGCCAATCGGCTCAATCTGGTAGATGCTGGCGTCCGTGCTGTACATCGCACGGGAGTACTGGTCAAAGCGTACCTCGCCCTCCAATGTCTGCTTTAGCTCGTGTTCCAGCTGCCCAGTCTGCATAGGACTCTCTCCGTGGGTGTAGTCAATGGGAGGCCTTGCCTCCGGCCGCCATGATTATACATGATGGCGCGCCACAGGGCTAACTCACGACTCGCGCACCTTTTGCCGCTGTGCTACAATATTCGGGATTCGTCATGGCAATCAGAAACCGGGACAGAATGGAACGGCGCCGCAGCGAGCGGCGTACCCGCAAACTCACGCCGCGCAGCTGGCTCATGCTGGGCGGGGTGCTTCTGGGCTTCGTGGCGGTACTGGTTTTCCTGATGATCACCACAGGAAACACCGGAAGCGGCGGCCGCTACCCGGGCATCGGCGACCACTGGCACTCCCGGTACACCATCTCCATCTGCGGCGAGACAGTTGAGGCATTTCCGGCCTCCCCCGGCGAGGTCCACACCCACGGCGATGGCCTGTTTCACGTCCATGCCCTGCGCCTGGGCGAAGCAGGACGCAACGCCAACCTGGCAAGGTATCTGGCCAGCACCGGCTCGCGGCTCACGAACGACACAATCGAGCTTCCATCCGGCGAGAGCTACACCAACGGCGACGAATGCCCGAACGGCACGCCGGGGCAGCTGTTCCTTCGCGTGAACGGTATAGCCATGTCGGAGATAGCCACCTACGTACCTCGAGACGGCGACGAGTTGGTATTCGGCTTCGAGGTTCCGTAGCCGGGCCGGGCCAAGTTGACACCGTTGCGCCTCTGCCCTACGATTATCCTGAGGCCGTGCTACACGGGGAGCTAGCGGTGCCCTGAACCCGCAACCCGCTATAGCGGGGTGGAACTCCCTCCCCAGGTCTGTGTCCAAGACCTCTATCCTCACGGGCGGATGCGGAGAGCTGGGTCCTGGGCGGCGGAGGCCCGTGAACCCCGTCAGGTCCGGAAGGAAGCAGCGGTAAGCGGAATCCTCTGGGTGCTCCAGGGAATCCTGGCTTGAGTCTCCCGCGGGGACACGCCCTGGATTCCGGATCGAAGGAGGGTGCACGGCCCGTCTCCTGCCATGCAACGCGAGGCGCACAGCCCCCGACTCTCAGCAAACGCCTCCGAATCGGAGCAGCCCTCCGTCGTCGCGCGCAAGTCGCTAGGCCAGCACTTCCTGGTCGACCGCGGCGCGCTGAGGCGCATAGTGGAGGCCGCCGAGCTGGAGCCTGCGGACGTCGTCGTCGAGGTCGGACCGGGCACCGGCCTCCTCACCCGACTCCTCTGCGAGAGGGCTGCCAGGGTGGTCGCCGTGGAGATGGACGGCGGGCTCGCCGCTCGCCTCAGCAGCGAGATTGGAGACCCCGCCAACCTGGAGGTCGTCCACGGGGACGCCCGCGAGTGGGACCCGGCAGACCTGGGCGAGCCGTACAAGCTGGTCGCCAATCTTCCCTACTACGCAGCTGCGCCCATCGTCCGGCAGTTCCTGGAGTGCTCCAGGCCTCCGCAGCGCATGGTGGTGACTGTCCAGCGTGAGGTGGGCCAGTCGATGGCCGCACATCCCGGCCGAATGCGCACCCTCTCCGTGGCTACGCAGCTGTACGGGACGCCGCGCATCGTCGGATACATCCGTCCCGGCTCTTTCCGGCCGCCGCCCAAGGTGACGTCCGCCATCGTGCGGGTGGACGTGCTCGACGAGCCTGCGCTGACGCTCGACGACACGGCAGCCTTCTTCTGGCTGGTGCACGCCGGCTTTGGAGGCGCGCGCAAGCAGCTTCGAAACTCCATCGGCCATTCGCTGGGCCTGTCGGGTGCCGACGTGGAGGCAATCATGGCAGACGCGGGCGTCGACCACAGGCTGCGTGCGGAGGCGCTGGGCCTGCCTGAGTGGGGCCGGCTCTACGCCGCCTTCAGGAGCCGGGGCCTGTGCTGACCATACGCGCCCGCGCCAAGATCAACCTGACACTGGAGGCGCTGGGCAAGCGCGCGGACGGCTATCACGAGGTAGTCACCGTGATGCAGACCATCGACCTGTGCGATGAGGTGACTCTCAAGGCGTCGGAGGCGATCAGCCTGACGTGCAGCGACCCCGCGCTACAGACGCCCAACAACCTGGTTCTGAGAGCGGCGCACATGCTGCGGGAACACTCCGGCTTCGATGGAGGCGTGGAGGCGTATCTCCGCAAGTCGATTCCGGTTGCCGCAGGGCTGGGCGGCGGCAGCAGCGACGCCGCGGCCGCGCTCGCCGGTCTACGGCGGCTGTGGGGCCTAAAGCAGGCCGTTCCCGACCTGCAACCGCTGGCGGCTGCACTCGGCTCCGACGTGTCGTTCTTTCTGTCTGGAGGCACGGCCATTGCGGAGGGCCGCGGCGACGCTATCACCCCCCTGCCCGCCCTTCCGACCACGCACCTGGTACTGCTCGCCCCGCAAATCGAGATTCCCAACAAGACGCGCTACATGTACTCGCGCCTCACGCCTGAGTGCTACACCGGCGGCGAGCGGTCGGCGCGACTGCGGTCCGGCCTGGAGCGCGGAGAGCGCCCCGACCCGGACGCGCTGTTCAACGTGTTCGAGGTCGCTGCATTCGATATGCACCCCGCTATCGACGAAGGACGTCGCGCCATGCTGGAGGCGGGCGCGCCGTGGGTAAGGCTGACCGGCAGTGGCCCGGCGATGTTCACGTTTGTGGCCTCTGCGGATGAGGCGGCGGAGCTTGCCCGCCGCCTGCGAGACGCCGGCCACCGCGCCTATGCGGCGGTAACAACCGGCCGCCTGGACGTTTCGTCGGTATAGCGCCCTCGCTCTGTTGACCCTCCCGCCCTGAGACAGATAGAATCTCGGCATGCCATATTGCTCACCCAGACCCGCTGCCCTCCGTGACGAGACCTCACATGACCGTTGAACCGGCAACCATCACCGGCGAGCGGTGCGTCGCACTCGACTTGGAGACCACCGGGCTCCTGCAGGACTCGGACGAAATCATCGAGGTGGGAGCCGTCAGGTTCCAAGACGACCGCATCCTGGACACCTTCCACACCAGGGTTAACCCCAACCGGCCGGTGCCTCGCTTCATCACCGAGCTTACCGGCCTGACACAGGGCGACGTGGACTCGGCGCCGCAGTTCTCGGAGGTTGCGCCAGGACTCAAGGCCTTCATCGGCGACAGCCCCATCGTAGGTCAGAACGTGGACTTCGACCTTGGGTTTCTGGCGAAGAAGGGTATCACGACAACCGGCCCCGTATACGACACGCGGGAAATTGCCGCGATCCTTCTGCCGCGGCTCCGAGAGTACTCCCTGGCCTACCTGACGTCCACGCTTGGAATCACGCACGCAAACCCACACCGCGCCCTCGATGACGCCGAGGTCACGGCGCAGGTCTTTCATGCGCTGACCTTGCAAGCCATGCAGCTGGACCCCGGCTTGCTCTCAGAGCTGGCAAGGCTCAACGCGCGTGCCCGAGGCCGTCTCGGGCCGCTGATGCAACGGCTTGAGCAGGCCCGTGACCGCGCTCAAGTGACTGTTGTGTCGGTCGCCGGCCCGCTGGGACTGGACAGCGAGGCGCTAACCAAGCGGTTGGAGAGCTCCCCTGACCATCACCCTGCCGTGGACGGCCGGCTGCTGACGGACGAGGCCGTAGAGGGCTTCTTCCGCGAGGGCGGGCCGCTCTCGGATGTGCTGGCAAGCTATCGCCCAAGGCCGCAGCAGACTCAGATGGCCCTTGCCGTGGCTCAGGCACTCAGGAACGAGACGCACCTGGTCGTGGAGGGTGGCACAGGCGTTGGCAAGTCGCTTGCCTACCTGCTCCCCGCCATGCTGTTCGCACTGGAAAGGGGCGAGCGCGTGGTCGTCTCCTCAAACACCATCAACCTCCAGGATCAGCTCATGGCCAAGGACCTGCCCACCCTGGCGAGCGCGCTTGGCAGGGTCTCCCCCGATTTCGAGGGCGTTCGGTTCTCGCTGCTCAAGGGGCGCGACAACTACCTGTGCCTGCGGCGCTGGCGGCAGATGGTGAGCGAAGAAGGCGTGTCGCCCGATGAGGCACGCGTAGCGTCGAAGGTCATGGTGTGGCTCCAGGACACCGCAAGCGGCGACCGCGGCGAGATGGGGCTGCCGGCAAGGGATTTGCAGGTGTGGAGCCGCATGTCCTCGGCGGACGCAATCGACTGCCCGCCGCGCACGCGTGAAGCCTGCTTCCTCCGCACCGCACGCGAGCGCGCGGAGAACGCGCACGTGGTCGTGGTGAACCATGCTCTGCTGATGCGAGACCTTGCGGAGGGGGGCGGGATCATCCCCCACTACGACCACCTCATCGTGGATGAGGCGCACCGCCTTGAGGAGGAGGCCACCAGCCAGTTCGGCGCAAAGCTCTCGCAAGATGACTTCGATTCCTGGGCGGATCGCCTAGAGGGCAGCCGAGGCGTGTATGGCGAGGCAAGATTCCTGATGGGCCAGCTTCTCGCCACGCCGATGGCAGGCGTGCTGGAACCGCTGGTGGAGGACGGCGAGACCTTACTGCCGGTCGCACGGCAGCGCGTGTCCGAGCTTTGGACGGCCCTGATCGGCTTCCTGGCAGGTCACCACGACGAGGGTGACGCACGCAACCTGCTCCTTCGCGTCACCCGGAGCACTCGGGCGCAACCCGGCTGGTCGGACGTGGAGGTTGTGTGGGAGAGTGCAGACGATGCGCTGACCCAGGTGGCTCGGAACCTGGAGCGTCTGCTGCACGCGCTCGACACGCAGGACGGCGACAACCTGGCAGGCTACGACTCCCTCTTCGCCGAGGCCACCGCATGCCTCAACCTGGCCGCCGACATCAGGCGCCAGTTCAGGGAGTTTGTGGCCTCGCCGGAGGACGACAGGATCTACTGGATGACGCAGGAGGGACGCAGTGGCGAGCTTACGTTGCAGGCCGCGCCGCTCAACGTGGGCGGCATCCTTGCGGACGGCCTATTCTCGCAGAAGAGCGCGGTGGTGCTCACCAGCGCGACGCTCGCAACGAGAGGCAGCTTTGCCTACGTCAAGGAGAGGCTGGGCATTGAGGACGCGGAGGAGCTGCTCGTAGACTCGCCATTCGATTACCAGCGCGCCGTGCTGCTGTGCCTGCCAAACGATATGCCGCTCCCCGGCACGCGCGGCTACCAGGCTGCCGTTCAGCAGGCCATCGTGGACGTGAGCCGGGCCGCAGGAGGACGCACACTGGGGCTGTTCACGTCCCACGCAGCCCTGCAAGCCACGCGCACCGGGATTCGCAGCGAGCTGGAGGGCGCGGGCATAAGGACGCTGGCGCAGGGCGTCGACGGAACGCCGCGCAGCCTGATGGACTCCTTCCTGCAGAACCCGGAGTCCGTTCTGCTGGGAACTGCCAGCTTCTGGGAGGGTGTGGACATCTCCGGCGGCGCGCTCAAGGCGCTGGTGGTTGCGAGGCTGCCGTTCAACGTGCCCACCGACCCGGTCTTTGCCGCGCGCTCCGAGATGTTCGAGGACGCGTTCAACCAGTACGCCGTGCCCCAGGCCGTACTGCGGTTCCGGCAGGGCTTCGGGCGTCTCATACGGGGCGAAGAGGACAGCGGCGTGGTAGTCGTGCTCGATAGCCGCGTCTGGTCGAGGCCCTACGGCCGCGCGTTCCAGGAATCGCTGCCCAATTGCACCACCAGTAGCTTGACACTACGGGAACTGCCCCAGACAATTGAAAGATGGCTAGCCAGGTCTCGCTAACAATTCCACTGCCCCGCCACTTCAACCTCGTGCACTCGCTGGAGGGCGGGCAGGCGTTTCGCTGGCACAGGCACGGCGACTGGCGATACGGGGTTGTATCCGGCCGGCTGGTCGCTCTCATGCAGGACGGCAACGAGCTGTACGTTCGCGCAGCGTCGGAGCCGGAGGCCGCGGCCGCAGCTGTGCGGGACTACCTGCGCATCGACGACGACATGGAGGCTGTCTACGCACGCATCGGCACTGACGACCGCCTGAAGCGGTCTATTGCGGCGTACACAGGCATGCGCATCCTGAGGCAGGACCCGTGGGAGTGCCTTGTGGGCTTCATCTGCTCCGCCAACTCCAGCATCCCGCGCATATCCGACAACATGAACTCGATGGCTAAGGAAATGGGAGACCCGCTGCGGCTCGACGACCACGTGGGCTACACCTTCCCATCGCCTCAGCGGCTTGTGGAAGCGGGCGAGCAGACGCTGCGAGAGCTAAGGCTCGGCTTCCGCGCCAAGTATGTTGCAAGAGCCGCAGAGCTGGCCGCAGGCGGTGAACTGGACGTGACTTCACTGCGCCACCTCAGCTACGAAGACGCCAAGGACGCGCTCACCGCGCTGCCGGGCGTTGGAGAGAAGGTCGCCGACTGCGTGCTGCTCATGTCGCTGGACAAGCCCAAGGCGTTCCCGGTGGACCGCTGGATTCGCCGCGCGGTGGAGGAATGGTACCTGGATGGAGCTAAGCTAAACTACAAGGCTGTGCGTGAATGGTCGTGGGAGCGATGGGGTGACATGGCCGGATACGCCAATCAGTACCTCTTCCAGCTTCGGCGGTTGATGGGGCCTTCGGCAGACGGCAACGCATAACCCACTCGATCCGAGCCTGTCCAAGTGCGACCCTTGCCTGCGCACTTCCCTGCTCTGCTCATGGTGAGCCTGTCGAACCAGATGAGCGGGCCAGGTACACGATTGTCGTCCGCTCATTCCCTTCGACATGCTCAGGATGAGTGGACAGGATAAGCCTCCGCTCATGGTGAGCCTGTCGAACCACTTGAGCGGGGCAGATTCACGATTGTAGTCCGCTCATTCCCTTCGACTGCGCTCAGGGTGAGCGGACTAGACACGCTCCGGTCATAGTTATCCTGTCGAACCGGGTGAGCGCTCCGCATCCTCCGCAAGCCATGCGCGCACCAGCTCCGTCTCCTGCGAGCGTCCCTCCGCAGCGCCTTCCAGCTTGGCAGAGCGCAGCCGCGCCAGCATCGCGCCCACTGCCGGCCCCTGCGGCACGCCCAGCGCCATCAGGTCTCGGCCGTTGAGCGCCGGCCTGACGTGGCGCAACTTGTCCAGGTACAGCGCAAGCGCCTCTCGCTCCCTGGCGTCGGGAGCGGCGAGCGACCACACACGCACGGCAGCGTCATCGAAGGGTGACAGCCACTGGTACAGCCGCGAAGGCGATTCCGCGGCCTCAGCAAGCCCGGAGAGCCGTTCTCGCAGCTCGATGGTATCCCTGACCACCGCGGCCCAGCCGGGAGGCATTCGCAGCCGGTCT
Source organism: Dehalococcoidia bacterium (assembly GCA_034423135.1). Taxonomy (GTDB): domain Bacteria; phylum Chloroflexota; class Dehalococcoidia; order Lucifugimonadales; family UBA2985; genus JAPPHY01. Next base: position 147,588 of record DAOUJC010000008.1, on the reverse strand, counting down.
ATAATCGCCTCCCCGTCGGTGCGGCTCACCGACAGCGCCAGCAGCGCCAGGCAGACCTTCGCATCGGTCGTGTGCCCTGCTCTGCCGGACGCCATCCGACTTGCCGACGTGCCCGCCCCGGCCAGCGCAGGGTGGATGGCAGCCATCAAACCCAGGCCATCGGCTCTGGCCAGGATGTGCAGGCGCGGCTCCTCCTCCAACCACAGCTGCAACTCCCTGCGAAGCCTGTCGCCGCTGATGGTGTCCAGCATAGGCAGGTCGCGCCTGAGCAGCGACTCTGTGTGCTCCTCCAGCTTGAATCCCAGGCGCTGCTCGTAGCGGACGGCGCGCATGATGCGCGTGGCGTCGTCGGTGAAGCTGCCGTCGTGGAGCGTGCGCACTAGGCCGCGCCGCAGATCACCCAGGCCGCCGTGTGGGTCCAGCAGTTCTGCCCCGCGGCCAAGATGCAGCGGATACGCCATCGCGTTGATCGAGAAGTCGCGTCGCGCCAGGTCCTCACGCATCGTGCCGTGCGCGATCTGCGGCAGCGCGCCCGGCCTCGCGTACCACTCGTTGCGAGCCGTGCTCATGTCGAGCGTGCTGTCCCACACCTTGAGCTTCACGGTGGCGAACTGCGAGCGCGCGACCACGTCGCCTGACATCCGCTTGGCGATGACGGCCGCGAGCGTCTCGGCGTCTCCCTCGACGACCAGGTCCAGGTCCTCAGTGGGCCTGCCCAGCAGCAGGTCTCGCACCGCGCCGCCGACGAGATACAGAGGCGTACCCTCATCGGCGGCAATGCCGGCCGCCATGTCTATGAGGGCCAGCCGCTCCTGCGGCAGGCCGGTCTCCATCAGCTTGCGAAAGTCCAATCGCTCCTTCCTGATGCGGGCCGATTTGCGGGGTTGCGCGATTATAGCACGGGCTTTCGCGCGCCGAATCGCCTGCTCCCGCCATGGGATGCGCTTTACAACCATTCGGCGCGTTCTGATAGAATGTGGCGGATATTCGCAGTGCCGCGGCAGCCGCATTGACGGGCAAACACGAATACTCGAAAGGAAACAGAGCCTTGGGTACAAGAGTTGTAGTCACCGGCATCGGCATGGTCACTCCCCTGGGACTCAGCGCAGAGACCACGTGGAGCGCTCTCCTGGAAGGCAAGTCCGGCGTGGACTATATCAGCAGCTTCGATCCGGAACCGTTTGAGACCAAGATTGCAGCGGAGGTCAAGGGCTTCGAACCATCGGACTACCTTGACCGCAAGGAAGCCCGCAGGATGGACCGCTTCGTGCAGTTCGCCGCCGTGGCCGCGCAGGAGGCGGTGGCGTCGGCCGGGCTGGACCTCGCCGCCGAGGACGCGGAGCGGGTGTCAGTCATGATTGGCAGCGGCATAGGCGGGATACAGACCCTCTCGCAGGAGTTCCAGGTGATGATGGAGCGAGGCCCCTCCAAGGTCAACCCATTCCTCATCCCCATGATGCTCGGCGACATGGCTTCCGGCAGGGTATCCATGCTCATGGGCGCTAAGGGCCCGAACTTCAGCGCGATCTCCTCCTGCTCCACAGGCGCCGACACAATCGCGGAGGCATCGCAGCTGATACGCGGCGGCCAGATAGACGTGGCGATCACCGGCGGCAGTGAGGCCGCGATCTGCCCCATCGGCATTGCGGGCTTCAACGCCTGCCATGCCCTCTCGCGCAGCAACGAGGAGCCGCAGAAGGCGTCGCGACCGTTCGACGCCATGCGCGACGGCTTCGTCATGGGCGAAGGCGGCGGCATACTGGTGCTCGAAAGCCTGGAGCATGCGCTGGCGCGCGGCGCTACTCCCCTCGCCGAGCTAGCCGGTCACGGCGCGACTGCCGACGCGCACCACATCACGCAGCCATCGCCCGGCGGTGAAGGCGGGGCCAGAGCCATGCAGCTCGCGATCACGAGGGCTGGACTCACGCCCGCTGACGTCGACTACGTCAACGCCCACGGCACCTCCACGCCCATGAACGACAAGTTCGAGACTATGGCGATCAAGTCCGTCCTGGGCGACGAGGCCTACAACACGCCCGTAAGCTCCACCAAGTCCATGACCGGCCACCTGCTGGGGGCTGCAGGCGCGCTGGAAGCAGCGATTTGCGTCATGGCGGTTGCCCGCGATGCCATACCGCCAACAATCAACCTGGATAACCCGGACCCCGAGTGCGACCTGGATTACACACCGAATGCCTCCCGCTCTGTTCCGGTGTCCGCCGCGATATCCACGTCGCTGGGTTTCGGCGGCCACAACACCTGCCTGGCCTTCAAGAGCTTCGCGTCCGACTAGTCGCCCGCCGGACTGCACGCGAGTCCGGCATATGCCGTCGTTGAGAGGTTTTGCATGACGGAGATGTGCGCATTTTGCGACATGGCGCTTGAGAAGCGCCGCACCATCGACGACGTGACTGCGCTGGACAGCTTTCAGAGCATGAAGGTGGGCTGTCGGAAGTGCCAGAAGCCCGTCTGTCTGGCCTGCGGTCGCGCCGAGGCGCTGGGCCGCGGCATCCCTCGCAACTGCCTGTGTCCGGCCTGCGGAGTCGAACTGGGGCTGGACGGCCTGGTGGACGAGCTGGGCGAGGACTACTACGGATGGGGCTATTGAACCCCCTGTCCGGCTCTCACAGCGACGAAAGCGAGGGCAGCAGTGCCCTGCCCTCCTCCATGGCATGGAGCGTTGCCAGCCGCATCTCGGATGAGGCCATACGCAGCATGGAGCCGTTCTCGCCGCTCGCGGCGCAGCTGCTGCACAACCGCGGCATACGCGATATCGAGGCCGCTGAGGCGTTTCTAGCGCGAGACGAGCGGCTGCTCGAGGACCCTGCGCTGCTTCCCGGCATGGATCGCGCCGTGGCCCGCATCCGCGCCGCAATGGACGCCGGCGAGTCAATCGGCGTGTTCGGAGACTTCGACGCTGACGGCGTGACGGGCACGGCCCTGCTCGCCGAGGGTCTGGAACAGCTGGGGGCGAAGGTGATTCCGTACCTTCCGCACAGGGTTGCAGAAGGCCACGGTCTGAGCCCGCAGGCCGTTCACGCTCTCCACGAGCAGGGTGCTTCGGTCATCGTCACCGTGGACTGCGGCGTGGCATCATTCCCCGAGGTCGCGGAGGCCGCATCTCTGGGCATCGATACCATCATAACCGACCATCACTCCCCTCCTCCGCTGCTGCCTGCGGCTGTGGCCATCGTGAACCCAAGGCTGGACGGCTCCGTGTATCCCAGCCCCGGACTGGCAGGCGTGGGCCTGGCATTCAAGCTGGTCCAGGGCCTCTGCAACAGCCTGGACGTTCCCTGGGATGAGCAGCTCTTGCAGCTTGCGGCCATCGGCACTGTGACCGACGTCGCGCCCCTGGTCGGCGAGAACCGGTACATCGTGGCCGCGGGCATGCGTTCGATGACCGCAGAGCCCAAGCACGGGCTGCGTGAGCTTCTCCGCGTCGGCGGCATGGACGGCTCACCCGTCGACACTGAGGCGATCTCGTTCGTGCTGGGGCCACGGCTGAATTCGCCGGGCAGGCTCGGTCACGCCATCATGGCCTACGACATGCTGCGGGCCGGCTCAAAAGAGGAAGCAATGCCCCTTGCTGAGCAGCTTCAGCGGCTCAACCGGGAGAGGCAGGAGATGATGAGCAGGGCCATCGACCACCTCAAGGTGCAGGTGGAGGACGTGCCTGAGTCGGAGCCGCTGGTGATGCTCTGGAGCGACGAATATGCCGCGGGAATCGTCGGGCTGCTGGCCAGCCGCCTGTCCGAAGAGCGGTACCGACCTGCCGTGGTTGTTGCCGTCGAAGGCGACCTTGCGCGCGCCAGCGCGCGGAGCATCCCGGAGTTCAACCTTGCGGCGGCACTGGAAGAGTGCAGCGACCTGTTCGTGCGGTACGGAGGCCATCCCATGGCCGCGGGGTTCGTCGCGCAGACTGATCTACTGCCGGCAGTGCGCTCGCGCCTCATCGAGATCGCGCAACGTGAGCTCGGGCACCTGCCGCTGCAGCCGAGCATCCTAATCGACGCGCACGTGAGGCTGTCCACGCTGAACTTCGAGACGCTGCAGTTCCTGGAGGAGCTGGCGCCGTTCGGCGAAGGCAACCCCGCGCCGGTGTTCATCACGAAGGGCGCGAGCGTGCTGGACGCAGCTCGAATCGGAAACGGCGGGCAGCACCTGCGCCTGCGGCTCAAGCATGAAGGCGCGGTGTGGGGCGCAATCGGGTTCGGTTTGGGCGAGGCGTGGCAGGAAGGGACTGACTTGATCGACGTGGTTTACAGCCTTGGGCTGGACAGGTGGAACGGGAAGGAGGCCATGCGCCTCGTCGTCCACGACTTTCGCCCGGCACGGCGATAGCCCGCTGCCCCCAATCCCGCTCGTGGTGAGCCTGTCGAACCATGCGAGCGGGACGAGCGAGATTCGCCCCAACCCCCTACTTGCGGGCTTTACCCTCCTGGAGGGAAACGTGAGGCCCCGTCTCTTCGCCGCGTGCGACCAGCCGGAAGCGGTACACCAGCAGAGGCACGGCAATGACCATCACCAGAATCGAGATCAGGTGCGCCTCTTGCAGTCCGGCAAACCAGATCTTGTCCTCGCGGAGGAAGGTGATGAAGAACCTCCCGAAGGAGTAGAGGCTGATGTACATGGCGAACAGCATCCCGTCCGGCTTGATCCGGCCCCACATGTACCAGATGAGCGCCAGCACCGCCATGTTCCACACAATCTCGTATACGACCACGGGGTGCGACGCGAGGTCTCCGTGGATCTGATTGGACAGGCTGCTCGGATGGGAGTAGATGAACCCGTACCACGCATCGGTCGCCTTGCTCACGTGCTCCCCGTTGATGATGTCGCCGATCCGGCCGATGGACTGCGCGATTAGCAGCGCCGGCGCGGTCAGGTCAGCCAGCCTGCCGATCGGGTAGCCCCGCAGCTTCGCGTACAGAGCTCCCGCGAAGAAGCCTCCGATGATTGCGCCGAAGAGTGCTATGCCGCCCTTCCAGATTGCAATGACGTTGATCGGGTTGCTGCTGTACACGTCCCACCGGTCGATGACGTGCACAATGCGCGCGCCCAGAACGCCGCCGATTATGGCCCAGACGGCCACCGCGTAGACCACGTCGCTGTCGATGCCCACGCGCGGCGCCCAACGGCCCACCAGGAATACCGCCGCCACAACGCCCACAAAAGCAAAAAATCCGTGCCAGGTGAATGCGAGTCCGCCCAGCACGAACATGGTCGGGTCGAAAGGTATCTCAATCATGGGTGTGCGCTGCTCCCTTGACGGCTAGGCGAGATTCTAACTGTGGCCTTAAGTCGTGTCAAGGAGAGTCGGCTCCTGCCTGCGCCCTGCATGGGACGTGCGCCTGTGCTAGAATGGAGGCACATCTGCGCCTGCGGAGGCAACAAGTGAGGGATACCGTAACGTCATTCCTGGACTACCTCACCTCCGAGCGAGGGCTGTCAGGAAACACGGTCGCAGCGTACGGCAACGACCTGGTCCAGCTCGTGGAGTTCCTGGAGGAGTCTGGCGGGCTGCCGGCTGGGCGCGCAGACTGGGAGTCGGTAGACCCGCAGGTGCTGACCCGCTACGTGATCGACCTGCAAGAGCGCGGCTACTCCCCCACCACCCGCGCCAGGAAGATCGCCGCGGTCAAGTCCTTCTTCAACTTCCTCATTGAGGAGGGGCTGGTCTGGGAGGACCCCACCGAGGCCATATCCTCGCCGAAGATAGGCCGCTCGCTGCCCAAGTCACTCAGCGAGGACGAGATGGGCAGGCTGCTGGAGGCGGCCGCCACCGGCGGCTCAGCAGAGTCGCGCCGCGACTCAGCCATGATCGAGCTGATGTATGCAACCGGCATGCGCGTCAGCGAACTGGTGGGCATGTCCATCGACGACCTGAACCTGAGGGAGAAGTTCGTGCGCTGCATGGGCAAGGGCTCCAAGGAGCGCCTCATCAGCCTGCACGACGAGGCCGCCGTTGTGCTGGAGGACTACCTGAGGCACATTCGTCCGCAGTTCCTCGAGAACCGCCGCGACCTTGACGAGCGCGAGGACGCCCTGTTCCTGAACCGTCGCGGAGAGCGCCTCACCCGGCAGGGGTTCTGGCTGGCTCTGAAGGAGTGCGGTCGCAGGGCCGAAATCACGACGCCGATCACGCCGCACACGCTTCGGCACACGTTCGCCACGCACATGCTGCGCGGCGGCGCGCCCATTCGATACCTGCAGGAGCTGTTGGGTCACGCCAGCATCACCACTACGCAGGTCTATACGCATCTTGCGCAGGAGCACGTTCACGAGGAGTACGACCGAGCACATCCCAGGGCGTGAGCGCTCCTTGCCACCGCTCATGGTCGCCGGTTGGGGCGCCGGAGAAACTGGCGGCGTGGAATCCGCCCAAACTGGAATACAACCCCCTTCCATCAAGCTGCAATGAGCCTTATGCTATTGGGGAATCGGGATCTGCCCGCAGGTCAATGAACAGGAGACGATCCAATGCCTAGGAAGTCACGGCGAGTGGCCGCCAAGCAGGCTGAGCTGGGACAAAAGAAGCGAAGAGCGTCGAAGCATCACACCGGCGTTGAGGCGAGCTTGCCGGTGGTCAAGGAAGGCGTCCCCGTCGGGGCCGCGCCGGCTTCGACGGCAACGGTGACGCGTCAGGAGGCTGCCGCTCCCGCCGTTTCGGCGGGCACGCCAGAGACGACAAGGCCTGCACCTCCGGCGAGACAGGCGCCCGTCGCGGCCGCGCGCACGAACAACCCGTACGTCTGGCCGGAGATGAAGCGAATTGGCATCATCACCGGCCTCATAGTCATCATTCTCGGCGTGCTCACTGTAGTGCTGGGTTAGTTGAGCGGCTGGGCCTGAAGTAGGAGCCGGACGCATGGACACTGCAATCGCGGGCCTGCAGGTGGTGGTAGGGATGTTGCTCGCCGCGATGGCCTTTGGGGTAGTGCAGTCCTATTTCATGCGACCGGAAGACTTCTTCGTCAAGAGGCTCAGGCCTGAGAGGGAACGCAAGGTCACACACGTGCAACTTCTTGCCAGGGCGTACCTCGGAGCTGGGCTGCTAGCGGCCGGCCTCTGGATGCTCGGCTTTCTGCTGGTAGTTGGCATCGTGACCGGCGGGATGCCAGGGACTCTCCTGCTGTGGATCTCGGTTACGTTGGGGGCAAGCCTGGTCACAGGGAGCTTGGCCTACTTTCGCCTGAGGCTGGGCAGGTACGGAAGGCCGGTTCCGGGCGCGGGTTATTTCACGATGCGCAATCCGTGATCCAAGTGGGAGAAGAGGCGAGGCGTGTCCGCCGTCAGCGAATCGTAGTTGCGTGCTGGAGGTCCCAGATTCCTCGACTGCGCTCGGAATGACCCTGGAACGGTCGCGCAGCCGCCACCAACTGTCATTTCGAGCGAGGCGCAGCCGAGTCGAGAAATCTAGGACATGCGCCGTCGTGGCACCTTCGGGCGTTAGCCTGCTGCACTCTCTCTGGATTGCGGCTTTCGCCGCAATGACGGCTGTGGGGACGGATTGCCTACGCAGGAATGGGGACTTGGAGATGGGGCGCGGACTGAACTGGAGAATCGTGCAGCCGTTTAGCGGAGGGCCTTGGGCAGCATGAAGCTGACGTTCTCCTCCATCGCTTCCACGTAGCGGACGGAGTCCGGCTTCAGGTACTCCACCACCCTGTCCACCAGCAGCTCCGGCGTCGATGCGCCCGACGTGATGCCCACACTCTGCGCTCCCTCCAGCCACGCGTCGTCGATCTCCTCGGGGCCGTTCACCAGGTACGCGGGCACGCCCTCTGCCTCGGCGACCTCCCGGAGCCTGTTGCAGTTGGACGAGTTCTGCGCGCCGATTACCAGCACAACGTCGACCTGCGACGTGATGGTCTTCACGGCAATCTGCCGGTTGGAGGTGGCGTAGCAGATGTCGTTGCGAGTCAGCAGATTGGGGAAGCGTTCCACAAGCACGTCAACGACCTCAGCCGTGTCGTCTACGCTCAAAGTTGTCTGCGTGAGTGCCACCACCCTGTCCGGGTCCGGCACCTCGATGTTGCGCGCATCCTCCGCGTCCTGAACCAGGATGCTGACGTCGGGCGCCTCCCCCATCGTGCCGATGACCTCATCGTGGAAGGCGTGGCCAATCAGGAGGATGGAGTAGCCCTCGCGTGCGTACTTCAACGCTTCAAGGTGGACCTTGGTGACCAGCGGGCAGGTGGCGTCCACCACCTGAAGGCCGCGCTCACTGCTGTTCTGCCAGACAGTCGGAGCCACGCCGTGGGCGCTGAAGACCACCCTTGCGCCCTCCGGCACCTCGTCGAGTTCATCGACGAAGACTGCGCCCTTGCCCCGCAGGTCCTCGACCACATACGGGTTGTGGACGATCTCCTTGCGAACGTAGATCGGCGGACCGAACCGCTGCAGGCTCAGCTCCACCACGTCTATGGCCCGCACGACGCCGGCGCAGAATCCCCTGGGCGCTGAGAGCACAACCTCCATGCTTTCCTCCTCACTGGCAATTGTAGCCTAGCGCACGGGGAGATTCAAGGCGCAGTCGCAACTCTCAATGACTCCCACACCGGCCTGTGCTAGAATTCCAGCATGCCAAGCCCCGCAATCACCAAGCAGCTCAGGGCCACTCCCCTGCAGCCCGGCGTGTACCTGCTCAAGGACTCGCAGGGCCAGGTGCTCTACGTCGGAAAGGCGGCCAGCCTGAGGCACCGGCTCCAGTCGTACTTCGGATCGCCGCTGAACCTGGAGCCGAAGATCCGCAATCTGGTATCGGGCGTTACCGACTTCGAGTTCATCGTCACGGACACCGAGGCCGAGGCGCTCATCCTCGAAAACACGTTCATCAAGAGCCGTCGCCCCAAGTACAACGCGCGCCTCAAGGACGACAAGACCTACCCCTACCTCAAGATCGGGCTCAACGAGGACTTTCCGCAGGTCTACGTCACCCGACGCGTCACCAACGACGGCGCCCGCTACTTCGGTCCGTACGCCAGCGCAGGCTCCGTGCGGAAGACAATGGCGCTGCTCAAGAAGCTGTTCCCCTACCGCTCGTGCACAAGGGAGATCCGCGGCGACGACCCGCGTCCGTGCCTTGAGTACTACATCAACCGCTGCGTGGCCCCCTGCATAGGCGTCGCCAGCCGCGAGGAGTACGGCAAGGTCATCGACCAGGTGGTACTGTTCATGGAAGGCCGCACAGAGGCCGTCGTCAAGGACTTGAGGGACAAGATGGAGGCGGCCGCCGAAGACTGGGAGTTCGAGAGGGCCTCCCGGCTCAGGGACCAGCTCCGGGCCATCGAGCGTGTCACAGAGGGCCAGAAGGTGGTCTCGCTGTCCGGCCAGGACGAGGACGTCATCGCGATGGCCCGCGGCGGCGACGAGGCGTGGGTCGAGGTGTTCTTCGTGCGCGGCGGCAAGCTCATTGGGCGCGAGCACTTTGTGATGGGCGGCGTCCAGGACGACGCGCCGGAGCGAGTCATGGCGGACTTCGTCAAACAGTACTACGACCGCGCTCCACACGTGCCGCCAAGGCTGCTGCTACAGCACACGCCCGAGGACGCGGGCCCGATCCGCGCATGGCTTGAGCAGAAGCGAGGCCGAAAGGTTGAGCTGCGTGCTCCGCAGCGCGGCGAGAAGCGCAGGCTGGTGGAGATGGTGGCGGAGAACGCCGGCCAGCGCATGGAGCAGTTCAAGGTCAAGTGGCTCGCAGATGAGGACGCGCTGGAGTCGGCGATGGAGGAGCTGCAGGAAGGAATCAACCTGCCGCGCCTGCCGCGCCGGATGGAGTGCTACGACATCTCCAACATTCAGGGCTCGACGCCGGTCGGCAGCATGGTGGTCTTTGAGAACGGCCAGCCCAAGTCGTCGCACTACCGCCGGTTCAAGATCAGGGGCGTGGACGGCATCGACGACTACGCGATGATGCAGGAGATGCTGAGGCGACGCTTCCAACGCCTCGGGCAGTCCGCGCCGCAGGCGGACGAGGATGGCGAGGCTACGCCCAGCGACCGAGCCGACCAGGGTCGCTCATGGGGCATAGTGCCTGACCTGGTCGTGATCGACGGGGGCAAGGGGCATCTGAACGCGGCTGTGGAGGTCTTCCTGGAGCTTGGCATCGACGACGTGCCGCTGGCCAGCCTGGCCAAAGAGCATGAGGAGATATTCGTGCGGGACACCCAGGAGTCGATCATGCTGCCTCGCAGCTCACCGGCGCTGTTCCTGATGCAGCGCCTGCGCGACGAAGCTCACCGCTTCGCCGTCACATACCACCAGCGAAGCCGCACGCGCAAGGGGTTGCGCTCAGCCATGGATGTGGTGCCTGGCATCGGCCCCAAGCGCCGCCGCATGCTGCTGAGGCGGTTTGGGTCGGTGAAGGGCGTCAAGAATGCGACTACGGACGAGCTGGCGGCCGTGCCTGGCATGACCCGCACGCTGGCAGAGCGCATCAAGGACTACCTGTGAAGCTGAGCGGGTATCTCTGGGAGAACCTGGGGTTGAAGTACGCCCTCATCGGCTGCGGCGTAGCCATTCTGTGCCTGATCATCCCGCTTGTTCACTTCGTGACGGGGCCGCTTTCGCCGCTCATTGGCGGGTGGGTTGCCGGTTCGTCGGCCAGGGCTAGGCCGCTGAGGGCGGTATGGATTGGCGCGCTGATGGCGGTGATATTCGCGGGCGCGTTGGTGATTGTTGTGCCGCTCGCTGTGGCGCTTTTGCCCGGCCTGAACTTCCCGAACCTGAGCGCGGGCGGTACGGCGCTATACATCGTCATCGGCATAGCGGCCCTGGTCGTCGCGCTTGCGCCGGTGGGCGCGGTGATAGGCGGAAGCATGGCGCGCAAGAAGTCCGGCCTTTAGTGCGGCTCCATTCCGGTGCCAGCCATGCGCTGCATCTCAGCCTCCTCCAGCAGGCGACCCAGGAGCACGCGAGCCTCTCGCTGCCGTAGGTCCAGGGCGGAGATGCCGACGGCGCGCCACAGGGTTCCAGACGATACCTGCACGGTGACGCCCTCGCCTACCTCAGGCAGGTCAACGCCCAGCGCCTGCGCCACGAAAGCGGCCGTCCACGTCCCCACCCTGTCCGCTTTGCAGCGCGCTATGGCGCGGCGCTTGTGCAGCAGCGTTGAGCAGGTCTTCCACCTGCGGAGCGTCACCTCCACGCGGGCGGACGGCGACGACAGAAGCCGGTCGGCGTAGTCCTGCGCCTTCCTTCGGCTGACCACCATAGAGCTGTCCCCCAGAGGTCTGCTAGCCCGGCTTGTTCTCCGCCATGTACTCCATCAGCACGCGCGCAACCTCCGGGCGGGTGAACTCCTCCGGCGGCATATCGCCTTCTGCCAGCATTGCCCGGACCTGTGTGCCGCTCAGGCTCACAATGCTCTCCGGGCCGCAGGGACAGGTCTTCTCCGTAGCCATGCCATGGCACTTTCGGCAGAAGAACGAGTTCTCGAAGAAGAGAGGGGCGATCCCCAGGCTGCCGGCCGGAAACTCCCGGAAGATGTGCTGGGCGTCGTAGGGGCCGTAGTAGTTGCCGACGCCTGCGTGGTCTCGCCCGACGATGAAGTGTGTGCAGCCGTAGTTCTTGCGGACCAGCGCGTGGAAGATTGCCTCGCGCGGGCCTGCGTATCGCATGAACGCTGGCAGCACGGAGAGCAGCACGCGGTTGGCGGGATAGTAGTTGTCGATCAGGACGCGATAGCAGCGCATCCGCACCGAAGCGGGGATGTCGTCGCCCTTGGTCTCTCCGACCAATGGATGCAGCAGAAGGCCGTCCCTGGCCTCCATAGCGCACTTCTGGATGTACTCGTGGGCGCGGTGAACGGGGTTGCGCGTCTGGAAGCCTACGATTGTGTTCCAGCCGAGGCCCTCGATGGCCTCGCGCGTCTCCGCGGGCGTGCGATAGTACGGCTCCACGCCCTCCTCCAGGTGTGGGCGGCCCGGCAGCATTGTGACCTTGCCCCCCAGGAGTACGTCGCCCTCCTGGTACATGTTGGCCACTCCCGGATGCTGCTCGTCGGTGGTGCGGAACACCTCCTGGGCCTCCTCCGCCCTGTCGCGGCGGTACTTCCCTTCCAGCGTGAGGACGCCCACGACCTCGCCGCTCTCCGTCGTGAGGGACAGGCGCTTGCCTTCTCTCAGGTCTGCCGCGCGCAGGGAGTCGACGCCCAGCGTGATGGGCAGCGACCAAGCCTGGCCGTCCGCCAGTCGCATGGTGCGGACCACCGAGTTGTAGTCTTCGTGTCCCATGAAGCCCGTCAGGGGGCTGAACGCCCCCTGGGCTATCATGTGTGCGTCGGATAGCTGCCGCGGGTTGAGCGGCACGCTGGGCAGCGAGCCGGCCTCCTCGCGAATCGCCTGTGCCTGCTCGGCGTCCGCGTAGCCTTCTACGAGTGTGCCACCGTGCGGCGCAATCAACTTCCCTTCTCCGCTGCGGCCTTGATGCTGTCCAGGGTCTCGATTACGTGCAGGCCGCACTCCTTGGAGTTGGGGTCGCTCTCCCACCACCAGCGGCCGGCCCGCGGGTCCTCGTCAGGGCTGACGGGGCGCGTGCAGGGCGCGCATCCGATGCTGGGGAAGCCGTTGTCGTGGAGCTCGTTGTAGGGCACCTTGTTCTCGTGGACGTAGGCCCACACCTTGTCCGACGACCACTCTGCCAGCGGGTTGATCTTGATGCGGTTGCCGTGCGCCGCGTCAAGCTCCACCTTGCCGATGTCCACGCGGGTCACGGCCTGATCGCGGCGAAGACCGCTCACCCAGGCGTCAAGGCTGCCGAGCGCCCGACCCAGAGGCTCCATCTTGCGGATACCGCAGCACAGCTTGCGGAACTCCTCCGACTTGTAGAACAGGTTGAAGCCGTGCTCCTTGACCATGCCGGCCACCTGGTCCATGTCCGGGTAGTACGCCTCCACGTCCACGCCGTAGCGCATCTTGATCTGGTCGATCACGGTGTAGGTCTCCGTGTGCAGGCGCAGCGTCTCCAGTGTGAACACGCGAGAGCTCGGGTCGATGCGCCACATCATGTCGATCAGGGCCACGTCCTCCACGCCGAAACTCGACGACAGCGCGAGGCGCGGGTGGAACTTCTCGAGCGCCCACTCCAGCACCGCCTGCGGAGACTTGCCCTCGAACTCCCTGTTCTTCTCGTCGATCTCCTCCTGCGACAGCAAGGGTTCCATTTGCTCCAACATCTCAGTCCCTCCTTGAGTGCCTTGGTCCTACAGCTACAGCAGCTTGAGCCCCACGCTCATCAGCGCAACGGCCACCGCTGCCCTTAGCCCCCTCTCAGGTATGCGCACAGTCATCCGGCTGCCCACAATCACGCCCGGCACAGATCCTATCAGAATGTTCGCTGCAAGTGCCAGGTCCACGTTGCCAAACGCCAGGTGCAGCAGCCCCGCTCCTGCGGTTAACAGCGCCGAGTGCGCAACGTCCGTACCAACTATATGCCGCATGGACATTCTTAGCAAGGCTACCATCATGACAATGAACAATGTGCCGCTTCCCACGGACGTCAAACCCACCAGCAGGCCAAGCAGCGCCCCGATGGCGCTGAGCACAAGGAACCTGCCACCCCTGGGCGCCTCCTCTTCCCAGCCGTGCGACCGGCTCCAGAGCCAGTTGCGCATGAACAGCCGTATGAAAAGCGCCACGCCCGCAAGCGTCAGCACCACTCCCAGCAGCCGTGTGAGGAACACGTCCGCGGAGATGCCGAAGCTGTTCTCCATCACGCGCAGTAGCACCACGCCTGCAATGGCGCCCGGAAGGCTGCCCGCTATCAGCGGCAGCACAACTCGGTAGTTGACGCTACCCTGCCGGTGATGCTGCCATGCCCCGAAGGACTTGGTGAACATCATCTGGAACAGGTCTGTGCCCACGGCGACCGTGGGGCGTACTCCGGTGAAGATGAGGAACGGGGTCATCAGGGCGCCTCCGCCCATTCCCGTGAGACCGACCAGCAGGCCCATCAGCAGGCCGGCCGATATGATTAGTGGTTGTAGCTCCATTGAGTTTCCGTTCTACCTCAGACTCCCTGTTTAGCGGGCAAACAAAAACCCCCTCTCAACCGTGTTGGAGGGGGCGCGCGCTGCTTCCAGACAGAAGTGTTCTGCCCCTATGGCACTCCGGTACAGCAGCAGGTTATTGTGAGAGATCGCACAAACATCATGACAGACGATATCACATGTCTAGCGTGGTGTCAACAGTCGTTTTTCGGCGGCTTGCTTCTGACTCTAACGCCCGCTCACCCTGAGCCCGTCGAAGGAAATGAGCGGGGCGACGTGGTCCGCCTCATCTTCCCGCTCATATGGTTCGACACGCTCACCATGAGCGGGAAAACTAGTACGCCGGCGGCAAACGAATGGCCCTGGGGCGTCGTGGACTTGCCGGCGTCAACTCAGGCCGTCGTACTCCCTCTGCGGCGAGTACATGTCGGCCTCAAGGTTCTTGCATTCCCTGTCGGGCTTGTGATGCGTGGAGCACCATTGTGGGTCGTTGGCGGAGGGCTGGCAATCGGCGGTGGAGAACGCCTGCTGCGCGCTCTCGACGGCCGGGCCGGAGCCGCCGGCCACCGGCGGCAGTTCGCCGTTCTTCATCGCGATCCACGGCTGGGAGACGGCGTCGTCCATCCACATGAAGTCGAACTCCGCCTCACGCGCAAACTGCCGGTCAAGTTCCCGGTCGCCCATGTGCAGGTAGTAGTCGGCCTCGAACTTGTTCTTGATCTCGATGAGTACGTGCTTGTTGGAGACGAAGTCCACCTCGATGTTGTTCCTGGCCCACATGTCCCGTTGCGAGGTGATGGAGCGGTCGGATGAGCTTCCGATGATGCAACCCAGCTCCTTGGCGCGGATCACCATCTCCAGGGTGATGGGGCCGGGCGGGTCGCCGGTCTCAAGTGTGCCGTCTATGTCAAAGCTCAGTAGAATCCTCAAGTACGGCACTCTCCTTTCGTGACGTGCTAGAAGGTGTGCTACCGCCCGTTACGCAGTTCCGAGTGGGACTTCGGGCGAGGCGGCTTGCCGATGGGCATAGTAAGTGAGTGCGATGGGAATGTCAAGGCGGCGCTAATTCACCCGCTGTCTCAGGAAACTCATCAGGTCAATGTCGCCGGGTGAGGCGCCTAGTTGTGTGAGGCGGACTGCTGCCTCCGCTCGGAATTGCGTCCCGTGATTCACGAAGTGGGCAATCAGCTGGCTAAGAGGTTGATCGTATTGGCTACCAGACAGACTGGCGTAAGAGACATTCTTTGCGACTATATCGTCGGTCAGGCCTAGTGAGAAGCGAATCAACCGATCCTCTGACTCGCGCCAGAATTTAGAGAGGGATTCAAAGTCTGGTATCTCTGATTCGGCCAGCTCGGTTGCCTTCCTCGCATCACTAAGCCTATCAGGCTGCGAGTCGCCCTCCCAGCGAGCTATCCACACCATTTCCGAGACCAAGATGTGTACAAGGGTTGCGTGAAGACTGCCGAAGCTAAGGCCCTCGGCGATTGCAAAGTAATCGGGCTCGTCAGCGGCCCCGGCCCGATTCAAGATCTCATGATTTGCCCAGCGGTTGTAATCTAGAAGCAGCCGAAAGTAGTTCGCATCGAACATGGGGCTCCCCAGACTGTTGTAACTTATTCGATCTTTGCGACAGTCTCCACCGTATCCACAGCCATAACCCACGAGGCTGCTAAGGTCACCTCCCTCAAAAGGCACTCACCCCGCACAGCTGGACCCGAGCGGGGTGAGCAAAACCTATCCTAATCGCCTAAGTCGCCGCTACGGCGTGGCGTTGGACAACACGATGTAGGCTGCACTGCGAGCCGGTGCGAACGCGCATATCGCCGTCTCCGGCCTGCCGTTCTTGATCGTGACCTGCCGCTCGCCGGCCTGCCCGCGCAGCTGCTCGATGCTGTCGATGTACATGGCCGTCCTGGTGCGGCCAACGCCCAGGTTTCCGCCGCCGGGGGTGAACGGGTGCGGCCCCTCCACCGAGATGTCGCCGTTGAAGAACGCCTGGGACTCGCCCTTCTTCACGCCGTGCCACTGGAACCCTTCCAGGGTGAGCGGCAGGAAGAAGGAGTAGCCGTCGTAGGGGTTGAATATGTCCACGTCCTCCGCGTGGAGGCCGGAGCCCTCATAGACCATCGACGCCACCTGCGCCCTGGCCTCCTCGGACTCGTCCAGCGTCTCCTGGCTGCTGCGCACGGTGCCGCCCTGGCCGCCGTTGTGGTTGAGCACCCACAGAGGCTGCTGCTTCATGTCCTTCGCCCGCTCTGCCGTGGCGAAGAGGAACGCGCCGACGGCGTTGACCGGCCGGTCGCAGTCCCAGATTCGGCAGGGCCACAGCACAGGCCTCGCATTCACGTAGTCCTCGAAGGTGAGGCCGGACTCGCCGTGAAGCGTGTAGAAGCCCCAGGAGTGCATCAGGCCGTTGCGGTGCTCGTTGAGCACGGCAGGACCGATCAGCTCCTCGAACGTGCCGCCGTAGCGGGCGCAGTACTGCTGGATGGTGATGGCGCCCGTAAGCTGCAGGCCGTCGCCGCTGCTCCACGGGGCGTTCCACTGCCGGTTGCCGCGCGCCTCCGGCGATGCGTTCTCGCCGCCGTGGCGGTAGCGCCCCTCGAAGTTGTTCATGCCGTAGACCAGCAGGGCCACCTCGCAGTGGCCGTCGGCGACAGCCTGCGCGGTCATGCCCATCTGCTCGCCAATGGACGGCACGTTGCTCGGCGCAAACCTGACGTTGTCGAACCCCGGCATGTTGTTGATGAGCCACTTGGCGTTGAGACGGCTCAATCCGTACTCAGAGTCGTACGGTGGCTCGAAGTAAGCCCGGTACGGCCCCCAGTCCGCCGAGCTGCCGCCTGTTGCGCCCGCGCCCGTCTCCGGGCACACGAACATACCGTCAACCTCTCCCCTGCTCACGCCGGCGTCGTCCAGCGCCTGCTGCACGGCCATCATGCCGTACGCGCCGTAGGTCTTGTCCATGGACACGCCATCCCATCGCCTGTCCACCGGGGACATGCCCCAGCCCACTATCGCAACCTTGCCCTGGTGCGGCCAGACGCCCAGGCCGGGCTTGTCCCTTCTGTAGCCTGTGTACTCTCCCGTAAAGTCCGTGGTCATGGAATGCTCCTTCCCGCGTTCGAATTGCGTGCTCTGCAGTCAACCCGTGGTCGGCTACTCAACCACCTTCCAGTCGTGGATGAGCTGGCCCGGGGTCACCTCTTCGAAGATCAGTTCCACCGGCGCGCCGATGGGCACCTGCTTCACGGGCGTGCCAGGCAGGTTGGCGTAGAAGTTGATTCGCGGTTCCTCGTCCAGCGCGACGATCGCCACGTTGTAGGGCTGGTCCGGGATGCGCACCTGGTATCGGCCGTCATAGACCACGAAGAAGGACAGGATGTGCCCCTTGCCCTCGACTTCCTTCCACCCCATCGACTCCGTGCCGCAGTCCTGGCACGTGGGCCTAGGCGGGTATTGGAGCGTGGGGCACTCGTTGCACTCCTGGACTATCAGCCGCTTCTCGTTGATGGCGTCCCAGAATGGCTTGCTCAGCTCGTCCGGTATGGGTATCAGCTTAGACACGTATCACCTCTCTCAGCTGGATCGCAGGCCTAGCCTGCATAGTCGTACCGGTATCCGTCGCGAGGCGGCGCTTCCCGTCCGTCAATCGCGTAGCCGGGGCCGGCCCAAGGTGACCGGCCGCTGTCCGAGAGAGACCGCTCAGCTAGTCCGGGCTGGTCCCGTAGACCATCCAGTCCGACATGTTGGGCGTGAACGCGCCTGCCAGGCCGGTCTCGGCGCGTATTCGCACCTGGCGCTCGCCGGCGCGGCCCTGAAGCTGCTGGATGGTGTCGGTCTGGTTCCACGTGCGCGTGCGGCCGTTGCCCGCGTTGCCGCCGCTGGAGCTGAACGGGTGCGGCCCCTCCACGCGGATGTCTCCGCCGTAGAAGTCGTGTGCCTCGCCCCGCTTCACGCCGTGCCACTGGAGGCCCTCCAGGTAGTACTGCGTGAACAGCGTGAAGCCGTCGTATGGGTTGCAGATGTCGAGTTCCGCAGCCGTTAGCCCGGAGCCTTCGTACACCTTCTTGGCGATGCTGTCGGTGAACTCCTCGGTCTCGTCGAGGGTCTCGATGAGGCTGCGCACGATGCCCCTCTGCGAGCAGTGGTTCAGGACGTAGACCGGCTTCTGGCGCATGTCCCTGGCGCGGTCGGCAGTGGTGAACAGGTACGCCACGGCGGTCTGAATGGGTAGGTCGCAGTCCCAAAGGCCCATCGGCTTGCACACCCAGCGGCCGGAAAGGTAGTCCTCCACTGACAACGGCTCCGGCCTGTGCTGGTAGTAGAACCCCTCCGGGAACATCAGGCCGTTGCGGTGCTGGTTCACCACGAACGGGGCCATCCTGTCGTGGCTAGAGCCGTACTTGCGGCAGTACTGGTCGAAACCGAACGCGATCTGCGGTATGAGCTGCCAGCCCCAGGGGTTGGTCCACTGCGACGCGCCGGCCGCCGTGTCCATGGCCGCCGCTCCGTGCTGGCCGTAGCGCCCCGCGATGTTGCCCATGCCTCGCACCACAAGGCAGGTGTTCGTGAGGCCGGAGCCGACTGCCTCGGCGGCCACGACGAGCGCGTTGGAGATGCAGGCGGGGCCGTGCATGGTGAACGATACGTTGCTCAGGCCGGGCGTGTTGAGGACGATCCAGTCCGCGCTTGCGCCGTCGAGACCGTCGTTGGGGTCGTCCGTGGGCGTGTATGCGTTGGCGAAGTCCTCCGGAATGGGCCGTGGAGTCCACGGCTCGCCCATACCTTTGGGCGCGGCCACCACGCCGTCGACGTCCTCAGGCTTGACGCCCGCGTCCTCGAGCGCCTTCTGAATTGCGAGTATGGTCAGCGCGCCGACGCTGGTGTCGGCCGTCTCGTCCCAGCGGCGGGCCGTGGGAGCGTGTCCAATGCCGACAACGGCCACCTTGCCCCGGTGCTCCCACACGCCGAGTCCCTCGTCCCTGCGGTACATCCCAGCGGGTGCAAATTGAGTTGGTGCCACTGCGAACTCCTTCCTGCGAAGCCGTGCGTTGGTATGGGCTGCGGCCGGCTGCTCAGCCGACCACGCGCCACTCGGGAACCTTCTGTCCGGTGCCGGGCGTCTCCTGGAACTCCACGCGCACGCTGGCGCCGACGGGCACCTCGTCCGGCGGTGTTCCGGGGAGATGGGATAGCATCTTGATCTCCGGCGCGTCCTCCAGCTCTATGACTACTATGTTGAAGGGCTGGTCTGCCTGGAGCAGGCGGATGCGGGAGTCGTGCATGACGCAGTAGCCGTGGATCCGGCCGTTGCCGCTCATCTCGCGCCACTCAAAGGCGTCGGAGGGGCATTCGGAGCAGTTCTCCTGCGGCGGGAACTGAAGCCTGTCGCAATCTGTGCAGTGTTGCACAACGAGCCGTTCCTCGTTGCAGGCGTCCCAGAAGGGCTTGCTGAGATCGTCGGGGACCGGGGATTGCTTGGGCAACTCTCACCTCCGCAAGCTGAATCAGGCTGCGCATATCATACGGGCAGGCGCGGTGATAGTCAACATCTGAGACAGGTGCACGAAGGGCGCAGTCTGGACAAGACTCCAGCCTTCTGCTACCTTCATGGCCGACCGGCGCGACCGCGTCCCGCCCGTCGAACAGGAGGACTCACTGTGGTCAGGCCCAACTGGATTGCCAAGCACCCTCCCGCCTGCACCTGCGCCAACTGCGAGGAGAAGCGCTCCATTGGTAGGCTTTACGGCAAGGTGGGCCGCAACGCGCAGTGCCCCTGCGGCAGCGGCAAGAAGTACAAGCGCTGCCACGGCCAGTAGCGGGCCTGCTCCGCACTCGATTCTAGTGATGGACGCGGCTGGCCGCAGCCTCAGTCTCAGCCCGCCCTGACGTTGTGGAGAGGAAGCGCCCGCGTTTCAAGGGTGCGCAGGTCCAGCCGAGTGGACGCCCGGTCGATGTCGAAGCCAACCACCTCCCCGTCAGCGTCAATGTCCACGTTCAACCCCAAAGCTACCTCAATGGTTTCCGTGCCCGGCTTCTCATTGAATTCAACGTAGAGACTATCTGTATCCGGGTAGTAGTGAAGCTTCATGGTTGCTCATCCTTCCGAAAGTTTCGATCAAAGAATGCGTTATGGATTGTTTCGCCGTCCTCCAGCGTTACAACGCGCAGATAGCGAGGGGACGTTTCGCCTTCCAGTGTGACCTCACCCCCGAAACGAATGCGTCCATCCTCCTGCAATGTTGTCCGCAGAGGCGAAATGATTGGGAATTATATACAGTTTTACCTGGGGAGGGGATAGGCTAGTCTGACTTCTCTTCCCCGACGGAGGGGAGAGAGGATGACGACGGCGTTGGTTCGGGTTGGAGATGAGTTTGAAGTTCTAGGGCGAAATCGTGCACTGCTTCCATTCTTTCTAGGGCTATCCCAGGCGGCGGCGATTGCAGCAGTATGTCGGCGAGACCACCTAGCAGGTCGCACGCCTCAGTCCGAGTGTCCGATACATATGCATGTAGAGCTAGAGCCGCGCCGAAGAGTCGCAAGTCCTGTGACAAGGTAGTGTATTTCCTTGATAGGTAGTCATTCAACGTAGGCATAGCAGCAGGCTCCTTGGCTAGGATGCCTGTAGGCTAGCACGTCACCGCCTCTGTCGTCAATTCACTCGTCGTTGCCAGCCCGCGCGGGAAGTGATACCATGAACTCAACCTAGCCAAGGTTGATGTTCGTGATTCGGTGTGCGCATAAGGCGTGGAGTTTAGGGTGCTTGCACGGCATGTCTCCCTGCTGCTCCACGCCGGTTGCGGACATCCTTGGCTAGGTTGCCAGCATCCTGAGTCGCAGGGAGGCAACCTACCTTGGGCAAGTGGTTCAATTCGGCGTGGGCGCAGTTTTGGGTTTGGATGGGCGTGGGGCTGGTAGCGCTGGTGATTGTGGGGATCATGGCGGAGGAGCCGACTGAGTTAGCTTCGACCCCTCTCCCTGTGAGCACGTCGGACTTGGTTTCTGTGCGGGAGCCGACGGCGCCCACTCCTACCGAGGAAAGCGAGGCCCCGGCGTGGCATACGGCGGTGGGTCGGCTGGTGGTGACGACGCCCTTGGGAGTGAGTCAGGGGACGGCCTTCGTGGTCGGTGAGGTGGAGGAGCGCACCTACATGCTGACCAACTTTCACGTCATCGAGGCGTACACGGATATGGTGGTGGTGATTGACGGGCGTAGGTATGAGGACGTGAGGCATAGCGGGACGGTCACGGGCAAGGACGTCGCTATGCTCTCCGTGTGCTGTGACCTGGGCATTGCCCCGCTCCCTCTGTCGGAGGGGGCTGCTGAGTCCGGCTCGGATGTGACGGCAATTGGGTACCCGGGGACGCAGGCACCCGTCTACACGGAGGGCGTGCTGCTGGGGCCGGGGTTGCACGGCAATTACTCGTTCCCCGTCCTGTATCACACGGCTGACCTGCGACCGGGCAACTCCGGAGGTCCCTTGCTGACGGCGGAGGGGGTGGTGGTGGGGATTGCCTTCGCCCGCACCTTTAGCGAGTACGGGGCGGTGCCAGTGACAGAGTTAGTAGACTTCCTGGAGTTCTTCCTTGACTAGGACGTGGGGCGCATTTCGGTCTCAAAAAGAGTATACTTTGTGCCTGAAATATGATATAATGTTACCCGAAGGGGGTAACAAATGGCGAAGGGACCGGGCAAGGCGTACAGGCGGGGAATGTCACTGGTGGAGGCGGTGGAGTACTTCAGTGACGAGGTGCAGGTGGAGCAGCACTTCATTAGGGCGCGCTGGCCGAATGGCGTGGCGTGTCCCTCCTGCGGGTCTCTAAGCGTGAAGGAGCGGGCGACTCGCAAGCCCCAGCCCTTCCGGTGCGGGGACTGCGGGCTGGACTTCTCAGTGAAGACGGGCACGGTGATGCACGGCTCTAACCTGCCCCTGCGCAAGTGGGGGCTGGCGATCTACCTCCTGACCACCAACCTCAAGGGCGTGTCGAGCATGAAGCTCCACCGCGACCTGGGCGTCACGCAGAAGACGGCGTGGCACCTCGCCCACCGGATACGTCGAGCGTGGGAGAGCAAGCAGGGACTGTTTGGCGGGCCGGTGGAGGTTGATGAAACCTACGTTGGTGGGAAGACCACCGGGCGGGGACATGGACCCCACGGCAAGGGCAAGGCCATCGTGGTGGGCTTGAAGGATCAGGAGACCAAGCAGGTGGTCGCTGAGGTCATTCCCGACACCACTCGGCTCACCCTGCATCGCTTCGTGATGGCGCACGTCAAGCAGGGCGCGAAGCTGTACACGGACGGCTGGCAGGCGTACGTCGGCATTCCCCTCCCCCATGCGCGGGTGCATCACACGCAGGGGCAGTACGTCACGAGGGACGGCGCTACCACCAACGGCATCGAGTCCTTCTGGGCGATGCTCAAGAAGGGCTACCACGGGGTCTACCACCACATGAGCGCCAAGCACCTCGCCCGCTACGTGACGGAGTTCGCCGGCCGGCACAACGACCGCCCTGCCGACACGTTAGCGCAGGTCGAGCAGGTGATTCACGGGATGCACGGCAAGAGGCTGCGCTACAGCGACTTGGTGAAAGGGGTATAATATGACTGAGGGGTTAGGGAGCTAAGCACTCCAGTTGCCCGGTCTCCGGCCCCTCACCGGCATGATAGTATTAGGGGTGTGAATTGAAGAAAGTAGTGGTGAGGCTAGGTCAGGGTTTTACTCCCAACCCCTGGGGGCCAGGGGTCCCCTGCCCAAATTGCCTCACCACTGACCATGATACAGCATGGGTTGAGCGGAGGCAATGATGACTAAGGAGCGCAAGCGGGGTCGAGGACGCCCGCCCAAGTACGCGATTGAGCCGATTCCGGCTACCTTCGAGGAGGTGCTGGAGGCGGTGCTGAGGCCGGTGCAGGCAAGTCCGTTTCCGGTGGAGCAGTTGGAGGACGACGAGGATAATGGGGATGCCGAGGTCCGGGGAGACCTGTCACCGTAGAGGGCTGATGTATCCGATTGGTGAGGTAAAGAGGGACGCGCGATGCTCAACATAATACAGGCGCTAGTTGCTCGGTGGCATGAAACGGCTGAGGCTCATTTTGGTCGGGATAAGGTACTTACTTCACGAGGGCATGGCCCGCTGTTGCTGTTTTTTGCTCGGCGGTTGAGCAATGGGGACATTGAGGTGTGCACAATGTCGGCGAAGGACTACTTTAGCACGCATACGATTGAAGATCTCCAGCAGGGGCCGGCGGTTGGAGAGCCTAGCATTCCCTTTATTCGCTTGAATCTTTCGGACCTTCCGGAGGAATCGTGGAGAATCTAGTTACGCGGGATGAAATGAGGGACACGATGCAGACCGCGGAGAAGACGTTGAAGGAGCACTACGCGACGAAGGCGGACCTCAAGAATGTGGAGTTGCGCTTCGTGCTTTACCTTGTAATTGCGACGTTGGCTATTATCAGCGAGAATGCGGGGTGGCTAGCTGGCGTGGCGAAGGCGGTGGGGTCTAGCGGGTAACACCGTATATAATTCCCAAATGATTATATCAACACACCACGCCACCTCGATATATGGCCGTTTGCGGCGCACCTGTTCATCGAAGTAACTGGTTGTCCTCATGAACCCTCAGCGGTCATGGCCTGTGCAGCGTCTGACGCCTCGCTCCATTATGAAGCCCCGTTCCCCATTCGTAAAGCGGTGAAGCCGCTCCACACCACCGAATCGCCCTCCTAGAACAGCGTGTAGATGAACGGCCCGCCGCCGCTCGCCTCCGCGAACACAAGCAGGAGCCCGAACAGCAGCAGCGTCACCATCATCGGGATCAGCCACCACAGCTTCCGGCTCCACAGGAATCCGATCAGTTCCCCTGCGATGGCGAATCGGTCCGCCGCGAACCTCAGTGGACGCATGCGCTATCTCTCCCCTGTCCCGTCGCGGGTGACCAGGAATCGGTCCAGCACCAGCGCGTCCATTCCGCTCCTAGCGAACGTGTCCAGCGCCTCCCCTGGGGAGTTCACAATCGGCTCTCCCGCGAGGTTGAAGCTGGTGTTCAGCACGACGGGCACGCCCGTCGCCTCGCCAAAGCAGCGAATCAGCTCATGAAAACGCTCACTGACGTCGCGGTGAACGGCCTGCGGCCGTGCGGTGCCGTCGACGTGCGTCGTGGCCGGTACAGAGTCCCGCCAGCCGTCCTCAACGTCCACCACCAACTGCATGAAGCGCGCGGGATAGTGCGCAGGCGCGCCGGGAAGCCGGAACACTTCCTCGCACCGCTCTGCCGGGACCGAAGGCGCGAATGGGCGAAAGGGCTCGCGGTGCTTGATCTTCAGGTTCACGGTGTCCTTCATGTCCTCTCTGCGCGGATTGGCGAGGATGCTGCGATGCCCCAGCGCCCGTGGCCCGTACTCAAAGCCGCCCTGGAACCAGCCCACCACGGCGTTGCGCTCCAGCAAGTCCATTGTGCGCTCGGTCACCTCGTCTTCGCTCGCCAGCTCGGTGAAGGATGCGCCCCGCGCCTCGAGCGCCTCGGTAATATCCGCCGGTGAGTAGCTGCGGCCCCAGTAGGCGTGCTCCATCACGAATGCGCGAGGCTGGTTGAGCACCACGTGGTAAGCGTAGAGAGCCGCTCCGAGCGCGCCGCCTCCGTCGCCGGCCGCAGGCTGTATATACACCTCTTCGAACGGCGTCTCCCGCAGTATCCTGCCGTTTGCCACGCTGTTGAGCGCCACGCCTCCGGCCATGCACAGCCGGGTGAGGCCGGTCTCACGGTGCAGGCCGTTGGCCATCTTCAGGAGCACATCCTCGGTGACGGCTTGTATGCTCGCCGCCACGTCTGCGAAGTAGGGATCGACGACTGCACTGAGCGAAGGCGGCCGCGGCTCGCCGAACAGCTTCACGAACCGGTCGCTGAACATCCGACGCGTCGAGCGATGGAACGAGAAGTAGTCCATGTCCAGCAAGAAGCTGCCGTCGCTCGCCACGTCGATGAGCCGGTGCACTCTGTCCACATACCGCGGCTGCCCGTAGGCCGCCATGCCCATGAGCTTGTACTCGCCGTCGTTCACCTGCAGCCCGCAGAATGTGGTGAACGCCGAGTAGAGCAGCCCCAGCGAGTGCGGGAAGTGCAGCTCCTGCGACACATGTATCCGGTTGCCCCCTCCCCTGCCCTTGAGCGTGGTGGTCCACTCCCCCACGGCGTCCGCGGTGAGGATTGCGGCATCCTCGAACGGCGAGCAAAAGAACGAGCTTGCCGCGTGCGAAAGGTGGTGCCAGCTGAACAGGATGCGGTCCTTGTCGCGGACGCCTGTCCTGTCCTTCAGCAGGCCCTTCACCCACAGCTTGTCGAGGAGCCAGGAGAGCATGGCCTCCCGGAACAAGCCGAGCGTTCGCGGGAAGCCCTGCAGGCACGTGAGCAGGATGCGCTCCAGCTTCAGGAACGGCTTCTCGAAGAAGACCACATAGTCGACGTCGCCGCCTTCGATGCCTGCAGCCTCCAGGCAGTAGTCGATTGCGCGCTGCGGGAAGTTGGCGTCGTGCTTGATCCGGCTGAACCGCTCCTCCTCAGCGGCGGCCACAAGCACGCCGTCCTCGATGAGAGCGGCGGCGGCATCGTGGAAGTAGCAGCTGATGCCCAGCACGTACACGGGCTCTCACTGCCTCCTTGCAGCCTCCGGCGATTCCCTGTCCACGTCCGATGCGTCCACGAAGGCCGCCTGCCGATTGCGAATGCGCAACGGGTCAGCGAGTAGCCTGTGCGGTATGGCAATGACGGGGAAGAACACGACGTAGGTCAGGGTTAGCAGCACCCACGCCTGCAGGTTGCCCAGGCGGCGAATGAGCCACTTCCACCCGCGCCATGCTCTCGAAAGCGGTCTCACCTCAGCCCTCACGGCCCGCGCTCACAGGGCGCACCGAGTCGGCCGCACGTGAGGCTCGCGCCTTGCCCGCGCCGGCGCGCAGGATGCCCATGAGCGTGCAGGCGAGCTTGTGCGGATCGTGTCGCTCCGGCATCTTTTCGTCCACCACGTCCGCCGAGACCAGGACGCCGTCGAACCCGTCCACCTCTGTTACGGGCAGCACTGGGGACTCACCGGGCTCTCCATGTGTCTCCGGCGCCTTGCTGTTGATCATGAAGTAGCTGACGGACACGCCGCTGTGCGCCTGGAACTCAGCCAGGTGGTCGGCCGCGCCGAAGCCGTCGGTCTCGTGTCGCTGCGTCGCCACGTTGCACACCAGCACCGTCGGCGCATTCGATGCAGCCACGGCCGCGCCGATTTCGGGCAGCAGGAAGTTGGCCAGGATGCTGGTGTAGAGGCTTCCCGGCCCTATGACTATCAGGTCTGCTTGCCGAATTGCGTTCAGGGCGGCCTCGTTGGCACGCGCGCCGTCCGGCTCCAGCCAAACGCGGCGGATAGGCTCAGGCGCGAGCCCCACCGCCGACTCGCCGCGCGCCACCGCACCCGATGACGTCTGAGCCATGAGCACCAGGTCTGTGCGCTCGGACACCGGCACAACCCTGCCGGACGCCCCCAACAGGTGCGCTGCCGAGTCCAGTGCTTCCTGGAACCCTCCCTGCTGCTCGTGGAGGGCGGCGAGGAGCAGGTTGCCCATGCTATGGCCTTGCAGCATTGATTCGTCGTTGAAGCGGTGGTCCAGAAGCTTGTCCATGAGAGGGCCGGCTTCGGACAGTGCAACAAGGCAGCTGCGCGCGTCGCCAGGAGGCGGCATCCGTAGCTCCTCGCGGAGTCGTCCGGAGCTGCCGCCGTCGTCTGCTACGGTCACGATGGCCGTCAGGTTGCGAGTGTGGCGCTTCAACCCGCGCAGCAGCGTGGACACACCGGTGCCACCGCCTATGGCAACAATTCGCGGTCCTTGCTCTCGGCGTATCATGCTGTTGGTGTCCAGAGTATCGTCCAAGTGTCGGCTGTCCGCCGAAGTTCCCGCGCCGCCCGTCAGTTCTACCCCTCTGGCCGCGATGGCGACCCGTGCGGCACTCGACCATTATACAGCATAGGTCGCCGAGTCATGCGTCGTCCGCCGTTATGCATCCAAAAGCTATCCACAACGCCAGGAGAGCATCAGTACAGGCCACGGTAGCGACTCACGGGCCTTGATCTTGCCGGATTCCGCATCGAATCACATCCAATTGCGTCTAATTTACGTATATGTAAGTGAGGACAAGTCTTCGGAGAATGACGCGTGAAGCTGGTCCCCTGAATGAGCTGGGCACTGCCTGGCAGACCCCTCGGTGGCGGCGGAGGAAGGGCGGGCGCTCATCCTTTCGCGTGTCGAACCCGTGACACTTCCACTGGGGGGTCACGTAGAAGTTGCAACGCCGGCCCTGCAAGGCAGTAGCTATGTGGCGGACCGGCGAAATCTGTGCGATTATGTAGATGCAGGAGATTGAGCAAGGAGGCATCATGAGCTTGTTGATGAGGCTCTGCCACACCATATTCGCCAGGGTGCGCGGCAGCGACGCCGCCCTTATCGAGCAGCTCGAACGTGAGAACGCCGAGGACGTCCAGGCCGGACGCAGATCCCGAAGGGGGAATGACAGCCTTCAGGACACCCGGTCCAAGTACCAGTATGACCTCCTGCACGGCGACGACACCGCCAACAAGATGATGCTCCAGTAAGCCTCTGCCCTGCCGTGCTTGCCCTCTCTCGTCCTGTACACGCGCTTGGGCGGCCGCATAGGACATCGCGACCGTAGGGGCGTTCCTCGTGAACGCCCCGGTTACTGTCGATTCTCCCGAGTAGCCTGCAATAGTTGCTGGTCAAAGGTAACCAGAGGGATAGACAATGCCCCTGCCAGGTAGAGGTAGCTGGCGTCGTAGGTGGTGATGCCGGCGTCCGAAGCCAGGCGCAGCGCTGCCAAGTGGTCTACGTTGCGCCAGTGAATCGGAAGCATCAGGGCCGCAGTGAGCGCCTCACTGAGGACCTCGGATCGCCCTGGGTAGGCTACAGCCTTCCTCCTGGCTATGCTGGCAAGCTCATAGGCCAGAAGGAGAGGCGCGTACAAGTCGGCTCCCTGGAGCAGGCGCAACGCCTCCGACGATCGCGGCTCCCTGAAGCACCAGGCCGCCACCACTGAGGCGTCGACAACCCTACCCGGCATCTCGCAGTTCTCGCACCCATGCCGTCGAGTCGTCGCCCGTTCCGAAGCGAAGTGTGCTCAGGCGACTCTCGGCTTCATCCAGGGAGAGCCTCTCGGGGCCTGTGGCCTCCTCCAGGATGGCCATAACTTCGCCCTGCAACGAACGATGGTGGCGCTTTGCCCTTCTACGCAGCTTTTCCATGACCTCATCAGGCACGTTTTTGACGGACAGGTTGACAGGCACAGCTTCTACTCCATAGTGCATCTGTTTTGGAGCCATTTTAGACTGAATGTGAAGCCGGGTCAATTTCACCGCCTCTCCCCTAGATTGAGGCTTCCGCCGCAATGACGGCTGAGTGGCGGCGCAGCCGCCTATCACTGTCACTCCGAGCAAGGTGCAGCGGCCTTTCGGCCCGCTCATGGTGAGCGTGTCGAACCATTTGAGCGGGCATCGGTGCGCTTCCGCCACAATGACGGCTGTGGGGTGGCCGCCGCATATGGCAGGCGCGCGCCTCTCCAACTTTCGTAACAGGCTTGTTACCTGCGCGCAGGCACGCCAGTCTCAGGTGTGGTAGAGTTAGGATGCAGTCAGGCGCGGACCGGCAACCGCCCCCCGCACTGGACGAGTAAGCCCGAGGGCCGCTAGAAATGCTGTTTGACTCCGTATCTCCGCAGAGCGCCGTGAACGAGTGCTACGGCCAGGACGGATCAGTCCGTCCCGTATACCAGGGCCTCATGGACAACCTGGAGTCCATGGGAGTGGAGGAGCTGCAGAAGCGCTGGCATATGGCCGACCGGTCCGCAACCGCCGACGCCTTCACCTTTCGCCTCGATCCCAGGGAGTTCCGTCCAGTCCCCACAGATTGGATTCCGCGGATCATTCCCAGCGCCGAGTGGGATACCATCGCCAGGGGTGTGGCACAGAGGCTGCGCGCTCTCAACGCCTTCATCTTCGATCTCTACTGCGGCGAGCAGGACGTGGTGCCGCCGGACGTCCTCTACACTTGCCCGTACTACAACCCGCAGCTTCAGGACTTCCGCCCCGCGCGCGACCTGTTCGTGCACATCTACGGCATTGACCTTGTGCACATGGGCAACGGCAGGTATGTCATCCTGGAGGACAACCTGCGTATACCGTCCGGCATCACCTACCAGATGAAGTGCACCGAGATCGGCCTGCGGGTCATGCCGGAGCTGGCGGCCGGATACGACATTCAACCGTATGATATACGCGACGCGTACCGGGAGATGTTCGCCTCCCTCTGCGAAACGGATTCGCCCACGTGTGTGATCCTGACCGACAGCAAGTACGGCTCTGCATTCTTCGAGCACCGCTTCCTCTCCGAGCTGCTGGGCATTACGCTGGTGGAAGGCTCCGACCTGTACATCGGGCAGGACGGCCGCGTGTGGGCCAGGGCCATGGGCGGCGACTTCCCCGTAGACCTGATCTACCGCCGCGTGGAAGACCTGGATATGTTCGTACCCGGTCTGATGGATGCCTACCTGAACCACAAGGTCGTCCTCGTGAACGCAATGGGCACCGGCGCGTGCGACGACAAGCTGGTCTTCCTGTGGGTGCCGGACATGATCCGGAAGTACCTCGGGGAGGAACCCGTGCTCGACCAGGCCCTCAGCTACGACCTGCGCGAGTCCTCCAACAGGCAGCATGTGCTCCAGAACCTTGACCGCATGGTCATCAAGGCCCGCCACGGATACGGAGGACTGGGCGTGTACATCATGCCTGACCTTGGAAACACCTACAGGAGCGGCCTCGCGAGGCAGATCATCGAGCAGCCGCAGGGTTTCATCGCGCAGGAGACGCTGGACTTCTCCAAGCACATGGTGTTCGACGGCGCAGGCGGCCGGCTGGAGGAGCGATACGTAGACCTGCGCGTGTTCGCCACGCAGGACGGAAACGGCCGCGTCAGCGTGTTCCCGGGCGGCCTCACCAGGGTGTCGCAGGCGGCAAGCCGCGTCACCAACAACTCGTCGGGTGGTTCATGCAAGCCAAGCTGGGTAGTAACGTAGGCAATGGCCCCGTCAACGTCCACTACGCCTACGTGGCACGATACACGTACTCTGACGTAGTGGTCCAGAACGACAACTTCCTGCGGCTCTCTGCCTACACGGACGCGCGGCAGACAGCCGAAAGCTACGACGTGCTCACCAACCCCGTGGGCAGGAAGGTCTGCTACTCGGACAGGCTTGGGAACGTGGTGCACAGGGTACGGGTGATCGAGCCGCACGATGAGCTGGTGATCGCGGCGTTCGGCAAGGCGGCGCTTGAGCCCAACTCCCCGTCCGTGCCGGACCTGCCGCTGCCGGACTCGACGCCCGACCCGGTGGCGGACGAGTTTCTGACGCCGACGCCTCTCGTGGATCCTGCTGACGTCGAGGAGGCTGCGCGCGACTTGACAGCCGGCTCTGAGACGCTGCTCAAGGCCGTTGAGGCAGTTACGAACTGGGTATGGAAGAACGTTCACTACCGGCGCGGCAATACGTCCGTAACAACGACTGCGTCGGATGTTCTCTCCTCGCTGGAAGGCGTGTGCCAGGACAAGACTCACTTGGCGCTTGGCATGCTGAGGTCACTTGGCATTCCCTCTCGATACGTGAGCGGGTTGCTGACCCGGCAGCCAGGAGAGACGCACGCCTGGCTGGAGTTCTTTCATCCAACCGCAGGCTGGCTCCCCGCCGACCCGACCAAGGGAGTGGTCATAGACACGGGCACCAACTACCTCAAGTTCGGTGTGGGCAGGGACTACACCGAGATTCCCCCCGTGACCGGATCATTCGTGTCGAGGGGATCGGGCGGCCTGGACGTGGCAACGGCCCGCGTCTTCTTCGACAAGGAGACCATAACCTTTCACGACGCCATTGACCTCATCGACAGCTACCTCGAATAAGGGAGGCACTGACTGACATGGTGGAACCGAGATCGATCTCGTTCAGCAACGACCGCTGGCTCACGGACTCCCGCATCTACAATCTCATCTGGATGGGCCGATGGCTGGAGCGGGCTGAGAATATAGCCCGGGTGATCAATACCTTCGCGGGAGCTGCCGTTGAGAGCGGCAGCGACATCGAGTGGCTGCAGCGGTCGCTCGTGAACGCCGCTGTGATCCGCGGCATCCCCATCGACGACCCGACGCGGACGCTTTCGCTGCTGCTCCGTGAGCACGGCTCGTCCTCCATCTACCACAGCGTATCGACCGCCCGCAACAACGCCACGCAGGTTGGCCCCGTGGAGCTGATACGCGAGATTTCGGGCATCATTCAGAGCCTCGACGAGGCCACGCTGCCCGTCCCGACGCCTGAGGACGCGCGTAGCCTGACCGGCCTTGTGCTGGAGGGCCTGTCCGGCGTCTACGACGTCATAGAGGCAAGCTGGTTCCACCAGGAAGCCATGTCGGAAGAGGAAATCTACCTGAGGTTCGTGCAGCAGTAGCCGACGCCTAGTGGCGCCATCTGTCGTCGTCCTGTAGCAGCGCTCTCGCGTGGTTGATCTCCCCCGCGTGGTACAGGTCGTGCTCCAGCATCGTGGTCACCAGGTAGTATGTGGGCACCATCGCGCCCCAGTGCGCCTTTCGCGGAGCGTCAAGCTCCGCGTCCGACTCTAGATCGCGGATGCAGCCGGTGAGGTATGCGTGTCCCTCTCGCAGCCACTCCTCAGCCGCTGTGGGGTCTGAGAGCCGCTCAGGTGCAGGCGTGGCGGGAGGGTCATCGTAGTCCATGCCGCCGTCGCGAAAGCCGTGATTGGCGTACATGAACTTGAACATGCCCACGTGCGCGACTAGGTTTCGCACGGAGCGGCTCCCCCCGGGCGCAGTCCGCATCCAGTTCTCAGGGGCCACGCTTCGGAGGTTCTTCAGCAGCGAGTGCTGGCTGCCCTCGAACGCCAGATCCATGAGGACCAGCAACTCTTCAATGCGAGTGCGTGGCAACTCTCCGTCCTTCCTTCCCGCTAGCCCAATCCGTGCCGGCTACCCTTGGCCTCGAAGAAGTCCAGGTCTATGGCGAATGCCGAGGCCAGCAGAAGCAGCCTTGTCTGCTCTCCGCGTTCCATGTCGCTGAAGTGGATCCGGAAGTTGTCCGCGTCCGTGAACCCCTCCCTCATGATGCCGCCCCACTCCTTGACGATTCTGCCCAGCTCGTCGCCCCGCGCGTTGTTCAGCGTGAATGTGAACGGGCGGAATATTCGGCCGTTGAGTCCTGCGACCTGCTGACCGCCGGCGTCAAGCACTGCGAATTTGCGCTTCAGCAGGCCAAACTGCCTCTTGAGCGACCCCACGGGCGCGCCATTGCCGTCGTGCACGTTCAAGTGCGAGAAGAAAAAGAAGAACTTCCTGTCGGCGTTCAGGACGGGGGTTCCGTCGCCGTCCAGGATGTGCAGGTTCAGCGGCCTGTTCGTGCCAAGAAACTGGCGCCCCAGGAATCCGGAGTCCTCGTACGCGTACATGACCTCCTGGCCCTCCGGGGTCAGAATCCTGTACCGGTTGGCCGTCTCGAAGCCCGTGAAGACCTCCAGCATTTCCCTGGTCTGCCGGACGACAAGCTCCCGGTGGTTGGAAAGATCCATATCGCTCAACTCCTGTTATCGGATCTGGCCGCATGATACACGCGATGCCTCACTTGACTCAATACCGACACCGCCGGGTCTAAGGGACGGCGATGGAAGGCGATTGACATTCTTGAATGGCTCCCATTAGACTCCCTTCGCTCTCAGAGCATACGACACGAATGCGACAAGGAGGAACGCCCAAGCCATGAAGGTGGAATCTTACGCACAGGGCACGCCATGCTGGGTAGAGCTTGGCACTTCTGACCAGGAGGCCGCGAAGGCTTTCTACAGCGAGCTATTCGGGTGGTCATACCTGGACCAGCCCATGGACGAGCAAGGCCACAGCTTCTACTCCATGGCGCAAATGGGTGGCATGAACGTCGGTGCGATCTATACGCACCACGAAGGGATGAGGATGGCCGGCACACCTCCCCACTGGGACATCATCCTGTCCGTAGAGGACGTCGATGCCACGGCGGCGCGTGCGGCAGGTCTGGGCGGAGCCGTCGTCGAAGGGCCTGTCAACGTAGCCGAGGCAGGCCGAATCGCCGTCGTCGCCGATCCAACCGGCGGCGCTGTGGGCCTGTGGCAGGCCGGCACGCACATCGGCGCGCAAATGCAGCACGAGCACGGCTCAATCGGCTGGTGCGAGCTCCTGACGACTAACACGGAGGCCGCGATCGGATTCTACACCGGCCTGCTGGACATCCAGTCCGAGACTGCTGACATGCCGGACGGCAACCGCTACACGGTCTACATGTCAGGCCAGATTCCTCTTGCCGGCACAATGGCCATGCCGGAGGAGGTGTGCAAGATGAACATTCCTCCTCACTGGAGCGTCTACTTTCAGGTGGACAGCGTGGACGAGATTATAGCGAAGGCCTCTGCCCTGGGTGCCACGATTGCCTTGCAACCCTTTGACGTCCCCGGCGTAGGGCGCTTCTCGTTCGTGCTGGATCCTCAGGGCGCGGGCTTCGGCCTGCTCACGCCCGCGCAGGACTGGTCGAATCCCGGCTAGGCGCGCCCGGTCAGCGATTCAGAGCTTCTGCCGAGCGGCGCGAGTCCCTTCAGCATCGCCATCAGCCTGGCGGGCGGTATGTCCACGGCGGCCGCCATCACCGCTACGCCGTCCAGCGACAGGTGCGCCATGACCACCTGCTGCGGGTCGCTCCACTGCGCAACTTCGACGCGAACGGGCACGCCGCCGACGCTCAACTCCACGATCCCTCGCCGAGCAGCCGCCAGTCTCTCCAGGTTCCAGTGACGAAACACGTTCCCCCGGTCCGCGTAGCGCTCTCGCTGTCCCCTGGCGCCGTGCTCCCGCACCACCTCCACGATCGCCCGCAGCTCTCGCTCCGGCGACCTCATGCGCGTGACGGCACCGGCTCCAAGCGCCTGCTCCAGCAGCAGCCTCCTGGGCGGCGGCGAGCCCGACTCCGAGTGGTAGAGCAGGCCGATGCCCTCAATCGACGGGCGCAGTCGGCCGATCTCCCAGGAGACGCGGCGCATCACGAGGCCGAGCGGCTGCCCGGCTAGCCCGAAGACCGGAAATGGCAGTCCGGTCAGCTCCTCCGGCAGGCCTCCTTCGGTCACGTCGGCTGTGTGGCGGACGGGTCTGAGTGACGGTCGCTTCAGAGGGCCGTCCGGCTCGCATCCCAGAACGTCAACCCTCCACTCACGCTCCGCGTCGACGCCGCAGCGCCGGCACTTGTTGTCGTCCATGCCGAACCGAAAGTCGTAGAAGTTCTTGAGCCAGACCAACGGCCACGTCAGCAGCGACAGGAACAAGACGAACCGGGAGCGCCGCCGGTACACCAGATAGAGCGTGCCGCGGCTGCTCCCGAGAAGGTCGCCGCACCGGTAACAGTAGGACTCCCTGGGCTGTGGGTTGGACAAGGGCGCGTAGCGAAATGGCATGTACAGATGTTAGCACAGCGCATTCAAGAGGCCTGCGTACCTACTGCGCAGCAGTCCTGAACCGCCACAGCGCGATCGCAAGGAACGCCGCGCCAAATGCTGCCAGCGCCCCAAGCTCCTGCGCCACCTCGCCGGCCTCCGCGCCAAACAGCATCAGCTTATTGAACCCCACGTTCGCCCAGCCGTGCGGGGTCAGCTTCGCCAGGGCTTGCATCCACTGCGGTGCAATGAACAGCGGCCACCAGCACCCGCCAATGGGCGCGAGCACCAGTGACGTCAGCACACCCGCCGAGCCCGCAGCCTGCACGCTGCGCACGAAACTCGCGAGCAGCACCCCAAACGCCGCCGAGGCCAGTGCCATCAACACCGAGATTGCGATCACCGCCGCGGGCGCAATCCCAAGGTAGATGTCGAAGATCAGCACGCCCGCGAGCCACATCACGACGAGCTGCGCGGCCGCCCTATACGCCGTTCCGATGAACTTGCCCAGCACAATCGACTCGCGCCGCGTGCCGTTGGACATGAGCCTCTCCAGCGTCTGGTTCTGGCGTTCTCTGGCAATCGCCTCGGCGCTGAGGGCCGCGCTGAAGAACACGAACATGGTCAGGTATGCGGGCAGCGTGAAGTTGGACGGCTGGAACGGGACCACGTCACCCGCCGTCTCAAACTCCAAAACGACGGCCGGCGCAACATCACCTCCGGTTTCATCTGCGGCCCGGTCCTGCTGCGCCGCCGGTTGCTGCTGAGATTCGCCTGCTGACTCCCCCGCAAGCGCAGCGGCAGCCTGGGCGGCGATCTGCGTCTCCGTGAAGCGTCCCGCCACCTCCTGCGCGAAGCCTGCAAGCATCGCCTCGGCCTCCGGGTTGTCGTCACCTACCACCACCTCCAGGGACGTGCTCTCCCCGCTGAAGATGCTCTGCGTGAAGTCCGCGGGGAACGCGACAAAACCGTCTATCTCACCGTTCCGCAGAGCGGCCAGCGCTTCATCGTGGGTCAGCGTGTTGACTCCCGAGTTCTCGCCGTTTGCCAACTCCTCGATCACGATCAGGCTGATGCCAGTGTCCTCGCGGGTGACGAGCGTGATCTCGAGCGGCTCGTCGCTCGGCCCCTGACCGGACAGCGCGGCGGACCACCCGACGATGAAGATGAACGGGAACAGGAACGCAAACGCCATGGCGAACCTGTCCTTGAAGAATATGCGCGTGTCCTTGCCGGCTATGAGGACCGCCTGCCGGAGCACCAGCGCCACGCTACCGCCCCCCTTCCGACGTCCTGAACAGCGCGCCCGCAAGGACCAACGCACAGACGCCGACTCCAGCCAGGATTCCTAGCTCAACGCCCTGGTCGCCCAGGCTCTGGCCCCGGTCCAGAATGCCCACCATCGACTCGATGGCATAGCGGTTCAGCGTGAACCGCGACAGCACCTCCAGCAGGCCGTCGCCCACGTCGAAGAACGTGCCGCCGAATATGGTCATGAACATGGTTATGAACACCGCGCTCCACGTCGCCTGGTCGCGTGTCCTCGCCAGCGAGGTTATGACCAGGGCAAGGCCGCTAACCGATGCAGCCGCAAGCACGCAGATCAGTGCAACCTGCACGAATCCGGCCAGGCCTCCCACTCTCAGCAGCGCGAATGCCGGAACGAGCAGGACAAGAGATTGCACCGACCCCCGCAGGACGTGCGCCGTGAACTTGCCCAGGAATAGCTGCGCCGCACTGAGCCGTGTGGTCATCAGGCGCTCCAAAGTGCCAAGCCGCCGCTCCTCCACCAGCGTCTGCGCGCCGAGCGTGATGGAGAACATCAGGAACATCACCAGAATGCCAGGCACAACCCTGTGCAGGAAGTCGGATTCCTCCCCGTCTAGGTATCGAACGCTGACGCCCACGGCCGGGTTGTCCCACGATTCGGCTATGAGAGGCGCCGTCTGCTCGTCGATCAGGGCCAGAGGCACGCCGGACCCTTCGAGCGTTGCCATCGTCAGTCTGCGTACGCGGCCCTCACGCCCCACCTCCTGCGCCACGCTCCGCACAATTCCGGCGACGATCTGGCCCTCGTCGCCGCCGTAGCCGCGCCGCTTGAAGGTCAGCGAAACGCTCTCGCCCGCCTCAATTGCCTCGGAGAAGCCGTCAGGGATGATGAACGCAGCGAGGATCGCCGACCTGTCCAGCGCCGCATCTGCGCTCTCCAACGTGCGCTCTCGTACGGTGATGGTGTCCAGCGCGTCCAGCCGTCGCACGAGCTCTCGGGCGCCGGGGCCGCCGTCCAGGTCCACGATGTTGGCTGTGGCGTGAAAGCTCGCGCCGCCGCCGAACACGGCATAGGTCAGCCCGAACAGCACGATGGGCAGGGCCAGGCCGAATGCAAGCTCGCCCCGGTCGGTCAGGTACCGCTTTAGCTCCAGAAGCGCTATGTGGAGGAACAGCGTCATCTGCCCCGCCGCCGTCGAGGCGACCTAGTCCCTCAGACTCCGGCCCGTGTGATCCAGAAACACGTCCTCAAGGGTCACGCGGTCCGGGTCGCCGATGCCCGCCTTCAGGTCGCGAGGCGTGCCGAGGCTGATGATTCGGCCGTGGTCCATGATGGCAAGCCGATCGCAGAGGCGGTCGGCTTCCTCCATGTAGTGGGTGGTGTACAGGACGGTCAGGCCCTCGCTGCGCAGGTTCTCCACCGTCTCGAAGATGTGATTGCGGGACTGCGGGTCGATGCCCACGGTCGGCTCGTCGAGGAACAGCAGCTGAGGTCGGCTCATCAGCGCAATCGCGATGTTGACCCGGCGCTTCATGCCGCCGGAGAACCGCTCCACCTTGTCGCGCGCCCGGTCCTGAAGCCCCACGCGTTCGAGATTCTCGCTCGCCGCGTCCCTGGCCTGCCGCCCGCCAAGCCCGGCCATTCGCCCGAAGAAGACCAGGTTGTCCATCGCCGATAGCTCAGGATACAGCGCAAGCTCCTGCGGGCAGACGCCGATGAGCTTGCGCACGCTGTCGCTGTCGCCGGTCACGGAGAAGCCGCCGATGGAGACGTGACCATCGTCCGGTTTGAGCACGGTGGACATGATGCGAATGACGGTCGTCTTGCCCGCGCCGTTGGGGCCCAGCAGGCCGAAGATCTCCTTCTGCGCGATTGAGAAGGAGACTGAGTCCACGGCCTGAAACGGCCCGAACGACTTGCGCAGGCCGTCGGCCACAAGAAATTGCGAGTCAGCCACCGGCTCTCCAGTCATGCACAATCATGCGTTAATTGTACACCAGCCAGCCGCTGGCTGCTACGGATATCGCAATGACCTCCGCCCGCTCATCCAGAGCCTGTCGAAGGAAATGAGCAGGCGATTGTCACCGTCATTCTGAGCCCTTTGGCTGCGCTCAGGGTAAACTCCGCGCAGCGGAGTCGAAGAATCCAGGACATCCGCCATCCTGCCTCCGCCCATCCCCGCAAGCGGGCGCCGCACCGTGTGACAGTCCCCATCGGCTCACCACGGCCCTAGATACCTCGACTTCGCTCGGTATGACAGCGGAGGAAGACCCTCGAACGGGTTGGGCAATGCCGACCCACGCGGCTGCGCCGCTACTCCTCCTCATCCTCCGCGTCCGGCAGGCCGGGGTTGTCCAGCACGGTCTTGAGCCTGTCCACCATCTCAGGCGTGAGGAGGAAGGCGTGCGTGGCCCCGTCGTCGACGCTCAGCGTAAGGATTGTGGCGCTGTTCTGGGAGTTGGTCAGCCAGGCGGCATCACAGTCCCGCACAGCGCGAAACGGCACACCCGTTGCCATTCTCACACCTCCGTTCGTGGATTTGGCACGTGCAAGTATACCACCGATGTCCCTCGCATCGAGTGCACCCAGCCGTCGGCCACGCCTGTTGACTTGCTTC
Organism: Dehalococcoidia bacterium; assembly: GCA_034423135.1. Classification (GTDB taxonomy): domain Bacteria; phylum Chloroflexota; class Dehalococcoidia; order Lucifugimonadales; family UBA2985; genus JAPPHY01. The sequence continues at coordinate 109,151 of DAOUJC010000008.1, read as the reverse complement.
GCATTGGTGGCTAGAATTGGATTAAACACAGGGTTGTGGGCCCTCAGCGAGGTGTGGAAGCTATGCCACTGACAATCAGCATCTCAGAGAAGGCAGCAAAGAAGGCCAGGGAGTTCGCCCAGAAGAACGAGCACGAGGAGTTTGGGCTCCGCGTGGGCGTCAAGGGCGGCGGATGCTCCGGGCTGACGTACACACTATCGATTGATGCAGACTCAAGGCCCGAAGACAAGGTCATCGAGGAGAACGGCATCAAGCTCTTCATCGACAAGAAGAGCTACGTGTTCCTGGCCGGCACGGTCCTGGAGTACTCCGACGGCCTGAACGGCAAGGGGTTCGTGTTCAACAACCCCAACGCCAAGTCCGTCTGCGGCTGCGGCACCTCTTTCTCCGTATAGCCGCCTCATATCTCGACGAATCCTTGGGCCGGCCCTGGTTATGCTATCCCAAGCCGGCCCCAGCCCCTCTGCAAGGAGTTGCCAGTGACGCCGTCCACGACCGCTTCGATACTCCGTGATGCCCAGGCGAAGGCCGGCGCGGAGTTCGATCGCGGCGAAGGCAGCCTTGCACTCCCCGCCCACTTCGGCGACGCAGCACGGGAGTACCACGCAGCGAGGCAAGCAGCCGCCCTGCTCGACCACTCAACGTTCGGCCGGCTGCGCATCACCGGCGCCGACGCCCTCGACCTCCTCAATCGCCTCTCCACCAACAAGCTCATCGACATGCAGCCGGGCCACGGCGCGGGCACGGTACTCACCACAAACAAGGGCCGCATAGTGGACCTGCTGGTGGTCGCAAACCTTGGCGAGGAGCTTCTGGTCATCACCAGCCCCGGTACCCAGGAGCGGGTGGCGGAGTGGATCGACCTGTACACCTTCGGTGAGGACATCGCGGTCGAGGATGTGACTCAGAGCTCTTCTCTGCTGTCCGTGGTTGGGCCGCAAGCGGCCGATGCCCTCGGTGAGGCAGTAGCCGGCCTGGAGCGCTTCGATTCCACGGACGTTGAGCTTGGCGGCCGGCCGCTGAAGGTCATACGCACGGACGCGTTGGGCATAGCCGGGTACGACGTCGTTGCGCCCGCGGAGCACGCGGCAAGCGTGTGGCTAGACCTGGCCGACCGCGGAGCCGTGCCGGTCGGAGACATCGCGGCGGAGGCCGTCCGCGTCGAGCAGGGCGTGCCCCGCTACGGGCGCGAGCTCGGCGAGGACTACAACCCGCATGAGGCGGGCCTGCTGCCCTTCATCAGCTTCGACAAGGGCTGCTACATCGGGCAGGAGGTGGTGGTGCGCCTGAACACCTACCGCAAGGTGCAGAAGCGCCTGATGGGGATCGCATTCGACGGCGAGATGCCCGATAACGACGCCCTGGTGGAGGCCGACGGCAAGCAGGTGGGCTTCATCACCTCGGCGGTGGACTCCCCTGCGCTGGGCAGGCCGCTGGCTCTTGCATACGTGCGAACGGCACACGCCGAGGCTGGGCTTGCGGTTGAGGTGCGTTCCGGCAGCCGCACTACGAGTGGCGTCACGCTAGAGCTGCCGCTGTCCGCCTGCGCGGACTAGCGACTCTCGCGGTCAGAGGCCCAGCAGCGAGATTCCCCCGTCTACCACCAGCACGTGGCCTCGCACCATTTCAGCGCCATCGCTGCACAGGAACGCGACGGCCTTCGCCATGTCCTCAGGTGTCACCAGCCTGCCCGCGGGTGTGCGCCGCTCCGAGTCGCCAATCATCTGTTCGCGGTTCGGGAAGTGGCGCAGCGCGTCTGTGTCCACGACTCCGCCGGCCACCGCATTGACAATAATGCCTTTCGGAGCAAGCTCAACCGCCAGGTAGCGTGTGAGCGCCTCCAGTCCGGCCTTGGAGACGCCAACGGCAAGGTAGTTCTGGAGCACAAGTCCAGCGCCCATGCTGGAGATGTTGACGATGTGGCCGCCGTCGTGCATGAGCCTCGCGGCCTCCTTGGCGCAGAGCCACGGCGCACGCGTGTTCACGTCCAGCGTCCAGTCCCAGTGCTTGGTCTCCAGCTCCAGGGCGGGCCTCTGCACGCCCGAGGCCGCGTTGTTCACGAGGATGTCCAGCCGCCCGAACTCCTCCTCCACGCGGCGAAACATGTCCCGCACTCTGTCGGGTTCGCCCAGATGGGAGCGAAGGGTCAGGCTGCGTACGCCCAGCGAGCGTACCTCGTCCGCGGTGTCGGCGGCCTCACGCTGGTTGCGCGCGTAGCAGACGATGACGTCTGCGCCCTGCCGCGCCAACTCCAGGCAGATCGCCCTGCCGATGCCGCGCGAGCCGCCCGTGACAAGCGCTACCCTGCCGGTGAGGGACACGCGGGCCTCACAGCTCGATGCCGCCGTCCACCCGGATCACCTCGCCGGTGATGTAGCCCGCCTCCTCGCTCGCAAGGTAGCCGACCATGTTCGCCACGTCATCCACGGTGCCAAAGCGGTTCTGTGGGATGCGTGACATGATCAGCTCCTTGAACTCAGGCGAGAGGTCGGCCACGATCTCCGTCGAGATGTAGCCCGGCGCGACGGCGTTGACGGTGATGTTGCGGGACGCCACCTCCTTCGCGATGCTGCGGGAGAAGGCGATGATTCCGGCCTTGGAGGCCGCATAGTTGGACTGGCCGGGATTGCCCTCCAGGCCCACAACCGAAACCACGCTGATGATGCGGCCCCATCGCTGGCGCACCATGTGGCGGAGCGATGCCTTGGTGCAATTGTATGTGCCCTTGAGGTTGGTGTTGACCACGTCGTCCCAGACCTCCTCCGTCATGCGCATCAGGAGGCTGTCATGGATGATCCCGGCGTTGTTGACCAGGATGTCGATGCCGCCCCAGGCGTCCAGGACCTGCTTGACCATGTCGTCCACTGCCGCGCTCTGGGCCACGTCGGCGCAGACCGCCATGGCATCGCCTCCCATGTCCTTCACGGCGTCGACCACGTATTGGGCCGCGTCCTCATTGGCTCGGTAGTTCACAGCGATCCTCGCGCCATCCCTGGCCAGCCTGAGCGCTATGGCCCTGCCGATTCCCCTGGAGCCACCTGTTATCAGGGCGACTCTCCCATCGTTACTCAAGTCTGTTTCTCCTGATCAACCTTAACTTGACCGCGGACGCGTGCAAGCTCACGGCTCATAGTCCCCACCAGGTCCCGCTCCAGCGATGTGCGCGCCATTTCGATACCTGCCGTGACAGATGCAGCCATCGACCGGCCATGGCCCACGATAGCCACGCCGTTGAGTCCCAGCAGCGGCCCGCCGCCCATGTGCTCCACGTAGTTGGTGAGCTGCGAGAGCTTCTCAAGAAGCTGCTGCCCGTCCCGGTTTCCGTCTCCTGACCCCGCAGCTCCTCGGAGGTACTTCACGACGGCCATGCCCAGTCCCTCCGCAAACTTCATCAGTATGTTTCCCACAAACCCGTCGCATACAACAACGTCCGCCCTGCCCAACGGCACGTCCATGCCCTCCACGTTTCCAACGAAATTCAGGCCGCTCTCCCGGAACAGCTGGTGCGCCTCTCTCACCTGCCGGTTGCCCTTGCTCTCTTCCGCGCCGACGCTGAGCAGGGCGACGCTCGGCTCCTCAATGCCGAGAAACACGGTGGCGAGCACAGAGCCAAGCACTCCGTAGCTGAGCAGCTGTGCCGGCCGGTTGTCCACGCTGGTGCCCAGGTCCAAGAGCACAGTCCGCGGAGCAAGCCCGAGGAACGGGCCGCCCAGTGCCGGCCTTTCTACGCCCTCCAAGCAGCCCAGCGCCACTACACCGGCTGCCATGGCCGCGCCCGTGGAGCCCATCGTCACGTAGGCGTCAGCCATTCCCTCCTTCACCAGCCCGGCGGCAACCGCAATGGATGCTCTGGGCTTGGTTCGCAGCGCCTCCAGGGGTTGATCATCCTCGGAGATCACTCCATCAGATGGAACGACTCGGAGGCAGTCCGGCAAGGGCGACGGGAGAAGCGGCTTCAGCGCGTCGGCGTCCCCGACGAGCAATACCTCTACGTTGCTCGCCTCAGCCGCGTCCACTGCTCCGCGCACGGTCTCCACGGGCGCGTTGTCGCCGCCCATCGCGTCGACCGCGATTCTGTATCTATGTCCGTTCTGTGACTCCGTCACTGAACCTCCAATCACTCCGCGGACATTGTAACCCAAGCGTCGCCGTTTATCACGTCTTCCCCGCCCTGTTTCCGGCAGCCCACGGCGCACTTCACGTGGAGTGCTCCGTCACTCTCAGACACCTCAACCACCTCGCCGAAGGTGGAGACGGTGTCGCCAGGGTACACCGGCGCCCGGAAGTGCACGTTCAGCCGTCCTGACGCCAGCCAATCGCGCCCGAACGCCAGCCCCATCATCTCCGAAACATAGGCCAGCACCAGCATCCCGTGGGCCACGATGCGCCCGAAATGAGTGCCCGCGGCGAATTCGGAGTCAAGGTGCAGCGGATTGTGGTCGCCTCCGGCTTCCGCGTACAGCGAGATCTTGTCCTGCTCCACCAACCTGACCACGGACGGGAGCGCTTCGCCGCACCTCATCGGCCGCCGGTCTCCCCGCCATCGCCGGGCACCACCACAACACTCCTGCCATTTATGACATGCAGAAGGTCCGAGTCCTCGCCGGTAAACTCAACGGAGAGGAATCGCATGCCCCGCATGATGGCGTTCCTGGTAAGCCTGATCCGGAAAACCAGGTCTTCGCTGGAGGCAACGGGCCTGCTCACGGACAGCTCCTGCGCTGAGTGAATGGCGCCTGCCGGAAGGTCGATCATGCGGAACAGCCCGCCAAGAACGTAGGCAACAAGTGCCGTGGGAGGCACATAGCCGTCCGCGTGGTACAGCGCGTTATCATCGCCCACCGCCTCAAGATAGAGTGCCACGTCCTGCGGCCTGAGCGTGTATCGGACCGGAGGGAATTCGTGGCCGGGAGTGAGTTCAGCGATGTTTGGCAAGATGCAAGTCCGTAGATTCGACGCACTCATTAGGCTTGACTGATTATAAGGGCGTTGAAGAGTCCAAATCAAGGACAATCAAGGGGGCGGCCGGCTCTTGGGCGCGGCCTGACGGGCTACGAATCGCTTTGGAACGGGCTTGCATCCGGTCAATGATGGAGCCTTCCGCGAGAAGTGGAGCCAAACTCTGCAACTCACACATCATATTGTGCTAGAATGACTCACCATGATGAGCACGTGGTCAGCCCGCCTGTCATTCGCCCCGATTGGGCGCTGCTACAGGTAGGACTCTGCCCTCTGAGAATGCTACACGAAACTACAACTAGTGGCCTGTGGATGCCTTGACAATTCGAAATGAAGTTACTACGATTCTCCCGGCTCTAGTAGGTACGGAATAGACTAAAGTGTCGACACGCCTTCTGAAGAGTGCAGACGTATCTGCCCGGGCAGTAAACGAGTTTCTGGGGAAGAACGGCCCCCAGCTCGCAGCGGCCATCTCCTACTACGCCCTGTTCTCTCTCTTTCCCCTGGCTCTGGCCTTCTCGTTTGGCCTTAGCTTCTTCCTGGAGGAGGAGACGATCGAGGACGTGGCCCGGCGCGTTGCCAATCAGGTGCCTGTCTCACAATCGGCCGTCACCGACCTCCTCTCCGATACGCTCCGAAGCAGAGGCATCGCCGGTTTCGCCGGCGCGGTTGGCCTTCTTTGGGCGGGCACGGCCGTATTCAGCGCTGTGCGGAAGGGCGTCAATGCCACTTGGGGCATCACCAGGCCGAGGCCGTTCCTGCAGGAGCGTCTCATCGACCTTTCGCTGATGCTTGCGGCTGCGGTGCTAATGCTCGTGTCCATCTTCTCCACGGCCGCCCTCGGCCACCTTAGAGAGCTGGTGGACCTGATAACCAGGGAGACGCAGACTCAGGTCAGCAGCGAACTGCTATTGGAGAGAATGAGCTCGCTGATAGCTGCTGTTCTCTCCTTCATCGTGTTTATGGGCATCTACTGGTTGCTGCCGAACACCAAGGTCGCTATCTCGGAGGCACTCGTCGGGGCGATATTCTCGACCATAGTCTTCGAGATCGTAAAGAACCTGTTCGTCTGGTACGTGCTGAACTTCTCCGTATACAGCTCCGTGTACGGGTCCATCGGCGGTATAGTGGCGCTTCTCACCTGGGTTTACGCATCCGCCAACATCCTGCTGTTCGGCTCCCTGATAACGCAGCGGTACGCCACCTACCGGGCGGCGAAGGTCACCGAGATCCACGATATAGTGGAGGCGGAGATGGCGCGGCCGTCCCTACAGCCTGTGGGCAGAGAGTAGCCTTCTAACGGCATACGCGGAGTCGCACTGCTCCCGATGGCCCATCACCAAGCGATCCTCTAGTGACGACCCTCCTGCGTCGATTTTCGGCCATGCCAGCGAGGCCGCGATTCAGGTCTGGGCGGCGCATTCAGGTAGCGGCGACCCTCGCGGTAATCGCGCTCCTGTCGGCGGCCTGCAGCGACCCGGAGCCAACCCCGACACCCATGCCACCCACCAGCACTCCTGCAGCCGCTCAGCCCGTCGCGGCCGCCTCTCCCCTGCTGCCCTCCGTGACGGACGTGGTAGCTCGCGTGAAGCCCTTCGTTGTGTCCATCTCCACGACGTCGCTAGTCGAGCGGTGCGGCCTGTTCTTTGGCTGCGTGACCGTGGAGGAGGACAACGCCGGCACAGGTGTCATCTTCGATTCCGAAGGGCTCATCGTCACAAACGACCACGTCATCGAGAATGCCGTGCGAATCACCGTCCACCTGGTCGACGAGAGGACGTATGAGGCTGCGATCGTGGGCCGCGACCCCGCATCCGACCTTGCCGTGGTCAAGATTCCGGGTGAGGGCTACCCGGCCGTGGAGTTCGCCCCACCGGAGGAGCTGAGAGAAGGCGACTGGGTGATTGCGATCGGCAATGCTCTGGCGCTGGTCGGAGGCCCCACGGTCACGCTGGGCATTGTGGGCGCGCTTGACCGCTCGATCACCACCGCGTCGGGCCACCTGTACGACATGATCCAGACGGACGCAGGCATCAATCCCGGCAACAGCGGCGGGCCGCTCGTCGATCTGGAAGGCCGCGTGGTGGGCATCAACACCGCGCGGGCACAGGGCGGCGAGGGCATCGGGTTCGCCGTCAGCGCGTTCACCGTCGTCCCTGTCGTCGAGTCCATACTGGAGCACGGGCGCGTGGTATTCGGCTGGATTGGCGTGGGAGTCAGGGACGTGACGCCGGTCATCGCCTCTCAGGAGGGTCTGCCGGTGAGCCGTGGCGCTATGGTGTCAAGCCTGGAGGTCGGAGGGCCGGCCGAGCGCGCCGGCATACGCTTCGGAGACGTCATCGTGTCCGTGGACGGCGCGGAGGTCAACAGTGTCAAGCAGTTCCAGCGTGAGGTGCTGCGCCACGCCATAGGCCACGAGGCGGACGTGCGCGTGATGCGGGGCGGCGAGGCCATGAGCTTCCGAGTCCTTCTGGAAGTCCAGCCGCGCTTCCCCTAGCCCGCGGCTGTCACATGCCTTCCCGGCCGCCGTTGCCGCCGAACTCGTGGTTGCTGAAGACGCCCACGTCCCTGCCCTGGTGAACGTGGATGATGAGCTCGTCACGCGAGACTCCGACCACGTCCATAATCTTGGCGTCTATCACCTCTATCAGCTCGCGCACTGACGATTGCGTCAGGCTCTCGTCCACGCACAGCGTAGCGTGAATGATCGCGGGAGTCAGGTGGAGGTCCAGCCGTCCAATCTGCTCGTCGTAGTCCAGGACGGTATAGACCTCCGAGTACGGTGTGCGACACTCCCGCTCAAAGCCGTATTCTGCCATGTTGGCGCCTCTTAGTCCTCGTCGTCATCATCGTCGTCTTCCAGGTCAAAGACCTCCGATATGATCTCCTTGCCCTGAAAGACGGTCATGTTGAACGTGTTCGGCATGAAGCCGTTGCCCATGATCTCGTCGTCGACCACGTCCATCAGGTCGCGCACCTCTGCCTCCGTGAGGCTCTCGGCAACGCAGAGGTTGCACTCGCCGCCTTCCATGGTCAAGTCGATGTGGACGTCCAGCCGACCGACGCCCTGGTCGTCGGACATCACGGCGTAGACCTCTGAATATGGTGTGCGAAACAGTCGTCGAAACGTGTAGGCCATTGGGGTTCTCCTCTCTCTAGCTCCTGACGTGGCCGTTGCCCAGAACGGTCCACTTGTAGGAGGTCAACTCGCGGAGGCCCATAGGCCCCCTTGCGTGCATCTTGTTGGTGCTGATGGCCACCTCTGCGCCAAGTCCGAACTGCCCGCCGTCCGTGAAGCGAGTGCTTGCGTTCACGAACACCGCCGCGGCGTCCACGTAGTCCAGGAACTGCATGGCGCGGGAGTAGTCCTCCGTGACTATGGCCTCCGAGTGGCCGGAGCCGTACTGCTCGATGTGCTCAAGGGCCTCCTCTAGGGAGTCCACGACCTTCACGGAAGCGGTCAGCGCAAGGAATTCGGTACCCCAGTCGTCCTCAGTGGCGGGCTTGACGTTCAGCGACTCCGACGGCCCCAGGATGCTGAGCGCCCGCAGGTCGCAGCGCATCTCGACGCCTGCCCTGGCCCATTCCTGCGCGATGGCCGGCAGGCACCGCGGCGCCGCTTCCGAGTGCACCAGCAGCGTGTCGAGGGCGTTGCACACGGTCGGGCGGTCCACCTTGGCGTTGTAGGCGATGGCAACTGACCGGTCGAGGTCTGCATCCCTGTCGACGTAAGTATGGCAGACGCCGACACCCCCGGTGATGACAGGCATCTGAGCGTTCTCCCCCACGAAGCGGACGAAGTCGGCGCCGCCCCTCGGAATCATCAGGTCGATGTACTCCTTCATGGACAGCATCTTCTGCACGAGCGACCGATCCGTGGACGAGATGAACTGCACGGCGTCCCTTGGGGCGCCTGCACGGGCGATGGCGTCACGCACCAGGTTGGCGAGCGCGGTGTTGGAGTGAATGGCCTCGCTGCCGCCCCTGAGTATCACGGCGTTGCCCGACTTGAAGCACAGCGCCGAGATGTCCACTGTAACGTTGGGACGGCTCTCGTAGACCGCGCCGATGACGCCCAGAGGCACCCTGCGCCTTCCAACCTGCAGGCCGTTGGGCAGTGTGCGCATGTCGAACGTCTCCCCCACCGGGTCCGGCAGCGCGGCCACTGCCCGCACGTCGGACGCCATGCCGGCAAGCCTGGCCGGGTTGAGAAGCAGGCGATCGAGCATGGCGTCGCTCAGGCCATTCTCACGCCCTGCCTGTATGTCGCGCTCGTTCGCCGACTGTATGTCGTCGCCGGCGTTCTCCAGCGCCTCAGCCAGGTTTCGCAGCGCCAGGTTCTTCACGTCGCCGGGCAGCCTGGACAGATCCCGCGCGGCGACCCGTGCCGCCTGCCCCTTGTCCGTCATCTCATCTGTGACGATCGTCATGTTGCACCTTCCCGATATCGATAGTCTTTCGCGCGCCGACCGCCGGCATATTCGTTGCTTCTCCGTCCCCGCCCTATCCTACAACAGCGCCAGATTGTTGCGATGCAGCACCTCTTCGCTGAACCGGTAGCCCAGCGCCTCCTCGATCATGCTGGAGCGCAAGCCGCTAATGACCTTCACGTCCTCGGCGCTGTAGCCGGTGACCCCACACGCAACGCGCTCCCCATCCTGGTCAACGACCAGTATGATGTCGCCCCGACGAAAGTCCCCCTCCACCTCGCGCACGCCCGCAGGCAGCAGGCTGCGCTTGTGGGCGCGCAGCGCCTCCGCGGCGCCCGCGTCGACGACGATGCGCCCGCGCGTGGACAGGCCGCTGAGCATCCACCGCTTGCGGCTCTCCATCTTGCTCGCGGTCGGCGAAAAGTAGGTGCCAACCTGTTCTCCGCCGGCAAGCCTCCGCACGACGTCCGGCTCTCGGCCTCCGGCCAGGCACACTGCCACGCCTGAGGCTGCCGCAAGTCTTATGGCGGCCAGCTTGGAGCCCATGCCGCCCCGGCTCATGTCGCCGCGGCGAGGGCCTGCCATGGCCGTGATTGAGTCGTCGACCACGTCTACGTGTCGCAGAAGCTGCGCGTCCGGCTCCACGTGGGGATCGGCAGTGTACAGCCCGTCGATGTCGCTCAGGATGATCAGCAGGTCAGCGTCGATCAGGTTCGCGACCATCGCTGACAGCGTGTCGTTGTCTCCGAAGCCGAGGTCTTCCAGCTCGTCAACCGCCACCACGTCGTTCTCGTTGATGATGGGAATGACCTTGTAGTCCAGCAACGCGAGGAGCGTGTTGCGGACGTTCAGGTAGCCTTCGCGGTCGAGCATGTCGCGGCGCGAGAGAAGGGCCTGCGCCACGGTGATGTCCTGCGCCTCGAAGAGCTGTTCGTAGGTGTGCATCAGCCGGCCCTGCCCCACTGCGGCAAGCGCCTGGCGGAAGGGGATGTCGCTGCGGCCGCTGCTCTGGCTCAGTGCGTGGCTGCCGGCCGCAACGGCGCCCGACGTCACCAGCGCGAGCTCAGCGCCGCTGCCGTGAACGGAGGCCAGCTGGCTCACTAGCGAGCCTATGACCTCCAGGTCCAGACTGCCGCGGCCGCCGGTCAGGACGTTGGTGCCGGCCTTCACGACGATGCGGCGATACCGAAGGGATCCCTGTAGTGTCATACGATGCAGCCTACCTGTGCCCCTGGCGTGCGGAATGATGGAACCAAGGAGCACACTCCCCTACTGCCCCCGCGGCCCGGTCGAGGCCTGGTAGGCGCGCAGGTTACGGCGCGTCTCATCGATATGGTCTCCGCCGAACTTCTCAAGCATGGCATCGGCCAGCACCAGCGCGACCATCGCCTCTCCGATGACGGCACAGGTCGGCACAAAGGTTATGTCGCTGCGCTCGAAGTGAGCGCGATCCACGAATCCGCCTGTGGTCAGATCGACGGTCTCCAGGCCGTTGATGATGGTGGCAATGGGCTTGACGATGGCGCGAACCACCAGAGGCTCTCCGGTGGTCATGCCGCCCTCCAGGCCGCCGGAGTTGTTGGTGCGCCGTGACCAGGGCCGGACCCAGCTCTCGTCAGTGGCCATCTCCCACTCGCTCATGGGCTTGACCACGTCGTGCACCTGCGAGCCGCGCAGGTCGGCCTGCGAGAAGCCGGCGCCGAACTCGACGCCCTTGACCGCATTCATGCTCATGACGGCGCCTGCGAGCTTGGTCGTCAGCTTGCGGTCCCACTGGATGTGGCTGCCCAGCCCAATCGGCATACCGGTGGCTACGATCTCGATGATTCCTCCGACGCTGTCGCCTGCCTCGCGCGCCGCATCGATCTCGGCGATCATGCGCTCCGCGGCGTCGGGGTCGGCGCATCGCACTGCGGCGCACTTCGACCCGTCGGGGTTCTCGCGGTGGTACGGCGCCTCCTCCAGGGCCTGCCAGTCCACGTCGTCCGGGCCGTTGGCGTGAACGCCTCCAATGCACAGGACGTGTCCGTGCACCTCAATGCCGAACTCCTCCAGGAAACGCTGTGCCAGTGCGCCGGCAGCCACCCTCGACGCGCTCTCGCGGGCGCTTGAGCGCTCCAGGATGTTCCGGGCGTCGGTCTGCATGTACTTCACGATGCCGGGGGCGTCGGCGTGACCGGGCCTTATGTTCACAATTGGCTCGAATGGCACTTCCGAAGGAGCCACGCTCATCTCCTCAGTCCATGGCACGCCGTCCGGCCCTTTGCCCGTGGAGAAGTCGCGGTTGATGATGTTCAGCGATATGGGCGACCCGAGCGTGAGGCCGTGCCTGACGCCCGCAAGGATCTCAGCCCGATCCTTCTCGATTTGCATCCGGCCGCCGCGCCCGTAGCCCACTTGACGCCGGGCCATGTGCCGCTCGATGTAGTCCTCGGAGATCGGGAGGCTCGCGGGAAGCCCCTCCACGATAACGCTCAGGCTCTTGCCGTGGGACTCTCCCGCGGTGAGAAATCGCAGCATCTGTCAGCTCCCTCTTATGGATTCGCTTTCGCGGTCAGCGCCTGCTCACGAACCGGATTCGGAACAGCGTCGCAGTCTTCGACAACGAGGGCGCGCCCGACAACTCGCAGCGCACTCTCAACCTGGCTGATGTGAGTTCGATATCGCGGGTCAACGAGCTTCCGAACTGCTTCCATGCTGATGCCCAACCTGGCGGCCAGGGCATCCCTGGTTACTCCCTGCTCGCGCATGGCTGTGTAGATGGTCAGCTTGGCCGCGACGAGGAGAGGCACAGGCACGAGTACCTGGCCGTCCCGGGCGCAGCCCGGAACCGGAATGTCTTCGTTGGCTCTCACGTACATTCCCAGGGCCACGCCGAGGCAGTCCTCGGCCATAAGAACGGCCTCCTCCCAGGTTTCCCCGCTCGTCAGGGCCTCCGGTACGTCAGGGAAGCTCACGCAGTAGCCAGCCGTTAGGGTGACCACCTCGCCCCCACCGAGTTCCATCGGGCCTCCTTCGTCGAACACGATGTTGCAGGGGTAAACAAAGCGCATGGTCAGAACTCCCGCCAGTCGATGTTCAACTGTCTCAGCATGCCAGCCAATGTACTTCGCTTGATTTCCCCGTACTGCACCATAGTCCTGAATCCGCCGATTCTGACCTCTCCATGACTTCCCTTACCGCGAGTGGGGTCGAAACTGAACTCCAGCCCATTGCGGCGGGCGTACCGTCTTGCCCTCCTCACGAACTCTCTCCCGTTCACGACCTTGCCGCTTGTCTCGCGGCTAGCGCCGCCTCTGCGGCGGCGAACATGACCCGCGCCGGCGCGGCTACGCCGGTCCAGATCTCGAACGCCGCGGCGCCCTGGTACACCAGCATCGGCAGCCCGCCGAGTGATCTTGCGCCGGCCGACGACGCCTCCCTCAGCAGGGGCGTCACCCTCGGATTGTACACCAGGTCGCACACGAGTGCATCCGGCGGAATCAGGTCAGCGAAGATAGGCGTTTCGGCGGGCCCGGGGCCGCCCGTCATGCCGAGTGACGTGCAGTTCACCACGAGGTCGCACCTCGCGGCCTCGCGTATAACGGCGGGGTCAAGAGCGATGGCCTGCGCAGGCACACCCAGCGACCGAACGAGCTCCGCAAGCACCTCAGCGCGCTCCACCGTGCGGTTGGCGATGACCACGCTCGACGCGCCCTCACCCGCAAGCGCGACCGCCACTGCCCTTGCAGAGCCGCCGGCGCCAAGAATCAGGGCCGTCCTGCCGCGCGGCTCAAAGCCGGCCTCCTCGCGTAGTGCCGACAGGAAGCCCCTGGCATCGGTGTTGTGGCCCTCCAGCGCGCCGTCTCGGTTGTGGATGGTGTTCACCGCGCCGATAAGCCGCGCCTCCTCCGATACGCTGTCCAGCAGCGGAAACACTGCCTCCTTGTGGGGCACGGTGACGTTGGCGCCCAGTACGTCGGGGTCACGCAACGAGCCGACTGTCGCGGGCAACTCCGCAGGCGGGACGTCGAGGGCCGTGTATGCGGCGTCAATTGAGCAGCTGTCCAGGGCGGCCTGCTGGAATGCGGGCGAAACTGAGTGGCTGACGGGATGCCCCAGGAGATGGATGCGCTTGGACATGGGGAGCAGGCTTGCCTCCGAAAGTGGTAGCTGCGTGGAGTATAGCAAGGGCGCGGAAGGATGGGCAAGGTACATAGGCACGCCAAGCGTTACCTATAGGCGCTGGGTGTGGCATACGACACCGCTCATACTGAGCTCGTAGAAATAAATGAGCGTGCCAGCTATACGTCCGTGGTTATCCCGCTCATATGGTTCAGCATGCTCATCCCCGCATCAAGTGCGAGGCAAGATGAGCCTGAAGATTAGCCCGCTGGCTATAATCGAAATGTCCTGCCCTCCGAATAAAGGAGGCCAGTTACCGTCGGTTATTGGTGTATACTATACGAGTCCTTGCAATTGACGGGGGGGGGGGTAATATGCGCTCAAAGGGTTGCATCTTGACGCCGCGATGACCTTTGGAGGGCGCGTCTGGCAACACCGAGCCCACATGGAGGCGCTCAGGCCAAGATCGGAGGTTCATGCGCATGACGACGGAAACATTGGCGCTTGAGGGTCGCGGGCTGACGCAGAGCTTCGGCGCGCGGAGCGTCCTCAGCGGCGTGGACGTGGAGCTACGCAAGGGCGAGGTGCTCGCCATTGTCGGAGCTAGCGGCTCAGGAAAGTCAACCCTGCTATACGCTCTCGCCGGACTCCGGCGTCCCGACGGCGGCACGGTTGCGTGGGCTGACCACGCCGACGTATGGAGCCTTCGGGAGCCTCACATCACGCTTGTTCGCCGCGCCACGTGCGGGTTCGTGTTCCAGTTCCCAGCCTTCCTCGACGACCTCACGGTTGCCGCCAACGTCGCGGTGCCGCTCGTCGTGTCGGGCGCCAAGTCGCGCCACGCAAGAGAGAGAGCCTCCAGCCTGTTGGAGCGGTTCGGCCTTGCCGATCTGACGGATGAATACCCGGCTACGCTCTCCGGCGGTGAGCTGCAGCGCGCCTCTATCGCTCGTGCTCTGACGATGGAGCCGAGCATTGTCTTCTGCGACGAGCCAACAGGCGCGCTTGACGAGGAGAACTCCCGGCTGGTGGTCGGCGAGCTGCAGAGGATAGCGGCCGAGTTCGGCGTTGGCGTTCTGATCGTCACCCACGACCCCTCCGTGTGGGAGGCGTGCGACCGCGTGCTCCGCCTTCACGAGGGCAGGCTGATCGACGAAGGACGCGCCGCGTGAGGCTGTTCATTCGGCTCCTGTGGCCGCGCTCCCGTAGGTCGCTCTCCGCCTGGACTCCACTGATTGCGGTTGGAGCAATCTCCTGCGCCGCACTCTCGCTTGCCTTGGGAATCGGATTCGGATACCACGCGCAGCAGGAGACGGCGCTGCTGCGTGACGGCTCAAGAAGCATGCCGCCGCGCACTGCTCAAGCGGAAGGAACTTTGAGGTCAACCCGAGTGGAGGCAACGGCCTATGGCCCCCTGGTTGTCACGGCCTTCGCGGGCGAGGCAGGCCAGCGTCTGGGCCTGCCCGGCATCCCGCAGGTGGAATCGGGCGGGACCGTCATGGCTTCCCCGGCAGTGCTCGCGCAGCTTCAGGACGACTGGACTGGAGAGCTGAATGCATGGATGGGCGGACGGACGGCCCAAACCCTTCCGAATGAGGCGTTGGCCCACCCGCGGGAAATGGTCATAGTCGAGTTCATGGACGCGCCTCCGGCCGGCGCCGAGTCGTCCTTCTATCCCGTTGCTCCGGGAAGAGCCTATTTCGATGACTCCAGCTTCATCATCATGGGCATCATCATCCTTGCGCTGCCGTCCGTAGTGCTGGCGCGAGCCGGGGCTGCCATGCACATCGCCATAAGATCGCGTCGCTACGGACTGCTGCGAACCCTGGGCACGCCGCCCCGGCAGATGGCGCTGGTGATTGGCGCCGACATGGCGGTCCCGATGCTCGCAGGCGCGCTGCTGGGCTCGGCTGCCTACGCCGCCGTCATGTCATCATTGGGTTCATTCACGCTGGCCGGAAGCTCGTACTGGCCCGGAGACCTGCTCCTGCCCGTAGCGTACGCCGGAGCGGTGCCACTGGTTACCACAGCGATTGGACTTGCTAGCGTCGTCCTGATCGCCCGCCGCGCCGGCCGCGACCCCATTGGCGTAGTGCGGAGAGACCGGCCTCGTGGCGTCTCGTTCCTCACCTACCTGTCTCTGGTCGGCCTGCCGGCGGCCGCCGCGGCCGTGATCGCGTCCGGCGAAGTCGCAGAGTCCGACTTCACCCTGTCGGTGTGGTTGATCATGGCCGGAATGCTCCTGGGCGTGGTGGGCCTGCTGGGACTGACCCGGCTGGCGGTCACCATTGTGGGAATGGCCGTAGTGGCCTGGACGCGGGCGCAGATTGCGGGTTCCAGGATGTCGCGGTCCGGCGGCGATGCGCTGCTGGGCGTGTCGGCTACCGCGGTAGCGGTCTTTCTGACCTTGTTCACCGCTTTCTCGACTTTCGACCGCCCTACGCCGGACGTCGGCACGTTCGACATTGCGGCTTGGCTGGACAGCTCCGCCATGCCGCTCGAACCTGTCGCGGAGGCCGCCGCCGAGTACGACGGAGTCACCCGCGTCGTGTACAGCAGCCGCGTATCCGCCTTCGTGGACGGAGAGCGAAAATGGGTCTACACCATGACCTGTGAAGACGTACCTGGCTCTGTCGAGCTTGACGCGCCGTGCGCCGTCGGCAACATCTACCTGCAAGAGCCAGCGGAAGCGGATGCCGTGACCGTGGAGGCCCATCTGGAAGTCATCGGCGGCTACCGCACCGTTGACAGAGGCGACGGCACCATGATCGAGCTTGCAGAAAGAGTCCCCGATCCGGACGAGACAGTCAGTGGAATCCACCCCGTAGGAGGTACGGTCACCGCGTCGTGGATCCCCGGCGATGGGAGTGACGCCGTCCTGATCGTAGAACAGCACCCTGCCTCTGCGACATTCGGTTTCGCTCTCGTCACCACCGACGGCGACCGCGACTCCATACGCCGGGTCATACAGGGTCTGCGGAACATGCGCGAAGTCCAGTCCATCTCCACGAGGCAGGCGCTGACCTCCGGGATTACCCCGGACACCCTGGTATTCATCCCCTATCTGGCCTTGATGGCCACCGCTGCCGCGGGGCTGGGTACGGTCGCCCTGCTCTACGCAGTGCTGCTCTTGTTCCGACGGCGGCAAGCGGAGTTCAGACTGCTCCGATGCCAGGGCGCCACCCGGAAGCTGCTAGCCGCCGACCTTGGCCTGCTGTTCGCCGTCCCGCTGGTGCTCGCCTTCGGGCTGGCCGTGGCCGCCGGCGTCGGACTGGCTGCCACTCTGAACGCCGCCAACGACCTGCCTACGCAGTACGGGTTCAGCAACGTCGCACCAGTCCTGGCGACCATGCTGGCGGTTGGAATGGCAGCGACAGTGATCGTAGCGGTCTGGGCGACGCGTATACCGCCGCTGGTCACCGACCCGGACGCAGCGGCCGCGTGATGCGGGGTGTTTGCCGAGAGGGCCCCTAAGCTTAGCCAGCGGCCAGCGCTAGAACGTCCTTGTACTTCCCGTAGCAGTCATCGCACTGCGGCTGGCGGATGCTAGTAGTGAATTTGCTTCCGCAAGTGTGACATTGCTTGTCCGGCCATCTGTCTTTGAACAACCCCCGAATGTGGCGGCAAAATCCACAGTATGGCTGGCCAAGATTGAACGGGACTGCTATGCCGCACCGGATGCAGTAACCCTCTGTGGGCACTTCCGCTACGCGGCTGTGTGTGTACGATGCCTCGGGATTTCTGCTGTCCACGGCTTTCACTTCCACAGGGGCGCTTCGGGAAACCTTGCCGGACTCTACGATTGGTTCTTCCACGACATGGCTAGGTGTTTCCGATTCTCTTTGTGTCCCACTGTCCTCGGCTTGCACTTTCCGGGGAGTGATCGGGGAAATCTTGCTGGCTCTTACGAGGCGCATGGATTCTCTTCTGATTTCTTCGTAGAGTGCGGGATCCTCACCACGGGATACGTAGATACCCATCTCGTAGTTATTCACTTGTGAGAACTCATAAAGGTTCATCGAAGTCACCAACGCTTCGTTCTCGTTCATGTAGCATTTGGCATGAAGATTCTGCAAGTAACCGACCTTAACGGATTTCAATGACCTGAGCCACTTCTCTTGACTTAGCAAAAGTTCACTCTTGCCGTAGATGACAAAAATTTCATACTCCAAGCGATCCGCGTCCTCAAGGAGCTCCCTGAAGAGGTCGTTGACCTTGAGATATGGGCTGATAATCAGCAATCTCTCCTGAGCGTTCTTGATGATGCCGGAAAGTCGGTAGGATACACCCGTTGTATCTAGGAATTCTGCCATTTCTGTAGACCTCTATACTGGGTAGTCATAGTATATCACGGGAGACGAGGGGGTAAGGCTATTGAAGTAAGCGATGCGGCGACCGAATAACGCGCGTCCATTGACAAGCGACAGGCGACGCGATAGACTGCCCGTGTGATCCTCTCTTTCAAGCACCGCGGCCTGAGGGAGCTCTACAACGGCCGAGGTTCTCGGAGATTGGCTCCCAACCACGTTCGGAAGCTGGTACGGATACTCGCGATGCTGGACCAGAGCCAGAAACCGCAGGACATGAACATTCCGGGGTTCCGGCTACATGCTCTGTCAGGTGAACTATCGGGACACTACGCAGTTTCGGTGTCTGGAAACTGGCGGGTCACGTTCAGGTTTGAAGATGGGCACGTCGTAGACGTCGACTACACGGACTACCACTGAGGAGGTGGCGCAATGCCCTTGCATAATCCACCCCATCCCGGGGAAATAGTGAGGTGGGACTGCCTTGAGCCGCTGGGCCTCAGCGTGACGCGGGCAGCTCAAGGCTTGGGGGTAACCCGCCAGGCTCTGTCTGATCTGGTCAACGGAAAGGCGGGCGTGTCCGTCGAGATGTCCATTCGCCTGTCCCTGGCGTTTGGCTCCACCCCTGAGACCTGGCTGGCCATGCAGACGGCCTACGATCTCTGGCAGGCGCGGAACAAGGCCGGACAGATAAAGGTGGAGAGATTCACGACTCCTATCCCGTCGTAGCCTCTAGGTGCTGCACTCGGATGCCGAGCTACCCCCGATTGTTCCGCGCGTCCAGGTACGCCTGAAGTACCATGTACGCAGCCGGGAAGTCCTGAAGGTAGACCTATCCTGTACGAGCAGCCCCCGCGCACCGAGTCATTGGGAGCGCCTCCCGCCAGTCCCGTTAGCCTCCCGGCGCTACGGCAACCTCCACGACGTCGGCTGTGGCCTGGGCTTTCGGTACAGGCTAAACTACTCTAGCAACTGCCTGAGGGACTCGATGTGGTCTGGGTAGTGGTTGAAGGTGTTGCCGGCGATTATGAACCACGGTTCCCACTCGGCGGGCATACCGGGGAAGCTGGAAGGATCGCCGTAGGCGTCTTCGGGGAGGGCTTCGAGCTGTTCCAGTAGCTCGGGGAACACTCTCTCGGACTCGGCGCGCACTTCCTCCAGGGTCATGCTCTTGGTTTCCGCGTGGACTCCGGCGTTGCGCTCGTCCAGCGGCAGCGCCCAGAGGTCGGAGCCGACGAAGGCGCGCGCCCTGAGCAGACCGATTATCTCTCGCTCGTACCAGATGACGTGGGCGAGGACATCCTTGGCGGACCAGTCGCCCTCGACTCCGGGTTTCAGCATCAGGTCGTCGTCGATATGGGCAATGATGTCGTTCCAGCGGCTTCGCTCGGTCCTTACGCGGGTGATGACCTCATCTTTGTTCATCAGACCACTCCCTCATCCCATGTTGCTCCGCGCGTCCAGGTACGCCTGAAGTATCACGCACGCGGACGCAGAGTCCCGCAGGCCCTTGTTCCGCGACGGCGCGTGTCCTGCTTCCCTGAGCAGCCTCTCCGCCTCCGCCGTGGAGAACCGCTCGTCCTGGGCGTGCACGGGCACGGCGGACGACTCCGACAGCGTCCTGATGAAGTCGCGCACCGCTCGCCCCTGCGGCCCAAGCCCACCGCTCAGCGACACCGGCAGCCCGACCACTATCGCTGCAACTCCGTGCTCTCGCGCGAGGTCGGCAATCGCCGCCAAGTCGTCGTCGAGTGAGGCGCGCTTGATCGCGTCAAGCGGGCTGACGATTGCGCCCGTGGGGTCGCTGATGGCCGCGCCGATGCGGCTGGCGCCCACGTCCAGCCCGAGAAGCCTCAGGGCTGGGCCTCCCGCCACGCTCGCACGCCATCCTCCGCAGCGCGAATGGCATCCGGCAGCTTGTCCGGGTGGCGTCCGCCTGCCTGGCCCAGGTCCGGCCGGCCGCCGCCGCCGCCGCCCATCACCTTCGCTGCCTCACGGACCAGCCCGCCCGCGTCGAAGCCGCGCTCAGCGACGTCACGCGTGGCCATCGCCATCATGGCGGGCCGGCCCTCCAGCACTGCGCCCAGGATGATGACGCCGCTGCCGATGTCGTTCCTCAGCCAGTCGCCGGCTTCGCGAAGCAGGTCGACGTTGCTGACGTTCAGCACGCCCGAAACCACCGCGACGCCCTCGATCTCGCTGCGCTGCAGCTCTCCGACCTGTCGTCGCAGGAGCTCGCGCTCCAGCGTATCCGCGCGGCGATTGACCCGATCCAGTTCGGAAAGCATACCCTCAACGCGAGACACAAGCTCGCCTGTCGGCGCCTGCATCAGGCTCGCCGCATGCTCAAGCTCGGCCGCCTGCTGAAGCATGAGCGCCTCGGCGCTGGTGCCGGTCACAGCCTCGATGCGTCGCAGCCCAGAGCCTATGCCGGTCTCCGACACCACGTGGCAGAAGCCGATGTCGCCGGTGCGCGGCACGTGCGTACCCCCGCAAACCTCCACGCTGTAGGCCGAGCCGTTGGCCACCTCCACGACGCGCACGCGGTCGCCGTACCGGTCGCCGAAGAAGGCCAGCGCGCCCTCTGCGACCGCCTCTCGGTAGGTCGTCTCGTGCCAGTCCACGGGCACGTTCTCTCGAATCTTCTCGTTGGCCAGCCGCTGCACCTCCAGCAGCTCCTCGCGGGTGAGCGGGCTGACGTGGGTGAAGTCGAATCGAAGCCTGTCCGGCGCCACCAGCGAGCCGTGCTGCCGGACATGGAAGCCCAGCACGCGGCGCAGCGTGGCGTGCAGCAGGTGGGTTGCCGTGTGGTTACGGGCTATCGATGCGCGACGTCCCGAGTCGACGCGGGCGTCAACGCTGTCGCCGAGGGCGAAGCCGCCGGAGGTCACGCGGCTCCGGTGGACGGTGAGCCCGGCGATTGGGCTTTGCGTGTCCTCGACCTGCATGGCCGAGCCGCCCGCCGTGATAGTCCCTGTGTCACCCACCTGTCCGCCCAGCTCAGCATAGAACGGCGTCTCGCTCAGCAGGACCTCAACCTGTTGGCCTTCCTCCACTCGTTCCGCCTGTGCGCCGTCCACCACCAGGCCCACAATGACTGATCTCGACTCGAGGGTCTCGTATCCCAGGAAGCGAGTCTCTCCTACGCCAAGCTCTTGGTAGACCCGCAACGCGTCGAACTCGCCACCGAACCGCTCTGCGGACGCGCCGGCGCGCTCCCGTTGCGCCTCCATTTCCCGCTCGAAACCCTCCCAGTCGATGCCTTCCAGCCCGCGCTCCTGAGCGATCTCCTCCACTAGCTCCGGCGGCAGGCCGTAGGTATCGTAGAGCACGAATGCCTCGATGCCGGACGCCCTGCGGCTGGCAACCTCGACTGCCACTGAGATTCCACTCTCGGCAGCGGCTGTCAGCACCGCCACAACGACCTGCTGCGTCAGCGCGGATCCGGCGCTGCCGCCGACACGCTCGGCCAGCTCCTCTGCAGCAGCGCGCAGTCCAGCCTCATCCTGCACGCCGGCCGTCGCGTCGGTCAGGCCAAGGTGGAACGGCACCAGCCCGTCCTCCAGCATCGGCAGGCCCGTGCGCAGCGCCTGCCCAAATCGCTCCTCTTCCAGGCTCATCACCCGCAGGATGAACTCTCGCCTCTCGACCAGGTCGGGATAGGCCGCGCCCATCCGGTCGATGACCACCTCCGCGACCTGCGCGAGGAACGCGTCCTCCAGCCCGAGCTTGCGGCCGTAGCGTATGGCCCGACGGATGACGCGGCGCAGCACGTAGTTGCGGCCGCCGTTGCCGGGCACCACGCCGTCGCAGATGAGGAACGCCGCGCTGCGGGCGTGCTCTGCCACAACACGGAGCGCGTAGTCGTCGTCGGGATCGCGGCCGTAGGTCCTGCCGGACAGGTCGGCAGCGCCATTCACCAGCGGCTGGAACAGGTCCGTCTCGTAGATCGACCTCTTGCCCTGGAGAATGACAGCCGCCCGTTCGAGGCCCATGCCGGTGTCGATGTTGGGCGCAGGCAGGGGTGTACGCTCGCCGGCCGCGTCCTGATAGAACTGCATGAATACAAGGTTCCACAGCTCCACGAACCTGTCGCAGGTCTGTCCGGTGCCGGGCAGCTTGTCCTCGCAGTTGGGGCCGCAGTTCGGCAGGAGGCAGCCTTTGTCCGCTCCGAAGTCGTAGTGGAGCTCGCTGCATGGGCCGCAGGGGCCTTCACTGCCCGCCGGGCCCCAGAAGTTGTCCGACTCCCCGAACCGGCGGATGCGCTCGGCAGGGACTCCCGTGCGGGTTGTCCACAGCTCAAAGGCCTCGTCATCGTCGCGGAATACGCTGGCCCAGATGCGCTCCGGCTCAAGCCCCAGCCGCTCGGTGACGAACTCCCAGGCGAAGCGAATCGCGTCCTCCTTGAAGTAGTCGCCGACGCTGAAGTTACCCAGCATCTCGAAGAACGTCAGGTGCGTGGCGTCGCCCACCTGGCCGACGTCCGTCGTGCGAAAGCACTTCTGCGACGAAGTGAGGCGTCTGCCGGGCGGCTGCATTTCGCCGGTGAAGTACGGCTTGAGCTGCACCATGCCGGCGTTGGTGAGGAGGAGTGTCGGGTCGCCGGCCGGTATCAGAGACGAGCTTGGGATGCGCAGGTGGCCCTTGCCCTCGAAGAAGCTGAGGAACGCCTCTCTGATTTCGTCGCCGGTCAAGATTCACACCTCGCGTGGGGGTATCAGGAACGGCAGGGATTGTAGGTCAAGGGTATGTGGGTGTCAATTGCGAGCAGGGCCGCCCAATGCCAAGCCAATCGTACCCGTCCCTTCGCCTTCGCGGGCGGCGGCTAGGGTTGACTCGACTATTGCTCAGCCGTGGTGCTCACGGCCTCGCGGAACTTCTCGCGGATGTAGCGCTTCTCCGTCTGCGTCAGCTCTCTGCTCAGCGTCTCGGAGCTGCGGAGAAGCAGCAGGCGATCCGAGTCCGGCGGTACCCAGCGCGGGTCACGCGCCAGCGCGACGGCAATCGACGAAAGCTCGTCCTCGCCGATGGATCCAACAACCTCAGATGCCACCCTGTCTAGCACCTCGTCTTCGCCCTCGCCAAGGCTCAGCGTGATCGGCCCGGTCAGCGAGTCCAGGTAGGTCTCAACGTACGGCTTCACGCTCATAATCGTCTCCACCACGTCCTTGTTCCACTCTGTCGTCGTGTCGGCCTCCTGGAGCAGCAGGTAGGACTGGTTGCCCCTGGTCGGCTCAACGCCGAGCAGGTGAACCCGCACGCCGAAGCTCTGCGCAAGCTGAACGCCCACCCGCAGGTCCTCGTCGCCCGAGAGCAGCACCGCCTCCGATATCGCGTGGTTCCTGGCCAGCTCGATCAGGTCCATGATGATCAGCGAATCGACGCCCTTCTGCTGCCCGCCTACCACGGCGCCAAGTCTGAGCTTCACGTTGTCGGTGTTCGCGACGGCTTCCTGCTCAGGTGACGGCCTGCCCCTCAGCAATCCGTCATACCAGTAGAATCGCAGGATCGGCACGCCTCCTGTCAGGTGGTCGCACGTGGCTCTCAATCTCTCGAGGGCGGAATGGTGGTCGAGGTCGAGGCGTTCCCGATTCTGCGACGACCCGGTGAGTATGATGGCTCCGGCAGCGTAGAGATAACCCGCGTCCACGAATACGGCTGTTCGCGACATGCTAAACCTCGCACCACTAAAGAATAGGGGGCCTTGCTGCGGCCCTCGCAAATCTCAACTATCCTGCCGACTATATCGGGATAGCGTAAGCGGTTTCACTTTATGCCCATGATTGCGGCTTGTCAACACGTCGAAGCCGCTGCGCCACGCAAAAGAGGGACGCCTGCTGAGAGGCGTCCCTCCATGAATCGCGCGGCGGAACCCGTGTGCCGCCGATGCTCGCCGGGCGGGCTACTCCGATACCACCGGCAGCTTGCGCGCCTTCCTGGACTCCGCCCTTGGTATCGTGATGGTCAGCACGCCGTTCTTGTAGACGGGCTTGATCAGGTCGGTGTCCACCGTGTCCGGCAGGCGGAGCGACCTGTGGAACGAGCCGGAGCGTCGCTCCCTCACTAGGTACTCGCCCTGCTTGTGCTCGATGTCCGAGTGAGTGGCCGCCGCGATGGTCAGAATGCTGTCCTCCACGGACACGTCGATGTGCTCCTGGTCGACTCCCGGCAGCGACGCGTGGACCGTTATGCCCTCGTCCTCCCGGACCACGTCCAGCGGCACGCTCCAGCCCTCGACCGTCGGATGGGCTGCGTCGCCCCCAGCCCCTCTCCACATCCGGTTGATGGTGTCCTCCAAGCTTCTCAGCTCCCTGAATGGTTCCCAACGTCTCAGCACCATTTCTTCACCTCCTTGGTTCGTATTCCTCCGGTGCTTTCCTCCAATCCTCACGTTGCCAGTATACAGAGTTGATAATGCATTGTCAAGTATAGTGATGGCTGAATTGCAAGATAGATTGACAAGCTGCCGTCACATAAGTATACTGAGTCTTGGGAGAAAAGTGAGATGCCGGCAAGCTACTACGAAACCCTGGGCGTAAGCAAGTCCGCCACGGATAAGGACATCCGTCAGGCGTATCGCCGCCTGGCGCGGCAGTACCACCCGGACGTGAACTCCGGCGACAAGGCCTCCGAGCAGAAGTTCAAGGAGATCAACGAGGCCTATGGCGTGCTGTCCAACGCCGACAGCCGCAAGAAGTACGATGAGTTCGGCGAGAACTGGAAGTACGCCGACCAGATGGGCGGTCGACGCCGTGGTCATGGGGCAGAGGCCTATACGTGGGACTTCAGCGGAGGTCAACCCCACGATTTCGGAGCCTCTTTCTTCGAAGACCTGTTGGGCGGGCGCGGATTCGGGCGCAGCGCCACCGCTCCCCCGCGGCGCACGCGCTTCGAGCAGCCGGTCAGCATCTCGCTGGAGGAGGCATTCAGAGGCACCACCCGCGTCATACACCTTCCGGCCGGCGCACACGGTGACAGCCGCCGCCTGGAGGTAACGATACCGGCTGGCGCCGACAGCGGCTCCCGAATCAGGGTACGGCCAGACGAGCTGGGAGGCGACGAGATCAACCTGGTAGTGTCCGTTGCCGCCCACACGCGATTCGAGAGACGAGGCGCGGACCTCCACGCAAAAGTTGACGTACCGCTGCTGGACGCCGTGCTGGGCGGTGAGGTGAAGGTGCCGACCCTTACGGAGCCGGTCATCCTCACCATCCCGCCGGAGACTCAGAACGGCCGCTCATTCCGGCTGGCCGGCAAAGGCATGCCCCGCCTGGGATCGCCGCAGTCGCATGGCAGCCTGTACGCGACGGTTCAGGTCACCATTCCTACCAGGCTGTCCGAGAAGGAGCGCGAGCTCTTCCGGCAGCTCAGAGACGCACAGTCCATGGGAGAGTGACGCTATGGTAACGATACGAAA
This sequence comes from Dehalococcoidia bacterium, assembly GCA_034423135.1. Classification (GTDB taxonomy): domain Bacteria; phylum Chloroflexota; class Dehalococcoidia; order Lucifugimonadales; family UBA2985; genus JAPPHY01. Next base: position 83,934 of record DAOUJC010000008.1, on the reverse strand, counting down.
TCAGCCCTGGAGCGAAGACGAGCCCTGTTACGTGATCAGCGTGGCCGCTCGCATGATACAGGTGCACACGCAGACGCTTCGATACTACGAGCGGGAGGGACTGCTCGAGCCGGCCCGCTCCCGAGGCAACATCCGCCTCTACTCGCAGAGGGACATCGAGAAGCTGAGGCGCATCAAGACCCTGACTGAAGACCTGGGCCTCAACCTGGCGGGCGTGCAGGTGGTCATGCGCTTGATGGAACGCATTACGGATATGGAGCAAGAGATTCTGCGCCTAACGGAGCAGGTGAAGGCGTTGCAGGCCAGGAGCGGCAGGCGCCCGGCTCGCGGGCCCTTCTGAGGCGGCCCAGTCAGGAGGAACTGAAATGGTACTGAGATCGGACGACTTTACCGAACAGGGGCAGCACGTTCTCTCCCTTTCGAGTGAGATTGTGCGCAGGTACAACCACACGCAGTGGGACGTAGAGCACATCCTGCTCGCGCTGCTGGAGATCGAGGACGGTGTGGCTGTGGAGGTACTGCGAAAGATGGGCGTCGCCGTGGACGGCGTTCGGCGCCGGGTGGAGGAAGCCCTCGACAGTGCGCCCCGCGCAGCCTACGAGACCTCCCAGATATACGCGACGCCAAGGGCCAGCATGCTCATCGCCAACGCCAAGGCAGAGGCTGAGAGGCTCAAGGACCAGTACGTCGGCGCGGAGCACATACTCATCGCAGTCACAGAGGTGAAGGACGGCGACGCTCCTGCGGTGCTCCGGGATTTCGGCATCAGCCGCGAGCAGGTCTACAAGGCACTGATGGAGGTGCGCGGCGGTCACCGCGTCACTGACCAGCGCGCCGAGAGCCGGTACCGCTCGCTGGAGCGGTTCAGCGTTGACCTGACGCAGCTTGCGAGCGACGGAAAGCTGGACCCCATCATCGGCCGCGACGCGGAGGTTCGGCGCGTCATGCAGACGCTCACGCGCCGGACCAAGAACAACCCCGTGATCATCGGCGAGGCGGGCGTGGGCAAGACGGCGATCGCAGAGGGGCTAGCGCAGCGCATCGTTTCCGGGGACGTGCCGGAGTCGCTTCAGAACCGGCGCGTTCTGGCGCTCGACCTGGGCGGCATGGTGGCCGGCAGCAAGTTCAGGGGCGAGTTTGAGGAGCGGCTCAAGAGCGTTATCGACGAGGTGAAACAGGCCGGTCGAGAGGTCATACTGTTCATCGACGAGATTCACACGGTTGTGGGAGCCGGCGCGGCGGAAGGCGCGATGGACGCAGGCAACCTGCTGAAGCCGGCCCTGGCCCGCGGCGAGCTCCAGTGCATCGGCGCGACCACCATGGACGAGTACCGCAAGCACATCGAGAAGGACTCCGCGCTGGAGCGTCGCTTCCAGCCCGTGATGGTGGAGGAGCCGGACGTTGACACCGCCATAGAGATGCTTCGCGCCCTCCGTCCGCGATACGAGGCGCATCACAAGGTGGAGATCGAGGACTCCGCGCTTGCTGCCGCCGTCAAGCTCAGCCACCGCTACATCAACGACCGCAACCTGCCGGACAAAGCCGTCGACCTCATGGACGAGGCCGCCAGCAAGCTGCGCATCGACTCCGAGAGCCAGCCGCGGGAGCTCAAGTCGCTGGAGGATCGCATACGCCACCTGCAAGACGAGGAGCAGGCCGCGTCCCAGCGAGCGGACTACGAGCGCGCTGCGGAGCTGAGGACTGAGCGCAGCCGCCTGGAGGATAGCTACAACGCCCAGCATGAAGCGTGGCTGCGCGACCACAAAGCTGACATGGTCGTGGACGCGGAGGACGTCGGCAGGCTCGTCGCGCAGTGGACAGGCATACCGGTCAGCCGGATGCTGGAGGGCGAGTCCGAGCGGCTGGTCCACATGGAGGAGCGCCTCCACGAGCGCGTGATTGGGCAGGATACCGCGATCCGCGTTGTATCGGAGGCGGTGCGCCGCTCTCGCGCCGGGCTGAAGGACCCCAAGCGCCCCATCGGCAGCTTCATCTTCCTGGGGCCAACGGGCGTGGGCAAGACCGAGCTGGCTCGCGCCCTCTCCGAGTTCCTCTTCGACCGCGAGGAGGACATGGTACGCATCGACATGTCGGAGTACGGCGAGAAGCACACGGTCTCGCGACTGGTGGGCGCGCCACCGGGCTACGTCGGCTACGACGACGCCGGGCAGCTCACGGAGTCGGTGCGCCGCCACCCGTTCCGAGTCGTGCTGTTCGACGAGATAGAGAAGGCGCATCCGGACGTGTTCAACATCCTGCTGCAGATCCTGGAGGACGGGCGCCTGACTGACGGCCACGGCCGGACGGTGGACTTCCGCAATACCCTGGTCATCATGACCAGCAACCTGGGTACTGGCGATGCCGGCAGGCAGATGATGGGGTTCCGCGCCGACGGCGACGCCGGCCGGCAGACCGAAAGGATGCGCGCCTCGATTGAGGAGGCGCTGAAGCGGACCTTCCGACCCGAGCTGCTCAACCGCATCGACGAGATCGTGATATTCGATCCGCTGACAAAGGTGCAGATTCTGGAGATTGTAGACCTGCTGCTGGCTGAGGTGCAGCGCAGGCTGGACGAGCGCAACATTCGCATAGAGCTCTCGGACGAGGCGAAGGAGTGGCTGTCCCGCGAGGGCTTCGACCCGGTGTACGGCGCGCGGCCGCTGCGCCGAGCCGTGCAGCGGTACGTGGAGAACCCGCTCTCTAGCCGGATCCTGGCAGGAGAGCTGGCCGACGGAGACGCTGTGCGCCTGGATGCCGGTCATGACGGCCTCACGTTCGAGGTGATGGAGGCGGCCGCAGAGCCGGTCGCCTCTCCTGCGTAGCCGCCGCCTCGACGGCCTGCCTGCCGAATCGTCATGTCCGGGGCAGCACCCCGCCCTCGCTGGCGTGTGCTCGTGGAGTGAGTTGAAGGACGCGATCTCGCCGCTGTTTGACCGTCGTGCCTCTATAGTAGAATACGAGGCGCAATGAAGAACCCGATGCGGTGGACATGGTACGAGCGCGCCCTGCTGAGGCACGGGCAGACGCCTTACAGGCCCTGGCAGGACGAGCGAGTACGGAAGCTCGTTTCCGCCGTGCTGGTAATCTCGCTGGTCGCCGGGGTCATTCTCCTCAGGAATCGCCTCCCAGAAACTGACTCAATCGGGTACGTAGGCGTATTCGTGCTCAGCCTGATGGGCAGCGCGTCCATCCTGGTGCCGATTCCAGGTATCGCAGCGGTTTGCGCCGGGTCCAGCCTGCTCAACCTGTTCCCGCTGTGGGTGGCGGTTGTGGCAGCGACTGGCGAGGCGCTGGGCGAGCTTTCGGGGTACCTGCTGGGCTACTCGGGGCGCGGCATTGCCCAGAACGTCCGCTTCTACCCAAGGGTTGAACGATGGATGGAGCGCCAGGGATGGCTGGCGCTGCTGCTGGCTTCCTCCATACCCAATCCCCTGTTCGACCTTATTGGCATCGCAGCCGGCACACTCAAGTATCCCGTTCCGCAGTTTTTGGTGTCGGTGTGGGCAGGCAAGCTGATAAAGAACATGACGATAGCCTACGCCTGCTACTACGGGATCGGGCTGATGCCCAGGTTCTTCAACATAGGCTAGAGCCAGGCGCGACGGGCCAAGGCCGGGGTAATGAACAGGGTTCGGACGCGCGGCGTTACAGACGCTGCGGTGTTCGTCCTGAGAGGTCGTATATGGCGCTCACGGCCATATCCTCATCGTCTCAACGGACGTTTATGCGGCGCAACGTGGCCATGTCGACCATGGTGATGCCTGGTGCGGCTCGCAGACTTGGCACGGGGCCGTTGCCGTTCAGATACGACAGTGTTAACAGCGCCAGTCCCTTGAGCCTCCCGGCCGCCAGAGTCACGTACCTCATGTCTCAATTATAGCGTGGGAGCAGCCCAGCAGCAACTCGAAGGGCCAGGCAGGGGTTTGAATGAGCCGGCTATTCCAGGTCTAGAAGATGGGCTTGACGATGATAGCTTCGTCGCGACCGGGGCCGGTTGACACCATGTCAATGGAGCAGCCGATCAGATCCTGCACCCGGTTCAGGTAGTTGACGGCTTCCTCCGGGAGGTCGTCCATTCTGCGCGCGCTGGCTGTGGCCTTCTCCCATCCCGGCAGGTCCTCGTAGATGGGCTCGCACGCCTCCAGACGAGATGCGTCCGTGGGAAACTCGTGGATCGTCTCGTCGCCGAGGCGGTAGCCAACGCATATCCGCACAGGCGAGATGCCGTCGAGTACGTCCAGCCTAGTGAGGATGGCGGATGTCACGCCGTTGATGGTCGCCGAGTACCGCGCGGCCACCGCGTCGAACCAGCCGCAGCGCCGCGGCCGTCCTGTGGTGGTACCATACTCCCACGCCCGCTGCCGGATGAACTCCCCCACCTCGTCGTTGAGCTCCGTTGGAAGCGGCCCGGACCCCACGCGCGTCGTGTACGCCTTGTACACGCCCGCAATCGCCTGCACGTGCCTCGGGCTGATGCCGAGGCCGGCACACGCGCCGCCAACCGTGGGCGACGACGACGTGACGTAGGGGTAGGTGCCGTGGTCGACGTCGAGGAGTGTTCCCTGCGCCCCCTCCAGAATGACGCGCTGCCCGGCTGCGAATGCCTGATGCAGTATGGGCTCCACCGGCCTGATGAACGGCCTGAGGCCCTTGCCCCACTCCAAACACCGCTCGTACGTCTCCTCCAGGGAGACCGCCTCCTTGCCGTAGAGCCGGGTGATGACGGCGTTCTTCTGCTCCAGGACAAAGCTCAACCTTTTGAGAAGCGACCCCTCGTCCAGAAGGTCTGCCATGCGAATGCCGGAGCGTGCGGCCTTGTCCATGTAGGCCGGCCCGATGCCCATGCCGGTGGTGCCGATGGCCTTGCCGCTCTCCGCCCGCATCTCCTCCTCAAGCCTGTCGAGCAGCGTGTGGTACGGCATGATCACCTGTGTCTTGTCGCTAATGACCAGCCGGTCCACCGAGATGTTTCGCTCCCGCAGTCCCACGACCTCCTCCATGAAGGAGTCGGGGTTCACCACTACGCCGTTGCCGATGATGCAGGTGCACTCCGGCCTGAGGATGCCGGCTGGAATGAGGTGAAACTTGAACTCGCCGGCGTCAGTGATGACGGTGTGTCCGGCGTTGTTGCCGCCGTTGAATCGAGCGACCACGTGGGCGTCGGCCGAGAGCAGGTCCACAACCTTGCCCTTGCCTTCGTCGCCCCACTGTCCTCCGATGATGGCGTATGCAGGCATTTCTTCACTTTCCTTTAGCGTGGCCTCCCCCGCAGGCCGCAAAGAGTATAGCAAAGGAACGGGTGATTGCATAGACAGCCATGCGGGAGGGGTGGGGCGCAGTCTGCCTGTGCTTGCTTGCCGGGAATCCTGCATCCTGGAGTGCTGCCCTTCCCTCGTCACACTTGCCTGGATTGCCGGCCTGGGACTATTGCATTATTTGGACACAGCCCCTATGATTAGTGACGTCTCTGGTGGTCCTAGCGGGGTGGAACCACCCGTACCCATCTCGAACACGGAAGTGAAACACCCCAGCGCCGACGATACTGCCTGGGCAACTGGGTGGGAAAATAGGTCACTGCCAGGGGCACTGGTCAAAATCGCTCCGGCGGGTCGGCTCAACTATTACAGATTGGCCCGCCGGTACACTTAACGGATGACCACTCTACTCCAACAGCCACGCGCCGAATGGCATGCCGCCATGCCTGCTGTTTGGCGCTATCTAGTGAGGATACAGGGAGACCGGCGCGCCAAAGCCACTTTACACCTACCTGGAAGGGGCATATAATTCTAATTGGTGCGGGGAGGAGGTCTTCACCCCGCATTCTTTGTGGAGATGACTGAAGTGACCACCACAGATTCCGCTCCCACAGTCGAGAATATGGAGTCCCTGCTCCGCGAGTCGGAGCAGATGCGGGCCATTCGCAGCGGCGACCTCGTTCAGGGCGTCATCATGAGCGTGGACAAGGACAGCATTCTCGTGGGCATCGGCAACAAGTCGGAGGGCATCGTGCCGGCCAAGGAGATGCGCTCCATGTCGGAGGACGACATTGCCTCCCTGAAGGTGGGCGACGAGATCCTCACGAGCGTGATGGAGGCGGAGCGCGCGGACGGCGCAGCCATCCTTTCCGTGGACAGGGCTAGGGAGGAGATCAGTTGGCTGAACGTCGCCGACAAGCTGGACAGCGGCGAGCCGGTGACCGGGACGATCACGGGATTCAACCGGGGCGGCGCTCTGGTGGACGTTTCTGGACTCAAGGGCTTTGTGCCAACGTCTCACCTGGCCTGGGCGCCCAGAAGCACCGGTGAAGACACAGACGAGAGCCGCATCGGCGAGAACATCCAGCTCAAGGTCATAGAGGTGGACCGCGGGAGGCGAAGAGCCGTCTTCTCCGAGAAGGTCGCCATCCAGGAGTACAGGCAGTCCCGCAAGGAGCAGCTCCTGCAGGACCTGGAGCCGGGAGAAACGCGCCGCGGACGAGTTAGCGGCGTCAGCGACTTCGGAGCGTTCGTTGACCTTGGCGGCGCTGACGGCCTCATCCACATATCCGAGCTGTCCTGGGAGCCCGTGCGCTCCACCGAGGACGTGGTCAAGGTGGGCGACGAGGTGGACGTCTACGTCCTGAAGGTGGACATGGACACCAAGCGGATCGCGCTCAGCCTCAAGAGGCTGGCGCCGGAGCCGTGGGACTCCGTGCCGGATCGCTATCACGTAGACCAGCTTGTGGATGCCACGGTCACCAAGCTCACCAACTTTGGCGCCTTTGCCCGCCTGGAAGGGTCGGTTGAAGGCCTCATCCACATATCAGAGCTCAGCTACAATACGGTTAGCCACCCCAGGGAGGTGGTCAGAGAGGGAGACCAGCTTACCCTGAGGATCTTGAAGATTGAGCCCGAGCGGAAGCGCTTGGCGCTCAGCTTGAAACAGGCCGAGGGCATACCCTGGCCAGAGGATTTTGCCTCGCCTGAGAGATAGCGCGTTAGGAGAGAGCAATGACCAGCAGATTCGAGAAGTTCTCAGAACGAGCCAGACGGGTGCTTTCGCTTGCCCAGGAAGAGGCACAGCGCTTCAACCACAACTACATTGGCACGGAGCACATCCTGCTTGGGCTTGTGCGCGAGACGGACGGCGTCGCCGCGCGCGTGCTATCCAACCTGAACGTTGAGCTTGGCAAGGTGCGCTCTGCCGTCGAGTTCATCATCGGCAAGGGCGAGCGCAGCAGCCCCGGCGACATCGGCCTCACGCCGCGCGCCAAGAAGGTCATTGAGCTGGCCGTCGACGAGGCGCGCCGCCTCAATCACCACTACATCGGCACCGAGCACATACTCATCGGGCTCATGCGCGAGGGCGAGGGTGTGGCCGCGGGCGTGCTGGAGAGCCTCGGCGTCTCGCTGGACAAGGTACGCTCCGAGACCAGCCGGATCCTCAGCCAGAGCGTGAGCAGCGGACACAGTGGTACCCGCACGTCCACCAGAACGCCAACCCTTGACCAACTGGGCATCGACCTGACCAGCGCGGCGCGCTCCAGCAAGCTGGACCCCGTTGTCGGCAGGGACCGCGAGCTCCAGCGAGTGATGCAGATCCTCAGCCGGCGCACCAAGAACAACCCGGTGCTCATTGGCGAGCCGGGCGTCGGCAAGACGGCAATCGTGGAGGCTCTCGCCCAGCGGATCGTCAGCGGCGAGGTTCCGGAGACGCTCTCCGGCAAGCGGCTTGTCACCCTTGACATGGGTGCCCTGGTAGCTGGCACCAAGTATCGGGGCGAGTTCGAAGAGCGGCTGAAGAAGATACTGGAGGAGATTCGCGGCTCGGGCACCTGCGTGCTGTTCATCGACGAGATGCACACGATGGTGGGAGCGGGCGCCGCAGAGGGAGCAGTCGACGCAGCCAACATCCTCAAGCCGGCGCTGTCCCGCGGCGAGATACAGTGCATCGGCGCGACCACCCTGGACGACTACCGCAAGTATGTGGAGCGCGACCCGGCACTGGAGCGACGCTTCCAGCCCGTGCAGGTGGAGGAGCCGTCCACCGAGGACACGCTTTCGATTCTTCGCGGCATCAAGAGCCGCTACGAGGAGCATCACCGCCTGAGCATCACGGACGAGGCGTTGCACACCGCGGCAACCCTGGCATCCCGCTTCATCGCAGACCGGTTCATGCCGGACAAGGCGATTGACCTTGTGGATGAGGCGGCCTCCAAGGTCCGCATCCGGGCAAGCTCCACTCCCCTCTCCATGAAGGAGTCCATGAAGGTGCTGGAGAACGTCCGGCGCGAGAAGGACGAGGCCATCGCCACCCAGCAGTACGAGTATGCCGCCGAGCTCCGCGACCGCGAGCTCAAGCTGGCAGACAAGCTTGAGGGCATGGAGGAGGACTGGCAGACCGAGACCAACGTCAATGAGCTGACGGTGACCGAGGAGGACATCGCGGAGGTTGTGAGCATGTGGACGGGAATCCCGGTCACACGCCTGGCAATGGAGGACATGGAGCGCCTGCTCCACATGGAGTCCGCGATGCACAACCGGATCATCGGCCAGCACGAGGCGATCAACGTGGTGTCCAAGGCCGTTCGGCGGGCCAGAGCGGGCATCAAGGACCCGCGCAGGCCGATCGGCAGCTTCATCTTCCTGGGCCCCACCGGCGTGGGCAAGACCGAGCTGGTGCGGGCGCTGGCCGAGTTCATGTTCGGCAGCGAGGACGCCATGATCCGGCTGGACATGTCCGAGTTCATGGAGCGCCACACGGTCGCACGCCTCATGGGCGCGCCTCCTGGCTACGTGGGCTACGACGAGGGCGGTCAGCTCACGGAGGCCGTCCGCCGCAAGTCCTACTGCGCCATCCTCCTCGACGAGATCGAGAAGGCACACCCGGAGGTGTTCAACATTCTCCTCCAGATATTCGACGACGGCCACCTGACCGACGCCAAGGGCCGCCGCGTGGACTTCCGCAACTCCATCATCGTCATGACCAGCAACATCGGCTCGGACCTCATCAAGCGGGACACGTCTCTCGGCTTCGCGCTGAAGGCCGACGAAGCCACCACCACCGAGCAGCAGTATCAGCGGATGAAAGACAAGGTCATGGACGAGGTCAAGCGGTTCTTCCGCCCCGAGTTCCTCAACCGCATCGACGCAAGCTTGGTGTTTCACCCCCTGGCCAAGGAGCACATCATCGAGATCGTGGAGCTCATGCTCAGGAAGGTGCAGGACCAGCTCAGGGAGAAGAACATCGACCTGGATATCTCGCAGAGCGCCAAGGAGCTTCTGGCCGAGAAGGGCTACGACCCCAACTTCGGCGCCAGACCTCTCCGCCGCGTCATCCAGGACGAAATCGAAGACATGCTGTCCGAGGAGCTTCTGGGCGGCCGGATGAGCGCCGGCGACACGGTGCTTGTGGACGTGGCAGACGACAACAAGTTCGTGACGCGAATCGGAGAGGTGGCAGCCCTGCCCTAGCGCGGGAGCGCTGCTCCTTTTCCGAGACAATCGCGCCAGTCGCAACCCGCATCCCATCACCGGAGGCGGCAGTTGAGCGTTAGTGGAGCATCCTTCTTGTACAGGCTCGCTATGCATGCGCCCGCCTCAACATGACCAGAGAGCAGACCCGCAGCGCGTTCTTCTGCCGCGACTGCGGCGCGGAGGCTCTTCGATGGGAGGGCCGCTGCCGAGCGTGCGGCGAGTGGAACACGATGGTAGAAGCACCGCGAGCCTCAATGAGAGGCGACGGGGCGTGGCTTGCGTCCGCACAGGCATCGGAGCCTCGTGAGCTTTCGGCGGTGGCTCTCGAGGACTTCCCGCGGTTGCCGCTCCAGATGGAGGAGGCCAATCGCGTTCTGGGCGGCGGCCTCGTTCCCGGATCGCTGGTGCTGGTCGGAGGCGACCCGGGCGTCGGCAAGTCCACACTGCTGTTGCAGATGGCGGCCGCTCTCGCCGAGCGCGGCGGGCCTGCGCTCTACGTCTCCGGCGAGGAGTCGTCGCAGCAGATCAAGCTACGCGCAGACCGGCTCGGTTTATCCGGGAAGGGCCTCCACGTGCTCGCGGAGACGGACATGGGCGCAATCCTGCACCACCTGGACCGACTCTCCCCCACTCTCGTTGTCGTCGACTCCATTCAGTCCGTGGCATTCTCCGACCAGCCAGCCGGCGCGGGCAGCATTGGGCAGGTAAGGGAGTGCGGGCTGGCTCTCCTGCGGAAGGCCAAGACCTGCGGTTCGCCCATCATGGTCACGGGTCACGTCACCAAGGACGGCAACCTGGCGGGACCGCGCACGCTGGAGCACATGGTGGACGCCGTGCTCTACCTGGAGGGCGGCAGCCTGGGCGCATACCGAACACTGCGCGGCGAGAAGAACCGCTTCGGCGCCACCGACGAGGTGGGTGTGTTCGAGATGGGCGACGCGGGTCTGATCGAGGTGCCCAACCCGTCCGAGGCTGCGCTCTCGTCTCGCCAGGCCAACGCCATCGGCTCCGTAGTCGTGCCTGTGATGGAGGGCACTCGCCCGATGCTGGTCGAGATTCAGGCACTGGCCACGCCGTCATCGTTACCCGCTCCCCGTCGCGTCGCCAACGGCGTGGACATGGGCCGGCTGCTCATGATCATCGCGGTGCTGGTCAAGCGCGCTGGCGTGAACCTTGGAGGCCAGGACATCATCGTCAACGTGGCCGGCGGGTTCCGTGCCGCGGAGCCGGCGGTCGACCTCGGCATGGCACTAGCGCTGGCCTCCAGCCTGAGGAACGCGCCTCTCCCTGAGTCCACTTCTGCGCTCGGCGAGATTGGACTCGGAGGCGAGCTTCGGAGTGCGTCGCAGGTCCCACGCAGGCTGGCCGAGCTTGGGCGCATGGGCTTCGAGTCATGCATCGGCCCGCGCTCAGCATTCTCGACGCTGGAACCGCCCGCAGGCGTGAGGCTGCTTGGTGCAGGGACGGTCGGAGAGGCGCTTGCGCTGGCGTTTCCGCCACGGCCGACACGAGACGCATAGTTGCATGCGCAGGTCTCAGGGTCTATGCTGAATGGCAAGTTAGGAAATCGACGGCCAAGATTATACGAATGACCGAAGCTGAACTGGAGCTACAGGAAAAACAGGCCCGCTTGGAGACCATCCTCCGGGAGATGGGTTCAACGGTCGTGGCCTTCTCCGGCGGCGTGGACAGCGCCTATCTCGCGGTCACGGCACGCGACGTCCTCGGCGACCGCAGCCTGTCGGTGACCGCCTCGTCGCCCAGCATGGCGCCATCGGAGCTGGAGGAGGCCGTGGAGCTTGCGCGGTCGCTGGGTCTGCGCCATCGGGTCATCGAGACTCTCGAGATGGAAGACCCGCGCTACGTCGCCAATGACGCCCGCCGCTGCTACTTCTGCAAGGTGGAGCTTTACTCCCGGCTGCAGCCCATCGCCGAGGCTGAGGGACTGGCGTGGGTGTCCAGCGGCACCAACCTCGACGACCTTGGCGACTTTCGTCCCGGCCTCAAGGCCGGCGAAGAGCGCAGCATACGCAACCCAATGGTTGAGGCGCGTCTGACCAAGGCGGACATCCGCGAGCTGTCACGCCAGCGCGGCCTGCCAACGTGGGACAAGCCGGCGCAGCCGTGTCTCTCATCTAGGATTCCGTTCGGCTCGCCGGTATCTGTGGAGGCGCTGGGGCGCATCGCCAAGGCAGAGGCGCTGCTTCGCGAGCTGGGACTGCGGCAGTTCCGTGTGCGCCACCACGACACGATTGCGCGCATAGAGGTTGAAGCAGAGGACATGGCGCTGCTGCTGGAGCCGGGCGTCAGGGAGAAGCTTGTGGCCGACATGCGCGGCCTGGGCTACCTCTACGCAGCCCTGGACCTTGGGGGATTCGTCTCGGGCAACCTGAACGCGGCCTTAAAGAAGAAGCCGGGGGCGTCGGTTGCCAACGCCCCCGGCTGACTGCGGAAGAGCTGATCACGCAGCTTTCTTGCTGGGCTTCACTGCCACCGCCACCGCAGCCTGCTCACGGGAAGTGTCAACGTCCTCCAGGTACCCACACTGGATGCACTGCTTGTACATCCCATAGTAGTCTCTGTCGTAGTAGACGTCCCCTCGGCATCGAGGGCAACCCTTCAGCACCAACATGGTCCACCCCCTTCATTGAGATTCTCTGCATTCCACACCGCATTAGATGCACGATTTCGCCATTTCGATTCATGCGCCCTATGTATCGCATGCCGTGCGGCTTTTTGCCTTCAAGGACATTATAATACTTGACACGCCGCGTATCAAGCCCTATACTCCAAATAGGGCGAATCGGCCAGCGCCGGAGCCGCCAACTCCCCCTTCCCCGGCACCCTCAGACCCGCGCCAATACCGATAGCAGGCAAGGAGTGGAATGCAACAGCCCACCCGGAGGCGCACCATCCAGCGAGTCCGCACCATAACGAGCGAGTTGGACCCGGACACACCGGGGTCCCTCGCCGCCGAGACTCGAGACAAGCATAGCTTGAGCGCCTCGGGCGAAGTTGACGCCCAACCTACTGACTCTCCACCGGCCCTCGATCCGCGCGGCGGCGTCTACGTGATCAGCGTGGCGTCGCGCATCCTGAACGTGCATCCGCAGACGCTGCGCAAGTACGAGCGGCTGGGCTTGGTGACGCCCACGCGCAGCATCGGCATGCTGCGCCTGTACTCCGCGGAGGACGTGCTGAGAGTCAGGCTGATACGCTACATGGTGAACAACCTCGGCATGAACCTGGCCGGCGTGGAGTTCGCCCTGTCCCTGGTTAACCGCATTATCGACCTGCGCCGGCGAGTGCAGGATGTTTCCCGACACGAGGCTCCCGGCCGCTTCATCGAACGGGAGCTCGATGAGATCCTGCGGGATTTGGGAGCAGTCTTCCCCGACAGCCTCCCCAGGGTGTAGGATTGGCAGGAGCGTGCAAGCAGATGAGTAAACAGGAAGAAATGGACGCCGGAGACTCCACACAGGAGGTGGAATCGGAAGGCGAACTACTGCAGGCCCGTCTGGAGGAAGCGCAGCGCGAGGTTGACCAGTTCCGCAACCTGCTCCAGCGCGTGCAGGCGGATTCGCTCAACTACAAGCGCCGCGTGGAGGAGGAGCGTGAGGAGCTGCAGCGGCAGGCCAACGCCAACCTGGTCCTGCGCCTGCTACCCGTCCTGGACGACTTCGATCGCGCCCTGCGCCACATCCCGCGGGACGAGGCAATCTCGGCTTGGCTTGCGGGCGTGGAACTGGTCGGACGCAACCTGACGACCGTCCTGGAGTCGTTCGGCGTGACGCGCATCGACGCGCTCGACGCCCAGTTCGACCCGGCTGAACACGAGTCAGTCGCATACGAGGTGAACGATTCGAGTGAGGAAGGCACCGTCCTGTCGATCATTCGAGAGGGATACAAGTTCAACGGCAGGGTCCTTCGCCCTGCGCAGGTTACCGTTTCCAAGAAGAGCTAATACCAGTCCATCGGAAAGGAGACAAGCTGATGCCAAAGGTACTGGGCATTGACCTGGGCACCACAAACTCGTGCATGGCGGTCATTGAGGTTGGCGAATCCCAAGTGCTGGAGAACAGCGAGGGCGCACGCGTGACCCCTTCGGTCGTGGCCGTCAACGCGAACTCAGGCGAGCGCTACACGGGCCAGATCGCCAAGCGCCAGTCGATCACGAACCCGGAGAACACGATCTTCTCTATCAAGCGGCTTATGGGCCGCCGCTACGACGACGGCGACATCCAGAAGGCCATGAACCGCCTGCCCTACAAGGTAGTGAGGGCAGCCAACGGCGACTGCCAGGTGTCCATGGCCGGCAAGACCTACTCCCCTCCCGAAATCTCGGCAATGGTGCTCCAGAAGCTCAAGCAGGACGCGGAGGCCAAGATGGGGGAGCGCATCACGCAGGCCGTCATCACCGTTCCCGCCTACTTCAACGACAGCCAGCGTCAGGCAACCAAGGACGCCGGCAGAATCGCAGGCCTGGACGTGCTGCGCATCATCAACGAGCCTACCGCAGCTTCAATGGCGTACGGCCTGGACAGCAAGGGCGACGAGACAATCGCGGTGTACGACCTGGGCGGCGGCACATTCGACATATCAATCCTCCAGATAGGCGAGGGCGTGTTCGAGGTCAAGGCCACCAATGGCGATACGCTTCTCGGCGGTGACGACTTCGACGAGCGAATCATCGACTGGATCTGCGAGGAGTTCCGCCGCGAGCAGGGCATAGACCTCAAGCAGGACCGTATGGCCCTCCAGCGCCTCAAGGAGGCCGCGGAGAAGGCCAAGATGGAGCTCTCCAACGTCGTCCAGACCGAGGTCAACCTGCCGTTCATCACCGCGGACGCATCCGGCCCAAAGCACCTGTCAATGAACCTCACCCGCGCCAAGCTGGAGCAGCTGGTTGGCGACCTCATCGAGCGCACGGCCGCCCCGTGCCGCCAGGCCCTTTCCGACGCCGGCCTCACGCGAGACCAGATTGACGAGGTGGTCATGGTCGGCGGCATGACCCGCATGCCTGCCGTCGTGGACAAGGTCAAGGAGCTGTTCAACAAGGAGCCTCACCGGGGAGTGAACCCTGACGAGGTGGTTGCCGCAGGCGCGGCCATCCAGGCAGGCGTGCTCCAGGGAGACGTGACCGACATCCTCCTGCTGGACGTCACACCTCTGACCCTGGGCATCGAGACGCTGGGCGGCGTCACCACTGCCCTGATCAACCGCAACACCACCATTCCGACGGCCAAGACCGAGACATTCACCACCGCCGCAGACGGCCAGACCAGCGTGGAGGTGCACGTGCTGCAGGGCGAGCGACCTATGGCCGCCGACAACAAGTCCATTGGCCGGTTCATGCTGGACGGCATTCTGCCCGCGCCCAGAGGCATACCCCAGATCGACGTGACCTTTGACATCGACGCGAACGGCATTCTCAACGTCTCGGCCAGGGACAAGGCCACGAACAAGGAGCAGCGCATCACCATCACTGCCAGCTCGGGCCTCAGCAAGGAGGAGATCGACCGGCTGGTTGAAGACGCCTCCCGCTACTCAGATGAGGACCGGAGGAGGCGCGAGAGTGTGGAGGCCCGCAACACTGCGGACACCGTTGTCTACAACGCGGAAAAGCTGCTCCGAGACAACGCCGACGCCGTGCCCGCCGACCTCAAGGAGGAGCTGGAGGGCAAGATAGCGCAGCTGCGAGAGGCGCTGCAGGGCGAGGACACCGCCCTAATCAACCAGCGCGTGCAGGAGCTCCAGGAGTCTCTACAGAAGGTTGGGCAGGCGGTGTACAGCCAGGCCGGCGGCCCGCCTCCAGGCGCAGACCCGAACGACCCAGGCGGATTCGATAGTGAGCCTCCGCCCGAGGGCACCATCGAGGGGGAGTACAGGGAAGTCTAGTCCCCAAAAGCACTTTAGCGCGAAACGGGGCGCCGCGGACTCTGATCCTGCGGCGCCCCGTCATTTTGCGGAGCCGGAGTGGCTACCTGGCGCTACCCACCCGGCCACTCTCCCAGCGTTACGCTGACCTCTATGGTCTCGCCGTCGCGCAGGATGGTCAGGGTCACGCTGTCGCCCGGCTGCTTCGTGGCGAAGTGGGAGATGATGTCTCCAACTGCGGTCACCTTCACGCCGTCAACAGCCGTGATGATGTCTCCAACCGAGGTCTGAGTGCCTTCCAACGTTCTCTCAACCGAGCTTGCCACCAGCCCCGCGTCGGCGGCCGGGCTGTTCGGGAGCACCTCACTGAGGAGGACTCCTTCGGTCACGTCAATGCCCAGCGTCTCGGCCAAGGCGTCGCTTAGCGCCCTTCCGCTTATGCCCAGCCAGGGCCGCGCCACGGTCTCCCCTTCCAGGAAGCGAGGCATCAGCTCCTTGGCTGCGTTGATGGGCACAGCAAACCCTATTCCGCTGGGGCCGCTCGGCGTGATCTCGATTGAGGTATTGATGCCGATCACATGACCGCTGGAGTTCAGCAGCGGGCCGCCGGAGTTGCCGGACGTGAGAGACGCATCCGTCTGAATCATGCCTGCGATGGGACTGGATGAGACCCCGCCGCGGGTGCGCTCGATTCCGCTCACCACGCCCACGGTCACCGTGTTCTCCAGCCCGTGCGGGCTGCCGATGGCAACCGCCATCTGCCCCGGCTTGACCAGGCCGGAGTCTGCCAGCGGAAGCGGCTGGATGCCGCTCACAGACGCGGCGTCAACCTTCAGCAGGGCGACGTCGTGCCATGAGCTGTACCCCAGCACCTCAGCCTCCAGCCTCTCCTCGTTCGATAGCACGACCGTGACCGTCGTGGCGTCATCGACCACGTGATGATTGGTCAGGATGTGGCCCTCGGCGTCGATCAGGAAGCCGGACCCCTGCCCGAACTGCGGAAATACGAACTCCGGCTCGGTACGTGGGAACCCAAACCTCCTTCCGAAGTCCGGATCGCCAAACGGCAACCCGAAGGTACTCCGCCCAACGATCTGACCTTCGGTCTGAACGACCACCACCGCCGGGTCTGCGTTCTCGAACAGGGACACCACCCTGTCCTCGTCGTAGAGCACGGCGGCCGACGCCGTCGGAGCCGTGAGCGCTCCGATGCTCAGCGAAAGGGCCAGGGCGCTCAGCGCCATCAGGATCAGGCCGGATGTCACCAGCCAAATGGGTACGGATACACGCGCTCCAATGCCGCTCATCATCTCACCTCCTTGCAAGCACGCTTGGAACAGGCTCGAGCCGGTTGCCCAGAGCCGTCCCTCTACTCAAGCTGTGGAAGTCCCACAGCCTCGCTATCTCCCGGTCTGTCAGGTAGTAGCCACACTGGATACAGAGGACAAAGCTGCCGTACATGTCCCTGTTTTCCGTCACGTCACCTGCCAAGCACCTTGGGCAACTTCTCAACCATGTCACTCTCACACCTCCTCCTGGGGACTTCGCTCCCCATGATCTGAGCCCGTCTGTCCGACGGGCAATTCGAAGACGAACCGGCTGCCCGCTCCAATCTCGCTCTCGGCGTGAATGCTGCCGCCGTGGGCCTCCACGAGCTGCCGTGCGATGGTGAGGCCCAGTCCTGCGCCGCCCGTGGAGCGGGCGCGGGACGGGTCGACGCGGTAGAACCTCTCGAACACCATGCCAGCGTCCGCGTCCGACATGCCGGATCCCGTGTCCACAACAGTCACCTGAACGGCCGCATCGCCCGCCGGTTCCGCCAGTACGGTCACGCTGCCGCCCTCTGGAGTGTGCGTAATGGCGTTCTCCAGCAGGTTGCCCACAACCTGGGCTATCCTGGTCCTGTCCATCTCCACAAGAGGCAGGTCCGGCGTCGCGTCCATCGCCAGCGATATGCCCCGCGCCTCGGCTCGCGGCCTCACGGCCTCCATCGACCGGCGCAGCACCTCGTCCAGCGAGTCCGGCATCAGGTCCAGTCGCAGGGCTCCCGCCTCGGCGAGCGCCAGCAGCCTCAGGTCCTCGATGAGGCGCGTTAGGTGGAGCACCTGCTGATGAATCGTGTCGATTGTGTCGGGCGTGGGCTGCATCAGACCGTCTCGCACCGCCTCCAGGTAGCCCTGGATGTTGGAGACGGGCGTGCGGAGCTCGTGCGCAACGTCGGCCATCAGGCTCCGCCGCTGCTGCTCGGCGCTCTCCAGGTCTTCGGCCATAGAGTTGAACGTGCGGCCGAGATTGGCAATCTCGTCCAAGCCGCGCACCTCCACTCGCTGCGAAAGGTCGCCGGCCCCCAGCCGGGTGGCCGCCGCGCTTAGGTCACGCGCCGGCGCAAGCACGCGCCTCGACAGCAGGGACACGATTAGCACGCCTCCCGTCATTGCCGCAAGACCGGTCCACAGCAGCGAGCGGTTCAGCGCCGAGGCCAGAATCGAGACCTCAGGCTCCTCGACCTCCAGCGGTGCTATGTCTGGCCCGAGCGCAACGGTGCCTACGTGCTCGCCGCGGCTCAGCAGCGGCTTGTCCTGCCAGTTGAAGATGCTCGGATTGCTCGCGGCCGCGGAGACGCCCGCGTTGGAGTCGGCTACAATCGCTCCGCTTTCGTCCCTCACCACCACGCGTACGCCGTAGAGAGCCCCGGCTTGCTCAACGGCCGCCTGCAGGCCGCCCCATCCCCTGGTGGCCGCGTAGTACTCGGTGATCATCTGGCCTATCCTCGCGGCTCTCGCCTCCTCGACCTCTCGGTCGAACTGCTCCGCCGCCTGGTTCGCCGTGAAGCCCACGTACATGCTGACGCTGGTCAGGGCGAGCGCCAGCACGAGGGCAAAGGCCGCAATCAACCGAAACTGCAGACTGAAGAACCACTTACTCATGCCCAAACCTGTATCCAACGCCGTATATCGTTTGAATGTATCGATGTCCGCCGTTCTGAGCCTCCAGCTTGCGCCGCAGGTTGGAGACGTGTGCGTCCACCGTCCTGTCGAACCCGTCGAAGTCGTAGCCGAACACCCTGTCGATGATCTGCTCGCGGGTGAACGTCCTCCCCGGCTCTCGCATCATCAGCGTCAGAAGACGGAACTCCGTCGGCGTGAGCGTGAGCCTGCATTCCTTCACATACGCGGCGTGATCGCGCAGGTCGATGCGGACCTCGCCGTAGCTCATCTCCGAGGGGACGCGCTCCAGCTCGTCGCGTGCGGTGCGCCTGAGGACTGCGCGGACGCGGGCCGCAAGCTCACGCGGGCTGAAGGGCTTGGTCACGTAGTCGTCGGCGCCCAGGTCGAGGCCGGCCAGCCTGTCCTCCTCCTCCACGCGTGCGGTCAGCATAACCACCGGCACCTGCGACTCGGCACGCAGGTTGCGGCAGATCTCCATGCCGTCCAGGCCGGGCAGCATGAGGTCCAGCACGACCAGGTCCGGCGATGCTTCCCTGGCGAGCCGCAGCCCGTCCCTGCCGTCTACGGCGGTGACCACCTTGTGGCCATCGCGCCGCAGGTACATCGCCACGATCTCCAGGGTGCCTGGGTCGTCTTCAACTATCAGTATGGTGCTGCCCATTGTGTCGTCCCTATCGTCATTCGCCTGCCGGATTGCAGAGGGGCGGAGCATCCGGCCCCGCCCCTCGAACCATAAGGTGCGACCTGAACCGCTCGCCGGAGTCCTCGAACCTGTCGGGACTGGTGGCGCCGGGGCCGTATCAGGCACGCATTTGTCTAGCGCTTGCCACCGAACCCGTAGCCTTCCTTGCCATGATGCCAACCGCCACGCTCTCCATATCCCTCCTTGCCCTTGAGGCTTGGGAAGTCGATGTCCGGCGCGCCATCCAGCCATGCCTGGTAGGCGTCCGCCTGCTCCTGCGTGATGTGGCCCATCTCTACAAGCTTGTCCAGCCACTCCGTCGTCTTCTCTTCCAGCTCTCCGCCGAATCTATAGAAGCCCTTGCCATGATGACCGCCACTCCACGCTCCGTATCCCCTGAAACCCGGGAAGTCCAGTATCTCCGGCCTCGCATCTAGCCACGCCTGGTTGGCGTCAGCCTCCTCCTGAGTGAGCACGCCCATCTCCACGAGCTTCGCCAGCAAGTCCGCAGACTTCTGTTCCGCGCGCTCGCGAGTCGCTTGCTCGAACGCGTCCTCTACTTGCCCCTGCTCGACGTCCAGGATCTCGGCAACCCTTGCCAGAATGTCGCTCCTGCTAGACTCTTTGAATATGTACACTTTTCCATCATCTGCGCTCTGGGCAAGAACTGCGCCACCCACCAGGCTGGCCGCGAGCAGTCCTGCAAGAATGGAAAACACGATCCAACGCTTCCTCATCGCAAATCTCCTGTCACAGAGTACGTGGCCCGTTGACTACGTTATACCACCGCACTTTGAAGAGATTTTGAAGGTGGGCCCAGTTTTGGACAATCTGCGAACAGCCGCGCCGCTGCCTGCGTCACTGGGCAGGATGAGGTTCCAGCGCCCGCGCCGCCGCCTCGATGGTGTAGTCCACGTCTGCTTCCGTGTGCGCGGTGGACACGAATGCCGCCTCGAACGCGGACGGCGCCAGATACACGCCGCTCTCCAGCATTCTGCGGAAGTACGCGGCATAGCGGACTCGGTCGCTGGTCATCGCAGAGTCCGCATCCACAACCGGCGCGTCATTGAAGAACGCCGACATCATGGAGCCTACGCGATTCACGACCAGCGGCAGGTGTGTCTCCGCGGCCGCCGCCGCGATCCCCTCAACCAGTCTGGACGACAGCGACTCCAGGCCCTCGTACACGCCCGGCCGCTCGAGCGCCCTGAGCGTAGCGATGCCCGCCGTCACCGCAAGCGGGTTGCCGGAGAGCGTCCCAGCCTGGTACATGGAGCCGAGGGGCGCCACAACCTCCATGACCTCCCTGCGACCGCCATACGCGCCTACAGGCAGGCCCCCGCCGATGATCTTGCCCAGGCACGTCAGGTCCGGAGTCACGCCGTAGAGCGTCTGAGCGCCTCCGTAGGCCACTCTGAACCCCGTTATCACCTCATCGAATATCAGGAGTGCTCCCTCCCTGCGCGTGAGCGCCCGCAGCCCTTCCAGGAAGCCGTCCGCGGGCGGAATCACGCCCACATTCCCGGCAACCGGTTCCAGAATCACGGCCGCCACACCGCCCCGGTGCGCGTCGAAGAGCCTCTCGACGGACGCCAGGTCATTGTAGCGCGCCACGAGTGTCTCGCCTGCGTACGCGGCGGGAACCCCGGCGCTGTTGGGCACGCTGTAGGTTGCGCCGCCTGAACCGGCCTCCACAAGCAGGCCGTCGGCGTGGCCGTGGTAGCAGCCCGCGAACTTGATGATCTTGTCGCGCCCGGTGTAGGCCCTCGCCGCCCTCACGGCGCTCATCGCCGCCTCCGTGCCGGAGCTGACCAGCCGCACCATCTCCACCGACGGCAGCGCGTTCGTGATGATCTCCGCCAGCTCCAACTCGCCCTCCGTGGGAGCGCCGAAGGTAAGCCCCTTTGCAAGCGCCTCGCTCAGCGCCTCTACGACCTCAGGGTGCGCGTGTCCTAGGATCAGCGGCCCCCACGATTGCACGTAGTCGATGAACTCGTTGTCGTCCTCGTCCCACACACGGGAGCCCTGGCCGCGCCGGATGAAGAGCGGCCCGCCGCCTACCGCGCGGAAGGAACGAACGGGACTGTTCACACCGCCCGGTATGACGGCCTGCGACCTTCCAAACAGGTTGGCCGAGCGTGACGTATCCACGGGCTACCCTCCTTTGCCGCGGTCAGTGTTCATCGATCGGTGGACACATGGGAAGGCACGCAGGCGCACATCAACCCGCTCACCCTGAGCTTGTCGAAGGGATTGAGCGGGGCCGGCTCCCCACGCGTGCCCTCGCACCTTATTCAATGCCAAGCTCTGCTCTGGCATCCCTCTCGACCCTCCTGTACACCTCCTGCAGGGGCAGGCCCTCCCGCAGCGCAATCTCACGGCAGTCCTCGAACTCCGGCGAAACGCCCGCCACGCGGCCCTCCACGCGCTTCACCTTGACTCCGGCCCGTCCTAACGACGTGTTGACCGCAATCACCTCTCGGTCCGCCTCGTACCGCCTCAGCGTCTGTACCCTGACTCCCAGCGTGGTTGTCTCCTTCAGAATCGCGCCGGCCAAGTCAGATTCCATGCCGGGACGGCAGAGCACGCTGAGCGTAACCGCAGGCCGGTTCTTCTTCATCTGTATGGGCGTGAACCATGCGTCGAGCGCTCCCCTGCCCATGAGCACGTCCTGAACGTGCCCCAGAAGCTCAGGCGTCGAATCGTCGATGTTGGTCTCAAGCAGCGACACCTGCGGCGCAGCGACGCTCTCATCGGCCTCGCCCACCCACAGCGCCAGCACGTTCGGGATCTCCTCCGAGTCGCGCGAGCCTGCGCCGTAGCCAAGACTCTCGACGCGCATGGGCGGAGCGTCGAAGTCCGCAAGCGTGGTTATGAGCGCTGCGCCCGTGGGCGTCACAAGCTCGCCCGCCGACAGGTACGGCCCGCGCGGCGGGACGACCTTCGCGCCCGACATATGAATGAGCTGCATGGTGGCCGGCGCGGGCGACGGCAGCGGCCCCTTCCGTGACGAAATGACTCCCCATCCGCACGGCAGCGGCGACGAGTAAAGCTTCTCAACGCCCAGCAGCGACAGCCCTGCCACGACTCCGACCACGTCCACAATCGTGTCCAGGTCTCCAAGCTCATGGAGCGCGTGGCCCTCGCCGTGGACGCGTGTCTCGGCCTCTTCCAGCCGCTCCATGACAAGACGGGCGCGCGCTCTGACCGGCGCGGCAAGCGCGCTGCCGTCAATCATGCCCATGAAATCGCGCATGGAATACGCGCCGGCTGCGCGTGGCTCGTGAGACACCGTGACCAGCGTCCCGCGTATTACGCCGCGATGCGCCACAGCCGCTTCCAGAGAGAATCCGTCCACCGGCAGCTTCGCAAGCTCGGTGCGCAGGTCATCGAGAGGCAGTCCCGCGTCGAGCAGCGCGCCCAGCAGCATGTCGCCGCTGGCCCCGCCGATGCAGTGCAGGTATCCGGCTCTCAGAGCCTACTCCTGAGCGTCACGGCTGCTTCGTCCGTTCCCGCGCGGTGCCACCGGATGTCCACGTGCGCTCCTCCAGCCAGGGGTCGGCGCTGCTGCTGTAACCCCGGACTTCCCAGAAGCCCGGCCTGTCCTGCGCCATGAACTCGATGCCGCTCACCCACTTCGCGCTCTTCCACCCGTAGCGGCCCGGCACAACGAGCCTGAGGGGCCAGCCGTGCTCCGGCGACAGCGGAAGCTCGTCGTGGGAGTGGGCCAGGAGCACGTCCGAGCCGCGCAGCACGTCCAGTGACAGGTTGGTGGTGTAGCCTCCGTAGCAGTGAACGGTCACGAACCGGGCGTCCGGCTGCGGGTCGGCCAGGCGCAGCACGTCGCGGAAGGCCACGCCCTCCCAAAGGTTGTCCAGTCGACTCCAACGGGTCACGCAGTGCAGGTCTGCCCTGAGGGGCGTATGCGGCATGGCCATCAGGTCATCCCAAGAGAGGGTGACGTCGTTCGCGAGACCGAACAAGCGCAGCCGCCATGTCGCGATGTCGATTTTGGGAGTTCGGCCGTAGGTGAAGACGGGAAACTTGTCGGTGACGAACTGCCCCGGAGGAACAGACCCCTCCCGCTCTATGTCGTGCTCCGGGCTGTACGCGGGCTGGACCATCAAGCTTCCCTCCAATCGTCGCAACCCGTCAGTGGGGCGCGCCGCACTCGGCATTTATGATAACCCATATGCGCAACCGCCGCAAAACTCGCCCAACATTGCAGGCTTCATGCTTGTTGACGCTCCGCAGCCCCACAGCTACTATACGCCTTGGCCGGTTTCGCAGTGCGCGGGACTCCAGCCTGCGCTGCACCGGCACGTCATACCGGAGCGAATCGCTGCAATGGAAGATGACACCATCGGCATGGAGGACATGTTCCTCATATTCGAGGTTACAGACGACCTGGGTATCGACCGCGAGCAGGTCTCCGTGCCCCTGGGCAAGGAGGACCCCGGCGCCGTACGTCTGCTGGACACCGGCGAGGTCGAAATTGTGGTACCGCTGTCGGTTCCGTTGCAGGACTGGACTGAAACGCTGCGCGCGGAGCTTGTGTCGCTTGGCCTGGACACCGGTGAGGAAGAGTAGCCTTGGAGGGACAGGGGTTCATCTCGCTGGAAGTGGAGGACAACGACAACTGTCCGGGCCTGCCACTGTTGACCTATCAGCGCCTTGGTAGCTCGGTTCGCGTGCGTCAGGTGCGCATCGCAGGCCCGCACTGGCCGGAGGAGCTGCACTGGGTCACGGGCTGGCAGAGCGACGGCGGCGGCTCGCCGTGCCCGGCGTACTACGCGCGCATCTCCGACTCCGGCGCCGGCAGCGCCTTTCTCCTCTACGGAGGCGACTGGGGGCTTCGCTTCAAGCGCGGCAGCGATAGCGAGGAGTGGGACACCGAAAGCCCCGACCAGTGGGGCGAGCCGTGGCTGGTGCTTGCCGAGGAGTCGGACATCGTGGCGGAGGACTCCGGGTAGCAGTTGAACGCCGCGCAGACCAGGGGTCTACTTGCGCTGGCGGCGCTGGCTCTGGCGCTTACGGGCCAGTACTTCCTCGAACACGCGGACGCCCTGGCGATTGGGCTCCTGCTGTTCGCAGCTGGAGGCGCCGCTCTAGTCGCGGCCCGACCCCGCGAGACTGCCCTGTTCCGCAGCGACCCGCTCACGCCGGCCGCTCCCGAACGAATCAGTGAGGACCACAGGCTGCGCAGGCTTGTCCTGGCTCTGCTCGCCGCGCTGCCCTTTCTTGCGCTTAGCCTGTATCGCTCACACTCCAACCCTGACGATGCACTGGCTTGGGCGCTCCACGCCGCCAGCCTGATCGCATTCCTGTACGTGCTGCTGCGCCCATCGCCTGCCGGCGTCATGCGCAGGCTCAGAGGGGCGGCCAAGCGGCCATCCGCGGCCACCCGCATCGAGATTGCCGCCGTAGGAGCCATTCTCGGGCTTGCACTCCTGCTACGCGTAGTTGCGCTGGAGAATCTCCCGTTCGGGCTGTGGTTTGACGAGGCCGTCCACGGCATGAGCGCCGTTGAGATGCTGGAGGACAGCTCGCACCGCCCCATCTTCGTGCCGGCTGCGAACCTCGCGTCTCCGTTCATAGCGGTACAGGCGGCGTCGGTGGCCGCTCTCGGCAGAAGCGCCACCGCGGTGAGGCTGCCGTCGGCGTTGCTGGACGTGGGGTTCATCCTGCTGCTGTGCCTGCTGCTGCGCCGCCTCATGGGATGGCGAATCGCGCTGCTGGTCGCGTTCCTGGTGGCGGTATCGAGCTGGGACATCACGTGGGGCCGGAGTGGAATGCCTGGCACCACGGCGACCCTCCTGGGCGTGGGAGTGGTATTCACCTTTCTGTGGGCCCTGCGCAGGAATGACGTGGCGTCGTTCGCGCTTGCCGGCATGGTTCTTGGCTCCGGGTTCTGGTTCTACCAGGCGCTGAGGACAATGCCCGCCGCGCTGATTCTGGTGGCCGGGTTTGCGCTTGTGATGCACCGCCCGCCCGCTCGCGAAACCCTTGCGCGTGCGGCGTCGTTCACAGCCGGCGCAGTGCTGGTCGCGGCGCCCCTGCTGCAGTACGCCGTCACGAACGTCGAGTTCTTCTGGGGGAGGGCTGCAGTTGTCACGTCGCTCAACATGGGGCCCACTATCGACCCTCTCACCTCGATTGGGGTGAACCTGGACAACTACCTCCTCATGTTCAACTACAGCGGTGACGTGAACGGCCGGCATGGAGTGCCATTGGAGCCAATGCTGTCGTTCGGCGCGGGGGCCATGGCTGTGCTCGGCTTCCTGTACTGCCTGTCTAGGCCACACCGTCCCGTGCCGTTCCTCCTGCTGGTGTGGTTCTTCGTCGCTCTGCTGCCCGGCCTGATCACGCTGCCCATAGAGGCGCCCAATAGCCTGCGCGTCGTGGGAGCGTTGCCAGTGGCCTACGCGTTTGCGGGCGTTGGCATTGCGGCCATAATCGTCCCCGCGGCGAACCTGTTCCCCACGCCACGCCATGCTGCCGTCGCCTTGGGCGTGCCGCTGGCGCTGGGTCTCGCAGTCACCGCCTACGACAACTTCCACACCTACTTCCATGTCCAGAGGGACAACCTGATCTCCTGGGCGTCATTCAGCCCGGAGCAGACCGAGGTCGCCCGCCGTCTGCAGGCCCTGCCATCGTCCGACTACGACGTTGTACTTTCGCCATACCTGCCGCACTACCCGGTCATCAGCTACCTGGTGGACGAACCGCTGCGCATCGAGACATTCGTGCCGGCCAGGCATCCACCGGCGTCGGGCAGCGGTGAGGGCGCTCTGGTCTACTTCGATACGCGCCAACAGCAGCACTTCAACCGATTCGAGCAATTCTATCCCGGACGGAGCTTCTCGCTGGTGGACTTCGGCAGGGGGCCGGAGCAGCCTCTCCTCTACTCCATGGAGGTGGACTCACTCGACGTGTACCGGCCGCAGGGGATCGCGCTCCAACTGTCCACTCAGACGGCGGGGCAGCCTGCCGATACGGAGGATAGGGTGTCTCGCATCGACTTTGCCTGGTCCGAGTACGGCGAAAGACTACCGCTCGCCGCCGAGTGGACCGGCTCTCTCCACGTGCGCGACTTCATGACATACAAGCTCACGCTGGAAGGTTCGCATGACGCAACGCTCACGATAGGCGGTGCGGAGGTGCTGAGCGGCCCGGGTGAAGTCGAGATTCCGCTTGCTGTGGGCTTCCACAGCCTTGAGGTCCGGGACGTGGTGCGGGACACGGACGGCCGCACACGGTTGACGTGGTCACGTCCCGGAACTGAGCCGAGCGTCGTGAGCACGCCCAACCTCTACTTCGGCGATCGTTCTCATGGCCTGCTGGGCACATACATGGCCCCCCGCTTCCCGGAAGTGCCCACCGAGGCGTACCAGCAAATCGACCCCATGCTCTCCTTCTTCTTCCACGAGCGTCCTTACATAGGCGAGTTCAGGATCCGCTGGGAGGGCGGCCTGCTCATCGATAAAGCTGGTGACTACGGGTTCAGACTGGACTCAAGCGGCCCGGCCACGCTGACGATTGGAGACTCGGTCGTGGTGGACAACCCGGGGCTCGCGGAGGGAGCGGACACCGCCTTCGAGTCCCGGAGCGGCGCCTCGCGACTGTCGCCCGGTAGGCACCCGATACGAGTGACCTTCCGTCACGCGCTGGGCGATCCCCAGGTCACACTGCTCTGGTGGGAACAGGGCGATGAGCAGGGAGCCGTTCCGATACCGCCGGAATACCTGGTCCCTGCTCCTCCGCAGCCCCCGAAATAGCCTAAATTGTCTCAAAATTGGGTTACGCTTGCGACCAATCTGTTATAGAATAGGCACAATCTAATTCTGGAGGTGACTCCATGCAGGGCTATTGCGTGAAGTGCCGTTCTCAGCAGGAGATGAGCGATACCCAGGCCATCACCATGAAGAACGGTCGTCCGGCTACCCAGGGCATCTGCCCGAAGTGCGGCATCAAGATGTTCCGCATCGGCAAGGCATAGGTAATCTACCAAGCAAGTGAGGCCGCCTGAATCACCCATTTGAGTCGGGCGGCCTCACTTGCTTGGATCAACTAGGCACAGTTCCATTTGGCGGCCAAAATGGCCAAGCCCGGCTTTGAGATTCTGTCGGCGGGCCTGCCGGGCGCAACTGGAGCCTGGTATTTCAGTTCAGCTACGCTCTCCTCACCCCGGTGGTGTCCCTCCTGTTCCAGCCGCGTCGGCGCTCCTCACCTCTCCTGTGCGGTATAATGTCTACTGCACGTCGAACCTGACCGCTGCCCTCCCCCATGACCACGGATAGCCGCATGCACGTTGAAGTGGAATGCTCCGGCCACGTCGCCTGCGTGACGATGAACAGGCCGGAAAAGCTGAACGCGCTCACGTCCCGAATGGCGGCGGAGTTGCACCTGGTTCTGGCTGAGATTGCGGAGGACGCCAACATCCGCGTTGCGATTCTGACCGGCTCGGGACGAGGCTTCTGCTCCGGCGCAGACGTAAACGAGCTGCTCGAGCCCGGTACGGACGCCGGTGATGTTCAGCCCGGTCTCCGCATCACTGATCTGAGCGCCCGCATCCGGAGCATGCCTCAGCCGGTGATTGCAGCGGTGAACGGCGTTGCGGCTGGGGCCGGCCTGGCCATCGCCCTAGCATGCGACATCAGAATAGCCTCGCAAGAAGCGGGCTTCGCCTCCATCTTCGTCAAGCGCTCGTTGGTGCCGGATTCGGGCGCTTCTCTCCTGCTGCCAAGGGTGGTTGGCGCAGCGGTAGCGATGGAGATGGCGCTAACCGGCGCCGTCTACGATGCTCAGTGGGCATTGGAGAAGGGATTGGTCAGCCGCGTGGTACCTGCGGACAGGCTCATGCAGGAGGCCGCGGCCCTGGCTGACGAAATCGCCGCCAACCCGCCTCTCGCCGTCCGCGCGACGCGCGCACTGCTGAACGGAGACGAAGTCACAGATCTGGCCTCGGCGATGCAGCGCGAAAGCGAGGCCAACGCGCTGCTCTCGGCTACGGAGGATGCGGAAGAGGCCGCTCGCGCGTTTCTCGAGAAGCGTCCACCCGAATACCGGGGCAAGTGAGCCGCGCCCAGGGACGATTCCGCTACCACGCCTCATCTTGAAGGCGATCCCACTGGACCAATCGGCCGATCTCCCTGCTTTGAGGGTCGGTGCCGCCGTAGGCCACCACAACGTTCGAAGCAAGGCTCGCGCCGTCCAGGTGGCGTTGTACTCTGCGCGCCCGGTCGAACAGGCTGGAACTGGGCGTCTGCGAAGCTTTCGCCTCTACCAGCGTGCAGCCTGAGGGATTCTCGATCACCAGGTCTACCTCCGCCCCCTCCCGGTTACGGTAGAAGAACAGGCCCCTGCTCTCACCCCTGTTCAGCCGGTGCTTGACGATCTCGGAAACAACCCAGGTTTCGAAGATTGGTCCGCGCAGGGGGTGAGTACGCAGCTGATCGGCATGGCGAATGCCCAGGAGCCAGCATATCAGGCCGGTATCGTAGAAGTGGAGCTTGGGCATCCTCACCAACCGCTTGTTGAGATTGGCGTGGAAGGGCGGCAGCCGAAAGAGGATGAAGCTGGACTCCAGAATGCTCAGCCACGCCGCGGCTGTGGGCTGCGAGACCCCGCAATCGCTGGCCAGCCGCGAGATGTTCAGAAGCTGAGAAGTACGGCCGGCGCAAAGCTCCAGGAAGCGCTGAAACGCCGTGAGGTCGCCCACGCGACTCACTGTTCTCACGTCCCGTTCCAGGTAGGTGGCAACGTACGACCCCAGCCACTCGGTAGGGTCCAGCTCGTCATTGAGAATGCGAGGGTATCCGCCGTAGAAGAGCGTCTCCTCCAGCGCGGACGGGTAATTCGGGAACCGTTCTACCTCGCTCCTCGCAAGGGGCAAGAGGTGATGAACCGACGTGCGCCCTGCCAGGGACTGGCTTACTGATTCGGCCACGGCCAGGTTGTGCGAACCCGTCAGAATCCACCTGCCAGGCGTGGGGTTATCGTCAATAGTGCCTTGCAGGTAGGAAAGGAGTGACGGAGCGCGTTGCACCTCGTCAATGATTGCAGAATCGGAGAACTGCGCCAGAAAGCTGCGCGGGTCATCCGTGGCAAACTGTCGGATGTCCGGGGCTTCCAGGTTGACGTAAGCGTGGTGCGGGAAGGCGGTCCGGCAGAGTGTGGTCTTGCCGCTCTGCCGTGGCCCCGTGAGCGTTATTGACGGAGCTCTCTCCGCAGCCTTCAGCAGGCCGGTTGTGAGGTCTCGCTCGACTGGCATGGCAGTATTCTACCGCTGATTATGTGCTAATTCAAGATTCCACTTTGAAGTAGCACATGTTGGTCGGGCAACAGGATCTCGCACTCGCACAGTCGCGAGCACCGCGCAACAGTACAGACGGCACCTTCAATTGCTGGGCCTACCGAAGCCCTCGCCTGCCAAGAGTCCTTTCGCGGCAAACAACCAATTTGGCAGCCGCCAGCCGCGCGAAGTCGGGAAATCCGGCCGAAATCTCCCACAACATGTAGTGCCGGAGACCCTGCGCAATGCTATAATCACGGAAGTTTTTCCATCCGGGGCAGAATTGTTCGTCCACCTCCACAACCACACCGAGTTCAGCATGCTCGACGGCCTGAGCCGCATCGGCCCGATGGTCGAGCGCGCCCGCGACCTCGGCATGACCGCCCTTGCCATCACCGACCACGGAGGACTCTACGGCGCTATCGAATTCTACACCGCGTGCAAGGAGGCCGGCATCAAGCCCATCATCGGCCTGGAGGCCTACCTTGCCCAGGGCAGCCGCCACAGCAAGTCCGCTGCAGACCGGAGCCCCTATCACCTGCTTCTGCTGGCCCGCAACATGGAGGGGTATCAGAATCTACTCAAGCTCTCCTCCAAGTCCCACCTGGAGGGCTTCTACTACAAGCCAAGGGTGGACAAGGAGTTGCTGCGATTGCACAGCTCAGGCCTTATCGCGCTTTCGGGCTGCCCAACCGCCGAGGTGCCCAAGCTCCTCATCGAAGGCCGTTACGACGACGCCCGCGAGACAGCGCTATGGTACCGCGACACGTTCGACGACTTCTACCTGGAGATGCAGCGTCACAAGAACGTGCCGGAGCTCGACCGGCTGAACGAAGCCCTGCTTCGACTGTCGCAGGACACGGGCCTGCCCCTCGTTGCGACCAACGATGCCCACTATACCCACCAGGCTGACGCGGAGGCGCAGGACCTTCTCATCTGCATCCACACGAACACCAACCTGCTCGACGATAAGCGGCTGAAGATGTCTGACGACTCCTACTACCTGAAGAGCCCTGAGGAGATGGAGGAGCTCTTCGCCGACCTGCCGGAGGCGATTGCCAACACGCAGCGGATTGCCGATCTGTGCAACCTGGAGCTGGACTTCTCGCAGCTTCGCATTCCTGAGTTCAAGACGCCGGACGGCATGACGCCGGAGGAGTACCTGGAGAAGCTGTGCAGGGACGGCCTGGCTGCACGCTACCGGAACCCCTCACCGGAAGCGCAACAGCGCTTGGACTACGAGCTGTACGTCATCGAGAAGACCCAATTCGCCAACTACATGCTGGTTGTCTGGGACATCGCAGCCTTCACCCGCAAGCAGGGCATTCTCTTCGGTGTGAGGGGCAGCGCTGCCGCAAGCCTCGTGCTCTACTGCCTTGGCGTCACCGACATCGATCCCCTGCGGCATCGTCTGGTCTTCGAGCGGTTCCTCAACCTAGAGCGCCGCGAGATGCCGGACATAGACATGGACTTCCAGGACGACCGGCGGGACGAGGTGATCGCCTACGTCCGCAGGAAGTACGGCGGCGACCACGTGGCGCAGATCATCACGTTTGGCACCCTGGGCGCAAAGGCCGCCATCCGCGACACCGGACGCGCGCTTGGCATGACCTTCTCCGATGTGGACAGGGTCGCAAGGCTCATTCCCGCCAAGTCCCACAGCCTTGAGGAGGCCTTGGACACCAGCCCAGAGCTCCGCGAGATCTACGATGCCGACGCCACACTCAAGAACCTGGTGGACAAGGCGCAGAAGCTCGAAGGAGTGGTGCGCCACACAAGCACGCACGCGGCCGGCGTGGTCATCACCAAGGAGCCTCTCGTCGAGTATCTGCCGCTGCAGCGACCCGTTCGCGGGGACTCTGCGGACGACATGGCCATGACCCAGTTCCCGATGAACCCAATCGCCCAGCTGGGCCTGCTCAAGATGGACTTCCTGGGCCTCACCAACCTCACCATCCTGTCGCACGTCCGCGACGCCGTGGCGGAACGGCGCGGCATGGACCTGGACATGGGCAACATCCCGCTGGACGACCTGAAGACCTTTGAGCTTCTCTCCTCTGGCGAGACCACCGGCGTATTTCAACTGGAGGGCGCCGGCATGCGCAGGTACATCCAGAAGCTCAAGCCCTCCTCACTCGGCGACATCTCAGCCATGATTGCCCTGTACCGGCCAGGGCCTATGGAGCACATCGACACCTTCATCGACGCCAAGTACGGCCGGGCCCCAATTCGCTACCCGCATCCAACCATGAAGGACATCCTGGAGGAGACCTACGGCGTTATCGTCTACCAGGACCAGGTGCTGCTGATTGCGCAGGCATTCGCCGGCTACTCCCTCGGCGAGGCGGACGTGGTGCGCAAGGCGATGGGCAAGAAGAGCCCGGAGGTGATGCAGCAGGAAAAGGAGAAGTTCCTGGAGGGCGCCACCGCCAATGGATTCGATCAGGACCTGGCGGAAGAGGTGTTCCAGCTCATCGAGCCCTTCGCCGGCTACGCCTTCAACAAGGCCCACAGTGTCAGCTACGCGATGATCGCCTACTGGACCGCCTATTTCAAGGCCAACTACCCTGAGGAGTACATGGCGGCGGTGATGAACGCCCACTCCGGGCAGACGGACAAGATCGCCATCGACGTTGCGGAGTGCCTCCGTCTGGGCATCCCCGTGCTGCTGCCGGACGTCAACCGCAGCGAGTCTCACTTCTCGATTGAGGAGCGAGAGGACGGCCGGACTGCGATTCGCTTCGGCCTTGCATCGGTCAAGAACGTTGGGTCAATGGCCGTGTCGCCTCTGGTGGAGGAGAGAAAGCAGAAGGGTGCATACATCTCCATCGAGGACCTGTGCCGACGCGCGGACATGGCGTCGCTTAACCGACGGTCGCTGGAGAGCCTCATCAAGGTGGGCGCATTTGACGGGCTGGGCGCCAGGGGCTCGCTTCTGGACAACGTGGAGCGTATCACTTCCGAAGCGCAGCGTGAGGCCCAGCTCAAGGTCTCCGGGCAGACGTCCATGTTCGACATGCTGAGCGAAACGGCGTCAGCTCCAATCATTCCGGTATCGCCAGAGGATTCGGACGTGGAGCAGCGCGACAAGCTGGCCTGGGAGAAGGAGCTTCTCGGCAGCTTCATCTCGGAGAATCCGCTAAGCGCGCTGGCCCACCGCCTGCCCGACAATGTCGTCATCTCCCGGGACCGCCTGGACGGCGACGTGGACGGCAAGCGGCTGACCGTCGTTGGGCAGGTGGCGCATCGCCGAAACGGCTTCACCAAGGAAGGCAAGCCGTTCGCCTCCGTGTCCCTGGAACTGCTTGGGGGCAGCGTTGAGGTAATGGTGTGGTCGAAAGCGTACGACCGGACGCAGCACCTCTGGTACGAGGGTAGCATAGTGCAGATCGCGGGCCGCGCGCGGCTACGCGGCGAGGAGATCTCACTCTCTTGCGACGAAGCATCGCCCTACACACCGGACGCAGAGGGCGACGCGGTCTTGAGTCAGGAAACCCGCGAAAGTGACACGAATGGCCGCGTCTCGCCGGCCCCAGTGCCGTCCGCGGCATCGAATGACCACGGCGCACCGCCGATGCCGGACACGGCCTCTAACGGCAACGGTAGCTTGTCGCCGCCCGGCTCCCTGGTGAATGGCGTCGCCAACGTACCTTCCGGCCACAAGACAGACGCCAACGGGAGCAACGGCGCCGCACCCCGGTCCGCCAAGCTGTGGATCAGGCTGGAGGAGTCCAGCGATCCGGTTCACGACGAGTACCTGCTGCGTGGCGTGGTGAAGCTGCTGATGAACTACCCGGGCAACGGCCCTGTAGGACTTAGGATTATCACCGAAGGCAGGACGGTCATCGGGGAACTGCCGGAACTGCCGATCAACTACTGCCCCGAGCTTCACGAGGAGTTGGAGATGATGGTTGGCGCCGGAGGCGTGGAGGTTGAAGGCGGCGACAGCGGGGCACCGTAGCGCGCCCCGCTTTACCTCCGGCTCACGGTGGCCTCCGGTAACTCCGAATGGTACAGTCCGGCCGCGTGGCTACGGGCATGCGAACTGCCGTTGTGAGAGCGGCAAGACTTGAAAGGGGGGCCACGTGAGCGGCAGAAAGTTTGCAGGGGCGGTACTAATCTTGCTGGGAGCTTTGTTCCTGGCGGTTCGCATCGCCGACTTCGATTTCTCTCTGTGGAAGTGGTGGCCCGTGCTGCCAATTGCCACCGGGTTTCTAAGCCTCAAGGGAAACAGAAAAGTCGGACTGGTGATAATCGCCTTCTTCTCGATCTTCCTGCTGAACAACCTCGACGTAATCGATATCGACTCTGCTATCCTGTGGCCATCGCTGCTCATTGTAATTGGCCTGGCGATATTCTTCGGCCGAGGCTCCGGCGGCAAGGCAAAGGCGAAGGCCGAGGCTAAATCCGCCGATGCGAGCGCCGAGACAATGACCGTCGACGGGAGCGGGAGGCTGAATGTCGAAAGCACGTTCAGCGAAAGCAGCCAGTCCGCCAGCGGCGAGGGCTTCACCGGGGGCAACGTCTCCGCCACGTTCGGCAGCGCCGAACTCGACTTGCGCTCCTCGGTGATGGTAGACGGCGAGGCCACGCTCAACGTCAGCGTCATGTTCGGCAGCGTCAACCTGCGCGTCCCGCCCGATTGGGCAATCGACGTGCGCGCCTCCGTGAATTTCGGGCACATCGAAACGAAGCGCCAAGAACCCGCAGAACCCAAGGCAACGCTTGTGATCGCGGGTTCCTGCTGGTTCGGAGGTCTCGAGATCGCCTCCTGACCTGCGCGGGCTGCGCTGAGGCAGAACCTACGAGACTTCGAGGCCGCCGCTCTCCATGGCCAGCAGGCTCATCTTCATGTCAATGCCGTCCGGGCCGCCGTAGCCGCGCATCGCGCCGCCGCTGCCGACCACTCGATGGCACGGCACGATGAAAGGCACCGGATTTGCCCGCATTGCCTGCCCAACCGCGCGCGCCGCGCCCGGGTTGCCTATGCTGCGAGCTATCCAGCCGTAGCTTCGCGTCTCGCCGCGTGGTATGGCTCTCGCGGCCTCCCACGCCCTTTTCTGGAATTCCGTCCCCACAAGGTCCAGCTCGTCGTCGAGGGAAGCGTTCTCACCGCGGAAGTATTGCTCCAGCCGCGCCTGCAAGTCCGGAAAGTGCGCCTCCTCCGCCGGCGCCTGGCCGCCGCCCATCAGGCCTTCGATGGCGTCGGCGGGCGACTCCTGAGAGAGGTTAAGCCGTCGTATCCCGGCCGGCGAGGCCAGCACGCCCACCCAGCCTGCCGCCACTTCGAACACGCCGTATTGCAGCCCTTCGCATGACTCGTTGAGCATCGTGACCTCCATACAGCCAGGGGCTAATTGTGCTAATCCGCCAGAGCCGACAGCTCGTCCATGTGACTCCCGATGTAGCACTGGCCGAAGTAGTATACGCGGTAGTCCGTGCCGTCCCGGTTCTCAGTGTACTGCTTCTTGGGCTCCAGGTTGTTCGAGCGAAGGTAGTCGTCCACGCGAGCGTCCTGCTCGCTCGGCGCCTCCCCTTCGAACAGGAGCAGCACTCTATCCTGGCACCCGGCAACGTTTATCACTTCGATCTTCATGTCGCACCGCCTCCCTTTCGTTTGCGTACTATTCTAGTCGAAAGGCCGGGCCGAGACCACACCTCAGCCGCCGTTGGACAGCAGCCGCGCCGCCTCCTTGGCGTGGTACGAGATCACGATGTCCGCGCCGGCCCGCTTGATGGCGGTTAGCAGTTCCATCGCGGCCGCCTCGCCATCCAGCCAGCCGTTCGCAGCCGCCGCCATCAGCATCGAATACTCGCCGCTGACGTTGTAGGCAGCGATGGGCTGGGCGAACCTTCGCCTTGCCCTGGCTATCACGTCCAGGTAGGCCAGCGCTGGC
Source organism: Dehalococcoidia bacterium (assembly GCA_034423135.1). GTDB lineage: Bacteria > Chloroflexota > Dehalococcoidia > Lucifugimonadales > UBA2985 > JAPPHY01. The sequence continues at coordinate 48,781 of DAOUJC010000008.1, read as the reverse complement.
TTGACCATGAGTATGTCTGCGCCCTCCTGCAGGTCAAGCTCCATCTCGTGAAGCGCCTGGCGCGCGTTGGCGGGATCCATCTGGTATCCCCTGCGGTCGCCGAACTGAGGCGCTGAGTCGGCCGCCACTCGGAAGGGGCCGTAGAATGCGGAGGCGTACTTTGCGGAGTAGGCCATGATGGGAGTGTCGGTCCGGCCTGCAGCGTCGAGTGCGCGCCGGATTGCGCCCACTTGGCCGTCCATCATCGCGGAGGGCGCGACCACGTCTGCACCGGCCTCCGCATGCGATACCGCAGTGCGCGCGAGGAGCTCCAGGGTGGCGTCGTTGTCCACGCGTCCGCCGCTCAGCAAGCCGCAGTGGCCGTGGTCCGTGTACTCGCAGAGGCACACGTCCGTCATGACTGCCAGTCCGGGCGCGGCTTGCTTGACGGCCTTGATTGCCAGCTGAACAATGCCCTCCGGGTCGTAAGCCTCGCTTCCGACGGCATCCTTGGAGGCCGGCAGCCCGAACAGCAGCACCGCCGGAATGCCCAGATCTGCGACCTCAAGCGCCTCCTCGGCCAGCCGGTCAGGCGACATCTGGTAAACGCCGGGCATTGGCTCCACAGGCTCGCGGACTCCGCGGCCGTGAGTAGCGAAGAGCGGATAGACAAAGTCGTCCACGTTGAGCGACGCCTCTGCTGTCATGCGTCGCAGCGCCCGCGACTCCCGCAGCCGCCTTAGCCTTGTGAAGGGGAATCTGGACGTCAAATCACACCTCCTCCGTCTCGCCGGACGGACGTGACGAGAAGTGGTCAACCAGCGCATCGGCAAGCGCCTCGACCGTGGCCTGTGAAGCTACAACGTCCACGTGCAAGCCGGCGGCCCGCGCCGTCGACGCGGTCACGGGGCCGATGCACGCCACGGCCGCGCCCGCCAGCCCCGACGCATCGCCGTCCAGCAGTGACAGCAAGTTGGTCAGCGTGGAGGAGCTTGTCAAGGCAATCGCGTCAACGCCTTCACTGGACAGCAGGTCCCGCACGCGCTCTCGCGATCCCTCCGGCGTCACCGTGCGGTACAGCGCCACGTCGTCGACGAGCGCGCCGACTTGCATCAGTCCCTCAGACAGCGCCTCACGGCCTGCTTCGGCTCGCAGAAGCAGCACGCGTTGTCCCGTAATGCCCGCCTCAGTCAGGCCGTCGACTATCGACTCGGACACCGACTCGCGCGGCTGCAAGTCTGCGATGATGCCGTGCTCACGCAGGGCCGCGGCGGTTGCCGAACCCACGGCGCACACTTGCGCGGCCCCGAACGCCCGCGCGTCCAGCCCCAGACGCTCCAAGCGGTCGAACGCCTCCTGAACGCCGTTCACGCTCACGAACACAACCCAAGCATACGTGTCGAGGGACTCCAACGCCGCGTCCAGCCGTGCAGTGTCCTCAACGGGTTGAATCTCTATGGTGGGAACCTCGATGGGCTGTGCTCCCCTCTCTCTCAGCTGCCGTGACAGCGCGCCCGCTTGCGCACGAGTCCTTGGCACCAGCACGCGCCTGCCGAACAGCGGCCTGTCCTCGAACCAGCCGATGCGTTCGCGCAGCGCGGCCACCTCACCGAACACAGCCACGACGGGAGGAGCCATGCCGGCATCCCGTCCGCGGCCTGCGATGTCCGCAAGGGTGCCCGACACGGTGCGCTGACGCGGCTCCGTACCCCACTCGATGAGCGCCGCGGGCGTTGATGCGTTCATGCCGTGCTTGCGCAGTGCCTCAACTATCGCGGGCAGCGTCTCCCAGCCCATCATCACGACCAGCGTGCCTGGGGTGCTGGCCAGCCGCTCCCAGTCCACGGCGGACTCAGGCTTGGTCGGGTCCTCAGAGCCGCTGACGATCGTGACCTGGGACGCGAGCCTGCGATGCGTCACGGGGATGCCCGCGTAGGCCGGCGCAGCGATAGCCGAAGACACGCCAGGCACAACCTCGAAGCGTACGCCTGCCTCCGTCAGCCACTCTGCCTCCTCGCCTCCGCGCCCGAACACGAATGGGTCGCCTCCCTTAAGTCTGACCACGCGCAGCCCTTCCCGCGCCCGGTAGACCAGCAGCCGGTTGATGTCCTCCTGCGACATCCGCCTGTCTCCCCTGGCCTTGCCTGCGTCCACCATTTCGGCCTCAGAAGGCGCCTCATCCAGCAATCCGCGGTCGACCAGACGGTCATAAACGACCACGTCGGCAGTGCGCAGCAGAGCCAGCCCGCGCGCCGTGATGAGGCCGGGGTCGCCCGGGCCGGCGCCGACCAGGTAGACCAAGCCGGGCTTCGTCATTCGCCTTCTCCAGTCGCCAGGATTTCGGCGGCGCCCATAGCGAATAGCTCTTCAGCCAGGGCGCGGCCTGCCTCGTCAGGCTCATCCGCCTTCCCGCTGAGGCGTGTCTTGATCATTTCGCTTCCATCGACCGATGACACCATGCCGACCAAAACGACGGTATCACCATCGACGGAGGCGTGCGCTGCTATGGGCACGCGGCAACCGCCGCCCATGGACACCACGAACGCTCTCTCGGCGGCGATCGCCGTGCACGTTGCGCCATCCTGGATCGCGGCTAGCAGCCGCAGCAGGTCTCCTCTGTCGGATCGCACCTCTACTGCTAGCGCGCCCTGCCCAGGTTCCGGCACGATGTCGTATGGGTCGAAGTACTGCGCGATTCGGCCCTCCAGCCCCAGCCTCAGCATACCAGCGGCAGCCACCACCACTCCCTCGTAGCCGTTGCCGTCCGCCTTGCCGATGCGCGTCTCCACGTTGCCGCGGACTGGCTCAACAGTCACGTCGCTGCGCAGAGCGTGCAGCTGAGCCGCGCGGCGAGGGCTGCTCGTGCCGATGACTGATCCGGCGGGCAGGTCGGCCAGCGTGCTCTGAGATGCGTTCACCAGCACGTCTCGGGGGTCGCTCCGGGGGCAGACCGCCATAACGCTCAGCCCGTCCGGGATTGCGGTTGGCAGGTCTTTCAGGCTGTGCACTACCATGTCCACGCTGCCGTCCTGTAGCGCCGATTCCAGCGCTGCGGTGAAGATGCCCTTGCCCAGTCCGGCCAGCGGTGCGTCAGGCATTGCGTCGCCGGCGCTCCGTATGACGACGACGCTAGGCTCAAAGTCCGGTGAGATTTTCCTCAGGTGCGTCAGCACCTCCTCGGTCTGCGCGAGCGCAAGTCGGCTGCCCCGTGTGCCCACTGCGATCTTCATTGACGCTGCCTCAGCCCGTTCCCCACTCCTAGCCCGCGTCGGGGCCGTCCTTCAGCCCGAACAGCCGCTGAGTCGCCTCCAGGTAGGCAGGGTCTTCCTTGAGGGCTGAAATGGGGTTGTGGAGCAGCTTCCGCACGATGGCCCTGCTCATCGCCTCGATGCGCTCTACGTCGTCCTGTCCCAAGTCAGGCATCTGGCGCAGCGTCTTTGCCACCTCGCCGGTCCGCAGCGCCTCAGCGTGCGCTTCCAGCCTCGCAATGGACGGGTCCAGACTGCGCGATTCCCACCAGGCTCGGAATAGCAGAATCTCCTCGTCAATGATGCGTTCAACGGCTGCCACTTCCCGCCCGCGCTCCTCGCGGTTGGCGCGTGACACCGACTCCAGGTCGTCCAGGTCGAGCAGCGTCACGCCGGGAATCTCGCCGACTGCGGGATCGGCGTCCCGCGGGACGGCTATGTCCACAATCACGAGTGGGGAGCCGTTCCGTGACATGGCAGCCTCCGCCACCGTGTCACGCGAGAGCAGCACCTCGTGTGAGTCGGTTGAACTGACCAGGATGTCGGCCGTGGCAAGCACTGCGGGCAAGTCTGCCAGGGGTCGCGCATCGGCTCCTAGCTCGGCTGCGGCCTCGCTGGCGCGTGACACCGTGCGATTGAGCAACTCCATGCGGCCGACGCCGCGGTACTGGAGCGCCTGCGCCACGAGCCTCCCAGCCTCCCCCGCGCCGACCACAGCCGCGCTGGCGCGCCCAAGGTCGCCAACAGTGCGACGGGCCAACTCGACGGCCGCTGAGCCTATCGACAGCGCGTTGTCACCGATTGCGGTCTCGCGACGGGCCCGCCTGCCCACACGCAATGCGTGGTGGAACACCCTGGACACGACGCCTCCCGCGCACCCCTGCCCCACCGACGCGCCGTACGCATCCCGCACCTGTCCCAGCACCTCAGACTCGCCGAGAATCTGCGAGTCCAAGCCGCTGGTGACGCGAAAGAGATGACGCACGGCTGCCTCGTCCTCGTAGAAGTAGAAGGCGCAGGATGGGTCACCCGCTTCCGGCGGGAGCCTGCTTGCCAGTAGCATCTCCAGCTTCTCCCGCACGTCATCGGCAGTATCGCCGGTGGCGTATATCTCGGTGCGGTTGCACGTTGAGACGATTACGCCGCCTCCGAGCGTGTCCTTCAGCTCAAGCAGCGCCTGAGGCGTCTCCTCGCGTGTGAAGGCCACACTTTCCCTGACGTCGAGTGGCGTTTGCCAGTGGCTAAGGCCCAGAACATAGAGCTTCATTGCGCCGCTGACACTCCGGTGGCTGCACCGTCCAGCAGCGCACGCTTCAAGGACTGCTTGGCCGCCTCCCTGTCCGCATAGAACAGGGTCACAAGCTCCCTGTTGAGGCACGTCTGCCAGTGGTCCGCGTCGATTGCCGCGCCCTCGCTGCGAAGCTCAAGCCTAACCTCGGACAGCATTGGCGCCATGTCTGCGTAGTCCAGGGCCGGGCTGTCCTGCAGCTCCACCCTTAGCTTGCGCGCCAGGGCCGGGCTAAGGCCCGCGGTGGAGATGGCGACGGTCACTTCGCCTCGCCTAATGACCGCCGGCGCGATGAACGTGCAGAGGTGCGTGACGTCAACCACGTTCAGGGGAACGTTGCGAGCGGCCGCCTCGCGTGATATGCGCTCGTCCAGGTCGGAGTCGTCCGTGGCCGCGATGGCGATGAATGCGCCTTCAAGGTCGCCGTCCCGATATTCGCGCTTCTCCAGGCTGATCATGCCGGAGTCCGCCATGCCCTGGATTTCGCCGGTGACCACGGGGCTGATGATGCACACCTGAGCGCCGCTCTCACGCAACGCCGCGATCTTACCCTCCGCCATCTGCCCGCCGCCCACAATCACGCAGCGCCGGTTTCTCACGTCAAGGTATACAGGATAGTATGGTGCCAAGTGGCGCCCTCCACCGTTTATGCGCAAGAGTAAGCCATTGCACGCCTCAGGTCAACACCGCTTCTATCCGGCGGCTGCCTGCTCTATACTTGCGATGCCGTTCGACTGGACGGCCTGCGAATCCGCGCGGAGAATCTCTGATCATGCCGTTCAGCTTTCGAGTCGAGCACACCGACGGCCCCGCAAGGGCCGGCAGCATGGACACGCCCCACGGTCGAGTGCCCACGCCTGCGTTCATGCCCGTCGCCACGCAGGGCTCGGTGAAGGCCGTCGCGCCGGACGACCTGGCCGCGATAGGCACGACCATCGTCCTATCGAACACGTACCACCTGATGCTGAGGCCCGGCTCGCGGCTTGTGCACGACATGGGCGGCCTCCATAGGTTCATGGGCTGGCGCGGCCCCATCCTGACCGACAGCGGCGGCTTCCAGACGCTCAGCCTGGGCCGCCTGAGCAGCCTCTCTGAGGAGGGAGTCACCTTCCGCTCGCACATCGACGGCAGCGAGCAGTTCCTCTCGCCGGAGCTGGCCGTCGAGTACCAGGAGCAGCTAGGCGTCGACATTGCGATGGTGCTGGACCACTGCCCGCCCTACGGCGCTGAGGAGGCTGCCATTCGCGAGGCGACCGCGAGGACGCACCGATGGGCCCTGCGATGCCGCGAGGCGCACCGCACAGATGAGCAGGCGCTGTTCGCGGTCGTGCAGGGGGGCGTCAGCCGGGAGCTACGGCTGGAGTCGGCGGCGGCGCTGGTGGCAATGGACTTCGACGGCTACGCGGTCGGAGGTCTGACCGTCGGCGAGCCGAAGGAGTTGACCTACGGCACGGTATCGCTGATGGGCGATGCTTTGCCGGTAGGCAAGCCCCGCTACCTGATGGGCGCCGGGTCGCCGGAGGACCTGGTGACGTGCATTGGCCTGGGCATGGACATGTTTGACTGCTCACTGCCCACCCGCGTCGCGCGCAACGGCGGCCTGTTCACGCCGGACGGCCGCGTCAACGTCCACTCCGCTCCGTACCGCGAGAGCGATGGCCCCATCGACGACGGCTGCGACTGCTACGCCTGCGCCAACTTCTCGGCGGCGTACCTGCACCACCTGTTCAGGGCAAAGGAGCTTCTGGCGTACCGGCTGGCGAGCGTGCACAACCTGCGTTTCGTGACGCGGCTGATGGAGGATGCGCGCGCCGCGATCGTGGAGGACCGGTACGCCGCGTTCCACGACGGGTTCCTGGCCCGCTACCGCGCTACGGATCAGGGCGTGCGGCGAGCGCAGAAGGAGAAATGGCTGCGGCGGAGGTGATGTGGGGCGCCGCTCATGGTGAGCACATCGAACCAATTGAGCTGGCAAGAGATGGCCATACCCCTGTAGGGGTGCCCCTTGTGGGCACCCGCAGCGATGGCGCGCTCACATGAGAAAGGGCAACCACGAGGGTTGCCCCTACGCTGGGCGCGTCCGCGTCCCATCCGTCATTGCGGCGAAAGCCGCAATCCAGGGTGGATGGACTCCTGCTTCCGCAGGAGTGGTTACGGGTGGAGCTCTCCCGCTCAAATGGTTCGACGGAGCTATCCACGAGCGGAATCCCTACCCGCTCACCCTGAGCTTGTCGAAGGGCGTGAGCGGGACGAGCCATCGCCCGCGAGGGGCTGAACCTAGCGGCTGCCGCCCGCTACCGCAGGCACAATGCTGACCTCGTCGCCGGCGCTGATCGCCGTCTCCAGGCCCTCCAGGAAGCGCACGTCCTCGCCGTTGACGTAGATGTTCACGAAGTGGCGCAGGTCGCCCGCTTCATCGCACAGCCGCTCCTTCAGGCCGGGGTACTGCGACTCCAGCGAGTCGATGATCTGCACCAGGTTGTCCCCGTCCACGGACGCCTTGTCCTGGCCGTTGGTCACCCTGCGCAGCGGGGTGGGTATGCGAACTACTACGCTCATCTGGCAATCCTCCTGGGCCGCAGCGCCTTCAACGTCGGCGCGATTGGGCCTGTGCTAGCTCTCGATTACGTCTCCGCTGACCGGGTCGACCCTGACGCCCATCGACATGACCCAGTCCAGCCCGCTTTCGATCTCTTCGTCCTCGCCCTCAATCTCCAGAATCACCCAGCCCATGTCCTCTCTCACGTCCGCCTTGCGGATGTTGGTGACCACGCGGAACTTGTGTCCCAGGTCGAAGATCACGGGTTCGGTGACCAGGTTCGTGGGAAAGGTGAACTTGGCCCTTCGCTTAGCCATCTGCTGCCCCTTCCATCGATGATTGTGAACTCTGCAACCGGATCACGACCTCACGCTCACGGCCTCTTCGAACGAGGCGAACGTGGGCTTGATGAGCACGGGCCTGACTGTGTCCTCCACCACCTCCTGCGTCTTGTAGCCGTTGCCGGTGATGAAGGCCACGGTGGTCTCCCACGGCTTGATGCGACCCGAACGGGCCAGCCTCTTCAGCGAGGCGATCACCACGCCGCCGGCCGGCTCCGTGAAGATGCCCTCCATCTCCGCCAGGTCCTTGATGCCCTCTGCGACCTCCTCCTCCGGCACCGCGCAGCCCGAGCCGCCGGTCGCTTCCAGGACCTTCAGGGCGAAGTAGCCGTCCGCGGGGTTGCCGATTGCCAGCGACTTGGCAATCGTGTTGGGCTTGACCGGTCTTATTGCGAAGTCGCCCGCCTCGTGGGCCGCGACGATGGGCGCGCAGCCCTCCGCCTGGCAGATGAACATCTGCGTGTTGACATCGCCGATCAGCCCCATCGACGAGAACTCGTTCAGGCCCTTCCATATCTTGGTGAACAGCGAGCCGGACGCGCCCGGCACGATGCAGTTGTCGGGGGCCCGCCAGCCAAGCTGCTCCGCCACCTCGAAACCCAGGCTCTTGCTGCCCTCAGCATAGTAGGGGCGCATGTTGATGTTCACAAACGCCCAGTTGTAGTTGTCGGATAGCTCGCTGCACAGCCGGTTCACGTCGTCGTAGCTGCCGTCAACGGCGACGAGCGTGGGGCCGTACACCGCCGCGCCCAGAATCTTGCCCTTCTCCAGGTCTGCGGGTATGAACACGAAAGCGCGCATCCCTGCCCGCGCCGCGTGTGCGGCCACGCTGCCCGCGAGGTTGCCGGTAGAGGCGCATGCGAGCGTGTCGAAGCCGAACTCACGGGCCTTGGTGCTGGCGACGGCGACCACCCGGTCCTTGAAGGAGAACGAGGGGTTCACCGCGTCGTTCTTGAGGTAGAGCTCGTCCAGGCCAAGGTGCCTGGCCAGGTTATTCGCCTTGATGAGCGGCGTGTAGCCGGCGTTGATGTCGATGGCGTTCTCGGCCTCCGCGGGCAGGAAGTCGTGGTAGCGCCACATCGAGCGGGGCCCACTTTCGATGCGCTCGCGGGAGACCACGCTGGAGATGGCGTCGTAGTCGTAGGTGACCTCCAGCGGCCCGAAGCAGAAGTCGCAGACATTGATCGGCTCGGCGGGGAATTCCCTGCCGCACTCCTTGCAGAACAGGCCCTTCACATAGCTCACGGAACCGGGTCCTCCCTGGCTGCCCACAGGCAATAGGTCACGAGAGGCGAATGCCTCTCGCCCAAGCTGCGCATGATGTTACAAGAGGGTGATATGAGTGTCAAGGCGAGTGGCAATTGTCCGTTTGACACGCCCTGCTGACTCAGATATAGTCCGGCCTGTCACAGTCACGTGGTTTCGTCGATAGTCTATACGCGTGAGTCTCATGGGGATTGGCCTCATGCCCCCTTGCATGACTCACGCACGGAACCTGGTGACTGTGACAAGTAGCCAGTCCTAGTCGCAAGGGGGTTCCTTATGCTCCGTGCCACAATCACGCTTCTCATTCTCACGATGATTGCAGCTGGATGCTCTGCGCCAGCGCCAACCCCTACTCCAGTTCCAACGCAAACGCCTGTCCCTTCCCCGACTGTGACACCTTCACCTGTGCCGAGTCCAACACCATCTCCAACACCTTCACCCACCCCGACACCGACGAACACCCCAGTCCCGACGCCAACTTATACTCCCACTCCGATACCGACTCCTACGCCAATTCCCACGCCAACTCATACTCCCACTCCCGTGCCAACACCTACTGCAACTAACACCCCTACTCCGATACCTACTCCCACGTTTACCCCGACGCCAACGCCTGTTCCAACCTGGCCCGTTAGCGCGTCTACTGGAAACTGGACAGTTGCCAGGGATAGGATAGATCCCCTAAGTGAGTTGCATGGCGTGGCCGTGTTCCTTGTGTCCACCGACGAACGGCGGGGACTTCAGGTTCGTTGTAATATCGACCCTCGCAAACCGAACCAGCCGCAGGTCCTAGTTCATTGGTATCGGGAAATTGAGAATGAAGCTCCTGAAGTAACGTGGCGGTTCGACAGTGAGGAGGCAATGACCTCGACATGGCGTCTCTCGTCAAGTGGACTGGCTACGTTCTATGAAGACGACTTACAGGACTTCATCTGGAGTTTGATGGTCTCGGACAGACTGGTGGTAAGGACGTTTAGCGATCTAATTCTCACCACCACCTTTGAACTGGAAGGGTTGGCGGAGGTTTTACGTCCGTATAAGGAGACCTGTGACTGGGTGGGCTTCTGAGTTGGCCTTTGCACCCCCCCCCACATGTGCGGCGATCGGTTTGCTGAGGGCAATGCTCAGTCAGAATCGAGCGAGGCCGTTCAGGAGAAATCGGGCAAGGGATTGAAACTGCTCCTCGTTTCTTCGCAGATCTGCGCGGCCTCACCGCTGAATTCTTCTGAATCAATCGCGCACAGAAGTCGCCATACCCGCCCGGTCTCCGCATCGACTATGGCAGTCAGGATGAAGCCTTGAGGCGCATCTTGTCCAAGTGATTGCGCCACGCCCCGCGTCGTAGCGAACGACAGTGTGTCCTGGTGATCTAGTGAAGGTTCATCGAAGGCAGCCCCGATAACTCTCTCCTGCCAGTGCGCTAGTTCCTCCATAGCCTTGGGTTCGTGCAACACCCTCAAAAAGAACACAGCGATGAGCAACTTCTCCTTTCCGCCTGAGACCTCCACGTCGCCTGACATGGTGAACTCAGGAATACTAGGAGGACTTCCAGGATCGTTTTTGAGCATCAGGGCAACTTGCTCATAGGTGAAGGGGAGAAGAATTTCGAACCCGGGTGGAGCCTGCCATTGTGAATTACCGGCCAATGTCACGGTGGTTCCGGTCGGCGGGCTTGAACAAGCAACACTCAATAGAACGCACGCGAGAAAGGTGACAAGTAGTCTACGAGGCAGCCGCGCATCCAGGTAATGTTCCCAGACAGCACGGCTCATGGGCATAGCCCCTTCTTAGCGGTGGCAGGATACGGGTGTTGCGACGGACACCGCACCCTTTCCCTAGCATGGGATGCCTGTCGCAGCCGCCAGTATATCACAGAGCGCTCAGACCTCCGTGTTCACCACCCCATCCTTGCATCCCCCCATCGCCTCACCTATAATCCGCTGGACTCACACGCCGGTCAGAGAGGGGCATGCCTTGCTGAAATCCGTTAGCTGCGGCGCGCTGCGCATCGAGGACGATGGCCGCGAGGTCACGCTCGCGGGCTGGGTCCACCGGCGCCGCGACCACGGCGGGCTCGTGTTCATCGACCTGCGGGACTGGCGTGGCATCGTGCAGGTGGTATTCAACCCGCAGATCGCGCCCGAAGCCCACGAGGCCGCACAGAGCCTCCGCAGCGAGTGGGTACTCCGTGTGTGCGGCACCGTCGGCCCGCGACCGCCCGGCACGGCCAACCCCAACCTGCCCACCGGCGAGGTGGAGGTCGCCGCATCGCAGCTTGAGGTGCTCAACCCGTCCATCACGCCGCCGTTCAGCCTCGAAGAGGAGGCCGCGGAGGCCGACGAGCTTGTCAGGCTCAGGTATCGCTACCTCGACCTGCGGCGGGCAGCCATCCGCGATAACCTCTTCCTTCGCCACCGGGTAGTCAAGTACATCCGCGACTTCCTCTCGGAGCGCGAGTTCATCGAGGTGGAGACGCCCATACTCACCAAGAGCACGCCGGAGGGCGCACGGGACTACCTGGTGCCCAGCCGGATACACCCCGGCCAGTTCTACGCCCTGCCCCAGTCGCCGCAGCAGATGAAGCAGCTGCTGGTCATGGGCGGCGTGGAGCGGTACTTCCAGATCGCCCGCTGCTTCCGCGACGAGGACCTGCGTGCGGACCGCCAGCCGGAGTTCACGCAGCTTGACCTGGAGATGGGCTTCGTCGATGAGAGCGACGTTCTCGACCTCATGGAGCAGCTCTTCACGGGGCTCGCGGAGACGATCGTTCCCCACAAGCGACTGCTAAAGCCATTCCCGCGGCTCGCCTACGCCGACGCTATGAACCGCTACGGCTCCGACAAGCCGGACCTGCGGTTCGGGCTGGAGCTGCGCGACCTTTCGGACATCGCGGCCGAGTCGGCGTTTCAGGTGTTCAATAGGGCCATCGAGTCGGGCGGCGTAGCCAAGGGTTTCGCCGCTCCGGGATGCGCATCTATGCCGCGCCGACAGATCGACGCGCTGACCGATATGGCCCGCGAGCGGGGCGCGTCCGGTCTCGTGACCATCGCGCTGGACGGCGACCCAGCCCAACCGCTCGACGACCTGACCGAAGACGAGTACCGCTCTCCCGCTGCTCGCTTCCTCACCACGTACGAGGTGAAGCGACTGGCTGCCCGCATGAACGCCTCTCGCGGCGACCTGCTGCTCATCGTGGCAGGCCCGCGCGAGAGCGTCGACAACGCGCTCGGCGGCCTGCGCGTCGAGATGGGTCGCAGGCTGGAGCTTGCCGACCCGGACCTGCTGGCCTTCGGATTCATCGTCGACTTTCCGCTGCTGGAGTGGCGGCCCGAGGAGAACAGGTGGGACTCGCCGCACAACCCATTCTCGTCACCCAAGGACGACCACATGCCGCGCATGGACTCCGACCCCGGCTCCGTGCTGGCCAAGCAGTACGACCTGGTGTGCAACGGCATGGAGCTTGCCGGCGGCAGCGTGCGCAACCACCGCCGCGAGGTGCAGGAGCGCGTATTCGAGCTGCTGGGCCACAGCCGCGAAGCGATGCAGGAACAGTTCGGCCAGATACTGGACGCGCTGGAGTACGGCGCGCCGCCGCACGGCGGCTTCGCGAGCGGGATCGACCGCGTGGTGATGCTGATGGGCGGCGTCGACAGCATCCGCGAGGTGATGGCCTTCCCCAAGACGCAGAGCGCAGTGGACCAGCTGTTCGGCGCGCCGTCGCCTGTTGCAGAGCAGCAGCTGCGCGACCTGCACATACGCGTGGTGAGCGAGTAGCGGTGGCGTGCTGTTACCGGCTTCACAATCCGGCATATGTGCGCTTATAATTGTAATTGAAGGTACAGACCTCTACAGGAGCCGTCCGTGAAAGTATCCCTGCTTGATGACGCCCAGAGCCAGGTTGTGCTCAGCATCGAGGTGGAGCCACCCGAGCTTGAGGAGCACCTGGACAGGGTGTACCGTCGAGCGGTGCAGCGTGTGAACATTCCCGGATTTCGAAGGGGTAAAGCGCCGCGGGCAGTCGTGGAGCGGGAGCTTGGGCGAGAGGCGATGGTGGAGGACGCGCTGGACACGCTCCTGCCGCAGATCACCTCCAGAGCAATACAGGAACAGGAACTGGACGTGATCTCGCTGCCCAAGGTGCGCGTCACCGAGTACGAGCCACTCACGATCGAGGCCACGGTGCCCGTTCGTCCCGCGGTAGACCTGGGCGACTACTACAGCTATCGCGTCGAGGAGGAGAGCGTGGAGGTGGCGCCGGAGGCCGTTGACGAGCTTATCGACTCCATGCGAGATGACGCAGGCACTTGGGAGCCGGTGGAGCGCCCCGTTGCCCTGGACGACCTGGTCACGCTTGAGGTGCGCGGGCTGGTGGAGGAAGAGGTCGTCATCGAGCAGGAGCGAGTGGACTATCGCGTTACGGCAGATTCCACCGCGCCGATGCCGGGCTTCGCCGACCGGCTCGTAGGACTCAACCGCGACGAGGAGCAGCAGTTCTCGCTGCCCTTCCCTGATGACCATCCGCAGGAGAGCTGGGCGGGCAAGGAGTGCGCGTTCACTCTCACAGTGCACGAGGTGAAGGAGCGCAAGCTGCCGGACCTTGACGACGAGTTCGCCAAGAGCCTCAACTCGGACGTGGACTCCGTTGCGGCGCTGCGCGAAAAGCTCCAGGATGACCTGCTCAGGCGCAACAGACTCATCGCTGACCAGACCTACCAGGAGAAGGCTGTGCAGACACTGGTCGACGGTTCCACGGTGGAGGTCCCACCGCTCCTGATCGACCACGAGATTGAGAGCATAATCTCCGAGCAGCAGGAGGCCCTGCAGCGCCAGCAAGTGAGGATGGAGGACTACCTGAGCACCATCGGCAAAAGCGTGGAGCAGATACAGGAGGAGCTGCGACCCTCCGCGGCCGACCGCATCACGCGCACGCTCATACTCGGCGCACTCCGCGAGAAGGAAGGCATCGAGGTGACGCCGGAGGAGATCGACGAGGAGATCGAGTCCATGCTCGGTGAGTCCGAGGCGGCAACCGACTCCATGAGGCAGATGCTGGAGGGGTCCAAGAACTCGATTGGCACCATGCTGCTCAACCGCAAGACCCTGGAGCGGCTCACGGCCATCACCAGGGGTGAGGCCACGGAGCCTGAGACCGCCGCAGAGAGCGCGCCCGCCACCGAGACCGCTGCCACGGCGGACGACGCGACCGAAGAACCAACTGAAGAAGAAGAAAGTGAAGCCAAAGAAGGAGCCTGATATGCTTTACTCACCCCAGGACATCGTGCCTATGGTCATCGAAACCGGCGCCCGAGGCGAGCGCGCCTTCGACATCTACTCCCTGCTGCTCCGCGAGCGCATCATCTTCCTAGGCACGCCAATCGGCGACCAGGTGTCCAATCTCATCGTTGCGCAGTTGCTGTTCCTGGAGCGAGAGGACCCGGACAAGGACATAAGCCTGTACATCAACTCGCCCGGAGGCGTCGTGACCGCCGGCCTCGCCATCTACGACACCATGCAGCTTGTGAAGCCGGATGTGTCCACCATCTGCGTGGGCCAGTCCGCCAGCATGGGCACCGTGCTGCTGTGCGCGGGCGCAAAGGGCAAGCGATACTCCCTGCCCAACTCCACCATCCACATGCACCAGCCGATGGGCGGCGCGCAGGGGCAGGCGTCGGACATCGAGATCGCCGCGCGGGAGATCCTGCGGTTGCAGGACAAGATTCGCTCCATCATCTCCGGCCACACCGGCCAGCCCTACGAAGACGTGGCGAGGGACACCGACCGGGACTACTACCTCACCGCTGAGCAGGCGATGGAGTACGGCATAGTGGACGAGGTGCTTGCCAAGGCGCCGTTGGAGAGCGCCGCCACCTAGTCTGCCGCCGATTCCTTCCGGAGAGCGTCATGCCAAACCCAAGCGATACGCACGCCACCATATCCTGCTCCTTCTGCGGGAAGAGCCAGAGCCAGGTACGCCGGCTCATCAGAGGCCCCGGTCGCACGTTCATCTGCGACAAGTGCATCGCCCTGTGGCAGCAGACCATCGCCAGCGAAGCGCCTCCGCCCGTCCCTCCTACGCCCATCAAGCGTCCGCAGAGCCTGAACCCCAGGACGCTCTCGCAGAAGCTCGACGAGTACGTTGTCGGCCAGGAGCGCGCCAAGAAGGTGCTGTCCGTGGCTGTCTACAACCACTACAAGCGCATCTGGAACGAGACCGAAACTGACGAGGACGTGGAGCTGGAGAAGACCAACATCCTGCTCGCAGGCCCCACGGGCTGCGGCAAGACCCTGCTGGCCCAGACGCTGGCGCGGGTGCTGGACGTGCCGTTCTGCATCGCCGACGCCACATCGGTCACGGAGGCCGGCTATGTGGGCGAAGACGTGGAGAACATCCTCCTGCGCCTCATCCAGGCCGCCGACTTCGACATTCCGCGCGCCGAGCATGGAATCGTCTACATCGACGAGGTGGACAAGCTGGGACGCAAGAGCGCCAACCCCTCGATCACGCGGGACGTCTCCGGCGAGGGCGTGCAGCAGGCCCTGCTCAAGATCATCGAGGGGTGCACGGCAAGCGTTCCGCCCCAGGGCGGGCGAAAGCACCCGCACCAGGAGCTCATCCAGATCCGCACGGACGATATCCTATTCATCTGCGGCGGCGCCTTCGAGGGACTGGAGCAGATTGTGGCCGGCCGAAGGTCGCGCGAGCGCCAGGGCATTGGCTTCCGCTCCAGCGCCGCCTCTGAGCGGGACGCCCCCCGCGATAACGAGTTGCAACACCTCATACCGGAGGACCTACTCGCGTACGGCTTCATACCGGAGTTCGTTGGTCGGCTGCCGCTGGTGGTGAGCCTGGAGTCGCTGGACAAGGAAGCTCTCGTTCGAATCCTCACGGAGCCGAAGAATGCGATCGTGAAGCAGTACCAGCGGCTATTCGAATTCGACAGTGTGGAGCTTGTCTTCACCGACGCGGCACTGGAGGCCGCCTCTGAGGACGCGATCCAGATGAAGACGGGCGCCCGCGGCCTGCGGTCGATCATCGAGCAGGCGCTGCTGGACGTGATGTACGACCTGCCGTCAATGACGGGCGTGAGCCGCTGCACCATAGACGCCGACACGATCCGTGAGGGGAAGCCTCCGCTGCTTCAGTCGGAGACCGGCGCGCCGGTCACCGCGCCCACGCAGAAGACGGCGTAGGCCACCGCTCCCCGCGACGGTCATTGCGGCTTCCGCCGCAATCCAGGACTCCCTACCCCACCCGCTTAGCCATCCAGATGTCCGGCTTGCCGAATCCGTTGGCGTCCGGCAGCACGCCCACAATCGTGAATCCCACCTTCCGGTAGAACTCGTAGGGGTGGTTGTTCAGGTTGCGGATGCGCGCCAAGTGCCCGAACACGTCGTCGTACAGCTCGATGCCGCCCAGCGTCGTCTGGTTGTTCTCGTCGTCGGTGCCCAGCCAGAGCGTGACGGCGCCGCGCTCCCGCACCCTGGCTTCGATGTCCGCGACCAGTCTCCGGCCGAGTCCGCGCCGCTGACGCTCCGGTTTCACCACCAGCGGGTGCAGCTCCCACGCGAACCCGTCATACGCGCGTATCGCACCTACCCAGCCGATGACAGTTCCGTCGTCGTCTACGGCGATGCGGCTGATGCGGCCGTCTGCGAAGAATTCCTCAACCTCACGCCTGGCGGACGCCATGTCCGGCCACGCCGCCGGATGGTGCTCCTGGAACACCTCGTACAGGAGCGTGGCACACTGCTCGACGGCAGACGCGTTGTCAGGCAACATGTCTACGATGGGCAGATCCAGCTCGTTCATCACTGACCTTGGGGAGGCTAGCCGGCGTTTCGGACGGCCTGCTCAACTGCCTCGTTGAGGCAGAGGCCGTCGATGGGGTTGCCCGCGCCGTCCACCACCCGCCTGTCCACAACGCGCACCTGTCCCGCGGTAAACGCCTTCAGCGTTTCGAGCACCAGCGGCCGCTCCCGTCTCACGCCCTCCTCGCGGATGCGGCGGAACAGCGGCTGCTCCTCGCCCTCCGCGGCCTTCAGATCCTCCACGCTACACCCCTCGACTTGCCGCCACAGCTCGTCGAACTGCCCGCCGCGGATGGGAAACGAGCAGTACGTGAGCACCGGTCCCCTGTCCAGATCCTCAGTGGCCAGGTGCATGTACGCACCGGCTTCGCCCGCGCCCTGTTCGATCAGGCTCCAGATGACATCCTGCCACGTACCCACCGGCCCGCCGGGGAGAGCAGGATGCAGGTTCAGCATCGTGTAGCGGTTGCAAAGCTCCGGCCCGGTGATCAGCATGTAGCCCGCCAGTACGCACACGTCCGGGCTGAACGGCTCCAGGAGCCGCATGACCTCCCGGTCGAACTCCACTCGATGCCGCGCGAACGGGCCTCCGCCCTGCTCTCGCCGGAATCGCTGCGACGATAGCGTGACAAGGGGTGTGCGGCACTCCTGTACCTGACGGAAGAATCGGTCGCTGCCCTCGGCCTCTCCGGGTTCGCGGTTGCTGAAGACGAACTCCATCCCGGCCGGAAGCTCTCCGCTCTCGATTGCAGCCTGCACGGTGCGGAGCAGCCCCAGTGAGCCTTCACCTCGGCCCGTGGAGAACCAGCCCAGCTTCAGCATCGCTCCGTCCACCTCATGCGCGCTGCATCAGGCCGGCGAGCCTCCAGCACCCCTCGATCGTGTTGTGGTCGGTCAGCGCTATGCAGTCGATGTCCATGTGTACGTGGAGGTCAATCCTCAACGCTCTCCTCTTGGGCGTTGGCCAGCAACCGCATCTGCTCGCCATACGCTGTTTGCAATCTCGTGATGCGCATTTCGGCCGACGTCAGCAGCTCGTTGCAGACGCGCGCCAGGTGCATACCCTCTTCGAAGAGGCGCGTGGCGTCCGAAAGCGAGAGTCCGCCCTCCTCCAGCCTGCGGACGGTTTCCTCCAGGCGGTTGTACGCGTCCTCGAACGATAGCACGTCACCCGGCTTTTCGCTGCTCATTTGCCTGCCTCCCTATCCCTGCCCACCGGCAAGCGTCCTCGCGGCAAACTCGCCGTCCTTCACTTTGACCTGCACGTCGTCGCCGGCGTCCACCTGTGCGACGGAAGTGACCAACTCGCCTGTGTCCTGCCGCTGCACCATAGCGTAGCCCCGGGAGATTACATTGACGGGGCTGAGCGTCCCCAGCCTCGACTCCAGCCCTCCGACGCGCTCGCCACGCAATGCCAGGTAGGTCTGCAGCGACCGGCTAGACGCAAGCGACAGGTCATCAAGGCGCTGTCGCCAAGTGGATACGTCAGGCGCGCCTCGGTTCAGTCGCCACACCGACTGCTCCACGTCGCGTCCGTGCATCTCCATGACGTCGCCCATCCTCTGCGACAGAACGCCAACACCTGCCTGAACGCGAACGATCAGCTCGCTTCTGTCCGGCACCACCATCTCAGCAGCGGCTGACGGCGTGGGCGCCCTGACGTCCGCCACCAGGTCTGCGACGGTGTAGTCCGTCTCGTGACCGACGGCACTGACCACGGGCGCACGGCTTGCGTAGATGGCGCGGGCCACGACTTCCTCGTTGAAGGGCCACAGCTCCTCCAGGGAGCCTCCGCCTCTGGCAACAATGACTACGTCCACGTCCTCCTCCCGGTCCGCAGCCTCCAGTGCCTCCGCGATGGCTGCGGCGGCTCCTTCGCCCTGCACGGGCGTAGGCGCCAGCGCAAGCTCCGCCAGCGGATACCGGCGGCCGACGACGTTCTGGATATCGTGCCACACGGACCCGAACGGTGACGTGACGACCGCGATTCTACGAGGATATTCGGGAAGCGGCCTTTTTCGTGAGGGATGGAACAGCCCTTCGGCTTCCAGTCTCGCCTTGAGCCGCTCCAGCTCCAGGTGACGCTCGCCCACGCCCTCCGGCTGCACCATGTCCACGTACAGCTGCAGGTCGCCCCGCACCTCGTACAGGGAGACGCGGCCGTGGGTGATGACGGCCCCGCCATCGCTGAGGTTCTCGCCGCCCGTGGCGGGACGGAACATGACGCACCTGAGTTGGCCCGTGCCGTCCTTGAGCGTGAAGTAGTAGTGCCCGGCCGCCGAGTTGAACAGGTTGGAAACCTCGCCGCGCACCCACAGGTCGCCCAGCACGGCGTCCGACTCCAGGGACTCCTTCAGGTATCGTGTGATCTGGCCTACCGAGTAGACCGGCAACGCCTAGCCCACCCTTTCCAGGTAGTCCCCGCTCCTCGTATCCACCCGCACCTTCTCGCCCACGTTCACGAAGAACGGCACGTTCACCGTGAGGCCGGTCTCCAGCGTGGCAGGCTTGGTGCTCCCCTGCGCCGTATTGCCCCTTAGCGATGGCGGCGTGTTGGCCACCTGGAGCTCCACGTAGGTGGGAAGTTCCAGCGATATAGGATCGTTTCGATAGAAGACGAGGTCAACCACGTCCTGCTCTTTCATGTACTGGAGGGCATCCCCCACAACGTCGTTCGTGAGGGGGTACTGGTCAAACGTGGACATGTCCATGAAGTGGTACAGGTCGCCGTCGCTGTAGAGGTACTGCGCCTGGCGGGTGTCCACCTCCGCAAGGGTGAGCTTCTGATTGCCGGGCACGTTGCGCTCCATGGCGCGGCCGCTCCGGAGGTTCTTCAGCTTGAGGGTGAGCACCGGTGCGCGCTGCTGCATCTTGGTGTGCTTCCAGTCCGTGACCTGCCAAGGTTCGTCATCCAGCACGATCACGGTGCCCCGCCTCAGATCGCTGTAGCTAATCGTCATCTAAACGCTCCAGTCCTAGTCTATCTTTGGCGCATGGCTCAACTGGCGCGCCTTACCATTCTCCAGGACCACAATGTCCTCTATGCGAACGCCACCCCAGCCGGAGATGTAGATTCCCGGCTCGATTGTGAAGGGCATCCCGTCCTCCAGCACCACTGGCGAGTTCGGTCCCACGCCCGGCCGCTCGTGAATGTCCAGACCCACACCGTGACCCGTGCTGTGCCCGAACGTGTCGCCGTAGCCCGCCTCCTCGATGACGGCCCGTGCAAGCGCGTCCGCCTCTCCTGCCGTCATGCCGCTCCGCACGTTCTCGATTGCGGTCTGTTGCGCCCTGAGCACCGTGGAGTACACCTCGCGGAACGGGTCTTCTTCGCGGCCCAGGCAGAAGGTGCGGCTCAGATCGCTGCAGTATCCCTGGTAGCGCGCGCCCATGTCGATGAGGAGCGGCTGGCCCTCGAGGATGGGCGTGTCGTCGGCGCGATGGTGTGGCAGCGCGGCGTTGGGGCCGGTCGCTACGATGGTCTCGAACGAAACGGAGTCGGCGCCCAACTCACGCATCGTCCTCTCCAACAACCATGCCACCTCGCTTTCGGTCATTCCCGCCTTGACGATACGGGAAACCTCCTCGAACGCCTGGTCCGCGATGTCGATGGCCCGTTGCAGCAACGCAATCTCGCCCTCGTCCTTGACGGAGCGCAGCTCTTCGACCAGACCGGCCGTGGGTATCAGGTCCACGCCGTCGCCGTTACCAGCCCCGGCAAGCGACTTGGACAGCCTATCGTGAGTGGCCACGGTCATCTGCTGGCTCTCGAAGCCGAGGCGACGAATGCCCAGCTCCTTGAGGAGGTTGGTGAGCCAGTCCGACCCGCCTCCGGCGACACGGATCACGCGGAAGTCGGGAGCCTGCTTTGGCGCCTGCTCAATATAGCGGAAGTCGGTTGCGAGCACGGCGGCGTCTGCCGTGATGATGAGATTGCCTGCCGTGCCGTTGAAGCCGGAGATGTATCTCCGGTTCTCGTCCGAACCGATCAGTATGCCGTCGATCTCACTACTTTCGAAACGAGCCCTCAGTGCCTCAAGTCGCGAATTCATTCCACCGCCCTTTCGTTGAAGGTGGCGGCCAGGTAGTCGAGGGCGGCGACGTAGCCGCGCCATCCCAGGCCGCTTATCTGGCCCACGGCAACCGGGGCCACCACGGAGCGATGCCGCCATCGCTCCCTCGCGTAGATGTTGGAGATGTGAACCTCCACCACGGGCAGCCCCGTGTCGACCAGCGCCTCTCGCAGCGACAGGCCGTAGTGCGTGAGCGCGCCCGGGTTGATGACGATGCCGTTCACCGATGCGTAGCGCGCCTGTAGCACGTCGATTATGGCGCCCTCGCTGTTGGACTGGAAGAACTCAACCTCCGCGCCCAGCTCGCCGGCGCGATGGCGCACCATCTCCTCGATGTCGGCCAAGCTCATAGTGCCGTAGACGTCTCGGTCTCTGTGTCCGAGCATGTTAAGGTTGGGTCCGTTGATGACCAGTAGTTTCATGCTGCGGTGGCCCTTTCGCCCGGCCCGGCGGGATGCGCTTGGTCACCGCCGAAGCCTGCCCGCCTATAATACCAGAAGTTGCCGCCGAATCTCCATAGCGAAATGGGGCAGGCATAGGCGAGTGCGGCAGCCCAGCTCATCGTCATTCTGAGCGTAGCGAAGAATCCAAGGCATTCTATCTGAAGCGTAGTAGCTTGGTGGACAAGTGCTTTGGATTCTTCACTCCGCTGCGCTCCGTTCAGAATGACGGTTGGCGCGCCCTAATCTCAGCCGCTGCACAGTCATAACGTGTCCGCGCCCGCTCATGCGGTTCGACGGGGCTCACCATGAGCGGGCGTGGTGGCCGTCCGCTCACCCAGAGCCTGTCGAAGGGCGTGAGCGGGCGCGGTGCGCGGGTCGAGACTGTCCCGCTCATATGGTTCGACGGGGCTCACCATGAGCGGGCCGGGGGCGGCTCACCGCGTAGGCGTTGTGTTAGCCATCTCGCCCTGAGCGTGTCGAAGGGCGCGAGCGGGCGCGGTGCGCGGGTCGAGTCTGTCCCGCTCCTATGGTTCGACGGGGCTCACCATGAGCGGGGCGGAGATCAGTCCGCTCACCCTGAGCATGTCGAAGGGCGTGAGCGGACGGCGGCTACTTAATCTCCCGCCCGCCTCAGCTGTGGTAGAATGACTGTGCAAAGTCCCTTCGAAAGGGAGCGAATGGCAGACGACAACAACCCCGCGGCATCCAACCACCCACGGCCAGGCGGGCCGCCAAGCCGCCCGAAAGAGGAAACCGCCCGCTTGGGCGACGAGATATACGAAAGCCATATCCGTCACCAGGTGGAGGCCGACCATCACGGAGAAGTGGTCGCTATAGATGTGGAGACGGGGAGCTGGGCCATAGCGGAGGACGAGGTTGCCGCGACTGACCGGCTCCTGTACCAGCACCCCGATGGGCGTGACATCTGGTGCCTGCGGGTCGGCTATAGGTCTCTGTATAGCTTTGGAGGCGGGTTTCTGCGGAACGCCAAATGATCGAGGGCGTGGTTAACTCCGCCTACGAAGCCGTCATTTCACTTAGCCTTCACGATTCGGCGGGACGAACGAGGGAAATCGAAGCTGCGATTGACACCGGGTACAATGGCTTCCTGACCCTGCCTCATGCCCTGGTGGCGGAATTGGGACTGGCGCATCGCGGCAGAGGCCGGGCGACTCTCGCCGACGGGAGCGAGGCCCTCTTGGACGTCTACGAGGTCGCCGTGATCTGGGATGGCGACCTGCGCAACGTCAGAGCGGCAGCCGCTGACTTCATTCCCCTCGTGGGCATGAGAATGCTTGACCAACACAGCCTGTACGTCGACGTTCGAGACGGCGGACGCGTAGTAATCCAAACCTCAGAGCCGAATTGAAGCCCGTCCGCTCACCCTGAGCATGTCGAAGGGCGTGAGCGGGCAGGCACGCCGTGGCTACTCCACACCCGCGTGGAAGCGGTGGTAGTCCACCACCTTGCGCAGCGCCCGCGCCGCCCGGGACGGCGACGGGAACGTCGGGATGTTCAGGTCGCGGAGTATGGCGTCCGTCTCCTCCATCGGGCCGCTCTCCGGGTAAGGCACGGGCGTCCAGAACATCGCCATCATCGGCTTGCCGGACTTGTCCCGCGCCTCGCCGTACTGCTTCAGCTCCGACGCGATCTCCTCGGCACTCCTCCGGCCGCGCTGGACGCTTCGCATCATTGCCACAACGTCCACGTTGGGATCGCCCGTCAGCAGGTCCAGGATGGTCTCCAGGTTGCTCCTGTTGATGCCGCCGATGTCCACCGGGTTGAAGTAGCTGGCGCCCACAAGCTGGAAGAACTCGGCCATCTTCTCCAGTGTGGGCTCCGAAAGCGTCGGCACTCGCAGCCCGGCCCACGAGAACTCGTCGCTCATCGATACCGACTGCCCGCCGCTGCCTCCGATGATGCCCACGCGGTCCCCGGTCACCGGCCCCATGTACGTCAGCATCTTGGTCATGTCGATGACTTCCTGGAGCGAGTCGACGCGGATGGCGCCGGCCTGCTGAGCACCCGCGTTCCATATCTCGATTGAGCCGGCCAGCGAGCCGGTGTGCGAGGCGGCGCTCCGACGGCCCGCGTCGGTCTGGCCTCCCTTCCACAGCACGACCGGCTTCCGCGGCGCAACCTCTCGCAGCGCGCGGAAGAAGCGCTGGCCGTCCTTCGGCCCCTCGATGTACGCGCAGATGACATTGGTGGCAGGGTCGTCGGCGAAGTACTGGAGCAGGTCCGGGCTGTCCAGCAGGATGGCGTTGCCGAAGCTGACGGTCATGTTGACGCCAACGCCGCTGGCCTGCAGGCCCTGCGTCATCGCCGATGCGTGGGCGCCGCTCTGCGAGATCACGCTAGCGCCGCCTGTGTAGTCTACGTTCTGCCCCTCGCCGAAGCGCATCCCGACGTGCGGATTGAACACGCCCATGCAGTTTGGCCCAATGACCAGTATGCCGGCCTCGCGTGCGGTCTCCGCAATCTGCTGCTGCATCTGCACGCCCTCGTCGTTGCCGGACTCGGCGAAGCCGGAGGTGAACATGTGCATCGTCTTGACGCCCTTCTCCACTGCGTCCTTGAGCACGAACGGCACAGCTCGACGGGGCACGGCCACAACCACGTAGTCGACCGGCTCCGGTATCTCGACGAGGCTCTTGAAGTTGGGTATGCCCATCTCCTCAATACCCACGATGTCGTCGGCGTTGATCTGCACGGAGTAGAGAGTACCCTTGAAGTCGCTCATGTTGCGGAGCCAGACGTAGTTGTCGAACTTTCTGGCCCCCACCACTGCAACGACCTTGGGACTGAACGCTGCGTCCAACTGCTCCTTGAGGACAGGCATAGACACCTCCACACTGCGCGGACCGAAGATAGACGCGTCCCGGAATGAGGACAAGATACGCCCGCGCCTGCATGCTGTCAACGGGCGGCGTATCGAGGCGTGTGCGCGGCAGCCGGCCGCCAATAGCGAACGGTAACGCCTCAACTCCCTAGTCTTTACGCATCGGCAAGGCTGTGCTAGAATGCGTCAATCGAATACGCTCAGGCGTCAGGTGCATCAATTGCGGGTAATCGCTGGAGAGGCTAAAGGTCGTCGCATAGCCAGTCGTAGGAGGCTGGGCGCACGACCCACCACCGAGAGAGTCCGGTCGTCCTTGTTCTCAATCCTGGAGTCCAACGGCCTGGAGGGCAAGCGCGTCATCGACCTGTACGCCGGTACGGGCACTCTCGGAATCGAGGCCCTGAGCCGCGGCGCAGAGTGGGCCGACTTCGTCGAGGACAACCCCAAGCGGTGCGCCCTGCTGCGTCGCAGCCTGTCCGAGCTGCAGTTCACCGAGCGCTCCCGCGTCTACTGCATGAAGGTGGAGCGAGCCATCAAGTCCCTGGACGGCGCTTACGACATCGTGCTGATGGACCCTCCGTACACCTTGGGGCCGGTTCACCACGTCATGGACAAGGTGTCAGGCTTGGCACGTGACGGAGGCATTGTGGCAGCCGGCCACTCCAAGCATCACGCCCTGGAAGCCGAGTACGGCGGCCTGGGACTGGTCGACGAACGCAGGCACGGCGATACCGTCTGCTCGATCTATCAGGCCACCGACCAAACCGAAATGCCCGCCGGCCGTCCGGCGACGCATCGCGCTGCTCAGCAGGAAGGAGGGGAGGCTTGGTAACCGCCCTGTACCCCGGCAGCTTCGACCCCATCACGCTTGGGCACATGGACATTGCCATCAGGTCGGCCGCGCTTTTCGACAAGGTGTACGTTGCCGTGGTGGACACCCGCTCCTCCAAGTCCATTATGTTCAACACGGAGGAACGCCTGGAGCTGTGCAAGTCCGCCCTCTGCGACTTCGCAAACATCGAAGTCATTCCCTACACCGGCCTCACGGTAGACCTGGCGCACAAGCTTGGAGCATCCGTCATGGTGCGTGGGCTTCGCATGGGGTCAGACTTCGAGTACGAGTGCGAGATGGCCCTCAATAATCAGAAACTCGCGCCGGACGTTGACACCCTCTACCTGATGGCAAGCCTGGACCACATCTTCATAAAGTCCAGCCTCATCAAGGAAATTGCGGCCGGGGAAGGCGACATCAGCCACCTGGTCCCAAAAAATGTGGCGGTAGCCCTTCGGGACAGATATCGCTCCTGAGTTTAGGCGCCGCCTGAAAGGTGGATAGCCATGAATACTGCAAGTCTAATGGAGAAGCTGGAGGACCTGGTCAGCACCGGCACGGGAGTGCCTGCGACCGGGAAGGTCCTTGTAGACAAGGAGAAGATGGCTGAGCTGGTTAGCCAGATTCAGGCCGCCTTGCCTACAGACCTTCAGGAGGCCCAGGAGTTTCTTCAGATGCGGGAGAATCTCATCAACCAGGCCCTTGCCGAGGCACGGCGGATCAGAACTTCCTCCGAGGACGAGGCTCGCTCCCGCGTGAAGGAAAGCGAGGTCCTCAAGGAGGCCCACAAGCAGGCAGAGGACATTGTGGCCGAGGGCCAGCGAAAGGCACAGCGCATTCTGGACGAAGTGGAGGCCCAGGCCAGCACCCGCCGCTCAGAAGCCGACAAGTACGCCCAGGCTACACTTGCGCAGCTCGAGGAGCAACTGTCCCAGGTCCTCACCACCATACGGCACGGCATCGACGCCATGTCCGCAACCAGATAGACCTCGACAACACTCCATGACGGGCTCGCACGCTCACGACACCCAGCGGCGCATCCCTGTGCCGCCAGTGTCCGAAGCGCGGCGGGATAGCAATAGAGTTTGAGCCGCCGATGACCACGACCACAGGCCGGGCCACACTCCAGCGGCTCCTGTTGCCCGGAGCATTGCTATGCTTCCTGGCAATGCTGTCCGCGTGCGCCACCGAAGCGGCATCGCCCGCGGCACAAGACATGGAGGCCGTTGCGCAGGGCATAGACAAGAGCCTCATGTGCCCAATCTGCCCCAGCGAGACCATCGACCAGTCGCAGACCGAGATTGCCGAGCAGATGCGTCGCACAGTGCGCGAGAGGCTCGCCGACGGCGAGAGCCGTGACGATGTGCTCCGGTTCTTCGTGGAACGCTACGGCGAGGGAATCCTCGCGGCGCCTCCAAAGAGCGGGTTCAACCTCCTGGTCTGGCTTGTGCCTCCGCTCGCGCTGCTCATTGCAGGCGGAGCTCTTGCGCTGATCCTGAGAGCCATGCGCCGGGAGCATAACCTTGACGCCGGTACGCCATCCGCGAGCGAGGCGGGGCTTGAGACCTACCTGTCCGCGGTTGATCGCGACATACGCAACCTGACCGCCGAGGACGGCGGCGGAAGCGGTAAGGGTTAGCTGCGCTATGGCCGATCTAGGCTACATCTGCCTGCTCATCGCGCTGGCGCTGGCCGTCTACTCGCCGGTGGCTTCAATGGCAGGCGTTCGGCTGGGCAGTAGGCAGCTCACGCTGAGCGCGCACCGGGCGATTCTCCTGGGGCCGCTCGTGCTTGCGGTCTCCACGGCCGGCCTAGTGGGCGCGTTCGTGAACGCCGACTTCTCGGTGTCCTACGTGGCGGAGCACAGCAGCCGTGCCATGGCGCCGCAGTACATCTGGGTTGCCTTCTACGCCGGCAACGAGGGATCGCTGCTCTTCATCGCCTTTGCCCTTTCCGTCCTGGCAGCCATCGCAGTGCACTTCGCCCCCGCATCGCTGCGCCCAAGCATGCCGCACATTGGCGCGGTGTTGATGCTCGTGCAGCTCTTATTCCTGGCCGTGATGGTCTTCCTCGCCAATCCATTCGCTCGCCTCGATTTCGTGCCGCCGGACGGCCGGGGCATCAACCCTCTTCTCACGCATCCGGGCATGTTCGTGCACCCGCCGATGCTGATGACCGGCCTCATCTCCTTCGCGGTGCCGTTCTCGATTGCTATGGGCTCGCTGCTGGCCGGACGCACCACCGACGAGTGGGTCGATGCAGGCCGGACGTGGGGAATCATCTCGTGGGCGCTGCTGGGCATCGGACTGCTTCTGGGCGGATGGTGGGCGTACACCATCCTTGGTTGGGGTGGATACTGGGCGTGGGACCCGGTGGAGAACGCGGGATTCATGCCATGGCTCGTGATGACCGCCTTCATCCACTCGATCATGGTGCAGAAACGCCGGGGCATGTTCCGCATGTGGAACCTCGCTCTGGTGATCATCGCATTCGGGTTCGCGCAGTTCGGAATGTTCATCAACCGGGGCGGGCCGGTCCCGTCCGTCCACTCATTCGGCCAGTCCACGCTTGGCTGGATCTTCCTTGCGTTCATGGGCTGCACGATGCTGGTCTCTTTCGCCGTGTTCTTCTGGCGATACAACAGCCTGAAGAGCTCGCAGACGCTGGAGTCGGCGCTGTCCCGCGAGGCGGCGTTCCTGGTGAACAACCTGCTGTTTCTGGGGATTGCGTTTGTGACGCTGTGGGGCGTTGTGTATCCCCTCATATCCGAGCTGTTCCAGGGTGAAATCGTTACCGTGGGGCAGCCGTTCTACAACCAGGTGAACGGGCCGATGTTCCTCATGCTTATCCTGCTTATGGGCGTGGCCCCGTATCTTCCGTGGAGGCACGCAAGCTGGGCCACCCTGAGACGCGCACTGCTGGTGCCCGCCGCGGCTGCCCTTGTGGCAGTCTTGGGGCTGATCCTCATAGGCGTGTACGTTCCCTGGGCGCTCATCTCCTACGGCCTGTGCGCGTTCGTGACGGCGGGCATACTGCGCGAGTGGGCCAGGGGCGCACACGCCAGGCACCGGCGCGGCGAGAGCTACCCTGTCGCATTCGGCAGGCTGATCGCCGCCAACAGGCCCAGGTACGGCGGCTACGTTGTACATCTGGCCGTTGTGCTGCTGGCGCTTGGCGTGACCGGCTCCTCCTTCTACGGGATTCAGCGTGACATTGCGCTTTCGCCGGGCGAGTCCGCCGACGTGGGCGAGTACACCGTGAAGTACATCGACGCTACCGCCAGGGCCTTCCCCGACCGCACCGAGGCAACGGTGGAGGTGCAGGCGTTCCGCGGCGACACATTCCTGGGAACGTACTACCCGCGGCGTGACTTCTACCCCGGCTTCAACATAGCCTCAACGCTTGCAGCCATACGCTCCACTCCCCTGGAGGACCTGTACATCATCCCCGGTGAGCTGCTTGAAGACGGACGCACCATCCTCCGCGTGTACGTGAACCCGCTGGTGATGTGGATGTGGGTTGCGGGGCCGCTGCTGATCGTGGGCGTGACGGTGGCTCTGTGGCCTCAGAGACAACCGTCCGCCGCCTACGCCTTCTCCCCCGGCGGCCTGGCTGCCGGGTCCGGGAGAAGGCCGGAGGCCTCCGCCGGCTGATCCCCATGAGCGCAGTTCTAACCTTCCGGGCCGAGAGCTCCGGCGCAGCGTAGCCATGCCGTATCTGCTCGGCCTACTGCTGGCACTCACCACCGCCGCCCTCATAGCGTGGCCTCTGCTGCGCTCCCGTCGCGCCTCGACCCTTCCGCGTCGCAGCGCGCTCGACGCGCTGATGGAGGTACGGCGCCGGCGCAACCAGGTCTACGATGACATCCAAACCCTGCGTCTCGACCAGGAGCTTGGGCACGTTACGGCCGACCAGTACTCGGAGGCGTTCGAGTCCCACCGGCTGCGCGCCGCCCTTCTCCTCAAGCAGGAGGAGGAGATTATGGCGGAGCTTGCGCCACGAATGAACGAAATCGAGGACGAGGTGCTGGCCTTCAGACAGAAGAGTGGCAGCGTGCTCATCACTGCCGAGTGCGAGAAATGCGGCCGCCTCCAGGACGCCGACGCCCCGCTCTGCCCGCAGTGCGAAACCGACGGCATCGGCCTTGCAGGGTCGGGCACGGAGGCGGAGTGAGGCGAGCATTCGCAATTGCTCTCTTGTGCGTGGCGCTGGGGTTAGTGCTGGAGATCAGCGCGCCGCCTGCCTCGCTCGCGCAGGTCACGACGGACGTACAGGGACGCGTGGTCAACGGCACCGCCGGATCGGACGCGCCCTTCGCGCTGACGGTGACGCTGAGCGTGTTCAGGCTTGGCGACCTGCAGGAGACTCGCGAAACTGTCACAAGCGCCGACGGCGGCTTCTCCTTCAGCGACGCGCCGGGCGGCGAGGGTCACGGCTACATCATCAGCACTGAGTACGGCGGCATCGTTTACACCTACGAGCGCGACTACCCGCTGCCCACGGAGCCGGTCACGCTGATGGTCTACGAGAGCACCGACAGCCGCGACTCGATTGCGGTGTCCTCGCACAGCCTGGTGGTCGGCGGCGTCGACCCGGACAGCCAGACCATCGAAATCCTCGAGCTGGTAGGGCTGGAAAACACTGGAGACCGCTCCTTCCTCGCCGACCTATCGCAGGCGCAAGCAGGACAGATGGCCTTCCTACGCTTCTCGCTGCCCACGACGGTCACCGACCTGGACGTGCAGAGCAGCATGAGGGGAGGCACCATCCTGCAGGTGGACCGCGGCTTCGCGATGACGACGCCCGTGAAGCCCGGCGAGCACGAAATCGCCTACAGCTTCCGCACCACCTACTCCGCAGGCAGGCTCGAATTCGATCACGGCTTGCCATTCGGCGCGGACGACTTCCGCGTGCTGCTGCCGGAGGGCCTGGGCCGGATATCGAGCCAGGAGTTGCAGGAAATGGAGCCTCTCGCGCTGGGCGACAGGTCGTACCAGCGACTGGAGGGGCAAGACCTGCAGCCCGGTACGCGCGTGGTGCTCAACTTCACCGATCTGCCCCAGCCGTCCCTGATGGCCCGTATACGCACGGCTTCTACGGATGACTCGTTCGTGCTGGTGTCGATACCTATCGCGCTTGGCGCGTGGCTTGTGGCGCTGCTGGGATACGTGATGCTGCGCTCCGGCCGGGCTGCCTCAGCTGCCGACGCTCCGGTCAACCGCGCCGCCGTCATCAGCGCCATCGCCCGACTCGACGACCGGTTCCGCGACGGCGCGATTGAGTGGGAGGAGTACCTGCGCGAGAGGTGGGACTTGAAGGACAGGCTGCTGATGTCCGCGGAAGACGGCGCCGCTGAACGGAGGGACGCGGAGGCTTGAGCAGGCGCGCGGTGGTGCTGGGAGTAGCGATTGCGGGGTTTGTCCCGCTATTTGCGCTGCTCGTCTGGGCGCTTGTGCGTTCCGATGGCCAGCCGGCGGGGCGCGCCGTGAACGCAGTGTTCGGTGAGGTGAGCGTGGAGGAGCGGGAGGCCCCCGACTTCACGCTGGAGCTGCTCGACGGCGGGACGCTCACGCTGTCGGATCTGCGCGGAAGCGTGGTGCTCGTCGACTTCTGGGCTTCCTGGTGCGGGCCGTGCCGCGTGGAAGCGCCGAGGCTGGTGCAGGTCTACGACGAGTATCGCGGGAAGGGCGTTGAGTTCGTGGGCGTCGGAATATGGGAGCGTCCCGCGGAGGCCGAGGCCTTCATCGAGGAGTTTGGTGTGCCCTACCCCACCGGCCTGGACATCCCCGGCGACATTCTCGTCGAGTACGGCGTCAGAGGCATTCCTGAGAAGTATTTCGTCGACGCGGACGGGCGCCTGGTCGCCAAGTTCACCGGCCCGTCAGGCGAGGACGACCTGCGCGAGACGCTCGACCGGTTGCTTGCAGCGAGAGGCTAGACCGGCGGGTCGCCTTCCCTGACCAGCCGCCACCACGCCCGCAGTATCTCCCGGTCCCTGTCGAACGCCAACGGCGGCAGCGAGTCCGGGGCAAAGTAGCCCAGCTGCGATACCTCAGGGCCGGGCGCGGCGTCGCCCTGCATGCTCCGGCAGTGGTAGGCTGCGACGACAACGGGATGTCCCGACTCTGAGAACAGGCCAACCAGGCCCGCTATCTCCACGTGCAGCCCGGTCTCCTCCCGCACTTCCCGAGCAGCAGCCTGCTCCACAACCTCTCCCCTGTCCACGTATCCGCCGGGCAGGCTCCACAGGCCGTAGCCGGGCTGCGTCAGCCTCCGCACGAACAGCACCCTTCCGTCACACTCCACAACGGTTGCAGCCGCGAGCTTTGGGTCGTAGAAGATGACCCTGCCGCATGAATCGCACACCGGCCGTTCTGCGCCGTGCGCCTTCCGCACCACGAGCGTGTCTGCGCACGATGGGCAGAACCTGTCCTCCTGGTTCATGGGGTTGACTATACCACACGCGGGTCAGTCGGGTTCGAGGCTCTCGGAAGACTCGCGTCTTCGCCGGGCGAGTGCGCGTGAGGCTCTCTCGCGGAATCAAATCGAAATGCGACACTTTCCGCAGTGGCCTGTCTCAATAATCCCTTGTGGCACAGAATGCGACGGAATACAATGAGGGCACATGAAGATTCTTGCAATAGACGTTGGCACGGGCACGCAGGACATCCTCCTGTTCGATTCGCGGAGGGCGGTTGAGAACTCCGTGCAGCTTGTGATGCCCGCGCCCACCGTGATCGCCGCTCAGCGAGTTCGAAACGCAACCGAATCGCGCAGCGGCGTGGTGTTCACCGGCGTGAACATGGGTGGCGGGCCTGTCACGGGCGCGCTCGCCGACCACGTCGCCGCCGGTCTCTCCGCGTTCGCCACGCCTTCCGCCGCCGTGACATTCGACGACGACCTTGACGTCGTGCGCAGTATGGGCGTGTCCATCGTATCGCAGGAGGAGGCGGACGCTCTGCCGGTAGCGCACGTTCGCCTTGCCGACGTGGACTTGCTCATGGTGCAGCGCGCCCTGGAGGCATTCGAGGTGGAACCGGAGTGGGACGCGCTGGCAGTCGCCGTCTTCGACCACGGCAACGCGCCACCCGGCTACAGCGACCGGAAGTTCCGGTTCGACCACCTGAGAACGCACGTGGAGAGCGGAGGCTCGGAGGCTGCGTCTTTCGTCTACCTCGCCGATGAGGTGCCGGACTATCTCACACGCATGAGGGCCGTGGTGGACACGGTGGGTGACGACGTCCCGCTGCTCATGACAGACACCGCCGTGGCGGCCGTCCTCGGCTCACTCGAGGACGAGCACGTAGCCTCTCACGAGCGCAAGGTGGTCGCCAACCTCGGCAACGAGCACACGCTGGCCTTCCACCTCCACGGCGACGAGATACTGGGCATCCTGGAGCACCACACTCACGTACTCGACCGCGAGCGGCTGGAGCAGCACCTGATCGACCTGGCGACCGGCACGTCGGACGGCGACGCCGTGTGGCGAGAGCAGGGCCACGGCGCGATCGTAGTCCGCGGCTTCGAAGAGATCGGGTTTCTCAGCGTCATCGGGCCAATGCGCGGGCTGATGGCTGACTCCCGGCTGCAGCCCTACTTCGCGGCGCCTCACGGCGCCATGATGCTGGCGGGCTCGTTCGGCCTGGTCAGAGGCTGGGCAGAGCGAATGCCGTCACATCGCGAGGAGATTCTGCACGCGCTGCGCGCCGTCGGCGAGGACGTGGGGCACCACCACCACTGATGAGGCCACCCCTAGCCCGCTCACGCCCTTCGACAGGCTCAGGGTGAGCGGAAGCTATAGACCCGCTCATGGTGAGCCCCGTCGAACCATATGAGCGGGCCCAATCCACAATTGCCGTCCGCTCATGTCCTTCGACAAGCTCAGGATGAGCGGACAAAGCCGTCAGCCAACCTCCATCACGATCTTCCCAAACACGCCGCGGCTGTTGAGCAGCTCCTGCGCCCGCGTCGCCTCTGTCCACGGCAGGACCTCCTGCACGATGGTGCAAAGCGTCCCGTCGTCGAACCACGCCAGCATCTGCTCCCAGCCCGCCTGAGCCTCGTCGGCTTGGGCCTCGTTGAAGACGCCCATCGCCTTCACCCACTGCCCCTTGCGCTCAAGCTCCTGCTCCTCATACTCGGAGCGAGGGCCGGTGTGGCCGCCCACCGTCACAACGCGGCCACCCTGCGCGAGCGCCTTCAGCGTCGCATCGAAGGTGGCACCTCCGACCGTGTCCAGCGCAAAGTCCACGCCTCGACCGTCGGTGAGTCGTAGCAGCTCCGCAGCGACGTCCTGTGTCGAGTAGTTCACGCCTGCCTCCGCGCCGAGCTCGCAGCCGCGCGCCACGCGCTCGTCCGAGCCTGCGCTGGTGAGCACGCGCGCGCCGAGAGCCTTCGCGAGCTGGATGCCCGCCATGCCTACGCCGCTGCCCGCCGCGTGGATCAGCGCCGTCTGCCCCGGTGCGAGGCCCGCCATCTGGAAGGCGTACCACGCGGTGAGGAACACGCACGGCAGGGAGGACGCATCGGTCATGGACATGCCCGCGGGTGGGCGATACGCCAGAGCGGCGTTCGTGACTGAGTACTCGGCGTATGCGCCTCTCACGAGCGCCGTAACCGGGTCGCCGACGTTCCAGCCGGTCACGCCCGCGCCCACCGCCTCGATCACTCCGGCGACGTCCAGCCCGGGAATACGGGGAGGCTCCGGCTCACCTTCCGGCGCCGTGCGTCTGCGGTAGAGGTCGGCGCGGTTCAGCCCGATTGCCTGGGCCTTGATCATGACCTGGCTCGCCTCGAGCTCAGGATTCGGAACGTCCTCCATTCGAAGCTCGTCGCCGTCGTCAAGGAAGTGAATTCTGATGGCCTTCACGCTGTACCTCCTATGGGTTAGCTCTACCTGGATTGGGGCTTCAGTTCAGTCCACCCCGGTGTCTTCCTGCGAATCTCCATCCGGGGCACCTTCGGAGAACGCGGCATTCCGCCGAGCGGCCCATGCGCTCATCCAGCGGCGATACTCGTCAAGGGCGGGCGGCGCTACAAAGAACACCTCTACGCCTTCGGGGAACTGGACCTGGTGTCGCTCGTTGATGAACAGCACGCCAACCGCGTCTTCGCCCAGCGTCTCGTCGATGCGCCGCGCGATGTAGTCGTATCGCCTGCGGGTGCTGTCCGCAAGCCACTCGCGCAGCATGGCGGGCACGCTCGTACCGCCGAACGGCATCATGAGGCAGCCTTGCAGGTCAAGTGTGTCGATCAGGGCCTCGGCATCTTCGGTCGCCTCGTACGAGGCCCCGGCTGCGCACTTGGCCGCTATGAACGCGTGGCACTGCGCGTCCACGCTCTCCATTCTCGCAAGCGCCTCCCCGCCTCCGTCCGTCACGCTCTCGTGGTAGACGTGCCTGACCGGGCCGAGGCCGGGCTCCAGCGACGCGACCTGGGCGTGCACCTGCTCCCAGTAGCGATCCACGATGGCGACGCCCTCCGCCTCGTCTGGGGGAGGCGGATATACGCGAGGCACCAGAAGCAGCTTCCTCCTGCCCCGGAATGCCCCCGACGAGGGCCGCTCCATGCGACCTAGCTCCTGGCTCATTGCTGCACCTCTGCTCAGTCGACCTTTGCGATGCGGACATGGTAGCAGAGATGGCCCGGATTGACACGCCCGGCGAGCCATTCGGACTGGCCGATGGTACGAGGTACCCTCAACATTTTAACGCTCCGTTAAACTCCTTCGCCTGTCCTGGCTGCGAAACCAAACGCTTGACAAGAGCACGACGCTGAAATAGTATCTGGGCAGTCGGTTAACTTCCTGTTAAAGAACCTGGAGCCAGCACCGCACGTACAGAAAGGGGGTCGTTCTATGGCCTTGAGCGGACCAACCGCCCAGCCGTTGACACGCCCGCCGCGCTCCCGCGGTGGCAGAATCATCAGCCATTGCGGACGCACCCCCCTGGAACCTCCGAGCCTGCGCCGGCCATAGGTTTCGCCGGCGCAACGTCACACTGCAACACATCAGCCCGCGATATCCGATTGCTGTTGCAGTCTACCTAGCCCCTTTCGCAACCCGTCCCAGAGATCACAGGCCGGACAGCCATGCAAACGTCTGCCATGCCTGCGCGTTTACCTTTATCCGAAGGAGAGCTATACACATGGATAGCCGAGACTATCGCTATTACTCGTCACTCTACGGCGGATTCTGGAGTTTCGACGTCCGCGACTTCTGCTACATGACCAACCAGTACTTCCCGCCTGACTCCTTCATCGAGGCGCTGAGCCGGAGGCTGACAAGGCTGGTGAAGTCCTACCCTTCCACCAACTGGCACCTCTCGTCCCTGGCAGCCCAGCCGCTGGGCCTGACCCACGAGGAGCTTGTCATCGCCAACGGCGCAAGCGAGCTCATCAGCGCCATCTCCGACCGCTTCGTGTCGCGCCTGGCGGTGGCCGTCCCGACTTTCGATGAGTTCGTGAACCGCGCGGCGAACCAGGGCAAGACTGTGTCCACGTACCAGCTCACCGGCGACTTCCACTTGGACGTGGACGACTTTGCTCGACACGTTCTGGAGTCCGGCGCAAACGCCGCCCTGCTCATCAACCCGAACAATCCCACCGGGCTTTCCACGTCCAAGGCGGACGTCATGCGGTTCCTGGACGCGCTGCGTGACCTTGACCTCGTCATTGTAGACGAGTCGTTCATAGACTTTGTGGACGCGGACCCTCATCCGTCCATCATGGCGCACCTCGCCGACTACCCCAACGTAATCGTGCTCAAGAGCCTGTCCAAGACCTACGGCATCCCCGGCATTCGCCTCGGCTACGCCGCCTCCGCCAACCAGGGCAGGATCGCGGAGCTGCGCACTCACCTGCCCATCTGGGGCATCAACTCGCTGGCGCAGTTCTACCTGGAGACCATCGCGGAGTATCAGCCGGAGTTCATCGAGTCGTGCGCGGAGGTGAGGCGAGCGACGCGCCTCTTGCACGACGGCCTGGAGGACGTGCCGTTCCTCAGTCCCCGTCCCACGCACGCCAACTTCGTGTTCAGCCGCGTGGCCGACGGCCTCACGTCGACCGAGTTGACCACGCGCCTGTTCGAGCAGAGCCGGATCCTGATCAACGACTGCGGCCGCAAGCGCGGCCTGGAGGGCAAATACGTCAGGATGGCGTCCCGTACCGCGGAGGAGAACGCGCAGCTCGTGGAGGCCCTCAAGGAGCTTGCGCAGTCAGATGTCGCGAGCGGGGCAGC
Organism: Dehalococcoidia bacterium; assembly: GCA_034423135.1. GTDB lineage: Bacteria > Chloroflexota > Dehalococcoidia > Lucifugimonadales > UBA2985 > JAPPHY01. Next base: position 12,885 of record DAOUJC010000008.1, on the reverse strand, counting down.
CAGCGCAGCAGGAGGTGCACAGCGATGAAGGCAGTCATACTCGCAGCCGGCCAAGGGTCAAGACTACGACCGCTCACCAACAACCTGCCCAAATGCCTGGTGCCGATGCACAGACGGCCAATGATCGAGTACCAGATGGAGTACCTCGACCGGGCCGGGTTCAGGGAGTGCGTGATCGTGGTGGGCTACCTGGGCGACATGGTGCGCAGGCGAATCGGCACCCGGTTTGGGCGCATCAACGTCAAGTACGTCGCCAACGACGTCTACGACCGCACGAACAACATCTACTCGCTGTGGCTGGCCCGCGACGAGCTAGACGACGACGTGCTGCTCCTGGAAGGCGACCTGGTCTACGAGTACGGCCTGCTGCAGGACATGCTCAGGCAGCGAAGCCGGAACGTGGCGGTGGTCGACCGCTTCCGCCCGCCGATGAACGGCACTGTGATTCTGGCCGAGGACGGCGTCAGCACGGAGATGGTGCTCAAGTCGCAGCAGTCGCCGGAATTCGACTTCACGCGCGCTCTCAAGACGGTCAACATCTACGCGCTCTCCCTCGAGAGCCTGTCTACAGCCATTGTGCCCCGGCTGGACGCATTCGTGTCGCAGGGCCTCACCGGCGAGTACTACGAGGCGGTGATGTCCGACCTCATCGGCAGAGGTGAGCTGCAGATGGCGGTCCACCTGACCGGCAGCCGCATGTGGACGGAGATCGACACTGAGGAGGAGCTGCGGGAGGCGGAGCAGCAGTTCGCGAGCCTGTTCACACCGACCCCGGTCATGCCGCGGGCGGCAGCAGCACGTGCATCGGCGCTCCGCAACGCGGCATCGGCGGAGGCGCGGGAGGAGAGGCGGCGGTAGGCGGCGCGCACCCCGAAACCCTCTTCCCCCTCGATGGGGGAAGATTGAGATGGGGGTGAACTGCGCCCGTCCAAGCGACATGATACGCCCCTCGCCGCCCCAGCAGTCTATCACCACTGTCGTTCCGAGCCCTTCGGCTGCGCTCAGAGTAAACTCAGCGCAGCGCAGTCGAGTAAACTAGGGCCTTAGAGGGCTGTGGGCGCGCGCCATCAAGCGCCGCGACCCGCAGATGGGCGAGTGTATGCGCATCGTGGGCACGGAAGAAGGTGCGTGGCGTCATACCAATGTCCCAGGTTCCTCGACTGCGCCTCGCCTACGCTCGGCTCCGCTCGGAACGACAGTGGCAGCTAGCGGCCGACGGTCGCCAGTGGGCAGGCGACGGGGATCCCCCAGAGCTTCTCACGCCCGCGATTAGTGGCTACAATGACAGCCGCGCGCTTCAACACACCTCAGGCGCAAGGAGGACCCGCATGGAGCCAGTAGCCTGGGACAGCATTCAGGAAGACCGCCTAATCGGAGGCATCACCCGCCGCATCGTGACCGGCGAGAGGGTGATGCTGGGACGCCTGCACTTCCCCAAGGGCGCCAAGGTGCCCGCCCACACTCACGAAAGCGAGCAGCTAACCCACGTCATCAGCGGCGCGCTGCGCTTCATCGTCGACGGCGAGGAGATGGTGGTGCACGCGGGCGAAACGCTGGTCATACCGTCGTTCGTGGAGCACAGCGCGGAGGCGCTGGAGGAGACCGACGACATCGACGCGTTCGGCCCCATACGCACGGACTGGCTGGACGGCTCCGACGCCTACCTCCGCGAAGACCCGCCCCGGTAGCAGCAGGGGCCGGCTAGATGACCCTGCTCTCGCGGAGAAGCACCATCTCGGCGGGGCTTAGCCCGAACTCCTGGCTCAGCACGCGCTCGTTGTCCTCGCCCAGCATCGGCGCACGGCGGCGCATTCGCCACGGAGTCTTGCTGAACATCGCCGGGTGGCCGGGGTAGGCGAATGACTTTCCTAGCTCCGGGTGCTCCACCTCCGGGAAGAAGCCCCTGTCGTCGCGGAAGTGCTCGTCCTCCAGGTTCTCCTCCGGCGAGCGAATGACCGCCCACGCCAGTCTGATCTGCTGGCCGCCGTGGTACGATTCGTCCGCGGGCTGCGCGGCGATGAAATCTTCGATGCGCTCTCGCAGGAAGTCCATCTCCGGGCCGCTGCGCACGCCCTGGCTGATCATCTCCCGGTACTTGTCATCCTTGAGGCCCTCCGCCATCTCCTTCTCGTCCATCCAGTTCACCATGCGGTTCCACCGGTCGAGCGACCTGGGCGGAATGTCAAACCCGTTGACGAGCTTGCCGTCCGAGCTTGTGAACTGCGTCGACGGCGTGGGCGTGAGGCCGTGGTGACGCCCGGTCTGGCGAATCGGCACCTTCCTGTCGAAGAACCAGTTGGGCATGGCGGCCTCGGTCGTGCATGACAGCGATTCGTGGATCGACACGTCGACCCACTGGCCCTGGCCCGTGAAGTCGCGGTAGACCACGGCGGTCATGGTGCCCATCACGCCGAAGTTGCAGCCGGTGGCGTAGCCCATCCAGCCGTCGCTGCAGATGGGCGGCGCGTCCTCGATGTGGTCGTAGCCGCAGCTTGCCATGATGCCACCCATAGCCATCGACACCAGATCGGACGCTTTCATGTCCCTGTACGGCCCCGTCTGCCCGAACGGCGAAAGCGAGGTCATCACCAGCCGGGGGTTGATCTTCGAAAGCTCCTCGTAGCCAAGCCCCAGCGACTCCATGTATCCGGGCTGGAACGACTCCAGCAGCACGTCCGCCTTCTTCACCATCTCCTTGAGGATTGCGGCGCCGCGGCCGGTGGTGATGTCCAGCGTGACGCTCTCCTTGTTGGTGTTGTGATACCAGAAGAGCAGGCTGTTGTTGGGGTCCGGCTTGTCCTGGTAGAAGGGGCCGATGTGCCGCGCCGGGTGGCCGGAAGGTGGCTCGACGATGGTCACCCGCGCGCCCATGTCGGCCATCATCTTGCCCATGTACATGCCCTTCTCGTCCGTCAGGTCGATGACGACCAGGTCTTCCAGGGCCTGGGGCTGTGAATCGAGGCTGCTCGTTATCGTCATTTTGCTCCTCGCTGCACCGACCGGCGGTGCCTCATGGACTAGAACGCCGCCTGCCCGGCAAGCTCCGCTATCTCGTCTTCACTGAGGCCCAGCACCTCGGTCAGGATGAATTGGGTGTCGGAGCCCAGGGGCGGCGACGCCTGCCGTATCCTGTGCTCCGTGTGGGAGAACTTGAACGGCAGGCTGTCGGTCTCGAACGAGTCCTCAACCTCCCTGTGCGGCACCTTCTGGATGAACTCCCGCGAGCGAAGCTGCGGGTCTCGCACCACCTTGTCCTCGTTGGTCTGTACGGCTCCGGCGGCCACGCCCGCGGTCTGGAGGCGGTGCATAACCTCGTGGGGCATCTTGTCGATGGTCCACTCCTCTATGAGCCGGTCCAGCTCGTCCTCGTTGGCGACGCGGTCGGCGTTGGTGGCGAACTTGGGGTCAGACGTCCACTCGGGAGAGCCGATGGCCTTGCAGAACTTCTGCCAGTCATCCTCCGTGAAGATGGAGATGACGCACCAACGCTGCCTGGACTCGCCGGCCACAATCTCGTCGTCGCCTGCGCAGCGGTAGGCGTTGTGCGGCGCCACGCGCGGATTGCTGGAGCGATTGCCCGTCGGGTTGCCGGGCCTGCGGTATGGCCGGCCGTTGGCGGTGTAGTCGAGGACGGCCGGGCCGGTCAGCACCATGCCGCTCTCCACCTGCGAAACGTCGAGCCACTGGCCCTCGCCCGTGCGGTTGCGGTGATGGATCGCCATGAGAGTTGCGATGGCGGCGTTGTAGCCGGCCGTATGGTCGAGGAAGCTGTAGCCCCAGCCTGCGGGCCGCTCGCCGGGCAGGCCGGACATGAAGGTCAGGCCGGACAGCGCCTGCGCAGTCGGCCCCCACGTGCTGTAGTCGCGCAGGCGGCCGATGTGGCCGAAGCCGGTTATGCTCACGTAGATGATGTCCTTCTTCAGCTCGCACTGCTCCTCGTAGGAGAGGCCCCAGCGCTCCAGGACGCGGGAGCTGAAGTTCTCGATGACCACGTCCGAAACGGACACCAGCTTCTTGATGAGGTCCAGGCCGGCGGGCAACAGGGCGTTGATGGTGATGCTCAGCTTGTTGCGATTGAAGTACTCGAACATGCCGCTGCGGTTGACGCCGGGTATGCCGCCGATGCCGCCGAGCGCGGCGGAGCGGGTGACGTCCATGGCCTGGTCCTGCTCGACCTTGATGATCTGTGCGCCCAGGTCTCCGAGAATGCGGGTGCACTGCGGGCCGGCCACGATGTGCGTGAAGTCCAGTACGCGAATGCCCTCCAGGGGCAGGGGCTTTGCCATGGTGTCCTCCTGACTCCAGAATTGCGGACGCCGATGAGTCTTCGACGTGGGGCGTCTATGGCGATGCGCTCAGGCCTGCCGGAACGGCTCGGCTTGCGCTGGAATATAGCACCGCGCGGTTTTGGGTGTCAATTGAGGGGGGGACGGCTGCAGGAAGAGTCCTACGCGCCGCCGCTTCTTGCATCAAGGTGCGTTCCTGATGCAAAAGTCTAGTCCAGATTGTGCCTAGTCATCGTCACCACCCCGCTTTTTGGGCCAGAATAGGTAGACTGCAATAGCGATACCAATCGCAATGGGGATGGCAACGAGTAGTCTGAGCGCATCGACCAGCCACGCGTAATCATCCGTCATTGGTCTTCCTCCCTGTTCTAGTCTCCAAATTGCCGCGTCATTTACAACGTTATCTTCGCGTCCAACCTGTCTATTCAACAATCATCAACAACAGGGAGTTACGGGATAGCGACTATGGCGATACTAATTCTTGCTGGCACCATGGCTGGCATCAACCGTCCAAAACCGCGTAGCGGCAGTCCTATTCCCCGATGTAGCCAATTTCGCACTAACTACCACGGGCAATTCTCCTTGGTTACATACAAGGGCAACTCTACATTGAGCTCATCCCCGTAAATCCAGAGCGGCCGAACATCACGCGAGTCAAAAAAGGGCCGCAAGGAGTCCTCATCGAGTTGAAACTTGAAACGAATATAGTTCGCGGCTTCTTCATACCGCGACGCTACAATTGGTTCCGGCCAATAGGTCAAGTACGACATGGAGGGAATCGAAACCTCGGAAACGTCTGCTCCCCGCCGAAATCTCACCAGGGTCATGGTAAGCCCGCCATTAGGCGAAAACACATCACTAGCAGGTCCTGCGTAGAAGCCTGCGCCAAGAGGAGCCCACGCGGTTCCTCTAGAGAATCCAAGGGTGATGCTACCGTCTCCCCAGAGAATCGGCAGGCCATGAAGATAGAATCCCGGCCGCACTTCCACGCGAGAATCTGCGTGGCCATCCCAGAAAGTCCACATCTCGGTAACGGGAACACCGTCAGGCAGGCTGTAGACCGGTGTGGACGTGGGCACGCCTTTAGGCGTGGCGGTAGCGGTTGGCAGAGGTGTGGGAGTGGGAGTGGGAGTGATGGTCGGGGTCGGCACTGGGGTAGAGGTTGGTGTAGGCGTAGGTGTGGGAATCTGGGTAGGAGTTGGGGTCGGCACAGGAGTCGGCGTCGGAATCGGAGTTGCCGTAGGGACGATCACGATCGGCGCTGTCGGAACTGAGGTGGGAGTAGGGACAGGCGTAGGAGTCGCTCTTGCGAAGTCCCAAATGTCTGCGTCCGCAAGGAAGAACGCGGCGAACGCCATTAGCGGCAGTGCCACGAGACCAACCGGCACCCAGCCCGGAAATCGCCTCTTCGTATCCACCGCCGGGCGCCTGTCGTCACCGCCGCGTACGTAATCGTCACGCTTGCCCTGCTCCGCGCCCTGCCGCGCCTGAGCTTGTTCAGCACGTGCCTGCTCTCGCTCCCTTGCCCGCCGCAACTCCTCCGCCCGTTCCTGCTCAGCACGGGCCCGCGTTCGTGCACTCTCCTGCTCCCGTACCCGCCGCAATTCCTCCGCCCTCTCGAATCGCATCCTTCCAGTGCCCTGGCACTCCCCGCACGTGCTGTTGTAGAAGAACCCGCGTCCGGCGCACTGAATGCAGGTGACCGTTCCATCCTGAGGCCTGCTTCTTTGCCCGGCTCTCCCCTGAGTCTGCTGAGACGACTGCTGCGACTGCTGGCCGGTCCTCCGAGAACCTGCCATCCAGTCGGCGCCCAAATTTCTGTCATACGCCGCGCGGCGAGCGGGGTTCGTCAGGGTTTCGCGCGCCTCCAATAGGCGGCGAAAGCGCCCATTGGCGCCCGGCGACTTGTCTTTGTCGGGGTGATAAATCTGCGACTGTCTCCGAAAGGCTCGCTCCACATCTTGTGCAGACGCCCCCGGGCGTATTCCTAGAATCTCGTAGTGAGAGGAAGCAGGGTTATCCAAAGCTCCCGTGCGTTGCTGTCTCCTACGGGCCTCTTCCTGCTCTCTCCTCCTCGCTTCCTGAACCCTTCTATAACTTTCCCTGGTAACAGATTTTGTGCCATGGCAGGTCGGGCACTGGATACTTCTGGATGGCTTGCCGCCGATTATGGAGCCTCGGCCTTCGCACATGGGACAGGTCATAACGGCGCCGCCTTGCCTACGTGCGACACACTCCGCGCAGGTACACGCAGGGGGATGAGAACCTCTCGTGTAGTCTCTCGAGTCCAGCGGCACTAGAAAGCCCCTTCTGATCTGAGTCTACAGGCCAAGGCGGGTCTCCACGCTACCTGGGCACTACGGGTAGTTCCTCAGATGTGGAGATACTGGGGGCTATTGTAGCGCAATTAAGGCCGTCTGTGACCTGACAGCCGAGAGACCCTGGACAATTACGGGCTAGACTGAGCGCAACAGGGGAGCCACCTGCGCGCCGTCCTCGCCGGATGCGGCCGCAACCGCAAGGCCACCGCCGTCCGGCACGCGCACCGGCACGCCGTCGCGGTACGTGACGCGGTTGCCGGGCACGGCTGCCACGCGCTCGCCCGGCGAGAGGATGCCCACCAGGTTCAGCGGGTCCACCGCGGACAGCGTCACCGTCTCGCCGGTCGCCTCCGCGTCCCTGAGGCCGCGCAGCGTTTCGAGCGCCTCCGGCAGCGCGAACTGCTCGCCGACGAAGCCCGCCACGAACCGACCGCCGCGGATCTCGCCGCGCGCCTCCATGCGCCTCAGCAGGCGCACCAGCTCGCGCCACGGCGGAGCGATCGACTCCCGCGCCAGAAGCTCCGGGAACAGCACGCCGTAGCGAGCCAGCAGCTGCCGCGCGCGATCCTCCGTGACGTCCTCAGGCGGTCTCTGCGGCTCCAGCGCCGACCACCGGCTGTATCCTCCCCTGCGCCGTGGAGCGGCACGCTTCGACCGGGTGGCCCGGCGGGATGGAGCAGCGGAGTCAGCGCCACGAACGCGGCGGCGCAGGGCCTCCATGCCGTCGGAGGTGACGCGGCCGGCGGCGGCAAGCTGCCACAGGATGTCCTCCACGTCTGAGGGCAGGCGCCGGGTGGCCGCGATTATGTCGTCGATGAACGATGCGCCCCTGCGGGTCAGATGCTCCAAAACCTCCTGGCAGCCGCCCGGCAGATGCGAGTCGTCCGATAGCGGCCGCTCCAGCAGCCAGTCGAGCGACTCTCGCTGCGCAAGCGTGATGGGCGTTGCCCTGGTGAGCGTGCCGCGCGCCGTTGTGGAGTCGCCGTTGGCGTGAGGGCGCGTCAGCCGTCCCCAGGTCACCTCGCCCTCCCAGCACAGCCTGTCCAGCAGCGCCGGAATATAGTCGGCCACACGCGCGGGCAGTATCTCCGACTCCCAAGCGCCAGCGGACGCCTCGAACCCCTGCAGCTGCTCGATTGCCTCCAGCGCGCCGTCCTCGCCGTGCAGCCGGTGATGCGGGAGCGCGTGCTGCCAGCGAAGCAGGAACCGCATGAAGACGGCGGGCGAAACCGGCTCAATCTCCCTGCGCAGGCGGCCGATGGTGGCGTGATGGATGCGCGCCAGCACTCGCCTGTCGCACAGCTCCTCCTCGATTGCGCCGGGGCGGAACCTGCCCCTGAGCAGTTGGCCCTGTGCCTCGAGCCGGGCGACGGCGACCGCCACGTCCGACCGCGATAGTCCCAGCAGGTTTTCCATCTCGCCTGCGGTGAACGGCCCGCTGCTCTCCGACCAGCCCCGCAGAATCTCCAGGACGGCATCCTCTCGCTCCACATCAGCCGCGGCCGGCCCCGGATACGCAGGCTCCAGCGTCGCATCCGGGTACACGACAAGCGCCGTGGGCACGCGCTCGGCTGCAACCCACGCGAAGGGAACGCCGTCGCGACTCAGCAGGTAGGCGAGGCCGTCATCGACGAGGGCGCTGTACCACGCCTCCCGCGACTCGGCGGGCGCGCTCCACTCAGGCCACGGGGCCGCCAGCGGCAGCACGCCGAGGACAAGGAGCGCGTCGTGAAGCTCCAGCGGGTCACGCACCAGCGGCCATGCTTGGTCCGACTCCAGCCGTATCGCTTCCGCGTCCAGCGCCGTCAGGTCACTGGCGTCCGGCAGTGCGCGGCGCAGAGGCACGGCGCGGGCACGCCGCTCCTCCAGCGGCGCCTCGTCGAGGAAGGCGTAGGGCATGGTGTTGAGAAGCTGGTGGGCAAAGACCGACGGCTGAACGGTGTCGCGCCCGTACACCTCGATTTCGCCGGACTCAATGGCGGCGAGCACCGACTTCAGCCCGTCCACGTCCATAGCCTCCGTGAGGCAGTCGCGGACGGTCTCGAACACCAGAGGATGGTCGGGCACCTCGATGTCGCCGGGCATGGCGTTGTCCTGGCACGCAACCTGCTCGGGGAACACGGCGGCCAGCAGGTCGTCGGAGCGCATGCGCTGGAGCGGCGCGGGCACCTTGCGACCGCCTGCGAACCGCATGACGGCCAGGGCGCGCGTGGCGTCCCACCGCCAACGCGTACCGAACAGCGGCGCCTGAAGCACCGCCTGCAGCAGCACCTCCTCCGCGTTCACGGCGCGAATGTACCTGAACACGTCCTCAATCGGGAACGACTGCGACGGCCCAAGCGAGAAGTTCAGCCCGTCGTCGGTTGCGGCCGCCTGAAGCTCGAAGTCGAACGTGCGGCAGATCTTCTTGCGCAGCGCCATGCCCCACGCGCGGTTGATGCGCGAGCCGAACGGGGCGTGAATCACAAGCTGCATGCCGCCGCTCTCGTCGAAGAACCGCTCCGCAACCACGCGCCGGCCTGTGGGCACCATGCCCAGCACTCGGACGCCCTCCTCCATGTAGGCCACGAACTGACCCGCGATCTCCGCGTCGACGCAGGCCTCATCCATCACCCACTGCACGGCTGTATGCGGGCGCTCCAGCCGCTGCGACACGGCCTCACGCAGCTCGGTCACCCCCTGCGACAGCTCCCACGTGCGGCCGGGCGCCTCGCCGAGCCAGAAGGGTATGCTGGGCGCGAGGCCGTGGGCGTCCTCCACGCGGACCCGCCCGCTCTCGATGCGCCTGATCTTCCACGGGGTGTTGCCGAGCAGGAACACGTCGCCCGCCATGCTCTCGATGGCAAAGTCCTCATTGACGGAGCCAACGAACACGTCCTCCGGCTCCGCGATGACGTCGTAGTCTGCGTTGTCCGGGATCGCGCCTCCGCCTGTCATGGCGGCGATTCGCGCGCCGCGGCGGCCGTTGAGCCGTCCGTGCACGCCGTCGCGGTGCAGGTATGCACCACCGCGGCCGCGCCGCGAGGTGAATCCCTCGGACAGCACCTGCGTGATCTGATCGAACTTCTCCCGGCTCAGGTATCGGTACGGGTATGCCCGCCTGCACAGCTTGAACAGCTCGTCCTCGCTCCACTCCTCAACGGAGCAGGCCGCCACCATCTGCTGCGCCATCACGTCCAACGGCCACGGCGGTATTCGAAGCGTGTCCAGCTCTCCCCTGCGCACTGCCCGGAGCAGCGCCGTGCACTCCACAAGCTCGTCGCGAGTCAGCGGAAACAGCCGACCCTTGGGCACGCCGCCGAGGCTGTGGCCGGAGCGCCCAATCCGCTGCAGCAGCAGCCCGATGGAGCGCGGCGAGCCTATCTGGCACACCAGGTCAACGTCGCCTATGTCTATGCCAAGCTCCAGGGAGGCGGTTGCCACGCAGACCTTCACCTCTCCTCGCTTCAGCTTGTCCTCCGCTGCGAGCCGTGTGGTGCGGGAGAGGCTGCCGTGGTGCGCCACCACCGCGCTCTCGCCGAGCCGCTCCGAAAGCTGGTGCGACAGCCTCTCGACCAGCCTGCGCGTGTTGACGAACACAAGCGTTGTGTCGTGGGCATTCACAAGCTCCGCCACGTCGTCCAGCGTCTCGGCCCACTGCTCGTGGCTGGCGATGGGGCCAAGCTCGCGCTGGGGCAGATTGATGGCCAGGTCGATTGTGCGGGCGTGGCCGGTGTCGACGATGAGGCAGTCCGGCTTGCCGTTCTCGGCAATGTGCGAGTTGCCGACGAGGAAGCGCGCCATCTCCTCGATGGGCCGCTGGGTCGCGGACAGTCCCACGCGGGTGATTGGTGCGTCGGTCAGGGCGCACAGCCGCTCGACGGAGAGCGCCAGGTGGGAACCACGCTTGTCGTCGGCCACGGCGTGAATCTCGTCCAGAATCAGCGTGTGCGCGCCCTTCAGCCCCCTGCGCCCGCTGTCCGACGTGAGCAGGATGTACAGCGACTCAGGCGTGGTGATCAGGATGTGCGGCGGCCGCTTGGCCATCTTGGTGCGTTCGGATGACGGTGTGTCGCCGGTGCGGACGGCAGCGCGAATTTCGGGCAGAAGCAGTCCCCGCTCCTCCGCAAGCGCCTGAATCTCGCTGAGAGGCGCCTCCAGGTTCTTGCTGATGTCGTTCGAGAGGGCCTTCAGAGGCGAAACGTACACGACCTGCGTGGTGTCCGGCAGATCGCCGGTCAGAGCGCGGCGCACCAGCCCGTCGATGCACATCAGGAATGCGGCCAGAGTCTTGCCGGAGCCGGTAGGCGCGGCGATGAGGGTGTGGCGGCCGCGCGAGATGGCAGGCCAGCCCTGTTGCTGCGCCTCCGTGGGCGCGTCGAAGCGGGACAGGAACCAGTCGCGAACCAGGGGGTGAAGCTCAGTCAATGACATGGGGTGATTCTAGCACAAATGGACGGAACGCCGCCAGACTCTAGTCGAACAGCACGACGGCCCCGGGCTCCACGCCAAGCGCCTCCGCGAGACCCGCGTTCATCTCCAGCGCGTACCTTGCCGGCGCGGCCGACCTGTACACGATCAGCTCGCTATCCGCCGCGCCTGGCTGCGGCGTCATAGTCTGCACGTCCACCACCACGCCGTCAGAGTCCAGGAAGAGGATGTCCAGCGGTATTAGCGTGCCCTTCATCCAGAAGCTGCGCGGGGACTCTGTCGGGAACACGAACAGCATGGCGTAGTCGTCCGGAATGTGTTCACGGCCCATCAGGCCGCGGGCGCGCTCCTCAGGGGTGATGGCGATCTCAAGCTGAAAGACCTGCCCCGCTACCAGCGCCTCGGATGCGCTGCCTGCTCCCTCCTCCGGGTCTGGCGGCCCGAAACGCGCCAGGGGATCCGGCGTGGCCGTTGGCACAGTCGTGGCGGTCACAGTCGGTGTGGACACGGGCGTTGCGGTCGCGGTAGGCGTGGGCGTGGAGGTTGCGGTCAGAGTCGGCGTCGCGGTGGCCGACGGGGTCGGAGTAGGAGGCGGTGTGGGAGTTGGACGCGGGGTCGAGGTCGCAGTGGGCGTAGGAGCCGGCGTCTCCGTAGCCGGTGTGGTCGGCGAAGGCGTGGGCTCGCTTCCGGTGCAGGCCGCCGCAATTGCCACCATCGCGAATAGGCAGAGGCCGCACGTGAGAGAAACCGCGATGTTGCCGAGCATCCTCCGTATGCAGACCACGACGTGAGTCTAGCGGCATCGGCCCGCGCCAGCAATCCGCGCGCTCCCCCCGGCACCCACGACACGTATTGCCTATGCCGCCGCTTGTTGGGATAGCACTTCATGTACGTTCATAGCGGGCCGCAAGGTTAGCCCCGTATAGGGGCAAGCTCACAGCTGGGATAAGGGATACACCCCGGTGTGCCCGGCTCAAAGGCGTACCGTAAGTAGCCGACGTATCCTCGCAAGATGTCATTTCTAGCGAAAATGACTGGAAGCGGTAATGTCCTAGATTCTTCGACTCCGCTGCGCTCCGCTCAGAATGACGGTGAAGTGCCGCTCGCTCCCTTCGACAAGCTCAGGGCGAGCGGTATATTCCAATGACGCAGCCGTCCGCCTAGAATGCTCGTCCGCCAATTGGTCACGCCGATGGCTCCGTGGTAGAATGGCACGCGTTGCCGCTTCAGTCGCCGCCGGAGCCTCTGACCGACGCGACTCACTCTTCGAAACGGACGGTGGAGATGAACACTGACCAGCTTAGGGAGCTTCTGCCCATCACCCGCGACCGGATTTACATGAACACAGGGTGGGCAGGCCCCACGCCCACGTCTGCGTTGCGCCGCATTGCGGAGACTCTGGAGCAGGAGGCCATCATCGGGCCCGCAAGCGCACGCGGCGTCGCGCTCACTCGCGAGGCGAATCAAGCGGCCACCGCTGCTGCTGCCGGCCTGCTCGGCGCATCCGAGGATGACGTCATCCTTACGCACAGCACGCGCGAGGGCGTCAACGTGGTCATTTACGGCATAGACTGGCAGCCGGGCGATGAGCTGCTCATCTGCGACCTTGAGCACCCCGCGCTGACCGTTCCCGCCAATGTTGTAGCAGAGCGCCATGGTGTGAACGTGACATCTGCAGCAATCCAGCCCATGTCCACGGCCGCGGAGATGCTGGACCTCGTGAAGTCTGCGATCACCGAGCGCACGCGGCTGGTTGGCCTGAGCCACATCCAGTTCACCTGCGGCCTGCGCCTGCCCATAGCCGAAATCGTCGAGGCGGCCCACGACGCGGGCGTGCCTGTACTCATCGACGGCGCGCAGAGCGTCGG
>DAOUJC010000007.1:0-170558 GCA_034423135.1 Dehalococcoidia bacterium | reverse complement strand
AGTTCCGCTCAATCGTCCGGTCCTTGCTGTTGTTCCGCATCTTCGCCTCCAGAATAGCTCTTCTCTAAATGCTATTCTGTCAACGAATTACCTGACATCTACAATTCCGAGCGAAGTCGAGGAATCTTGGACAATTGCGGTAGGCGACATTGCTTCATGCAGAGCGTTGCGTGCTTGCAGAGATGCGTAACGGCCTTCCGGTCGTAGGCCCTAGGCCCTGGATTCCTCGACTCCGCTGCGCTCCGCTCGGAATGACGGTGGTATTGGGCGGATGTCTTCACTCTACTCTATACCCGTCCCACAGGGCGCAGGAGCCGCTACAATGTACGACAGCCAAACGCTGGAGGGCCGTCGAATGATCATTGTTGTGCCGGACGACGCGGCAGGCATAGTCGCCTCCTCGGGCCTGGAGTCGCGGCTGCAGGAGCTTGGCGAGCTGCGCGTCTTCACCTCAGGCGCGTACTCCGAGGCGCTGCTGGCGGAGCGCATCGCGGAGGCCGACGTGGCGCTGACCCTGGCGGCCAGCCCGTTCACGGAGGCGGTGCTGGAGGTTTGCCCGCGGCTGAAGCACATTGCGGTGTTTGGCATTGGCGTGGACAACATTGATTTTGAGACCTGCCGGCGGCGGGGCATTGTAGTCACCAACACGCCCGCCTACTCCGCGGCGGTTGTCGCAGAGAAGGCCATCGCCCTGGCATTGGCGGTCGCTCACCGCATACCCGCGTTCGATGCCGCCGCGAGGCGCGGCGAGTGGCCACAGCAGCAGGTCGGGCAGCTGCATGGCGCAACGCTGGGCGTGATGGGCACAGGCCCCATCGGGCAGCACGTCATCGCGATGGGCGCGGGACTGGGTATGGACACAGTCGCCTGGACGCGCAACCCATCGGAGGAGCGAGCGCGGGCCTACGGTACGACGTTTGTGAGTCTGGATGAACTGCTGGCCCGCTCGGATGTGGTGTCGCTGCAGCTACCTCTGAGCGCGGAGACTGAGGGCCTGATCAGAGCGCGCGAGCTGGCGATGATGAAGCCGACTGCGATACTGGTCAACGTGGGCCGAGGAGCCGTCGTGGACGAGGACGCGCTGGTGGCAGCGCTACGAGACGGCCAAATCGGCGGCGCAGGACTGGACGTGTTCGCGACGGAGCCGCTGCCCGCAGGCCATCCGCTCACCACGCTGCAAAACGTGGTGCTCTCCCCTCACAATGCGGCCAACACCCCGCAGGCCAACCGGGCCGGGCTGGAGCTGGCCATCCGCAACATAGAGGGCTGGCTGCATGGGACACTGACCGACTCACTGGCGTGAGCCTGCGCCCGCGAAGCAACCGGCCAAGCCCGAGGCCGCAGCCTCTGCAGGCGGACTAAGTCTTCTCCTCCGGCACGAACCGGATGGAGAGTGAGTTCACGCAGTGGCGCGTGTTCTTGTCGGTCAGTCTCTCACCAAGAAAGACGTGGCCGAGGTGGCCGCCGCACCTGGCGCACTCGATCTCCGTGCGCATGCCGTCCGGGTCCGGCAGGCGGGTGACCGCGCCCGGCACCTCGTCGTCGAACGCGGGCCAGCCGCAGAAGGCTTCGAACTTGTCCTCTGAACGGTATAGCTCAGCGTCGCAGCGGCGGCAGATGTACTTGCCTGCCTCGTAGAAGTCGTCGTACTCGCCGGAGAAGGGCCGCTCCGTCCCCTTCATCTCGATGACGTACCGCTCCTCCGGTGTAAGCTGGTTGTATGCTACATTGGTCATGTTCCACCTCCCATCGATTGTACGCGTGCGCGGCGGCTACTCCTCGTACCGCTCCACCTGCGCGGGTGAGACCCTCAATGACGCCAGGTCAACGCCGCGCTCCCGCAGCACCTGGCCGTGGACGGTCAGTGCGTCCTGGTCAGTCCATCGCTCCATGAGCGCGAACTGGTCTGGCTGCTCCGTGCTCTGGTACAGCTCGTACTGCTCGCATCCGGGCTCCTCGCGGACGCTGGGACTCAGCTCAGCGAACGTGGCGATGAGCTCCTCGCGCTTGCCCGGAGCGGCCTCCATGTTTACTATGAGTCTGACCGTCATGGGTTCCCTCCTAAATTAGATGCGGTCTGTCGCGATTTGAACCTGCGTTTAGTCTCAAGTATCCGACAAATGGAGCCGCCAATGCAATCCTGCCCGCGCAAGTCATGAGCAATCCCGCCGAGGCCACAGCCTTTGTGCCGAGCGCCAGCCCACTGCGCTGGCTGATGCTTGCGCTGGTGTGGCTGCTATACGTATCGTTCGGCGTCACTGCCGGCACCATTGCGCCGCTGGTCGACCCCATCGTCAAGGACCTGGACATGACCTACAGCCAGATGGGGCTGGTGCTTGGCGCGTGGCAGCTGGTCTACATCGGTACGGCCTACCCGCTCGGCGCGCTGATAGACCGGCTAGGCGTCAGACGCTCGCTCGGAATCGGCATATTCGTCGTCTGGTTGTCGCTCGTGCTCCGCGGCCTGGCCGTGGACTTCCCCACGCTCTTTCTGGCCGTCGCGCTGTTCGGCGTGGGAGGCCCCATCATCTCCGTCGGAGCGCCCAAGGTCGTCTCGTTGTGGTTCCAGGGCAACCAGCGGGGACTGGCCGCCGGAATCTACACCACCGGCCCGATCTCCGGCATGGCCATCGCGCTAGCCACGGCGGCTGGCGTGGTGATGCCGCTCACCGGCTCATGGCGAGGCATTTCGCTCGTGTACGGAGCCGTGGTGCTTGTAATCGTGCTGCTGTGGTGGGCTCTGGCCAGCGACGTGCGGCCGCCTGAGGACGCCGATAGTCGATCAGACGCAGCGAATGTCTCGGCGTTCGGCGTGCTGCGCGACCTGCTGCGCATCCGAAACGTCCAGATCATCGTCGTGCTGGCCATTGCAACCTTCCTGCTGAACCACGCCCTGAACAACTGGCTCCCCACGCTGCTCCAGGACCGCGGCATGACCCTATCGCAGGCCGGCTCATGGACCGCGGCCTCCACACTGGCGGGAATCATAGGACTGCTGGCAATACCGGCGATAGCGCGTCAGGGCCGCAGGGCGCTGGCCATGGCGCTAATGCTACTGATTGCCGCCGTCACGGCGCTTGGGCTCGTGACGCTGGCCGGCGCGCCTCTCGTCGGCGCCCTCGTGTTGTCGGGCGTGGTCAGGGCGCCCATGATGCCGGTGCTCACGCTCATTCTCATGGAGACGCGCGGCGTTGGCGCAGTCCGCATGGGCGCGGCCGGAGGTCTGTTCTTCGCGGCGGCGGAAATAGGCGGGTTCGGAGGGCCGTTCCTGCTGGGAGTGATCCTGGACGCGGTCGGCTCGCTCGCGCCCGGGGTGCTGTTCCTGGCGGGTCTGTCGGCCGTGCTCGCGCTGACACTGCCCTTCATCCGGGAGCAGCGCTGAGGCTCTCCTACGTCCGAGTCTGAAGCGCGGGCGGCTTGGCCAGCAGCAGCAGCACGCTCGCGATCATCACGGCGGCCGAGAAGATCAGGAATATTACGGTGTAGCTACCGAGGACGTCGTATGCCACTGAGGCAACGAACGGCCCGGACGCGTTGAAGACCATCTGGATCGGCCACACCACGCCGCGGATGGCGCCCACGTTGTCCCTGCCGTAGAAGTCGGCGAATATGATCTGCTGGAGTATGAACATGCCTCCAAAGGACAGGCCGTAGTAGATGCCCCACAGGATCGCCTGCCATGCATGCTCCACGAACAGCAGGAGGACGAAGCCAAGGCTCATCATCGCCAGGATTCCCACCAGTGTACGCCTGGCAGTAATGCGCTCGGACAGGAATCCGGTCACGATCGAACCGGCTCCCGCGCACATGGAGAGAATCGCCACCGCAAGCACAGCGTAGCCTTCCCCTATGCCCTGGTCCGTCATGAACGGAAGCATGTGCAGGTTCAGGGCCGGCGCGGCCACGAATACCAGCGAAAACGCCACCACAAGCAGATAGAACGAAGGGTGCCTCAGGGCCTGCTCCCTGGTCAGCGACGTCTCCTCGCGTGGGGCGCTTGCAGTGCCCGCGGCGACCGCCTCCTCTCGCCTCCTCGCCTCGTCCGGGTCCGCCCCGTCCGGCAGAAGGCCCATGTCCTCCGGCCTGCGTCTCAAGAAGATGGCGATCGGAATCATGGACACAACCCACATCAGTATCCCGGCTACGGCCGTCGCCAGCCTCCAGCTGCCCTGCGACACTAGGTACTGCACGTACAGGGGCGTGACCGCGTTGCCGATTCGCTGGCCGAGTCCGCCGAGGGCCACGGCGCGGCCACGCTTCTCCACGAACCACTTGGGCACCACCACTCCCAGCGCCAGCGCCAGCACGCCCATCGTCAAGGCTCGGCCCACAATCTGCAGGAAGTAGAACTGCCACAGCGCCTGGATGAAGGCCATCAGCACCAGGGAGCTTCCCAGCACTGCGAACGAGATCGTGAGGATCCAGCGCGCGCCGAGCCGGTCGATCATAGGGCCTGCCTTGAGCGCCACAATCCCACCCATCAGAGTTCCCAGCAGCGTGGAACCGGTGAACACGGTGCGCGTCCAGCCGAACTCCTCGGTCATGGGCTTGAGGAATACCCCGAGTATCGGGTAGGACTCCGCACTCTGCGTGAAGCCGCCGAGGCCAATGACGACAACAATCACCCACCCGTAGTAGAACCCGCGCTTGCGGGCTTCGGGCGTAGCGGGCGCCTTTTCTTCACGCATGTTGATACGGGAGCTCCTCGCCCCAAACCCTTGCCACGGCGAACTGAATCTTGTTCTCGAACCGCTGAATCAGCTCGCGATTCGCCCAAATGATGGACTGCTCCGCTTCAACATCAGAAACGAGTCCTTTGAGAAGGGCTTCATCGTCCGGCAGAGGGATCGGAATAGCACTTAATGCGTTTTGATTGAGTTTTGGTTGTGCTGAACCAGTGACATATTCCTGAAGGCTAACCGAATTGAGATAGTATTCAACATATTTCTGGACATATGGAGTCCTGAACTTTAGGACGTGAGCGTGATTGTTCACCCAACTTTTGCCAGAGACTGAGAAGGCGATGGGGGTAGAACGCGCCAACAGATTTGCACCATCCTCTGAAACGAGAAGAATATCCTCATCAAATATGTAGTCGTTGACGAAATCAACAACCCCTGATGCTCCGTAGTAAGGTATGGGCCCCGGCTTCCTAAGTTCTTTGGACACCGGAACACGTCGGGAGTCAAGATTGTTTGCTAGGCTGCCAAGTGAGCATTTCGGCCACTCCGGGTCAACCGCTATATTTGGCCGGTAGTTCTCTACCACAGCCCGCGCCCCGTCGATGATCCTCTGGTAGCCCTCAATCTCCGCCACAATCTCCCGCTGCACTTCTAAGGGAGGAAGCGGAATCTGTATGCTCTCTATCTCCGCCTTGTTGATGGATGCGAAAGCCGCCCCAAGATTGCCTTTGATCTCGTCCTGCAAGTGCAGCAAAACTCGAAATAGATATGGCATCAGTATGCACGTTTCGTCAGGCCGGATTGCAGCAAGTCCGCGTCCAATGGACGCTCTTTGGGTGGCAAGGTTGACCGGACCAACCGGAGCCCTCACAGACATAAGAATATCGTCCTTTTCCGCAAATCTCCGAGGGTCTGTAGTCCACTTTGTCGGCTTCCCAATGAAGACTCTTCCGAACTCAGTCTTGCCTTGATAGAACGGTTCACCCACTGCGGTGTCATTGTAGGAACTACCTGGAGGTGACTGTCCCGCGATGACTTCTGCCACTTGACCCAAGGATACAAGTGGGAAGCTGGATGTCTGGATGTTGTTCTCCCTATACCGTTCCCCACTCAGGCTATACTCCCCATGGTCGGCGATCCTGGCTTTCTCCACTACCAATCCTTGCGTGGGATCAGAATTGTCCACGGACTCCCCGGCCCGTAGTCGCCTCAGGTATGCGTCAAGCTCGGCTTGAACCTTCGGCAGGTCATTCTTCTCTATAGGACGCCGCTGGTCTCCCAGTTCGAAACCGTCATTCTCTGCCCTCAAGAAGGCAATAGAGCCCGACTGCTTGGCCAAAACTCGGTCCAGGATGAGGATGGAGGTTTTGACGCCGGAGTAGGGCTTGAACACCCCGGCGGGAAGGGATACCACCGCCACAAGGTAGTCCTCCACCAGCATCTTGCGCAGTTGCTTGTAGGCCGTCTGGCTCTGGAAGATGATGCCCTCTGGGACTATGATACCGGCCCGGCCATTGGCGCTCAGATGCTCCGCCATATAGTCCACGAACAGCACCTCGCTCCGCTTGGACTTGACCGAGAATCTGTTGTGGGGACGTATTCCGCCTTTCGGCGACATGAACGGGGGATTCGCCAGGATTACGTCTGCGTACTCGTTCCAACGATCCTCGCTGGTGAGGGTGTCGTACTCGTGGATGTGTGGCTCCCAGAACTCGTGCAGGTACATGTTCACCAGGGAAAGGCGCACCATGTCCGGGGAGATGTCGTAGCCACTGAAGTTGCCCACCAAACGGCCGCGGTCGTCGGGCGTGAGCGTGCTCCGGCCGTCGTCGTCGGTGTTGGCCGACTGGATGTGCTTGTAGGCAGATATGAGGAACCCGGCGGTGCCGCAGGCCGGATCAAGTATCGTCTCGCCCTTCTTGGGATCCACGACGGCGACGATGAAGTCTATGATGTGGCGAGGCGTGCGGAACTGGCCTGCGTCGCCCTGGGCGCCGAGGACCGAGAGCAGGTACTCGAATGCGTCGCCCAGCCGCTCCGAGTGATCGTAGGTGAACTCGTTGATGACCTTGAGAAAGGCCCGTAGGGTCTCCGGGTCGCGGTAGGGCAGGAAGGCGTTGTTGAAGATGTCCCGGAACAGCTGTGGTATGCCGGGGTTCTCCGGCATCCGATCTATGGCCTCGGCGTACAGCTTCAGCATGTCGTGCCCGCCGATGCCGGGCTGCATCAGCTTGGCCCAGCCGTACTTTGCGAACTCTCCGGCGAAGAACGTCCGCTCCCCGCCCAACTCCTCGCTCTCGGCATCCATATCGTCCATGAACTTGTATATCAGCGCGATGGTGATCTGCTCCACCTGGCTCTTGGGATCCGGGACCTTCCCCACGAGTATGTCGCGGGCGGTGTCTATGCGTCGTTTCGTGTCAGTGTCCAGCATGATCCCCTCTATGCCGCGAACTGGTTCAATGAAACGTAGTCCTTGACGTACTCGGGAACGAGGGCTCGAAAGCGTTCAGGCACAGCCCGGTAGTCCTCCAGAGAGAACTCGGCGTTGGTGGCGAGGTAGGTGAACCTCCTCCTGTCGATGGCGTCTCGCGCGGTGCCGCTGGTGACGTACGCCTTGAAGAAGGTCCTGATTGCCGGTATGGAGCTGGAGTACCTCGGCTGGTGATAAGCGACGAACTTGTCGAATTCCTCATCAAGCAGCTCGTCCTTGGACTTGAAGGATGGGATGAGGTCGAATACCCTTTCGAGGATTTCCCGCAGGGAAATCCGGCGGTCTACAGCCGCGGCCTTTCGCAGCTTGTCTAGGGTGTAGTAGTCCTCCGGCTTGTCCAACACCTCCCGATGCACATAGTCGATGACCCACTCCCACTGGCCGGCATCGACACCCTCTTTGACGACATTGTCCGCCCGAACGGTGTCCGCAAACCGGTCGAACAGCATCCTGTCGACCTTCATGCCCTCCAGACCAATGGTCTCTTCCCTGATTGTGGAGAGGATGTCCCTGCCCAGGTGCTCGTAGGCATAGACCATCGTCGGTCCTCCGCCGTTCCCGCCACCCTCTTGCTCGCCTGGCTTGGTTCTCGGCACCTTGATTTCCTCGTCGTAGTTGAACTCAGTCTCGAAATACTCGCAGTTGGCAAAGAAGTCGAAGAGCTTGAAGCCGGTCTTGTCCGGCTGGGCCACGTTCTCAGCCAGGCTGGAGTCATGCAACTGATCGAGGAAGCTGTGCCTGCGCGTGCCGCGGCCCTTGATCTGCACAAAGTCCGTGGGAGAGAAGATGGGACGGAACAGGCCGAGGTTCAGGATATCGGTGCAGTCGTAGCCCGTGGTCATCATGCCCACTGTGACGCAGACCCGCGCCTTGCTGGTCCGGTAGGAGGGAAAGATGTTGCCCGAACCCATCAGGTTGTTGTTGGCAAAGTTGATGGTGAACTGCTGGGCCTCCGGCACCTGAGAGGTGACCTGTACGGCAAAATCGGACTGGTACTTCCCCGGGAACATCAAGTCGGCAATCTCGTTGAGGGTCTGCGTGAGTCTGGCGGCGTGGTTCTGACTCACCGCGAAGACGATGGACTTGCCGATTTCTCTACTCACGGGATCTCGCAGAGCATTCTCCAGGAAAGTCTCGCAAAGGACATGGTTCGTCCGGTCGGAGAAGAACCTCTTCTCGAACTCCCTTTGCCTGAACGTCTCCTCGTGCTCGTCGCCGGTGTCGTCGGTGAAGGAAACAACGAAGCCGTCATCTGCAAGCAGCTGAGTAGTCACCTCAGTTCGGGCATCCACCAAGGTTGGATTAATGAGGTATCCGTCCTTCACTCCGTCCAGCAGTGAGTATCTGAAGGTGGGCTGCCCACTCTCGCAACCGAATGTGCGGTAGGTGTCCAGCAGCAGCCTCCGCTCGGCCTCGCGGGGGTCGCGTACGTTGGGACCGGCTCTATCGAATCCTCGGAGGTAGTCTCGTGGGGTTGCCGTCAGACCCAGCTTGTAGCCGACAAAGTAGTCGAACACAGAGCGGGCGTTGCCGCTGATTGAACGGTGGGCTTCATCGGAGATCACGAGGTCGAAGTCCGTCGGAGAGAAGAGTGACTGGTACTTGTTGTTGAACAGCAACGACTGGACTGTGGTGACCACAATCTCCGCAGAGCGCCAGTCGTCCCGCTTCTCTTTGTAGATTACGGTGGAGTAGTCCGCCGCGAGTATGGCGGCGAACATCTTCCTTGCCTGCTCCTCCAGCTCAAGGCGGTCAACGAGGAACAGGACGCGAGAGGCGTTGCCGGAGCGCAGGAACAGCTTGATGACTGCGGCGGCTGTGAGGGTCTTGCCGGTGCCCGTAGCCATCTCAAGCAGGAAACGGTCGCTGCCGTCCTTCACAGCCCGTTGAAGGGCGTGAATCGCCTGAAGCTGGTAGGCGCGCAGAAAGCGGAGGTTGTTAGCCCTGGTGAAGCTCGGCCGCTCAGCCTCATTCTTCCACGCTGCCTCGGAAGCATAGTTGGGCCGTTGCGTGAGAACGATGTAGTCGTCTCTGACCTGTTCGTCTATCAAGCGTTGCGGATTGGGCTGGACCCTGCTGTATCCCATCACAGACCCCGGAGTGGGGAAGGACGTGATGATGTACGGGTTGCCGCGCTCCAGATCCCAGAAATAGTGCAGGTTGCCGTTGGAGAGAATGACGAAGCGGCAGTTCTTGGAACGGGCGTACCTCCGGGCCTGCTCCTTGCCAGTCAAGGGCTGCTTCCCTTCCGACTTGGCCTCAAGCACCAACAGCGGGAATCCCCTAGAGTCCAATAGCAGAAAGTCGATGAAACCCCTTTTGGTCTTTTCGAAGTCATCGCCAAAAGACTCAAGGTCGAGTGACTTGATGGAGACATTCGCCTCAAGCTGAATATTGGCAGGCCTTCCATCTTCGGGAAAGAACCGCCATCCTGCTTTCTCCAGCAGCTTGTTGATCTTCAGCCTTGCAGTAGCTTCACGCATGTTGACGCATAGGTGTAGCTCTCAGGGGGACGGACGGGCTCGCAGGCAACGCATGCAATGCTATTATCAACCGCAGGCGGTGTCAACCGGAAGTCCACGGCCATTGACCCCGCTGCTCGCCGGTGCTAGGCTGTCGTCCATCGTTCTCCCTCCGCTCCGACCACATCAGGAATCACACTTGCAGAACGCCCACTTCCGATATTCGTGGCTCTCACCTGCCGACCTCCACCACATCGGCGACATAGACCGCTCTGAGGAGGTGCGTTCGGGCTACGAGATGCACGAAGGCTCTCTCCGGCGCATCGACGTCCACTGGGACGTGCCTCCGTGGCGACCGGACGGTGACGGCGACCACACCGTGCCGGCCAAGGTCGCGGGCTGCCGTCAGGACATGGACAGGGGTGCCGTGGCCTACGGCGCATTCGATGGGGAGAAGATGGCCGGCATCGGCCTCCTTCTGCCGGAACTCCACGAGGGCATGGCGCAGCTCACCTTCCTCCACGTCTCGCGGCCGCACCGGCGCGCGGGCATAGCCGCGGCGCTCGTGGATGAGCTGTTCCGCGTCGCAGGCGAGCGCGGAGCGGCCGCCGTCTACGTATCATCCGCACCCACGGAGTCTGCAGTCGGATTCTACCTGCGCCACGGGTTCCAGCCCACGGACGAGCCGGACCCTGACCTGCTGGCCCTGGAACCGGAGGATATCCACATGGTCAAGCAGCTATGAAGGTCAGCATCGGGTTGGTTGGCTATGGCGCATGGGCGAAGGAGGCGTACGTTCCAGCGCTCCTCGATGATGGCGACGTGGCAATCAGGGCTGTTGCGGCTCGAACCGAGGAGACGCGGCGGCTGGCGTCGGAGCGCTTTGGCGCAGGGACGGCCCTGTTCGCCGACCCAATCCGGCTCGTCCGGGAGGCCGACGTGGACGCCGTCATGATCGGCCTGCCATCTGAGCTCGTGTCCGATGTCGCCATTGCCGCCATCGAGGCCGGCAAGCACGTCTTCCTCGAGCCTCCGCAACCGGGCGATGCGCGGATCGCAGGGCTGCTGGAGCTCGCAGAGCGGTCGGACCTGGTATTCCACGCGGACTTGGAGCTGCGGTACAACCCCGTCGTCGAGGCGGTCGCCCGGCTGCTCGACGACCGGCTGGGGCCCGCTCTTTCGGTGAGGGTGGTGCAACGCTGCGATTGGGCGCTGGCGTGGGACCAAGACATGGTGGAGGGGGGCGGGTTGGCCTCAGAACTGAGCATCTGGTACCTGGATCCAATCGACGCACTGCTGAACCGCCAAGCCCGTCGGGTCAACGTGGTCGGCGCCCGGCCTAGATTCGAGCGGGCAGTGGAGGCAGGCTCGGCCCATGTCGAGTGCGACGGAGCCGTGGGAGAGTGGTCGTTCAACTTGCGCGGTCCGGAGAGCATGTCCCTACGGCTGGAGGTCGCCGCCCTGGAGGGCGATGCCGAGGCAGACATGATGACTGGTCGGTACAGGTTCCGCGCTGGCTCCTCCGACTGGATCGAGGCCGAGGCGCCCCCGGCCCTGCCGGTGTACAGCTTCGCGGGCATGAGGGAGTGCGTAGCGGCCTTCCTGGGCGCCGTCAGGGGCGAGGGCCGCAGCCGGACCGGGCCCGACGTGCTGAGGCGCGTGCATGCCGCGGCAACGGCGTTCGACGAGAGTGTGCGAAGCGGAGGCCCGGCAGAGGTGGTGGAATGAGCGGTCGGCAGTTGTGCGGCCAAGCGCTCCGGTCCGCGGACGAGCGGGTGAACATCCTCGTGGTCATGCGGCTGAGACGGGAATCGTCCAGAGCGGCTCTATAGCCCGCCAGGCCAACTTTGTGTCATACTTCACTCATGAAATCGCCTCGGCCTTACGCGGCTGACAGGCCAGGCCCACATAGATGAACGGCACCATCGCGCAGGTTATACAGTTCAGGTCACGCTCCGAAGGCTACGGCTGGGTGGTCATGGGGTTTCTCTGGGCTGTGAACCTCCTGATCCCCCTGGCGGCTGTTTCGCTGGGCGTGATGCTGCCTCCGATGACGGAGGAGATGGGCATCTCCCCCATTGAGGCGGGTCTGCTGGGCGCGTCCTGGTTCCTGGGCTCGGCGCTGGTGTCGTTGCCCGCCAGCATCTGGCTGTCCCGGTTCAGCCCCAAGTGGGTGACGTTCTACTCCACCTTCCTGGCCGGGGTCTTGCTGCTGGTCCAAGGGTGGGCGCCGAGCTTCGAAGTGCTGCTCGTCGCCCGGTTCGTCTTCGTGACAGTGGTGGTGTGCCGAGTGCAGGCAGAGGTGCTTCTGGTACACCAGTGGTTCAGCACAGCGCGGGTGGCCGTGGTGATGAGCCTGACCATAGGCATCATGTCCATTGGGCAGTTGGCGGCCGTGGGACTGATCCCCGTCCTGATGGACGTGTTCTCAGGCTGGCGAAACGTGTACATCGGGCTGGGGGCCGGCCTGCTGGTGGGCGCGGCGCTGTGGACGTGGGTGGGCCGTGAGCGGGCAAGGCCGACCGCGCCGGAGGTGGAGCGCGCACGAGGAGCCTCGCCGCTGCGTGTGCTTCGCCGGTACAGGTTCCTTTGGGTGCTGGCGGCTGCCCCCTCCGGCGCTGCGCTGGCGTGGGGAGCCCTGATGACCTTCTGGCCCACGCTCGCGCTCGACAACCTGGGACTCTCGCTGAAAGCCGTGGGCGCGCTGATGATGCTGTTTCCCGCGGGCGGCATCGCCGCATCATTCCTGGCAGGCCCGCTCTCCAACCTCGCCGGGCGGCGCAAGCCATTCCTGTGGGTACCCGGACTGCTCCTACCGCCCATCTACATTGCGCTCTACACAACCGAGATTACCCTGGTTGCGGGTGTCCTGCTGCTGCTTGCAGGGTGGAACGCCATGATCTGGGTGCCCATCATACGCACCATCCCGTTCGACCTACATCTCTCGCCGAGGGAAACGGCCGTGGCCACCGGCCTCGGCATGACCGTGCTGCCCATAGTCGGCGCGATGGGCCCTCCGATTGTGGGCGTCATACAGGAGGCGACCGGCTCATTGCAGGTGGGACTGCTGAGCATCGTCGGCTTCCCGCTCACGCTGGTGGTAGGCGGGCTGCTCATACCGGAGACCAGCCCGCGTCGCAGGCATAGCGCTACCGGACTTGCCGCCGCCAAGCATCCGATCACCTGACAAACGCGAACCGCCCCGCGCGTCTGCACTGACGCCGCGGGGCGGATTCCTGACTACTCTGTCAGTGTAGCGGGCTACATGCCCAATGTCTGGGAAAGCAGAGCGCGGATGTCCTTGACGGTGTCCTTCTGCCAGTCCGGGAAGCGGGCGTTGACGCGGTCCCTGCGGGCGTCCCGCACGGCATCCTCGCCCTGGCCGGCCAGCTCAGTCTCCACGGCCTTGGTTATGTCGGCCATTTCCTCCGTGACCGACTCCGGCCTCTCGATCCAGTGGCACAAGTACTCCTGGTCGGCGTTGTAGAAGACCAGCGTGGGGATGGAGCGGAACTCGCCCCTGTTCAGGAACTCGTCGGCGATGTCGAGGTTCTCGTCTCTGGCGAACACCTTCATCTCCATGCCGGACAGCTCCGCAATGCGCCCGATGACGGGCATGCCGCGATACACGTCCGGGCACCAGTCCTCGCCGATCACCACGACGCGGGAGCAGCCCTTTTCGACGGCCGCCTTGAAGAAGCCGGCGTCATCGTCCGTCACGGCCTCCACTGCGGACTCGTCGTACATGGCAAACCGGTCCTGGTTGACCTTGATCTGCGCCAGGTAGTCGCTGTAGTTGAGGCCCTGGTCAAACCTCTCCGATGTTACTACAGTTGTCTTCTCGGCCATGTCTCCTCCTTCAATTCGTTTCAAGCAGCTTATCGATTACCGGACGGCTAGCCGATGAAGCAGCCTATGCCGCCCTCAAAGCCCTCCTCCACCCTGCCGTCCGGGTAGCGGACGATAGGCACAACGTCGCCGTACTTTCTGGCCTCGTCCATGATCTCCTGGCTGAGGTCGGCCCGGCGCTCCTCGAACACCACGCCGTCTGCGTTCCACTTGTCTAGCAGCTTGACGCAGGCGTCGCAACCCTGGATTGTGTAGACTATCGGCATCGTCGAAACCATGGTGCTCCTCCGTTCGGAAGATCGACGCCGCAGGCGGCGCCCGGCACTCGAATTATACCCCTACCGCCGATTGCGCCGCAACCGGAGCGCCCGCTCAGGGCAGTTGTGCGTGCCGGCCGAAACTGAGTTTGGTCTAGGACGCGCCCTCACCGCGCGCCGCGGCTGCAGCCTCGACCTGTGCCCTCATCGACTCTGGCGGCTTCGGCGGCTTGAGGAAGAAGAACATCAGCCCCGAAACGAGCATCATCCACAGCCCCAGCTGCCAGATAACGCCCGCTCCCACTCCCGATTCCACCAGACGGGCTGTTGCAGGCGCACCCAGTGCGCCCGCGGCAATCATGAGCGGCAGGGATATGCCCCTGATCGCGCCCTGGGCCGCCCGGCCGTAGTAGTTCGGTATGAGCAGGTTCTGCGCCGCTGCGAAGGCCCCTGAGCCTATGCCCCACGTCACGTTGTGTATGTACACGTTCGCCGCGTGGGCTCCTCCAATGGCCAGCGGCACCATCGAGATCGCTCGCCAGACGCCTCCCAGCACTGCCATGAACCGCACCGGATATCGCTCTGCAAGGAACCCGAACAGCAGCATGGCGAAGATCACGGTGAGGGGGTCTGTAGCCACTCCCAGCGCAATATGCGCATCATCTATACCCTGTTCAACCCAGTAAGGGACTCGCAGGAACAGCACGCCCGAAGACGAGAACATGTAGACCGTCAGCGAGAGCAGAATGAACCACAGCACCGGAGTCCGCACGGCCTCTCTCAGCGTCCAGTTCACCTCCTCCACCGGCGGCGGAGCCGCTGTGGACCCCGCGCCGGGCTCGGCCGCAGCGGCAGCTTCCGGCTGCGGTTGCCGACCGTCCGGCAGCAGGCCCAGGTCCTCCGGCCGGCGCCGCATCAGGAAAGCGTATCCGGGGAGTATGACCGCCCAGATTGCTACGCCGAAAACCACCCAGGCCCATCGCCATCCCACGGTGTTGATGAGAAACAAGCCAAGCGGCACGCCAAGGGCTGTGCCCGCGCCCAGCCCGGTAGCGGCGATGGACGTTGCCCGGCCTCGCATCGCCACGAACCAGTTGGCGACCGGCACGATGGTGAGCAGCTGGCCGCCGAACGTGCCAAACCCGGATATGCCGCTGACGGCAAACAGCGCGTAGATCACCCAGATGTTGTCCACGTAGTAGAGGCTCAGCAGGACGCCGCCGGAGAGCAGCGCACCCAGGAAGCCGAGCCAACGCGCCCCGTAGCTGTCTATGAGCCGCCCCATGAAGGGAGCCGCCACCCCTCCGGTCAGCATACGAATGCTGATGGCCCAAGCCATCTCTTCGAGGCCAACCCCCAGCTCGTCCATCATGGGGACTATGAAGATGGAGAAGACCACGGGGTTCATGGTGGCGGCCACCATGTTGGCCAGCCATGCTATGGCCACGATCACCCACCCGTAGTACACACCGGACGGCAGCGGTATGGGAAGCGGTTGGCGCGTCAACCGACGGCCTCGAAAGTCATGTGAGCTGGCTCCGTGGAATCGTGGCGCGCCGGTCTGGGAATCGCCTCATCGCGCGCTTCACGCAAGGATAGGGCTATCCCGCACGTGCGTCAAGGCGAGGGTCGCAACGCCTCCACAGCCTTCTGCGGCCCCGCGTCGCGTCGTGGTGAGTCCGGCTATGGCGGCATTCCAGCACGCGTGATATATTATGGCACGGTTCAACACGGCGGGCCGCCATGCGGCAGGCCCCCACAAAGCAGTTGTCCGGAGGACGTAGCATGTTCGAACACGATGTCCTGGTAATTGGCGCCGGTCTTGCGGGACTGCGCGCTGCCCTGGCAGCCAACGACGCCGGGGCCGACGTTGCGGTCATCACCAAGGTCCACCCCGTCCGCAGCCACTCCAACGCCGCCCAGGGCGGCATCAACGCGGCCCTCACGGACCGGGGCGACACCTGGGAGGAGCACGCCTTTGAGACAGTCAAGGGCAGCGACTACCTCGGCGATCAGGACGCTATCGAGGTGCTGTGCAGCGAGGCGGGACGCGCGATCATCGAGCAGGAGCACTTCGGCGTAATCTTCAGCCGCGACGACACCGGCCGCCTTGGCACTCGAAATTTCGGCGGCCAGCAGAGGGCGCGCACGTTCTTCGTGGCCGACTTCACCGGGCAGGCCATGCTCCACGTCATGTACGAGCAGCTGGTCAAGGCCGGCACCCGCGTGTACGAGGAGTGGTTCGTGACCTCCCTCATTGTGGAGGACGGCCGTTGCCAGGGCGTGGTCGCGATGGACATGATGACCGGGGAGCTGCACCTGATCAAGGCCGGGGCCGTCATCCTCGCAGCCGGTGGCCTGGGCCGCCTGTACGAGCCGACGACCAACGCCCTTATCTGCACCGGTGACGGGATGGCGCTCGCCTACCGCGCCGGCGCGCCGCTGATGGACATGGAGATGGTGCAGTACCACCCAACCACGCTCAAGAGCAACGGCGTGCTCATCACCGAGGCCGCCCGTGGCGAAGGTGCACACCTGATCAACGCCAACGGCGAGCGCTTCATGGAGAAGTACGCCCCCAACATGATGGAACTGGCCTCCCGCGACGTGGTCTCCAGGGCGGAGCAGACTGAGATCAACGAGGGCCGCGGCATTGACGGCTGCGTGCTACTCGACCTGCGCCACCTGGGACGCGAGAAGATCCACGAGCGCCTCCAGTACATCAATGAGGTATCGATGGACTTCCTGGGCATCGACCTGGCGGAGCAGCCCGTGCCCATTCGTCCCGGCATGCACTACCAGATGGGCGGCGTCAAGACCGACGTAGACGGCGCAACGCCCCTGCCGGGACTCTACGCCGCCGGCGAGTGCGCCTGCGTTAGCGTGCACGGAGGCAACCGGCTAGGCGCAAACTCGCTGCTGGACACCATCGTGTTCGGGCGACGGTCCGGCGAGGCAGCAGCCGTCTACTCTCGCGAGACAGCCCGCGCAATGGTAGCGGAGTCCCGCCTGTCGCTGGACCAAGACCAAATCAGGGCGCTGCTGGACCGGCAGGACAACGGCGATACGCCGGCCGCCATCCGGCTGGAGCTTGGCACCACCATGAACGACTACGTGGCGGTCTTCCGCACAATCGCGGGAATGGAGACGGCCCGCGAGAAGATTCAAGGCCTCAACGAGCGGTACGGGACTGTCCCCGTGCAGGACAAGGGCCGCGTCTTCAATACGAACCTCATCGCCACACTGGAGCTCGGGTTCATGCTGGAGTGTGCGGAGACAATCGTGGTGAGCGCGCTGGAGCGCAAGGAGAGCAGGGGCGCGCACTTCATGACGGAGTTCCCGCAGCGTGACGACGAGAACTGGCTGAAGCACATCATGGTGCGCCAGTCGCCGGACGGGCCTCAGCTGGAATACGTCCCTGTCACCATCACCCAGTGGGAGCCTCAGGTCAGGTCGTACTAGAAGCGCAACGCAGCTTCCAGAGGAGGCGCCGCGTGGATAAGTTCATCGTGCTGGCCGCCATGAAGGGGGAGTTCCTGGCCCACGGGGGCAACGTCTACGAGAACTTCCAGATGATGGGCTACGTGGAAGCGGCCTCCCCGTTCGACGCCGTCCGCACATTCTTCGACAACCCGCAGTTCCCCCTCGACTGGCGGGACGTGCGCTACATGTGGGCTGAGCCTCTGCAGGACCACGAGAGCAGCGGCCACTACGGCGACTTCGACCGCATCTACATCGAGGACCTTGCAAACCAGGCCAAACGCGCCGCGGGCGCTGACTCCCGCGAGCGCGGAGCATAGCCGTCGGACATACCACCAGCGCAACGGAAAGGAGGCAGAGGCATGGCTATCGTTACCATCAACGGGCAGCGAGGCAGTGGGGCGCCGGAGATTGGCATGGAGGTTGCCGCACGGCTCGGCTATACGTATCTGGACCGCCAGGTGCTCGGCGAGGCAGCAAAGCGCCTGGGCACCACGGAGGAGGTGCTTGAGGCCAAGGAGACCTCTGCCCTCTCAGGCCCGCGCGTCCTCTCGGCGCTAACCAGGATCATCAACCGCATGGGCGCATCGGGCGCGTTGGGCGACCCGTTCTCCCCGTTCGGTCTCAGCCAGGACTACCGCGAGCTCATGGCCGGGCGCGCCGCGGGTATCCTCCACATCGATGACGACCAGTTCCTGGAGGCAACCGTAGAGGTAATCCGCGACCTGGCGGACACCGGCGAGGTCGTCATCGTCGGTAGAGCCGGTAACGTCATACTGAGAGACCATCCGCAGGCGCTTCACGTCGGGCTTGTGTCGGAGACCGAGTCCCGCGCCGAGGTTGTCGCCCAACGCGAGGGGATAACAACCGAGGAGGCCAAGCTCCTGATGGAGGGCGCCGAACAGGCGCGCCTGGAGTACTTTCGGAGGTACTTCAACGTCGAAGCCGACGACGCGATGGGCTTCCACCTGATGCTCAACACACACCTGCTGGCCCGAAAGCGCATCGTGGACATCATTGCCAACTCCATTCCGTAGGCCAGCGCGCCACCGTCATTAGGCTGGCGCCTCACCGTCATTGCGGCGAAAACCGCGATCCAGCACGACCGCTCACGGTTGCCGGTCGTGTCAGATGAGCGAGCCCGGCCTACCACCGCCGTCATTTCGAGCGGAGCCGAGCGTAAGCGAGGCGCAGTCGAGAAATCTGCGACTTCTCGTTCAACGCCACATACCGCCATTTGCGGCCGCGATTCGCACACTCGGGGCAGGCAGAATGCGCCCTGCCCATCCTGGATTGCGGCTTCCGCCGCAATGACTGGTGGGGTCGGCCGTCCGACCATGCGCCCGCTCGTGCTGAGCCTGTCGAAGTATGAGCGGAACCCAGCAAGGCGCGGTCTCACCCGGCCAGCAGGTCCTTCACCACCTGAATCACCACGGCAAGCGTCAACGTGCTCGCAAACGTGCTGGTCACCACCGCGTTTGTCACGAAACGCGGATTCGTCTTGAACTCGGTAGCCAGGATGATGGTGAACACCGCGACCGGCATCGCGTAAACGGTCATCACAACGCCCCGCGCCAGGTCGTCAAGCCCCAGCAGCGTCGCCGACAGGTAGGCGAGCGGTACGGACGCCAGCAGCCGCACCATCACCGCAGCGGTCAGGCTTGCCGCGCTCTCCAGGCGAAGCTCGCCGCCCAGCTGGAACCCCAGCACGACCAGCATCATGGGAATCGAGGCCTGCGCCAGCATATCGATGGGGCTGGAAACTATGTGCGGCAGCTCTACTCCGGTCGCCCTGACCGCAAGAGCGGCGACGATGGCGTATATCGCAGGCAGCTTGAATATCTGCTTCAACGACTCCAGCATGTTCAGGTTGCTCCCCGCAGCGATGAACACGCCGAGCGACTGCCCCATGATCGCCATCGTAACGAACACAATGACCCCAACCGCCAGTCCCTCCTCGCCGAAGGCCAGCAGCAGCACAGGCAGCGCCATGTTTCCTGCGTTGGGGAAGCCGGTTGAGAGCACGAATGCGCTGCGCATGGCGCGGTCGTGCCGCAGAGCAAAGCTCACAATCAGGCTGGTCGCGATGATGAAGGCGTTGGCGACAAGCAGCGTGGCCACGATCCTGAACGTAGCGGAGGGTGGAATCTCCTGCTGCACCAGGGAGGTGAAGATGAGCGCGGGAGTGAGCAGGTAGAGCGTGACCTGGCTCAGCGGGCCTACGGGGGACTTCCTCCAGCGCTGGAACGCCGCCGCCAGGACGGCCACCAGGAACACCGGCATGATGACATTGATGAAGACGTCAAGCATGGGATCGATTTCGGCGGTCCGGGGCCTTTCGGCCTGCTAGCCGCCGAAGAAGCGCCTGGGCGCGTCCACCATCATCGTGTTGATCGCATCGTCGCTGACGCCGAGCTCCCTGAGTCGGGGCAGAACGCGCCGGCTGATGAAACTGTAGCCGTCCGGGTTGTTCTCGCTTCTGCGGCCGGCGTTCTCCGGCAGGATCGGCTTCCACGAGCCGAAGTCGTGGGACATGGTCACCTGCGCCGCATGACCCAAATCGACCAGGCGCTTGATCACCTGCGTCCGCTCCTCCCAGGTCAAGCCTCCACGCGCGCCGCCCGGGAAGTGGTCCATGCCCAGGAAGCATCCCCTG
The DNA here is from genome assembly GCA_034423135.1 of Dehalococcoidia bacterium. GTDB lineage: Bacteria > Chloroflexota > Dehalococcoidia > Lucifugimonadales > UBA2985 > JAPPHY01. The sequence goes on along the minus strand of DAOUJC010000007.1, from coordinate 150,678 downwards.
GACACGATATCCAGGAGGTAGTCCATGTCATCGGTATCGTTGCTGTGGCCGATGCACACGCGCCCCATGTCCACGCCCTCCTCCTCGAACACCTCCATCTGCAAGGTGCCGGTCTGGGCGATCGACGACGTATGCGTCGAGATCGGCACGCCGGTCCGGTTGCAGGCGCGCGCGGCCGCCCTCAGCATCAGTTCGTTCGACGGCAGCAGCTGGCCATCCTCCACATTCCCAACGTCGGTTGCAATCTTGATGACCCCGGCCCGGATGCCAGTCCCCTCGATTCCCTCCTCAATCTCCCGCGCGAACGATCCCGCAAGTTGGTCTGCGGTTACGCCATTCGCGATTGCGCGAGGTATGTCCAGCCATACGCCCGTGCAGATCACGATGTGAAGATTGACCTGCTCCGCAACGTCCTTGAGAAGCCTCATGTTGCGGCCCAGGTCCATGGTGGTCACGTCCACAATGGCGCCCACGCCCTCCGCGGCCGCCTCGTTGAGCGCGGCGGCGCGCTCCTCCACGTCGGCGTCATGATCGAAGAGGTCCGGGAAGGTGAACGCTATTCCGGCCGAGCTCTCCCTCACGTGCTCGTGCATAAGCGTGAAGCCAAGGTCACCGGCGTCCACCGGTCCGAGGATCGTGTTCACTGTGGCCATGACGACCTCCAGGCGATTGAGTTGACAAGCGGCCGAAACCGCTCCGTGCAAGTGTAGCCTTGGCGAATGAGCGGCGCAAGGCGTGGTCCCGGCCCCAAACGCGGGCAATGGGGATAGTCCGCGCGCGGTAGTGCACACATACACCACTACCTGCATCCCAAGAGGGCTGTACGGGCGTTTTTGACGCCCCTTTTCTTACCGGCTGCCAGCCCTCGCCGGTCTTATCCCTTGTCCCTGGACCTGTTCAGGCCGGGGATAAGCTGTAACACGAGCATTGCCAGGAAGCACGCCCCGGCTATCAGCGCACCTACAGCAGGGATCGCAGTCGCTCCGACGCCGAGATCGCTCAGCTCAGCGGCGTCGCGTTCTACCTGTGCGACCATATATGCGTAAGAGACGAAAGTGACAGCCAAGCCTAACGCGGCGATGATTGCCGCCACAGCGCGGGGCAACACCATCGAGATGATGCTCAACACGCCGAGCACGAGCAGAATGTAGAAGAACGCTTGAAACGCGGGCAACTCATCATTTTCCGTGGCTACCGCTATGAGGGTGAAGTTCAAGCCGCCCGCCGTCTCGCCATTGGCGGAGATGAGGAAGCCGTACCAGGGCATGAAGATGCTCACCAGCACAAGGACGCCCGCGACCAGCCCGCCGATGCCTGCCACGTTCACTCTGACGAATCCCGGGAGGGCGTCGACTCCCAACGGCTTCGGGGCCGAAGCTCTCTCGCCATCTCCTGCTGCGGATTCCTCTCCGGCTTCACCTTCAGCCTCTCCCTCACCGACAGTGCGCCCTGACCGGCGCGCCTGAGCGCCCTTCAGCACTGCGCTAAGCCATTCGATGGTGGCCGGGTTCCGTTGCAATATATGGCGATGCTGAAACTGCAAAGCGGCAATGGCTGCGAACGACATCAGGACCAGCCAGAAAGCAGTGGAGGTGACTATCAGAAGGATGACCAGGCCCAGCGCGGCTATAGCTATCCGTGTCTCCACCTGCACGTCGTGAGGCGCGAAGTAGGTCGCGGATGCCGCCAGTCCGAGAAGCGCCAGGAGCAGCTTGTAGACCAGAGGCACGCCAAGTATGAAGGCGGACAGCAGGATGACGACGCCAAGGCCGGGAACAATGAGTCGCTCTTGGATTTGCATTAGCTTGACTCCTTATTCTGTATCCATCCGTGCTTGATTGATAGGAGTATAGCAGAACCCCGCACGCCTCAACCGACGGGCAGCTTCCTCCGCGCCCGGTGTCCGGTCTCCGGAAGGCTGAGCGCCGCGATGGTTGCCGTCAACGGCATGGCCGCCAGCACGGCCAGGCTCGGCACGTAGGAGCCCAGAGCGTCCGTGGCCACGCCGACCATGAACGGCGAGAGCACCGTGGACGCGTTGCCAATCGTCAGCACGGCCGCTGTCACCAGCGCCACCCGCTCCATGTCCACGCCCGGCAGCTCCATTGCGACCGTGAACACAGTGGGCAGGAACAGCCAGAAGCTGAACCCCAGCAGGACTATCGATGCGAGAATGATGGGCGTGTTGTTGAAGTAGAACGCGCCGAACGCGCCTATAGGAAAGAGCAGGCCGGGCACGCCCAGCATTGGCCTGTGCAGTCCCAGGCGCGCCAGAAGGAACCCGGACAGCAGATTTACCACGACGCCCATCAGCGGCAATACCGCAAGTATCGCAGTTGCCTGCTGGAGAGGCATGTCGAACACCTCGTTGTAGTAGGTGGGCAGCCATGAGCTGTAGCCGATGAACATCGCAAACGGCCCCACAAGCGCAAAGGACAGCAGCAGCGTGTTCCGCTCGCGCAGGGCGGCCAGCACCGACTTGGCAGACATGGTCTGCCCGGCAGCCGCATCGGCGGCGCCGCCGCGTCCGAGCGCCAGCCAAGCCAGCATGGCCGCGAACGCGACGCACCCGTAGACCATGAACACGAGCCGCCACTCCAGGGCCTCGGCGAGCGGCACGCTCAGGAACATGGCGGTGGCCACGCCCGTGCCCTGCGCCGCCAGCATCAGCGCGTTCATCACCCCTCGCTCCGTGGGCCTGAACCACTCGACTATCAGCGAGGCCGTGGACGGCAGCAGGATGGCCCCGCCAATCCCGAAGCTGATGCGCAGGGGCAGCAGCGTGGGGATGTCAGTCGTCAACGGCGCAAGAATTCCCGCTGACATGAGCACTCCGCTCACCACCACTGCCCGCCGGGTCCCCAGCCTGGAGGAGATGACACCGCCCGGTATCAGACAGACCGTGAAGGCGAGGAAGACGAGCACCATCAAGAGGCTAACGTAGCTCCTCGATACGCCGTACTCGTCGATGATTAGAGGGAACAGGGGCGCTGCGGAGAACAGGTTGAGGCCAATGGAAACATGCAGGGGCAATAGGGCCCCCGCAATGACCCAGCGATAGGAGCTAGCATCCGGGCGCTGTATGTTGCTCTCCCCTGCCTGACGTCCCGACTACGCAGACCTCCGCGCAAGTCGTTCGGCCTCCGCCATGACCTCTTCCCCCTTGATGGGGGAAGATTGAGATGGGGGTGAACAGTCCGTGGACTATCGACTCAATTGCCCCCATCCTAAACATTCCCCCGCACACGGGGGAAGGGACTATGTGCTGCGTAAACGACCTGCCTCCGAACGCTGACGCTCGGAGGCAGGAGCTTCATGTGTACCTCGGTTGCCGATCGTGTCCCTGGTCTAGCCGGGCGTAGAGCTCCAAACGGTGAAGTTGCCGCCCGTGGGCGTCGGGCCGCCGGACACGCCTATCTCAGCGGGCTTGCTGATCTGGCGGGCGCCTGCCCTGCCCTGGATCTGCTGGATCGAGTCGGTGTGCATCCAGAACCGGGTGCGTCCTGCTCCGGCGTTGCCGCCGCTGGGCGACGCAGGGTTCGGCCCCTCGATCGTGATGTCGGTCGCGTAGAAGTCAAGCGCTTCCCCGCGCTGCACACCGGCGAACCGGATACCCTCCAGGTGGAACTGGTGGAACAGCGTGAAACCGTCGTACATGTTCTCGAACGACAGGTCGCTGGGGCTAAGGCCGGAGCCCTCGTAGATCTTGCGGCCCGTCTCGTCCGTGGCCGCCTCGGCCTCTTCCAGCGTGGGGCCGAAGCTGCGCACCTGGGTTCTGTCCGACGCGACATTGAGGATGTAGACCGGCTTCTGCTTCATGTCCTTTGCGCGCTCGGGCGTGGTGAAGAGGTACGCGGCCGACGCCATGATCGGGATGTCGTTGTCGAAGAGGTTGGCGGGCTTGGCGATCCAGCGGGCCGCCAGGTAGTCCTCGACGGTGAGCACCTCTGGCCTGTGCTGCGCCCAGAAACCCTCCGGGAACATGAGGCCGTTCCGCTTCTCGTTTACGACGAACGGCGCCATCATGTCGTGGTTCTTGCCGTACTTGCGGCAGTAGGCCTCGAACTGCATGGCAGTGGTATAGCAGGCCACCGTGCCCCACAGTGTGGAGTACTTGCCCGGCCCGGAGACGGTGTTGCCCCCGGCAGCGCCCTGCCCCACGTAGTAGCGCCCGCCGAAGTTGTGCCAGCCCTTGAGGACAAGGCAGACCTCTGTGAGACCTTCACCTACGGCCTGCGCCGCGGTAACGACTGCGTTGGACATGCAGCCGGGGCCGTACATCGTGAAGTTCACGTTGGTCAGCTCCGGCATGTTCATCAGGATCCAGTCGGCGCTGAGCCGGGCGATGCCGTCGAGCGGGTTGTCCGTGGACTTGTACGTGTTCAGGAAGTCCGGCGGGATGGGCTTGTCTGACGGCCAAGGCGACCCCGTGGAGGTCTCCTGCGCCATCACCAGCCCGTCCACCTCATCCGGCCTAACGCCCGCGTCCTCGATGGCCCTGCGCAGCGCAAGAATGCTCCACGCTCCGAGGCTCGTGTCGGTGGTCTCGTCCCAACGTCGCGCTGTCGGAGAGTGGCCTATGCCTACGGCGGCCACCTTGCCCTTGTGCTCCCAGATACCCAGCCCCTCAGTGCTTCTGTACATTGATGCAGGTGCATTCTGAGTTGGCATACCTCACCTCCCTTTATTGCTGTTGGGGATCGTGCGAGGGTGTCGTAGTCAGCCGACCACGCGCCACTCGGGCACCTTCTGGCCGGTGGTGGGCGTGACCTCGAACTCCACCTGGACGGGGGCGCCAACGGGCACGTCGTCCACGGGCGTGCCGGGCAGGTGCGAGAGCATCTTGATGCCCGGGTCTTCCTCCAGCTCAACCACTGCTATGTTGAAGGGCTGGTCCTCGGCCAGGATGGTGACGGGGCAGTCATACATGACGCCGTAGCCGTAGACCCTGCCGCGCCCGCTCATCTCTCTCCACTCGAAATTGTTGCCGGGCTCGCACCCTGGGATGTTGCAGGTTGCAGCGGGCGGGTGCTGCAACATATTGCAGTCTGTGCAGTACTGGATGACCAGTCTGTCCTCGTTTGCGGCATCCCAAAAGGGCTTGTCAACCTCGTCAGGAACAGGGGACTGCTTAGGCATAGTTCACCTCCGCTGCAGATTAGTTGAAGTCGACTGAATCATAGGCCAAACGCCAACTATAGTCAAGCGTAGTTCGTAGCTGGAAGCGCACGTGAGCAGCCTCGTCGACACCCGCGTGGGAGTCTGCCGCCACTTTCAACACGCCCACCCTGATGCGAATACGAATTCTGGAGAAGGCGCGCCCTCGCGCTCCAGTCCGGCGTAGCTCTCGGAGACGAATCTCGGCTACGCCTGCAGGCCGCGCGGCCCCTCGTACTGCACACGTGGCCTGAACAGCCGGTTGTCCTCCTGCTGCTCTATCACGTGGGCCACCAGCCCCGCTATGCGGGCGCACTGGAATATCGGCGTGTCCAGCGGCACGGGAATGTCCAGCAGGTAGAAGAGGAGCGCGATCGGGTAGTCGGCGTTGGGGTACAGGCCCCGTTCGCGGAGCATGACCTCTTCCACCGTGCGATAGATGGCGTGAAGCTCGCGCCCCTCCGGCCTGCGTTCCGCCAGCGCCTCGATGTAGTCACGCAGGAACAGCGCGCGCGGGTCGTAGCGTCGCATGTACACGCGGTGGCCGAACCCCATGATGCGCGCCCGCTGCCGTAGCTGATCCATCACGTACTCCTCGGCCGCGGCCTCGCCGCCGTTGTGGTAGATGTCCAGCAGCATCGATATGGCGGCCTCGTTTGCGCCGCCGTGCAGCGGCCCCTTCAGCGAAGCCACCGCGCCAGTGAGCGCGCCGTACACGTCTGCAAGCGTGGAGCCTATTACACGCGCCGCGAAGGTGGAGTTGGCCATTTCGTGCTCTACGTAGCACGTGAGGATGCGGTCGAAACCCTCCAGCGACTCCGCGTCCGGCGGGACTCCCCGAATCATGTACAGGAAGTTCTCCGCGAAGCCCAGCGATGGATCCGGCCGCACGACGTCCATGCCGTTCAGCGCCCGGTAGGCGTTCACCGCGACCGCGGGGGCACGCGCGAGCAGCCTGACGCCCTTCGCCAGATTCGCCTCACGCGAGGCGTCCGTCAGCAGGTCCGGATCCTCGTAGCCGGCCAGGAACGAGATGCCCGTACGCAGGGCGTCCATCACCACCGTCTCCTTGGGCAGCAGTTCCAGCAGGCGATAGGCGTCCTCAGGCAGCTCGCACTGCGACATGAGTGCGTCGTTCAGGGCGAGTGATGCGGCTTCGTCGGGCAACTCGCCGTACATGACTAGGTGCGCCACGTCCACGTACTTCAGGCTGCGCGCCAGGTCGATCAGGTCGTAGCCGCGTATCAGGATCACCTCATCGTCAACGTCCAGGTACGATAGCTGGGTGACGTTGGAGATTACGCCCTCAAGGCCCGGGCTGTACTGCGGTGTCACCATGGCAACCCCCTACCAGAGTCTAGCCGGCAACGTTGCCGGCCATCGCCGAAAGAAGTGCATCCAGGCTTGGCTGCTGCTCCAGGCTCCACACCAAGTCGATCACGCGCCGCGACTGCGCCTCGCTCCAGCGGCCCTCCACGTTCGAGAGCAGCTTGGCCTCAACCTCCGCGTCGGTCATGGGGTTGTGGTAGTGGCCTCGCGGGTAGCTCTGCTCGCCTACCAGCTTGCGGCCGTCGGCGGTGGTGATAGTGATGCGATTGGGTATGCCCTCCGGATATCCCTTGTCCAGCTCCGGGTCCATTCGCAGCGTGGTCCGGTCCAGCAGCGACCGCACCCGCGGGTCTGCCAGCCGCTCGTCCGAGAACGACTCGCTGCTCACCGTGCCGTCCAGCAGCGCGACGGCCACGATGTACGGCATGGAGTGGTCGGCTGTCTCGCGAGTTTTGGGAGCCCACTTCTCCGGATCCATAGCGATAATCTCGTAAGCGACGCCGAAAGTGTCTATGTGGACGGACTCCACCGCGCTCGCCGAGTCCGCGGATCCTAGCTGCTGCCTCAGGTCAGCCGCGATGTCCACGGCGCTCTGTGCGTGATACTCCACCGGCCACCTCTTGATGTACGTGTCCAGAATACGGGTCGGCGGAGCGCCTTCCTCCATCGGCCGGAAGGGCGCGCTGTCGAAGTCGTCCACTCTCAGAAGCTGCCGCAGGAAGCCCATTTCGCCCTGGAACGGCTGGAACGGTCCGGTGAATCCCTTCTCAGCCAGCAGCGCGGCGAATACCGCGTTGCGCGTGGAGTTGGAGGCCGCAGCCCCCTTCCACATCGAGAGCTCGCCCGCCCTGGTCTGGCGCATCGACGCGTGGGGCACGGTCGCTATCGAGACGGCATGCTCGATCTGCGACTGCGAGAGGCCCAGCAGAGTCCCCGCGCCGCACGCCGCGGCCACGGCGATGTAGTTCACGTGGTCCCATCCGCGCGCTCGAAGGCTCACGGAGTCGCACAGGGCGACGCCGACCTCGTACGCCACCGCAACGCCGGCTATCATGTCGCTCAGTGGGCGGTTCCGCCACTGGCAGAGCGCCATCATGCCCGGAATGACGTCGCTGGGGTGCAGCGGCTCCCGCGAGAGGTACGTGTCGTTGAAGTCCAGGTATCGCACCATCACGCCGTTGGCCAGCGAGGCGGCCTCCGGCGCAACGCGGGCGTCTGTGCCCCACAGCGTAGCGCCTGTGGCGTGAGGCAGCTCGAGCGCATAAGCCCTGGCCGCCGATGGTGCGTCCTCGTCGTACGCAGCCATCGCCACGCCGATGCTGTCGAGCACTCGGCGCTTGATCTCGTGGACTGTGGCCTCCGGTAGCTGCTCCCAACGCGTGGCGTGGGCGTAGGATGCGAACAGCGATGCGTACCGGTCTCCCAGCGACTCAGCCATGCGAATGACCTCCCTTTGAGGCCTGCGCCGAACGCGCCCGGCTCTCGCGGGCAATTCTAGCGGCCACCGGTGTGATGGGCAAGGCCATGACACGCCCGGATCGCCGGCGCCGCCACACCCGACACCGTACAGGGCCAATGAGCACCTGTGTACTTCCGCTCATGGTGAGCCTGTCGAACCACTTGAGCGGAAGGGAACGAACCGCGCCACTCCTGAATGGCGCACCAAGATGGCATGGTATACTTGATGGTGACTATCCCCTAACGGCACGTATAGGCGTCATTGAGGAAGGAGACGTATGAGCGGATATACCAAGGTAGAGGAACGCAAGTCAATCTTCGACCTGCCTTGCACTTGCGGCATCGTAGTATGCGGAGCTTACCACGATACGCCGCAGAGCAGCCCGGAAAGCCGAGCGAGTTGCCTCGCTTGTCAGTCTGTCTTCAAGTTCCTCCGACTCGCTGTCGGTTGTGACGTTGAGGATGAAGAGAAGCTGTTCCGTCGTCTCTTTGTCGAGCAGGACGCCGATGGCAACTGCAAGCGCTGCAATCTGCCCGTCTAGCTTGTCGTGGTTATGCACGATAAACCTCCCCTGAGAAAGGGCCTTGCGTTGAAAGTCCTTGACAAAATATACTTGAAGCACCTGCCAAGGTCAATCTGCCTGTACCGTTTTAAGGAAGGCACAGCGAAGCAATGGCATCAGCCCTTATCGAGGGCTGCTCCTCGCGGTGCTGTGTCTAAAGCGCAGATGACCTGGCAGGGTTGGTCTGGTGTCCATAGCGACGCGAGGAGGCCCACCTGAGTGCTGAGTCTCCTTGAAGGGAGGCTCACGAGTGAAGCGATATGGTACTACCTTACTGGCAGCGGCGATCCTGCTTCTTGCGACAGCCTGCATGGGACCTGTCGATACGAGAAGTGAACACTATCTTTGTTGGGGATTGTTTGAGGACGTGGTAATGGAAGAAATACGGGGAATGACTATACGTCCTGATTCGGTAGAGGTGGTAAAGGTGCCGGTCTCTCTAAGGAGTTCGCCTTCGGATGAGGCATTGGATTGGTATGGTGTAGAGTTCACAATCAAGGCTCTCGGAGGTAGGGACGTTAAGCACCACGCGATAGTTACCTATCACAAGGTTGGATGCGCCGTGGAGGATGTCAAATACGGAGGATTCGGGTCTGTAAGGGAGTGAACTATGACTAAGCCAAAGGATAACCCTGAGTTCCTGACCAAGAAGGCGTTTGAGAAGCTATTAACCAAGGCCGCTCAGCCTATAGAGAAGCGACCTTCCCCAAAAGCTGAACGAACATCGGAGTCTCGTCGTGCCGATGATTGAATCTGTAGATGTAGGAGTCGATGTAGCTTTGCAGGTACTTGGGACTGACCGCATGGTGAACGCCGTCGATACCACGCTTGACGTTGCTCCAGAACCCTTCCACGTTGTTGGTATGGACGTTTCCGAGCACGTACTGCTTGGCGCTGTGCTGGATGATTTCGTGGTAGTAGCCCAGGCTGGTCAAGCGGGTGTAGCTAGGCATGTCGTCGGTGTAGATGATGGCGTGTGGGCTGGCGTACTCGGCAATCATGGGGAGAAGTGTCCGGGCTTTTACATCCGGCACGACCTTGGCGACGGCCTTCCCGCCTCGCTGTACCATACCGGCCACGATGGTCTTACCTGCGGCTCCACGTCCACGCTTGCCAGGTCTATATCCACCGATGTACGTTTCATCAACTTCAATCTGGTCGAACAGGAACGTGTCGTCCTGAGCCATGAGAGTTCGAATCTGTTTGAACATCCTCCACGCTGTCTTGTAGGTGACGCCGATCTGTCGTTCCAGTTGCTTGGCGGATATGCCCGTGCGAGTGGAGGCCATGAGGAACATGGCGTGGAACCAAGACCGGAGCGGAGTAGCCGACTTGTGGAAGATGGTATCGGCGGTTGGGGAGACGTGATTCCCGCAGAACTCGCAGCTGTAGACCTTGCGACCGGCGATGCGGAAGTGCTTGGTGATGCGCTCGCACTTGGAGCAGGTTATACCGTCAGGCCATCGAGCGTTCTTGATGAACTCAAGGCAGGCATCGTCGTCGGGAAACTGGGCGTTGAACTCTTTGATTGTGTATCTCTTCATGGCTTGATCCTATCACAAAGAGTACGTGATGTCAAGGGATAATCACCTACTTGATTCATGCGCACACTCGCAGTCCTGCTGCTTGGCCTGTTTGCAGTGACCGCCGCCGCCTGCGGCGCTGAGGACACGCCCGTGCCGCCTGTGAACACGCCCACGGAGGCCCGCGTCGAGCCGTCGCCGACGCTCGCGCCCACGGACACGCCGCAGCCCACGGCTATGCCGACACCGACCTCCTCACCCATTCCAACAGCGACGCCCTCTCCGACTGACACGCCGCCTCCGACCGACGCCCCGACGGCCACGCCATCGCCACTGCGATTCGCGACGCCGACGGCTGAGCCAACCGCGACCGTAGAGCCAACGGCGCCGCCTGCTCCGACTGCAACCGCCGTTCCCTCCCCCACGCCTCTACCCACGGCCACACGACCGCCCGCGCCAACTGCGACGCCCAGGCCTGCGCCAACCGCAACGCCTGTGCCCGCGCCGACTGCGACGCCTGTGCCCCCGCCAACCGCGACTCCCGTGCCTGCCCCAACTGCGACGCCTGTGCCTGCGCCGACTGCGACACCTGTGCCCCCGCCAACTGCCACGCCTACGCCGGCTCGCACCATCGGCACAAACGTGGGAGACCTGGCGCCGAACTTCAGCCTGCCTTCCGCAACCGGGTCGTCTCACTCGCTGCTGTCATACAGAGGTGACAGGCAAGTTGTGGTCGTGTTCTACAGAGGGTTCTGGTGACCGTTCTGCAGAGCTCAGCTCGGCGAGCTGAAAGATGTATACGGACAGATCCAGGGGTTGAACGCGGAGGTGCTGGCAATCAGCGTGGACAACCTCAGCGATGCGGGGTTCGCAGTGACGGGTCTGGAGATTCCGTTCCCAGTCCTGTACGACCTGTCGGCACAGGTCCCGAGTTCATACGGGGTCTACAACCTGCAGGGTGACAGCGAGGCATCGCCTGCAACCTTCATCGTCGACCTGAATGGCGAAATCCTTTGGAAGTACGTCGGCAGGTCAAAGGGAGACAGGCCGTCGGTATCGACGATCCTGTCCAACCTGGGCGGCTGAGGCCCAGCCAAGGACGCGCAACGATTCCCGCAGTCTGAAGGGATTTCGTGGCGGAATTCATGCCCCAAAATATTGACTTTCAGCCCGCCATACCCTTATAGTCCGTTCGTTACGGCTCAGGCTGTGGCTAATCGAGGCCGGTTGTGCTATCATTGAGTGCAGCTTCCCTCCGGGGAAGTTGCGTTCTTATGCCAGCACAAAATGCCCGAGTGGCGCAAGGGCAGCGCAACCGATTTGTAATCGGTAGGTTAGCGGGTTCGAATCCCCTCTCGGGCTGTAACCGGAAACGACACGCGCGGAGGTGGAACAGGGAATGGGGGTCTTGGCCGGCCCCCGCACGAATGATAAACTAACGCACGAGGAGGGGTGGGTGAGCGGCTAATACCACCAGACTGTAAATCTGGCGCCCGGAAGGGCTTCGTAGGTTCGAATCCTACCCCCTCCACCAGACAGAAGGCAAGCAAGGAAATCGAAAAGCGAAAAGCCCACATAGCTCAGAGGTAGAGCACGTTCTTGGTAAGAACGGGGTCACCGGTTCGACTCCGGTTGTGGGCTCCACGCAAGACGGGCAAATGTAAGGAGGTAATCAGAGGAATGGCAAAGAGGAGGTTTGAGCGAACAAAGCCCCACCTTAACGTGGGAACAATAGGCCACGTTGATCACGGCAAGACCACCCTCACGTCGGCGATCACCATGGTCCTGAACAAGCAGGGCTTGGGTGACACCGCCTTTCGCAGCTTCGACTCCATCGACAACGCACCGGAGGAGAAGGCTCGCGGCGTGACCATCGCCATCCAGCACGTGGAGTACGAGACGCCCAACAGGCACTACGCACACGTGGACTGCCCCGGCCACGCCGACTACATCAAGAACATGATCACCGGCGCCGCGCAGATGGACGGCGCGATCCTGGTGGTCAGCGCACCGGACGGCCCCATGCCGCAGACCCGTGAGCACATCCTCCTGGCTCGCCAGGTGCAGGTGCCCAGCATCGTCGTCGCCCTCAACAAGGTGGACGCCATGGACGACCCGGAGCTCCTGGAGCTAGTGGAGCTTGAGCTTCGCGACCTGCTCAGCAGCTACGGCTTCCCCGGCGACGACATTCCCATCGTTCGCGTCAGCGCCCTCAAGGCACTGGAGGACGAGGGCAACCCCGACTCCGAGTGGACGCAGAGCATAATAGACCTGATGCAGGCCGTGGACGACTACATCCCGGTCCCGCAGCGTCCCAAGGACCTCCCATTCCTCATGCCGGTTGAGGACGTGTTCGGCATCAAGGGCCGCGGCACCGTGGTCACCGGCCGCGTGGAGCGCGGAGTGGTCAAGACCGGTGACGAGGTCGAGGTCGTCGGATTCGGCGAGCCGCGCAGGATCGTGGTCACCGGCGTCGAGATGTTCCACAAGACCCTGGACGAGGGCGAGCCGGGCGACGCCGTCGGCTGCCTGCTCCGCGGCGTGGAACGCACGGACATCGAGCGCGGCCAGGTGCTCGCCAAGGTCGGCTCCATGAGGGCCAGGACCGAGGCCAGCGCGGAGGTCTACGTGCTGGGCCGCGACGAGGGTGGCCGGCACACGCCGTTCTTCAACGGCTACAAGCCCCAGTTCTACATCCGCACGACGGACGTCACCGGCGAGATCTACCTGCCCGAGGGCGTGGAGATGGTCATGCCCGGCGACAACGTCACCATGCAGATCAAGCTGATCAGCCCGGTTGCCCTTGAGGAGCAGCTCCGCTTTGCCATCCGGGAGGGCGGCCGCACCGTGGGTTCCGGCGTAATCACAGAGGTCAAGGACTAGCAACATGGCCAAGCGAAGAGGCGAAGTCAGACCTATCATCACCCTGGCGTGCAGTGACTGCCGCGAGCGCAACTACACGACGGTGAAGAACCAGCGCAGCGATCCGCAGCGCCTGGAGCTCACCAAGTACTGCGCTCGCTGCCGGTCGCACAGGACGCACAGAGAGACCAGGTAGCAGTCATGGCCCGCGTACCAGCCGGTCGCTCCCTGCGCGCGGGCGGCGCGGACTCAGCGCGCCGCGGCGCCGGCGGCATTCAGTTCTTCCGCGAGACAGTCGGAGAGCTCAGGCGCGTCGTGTGGCCCACGCGGGAGCAGACAACGCGGCTGACCATTCTGGTCATCATCATATCCGTGTTCGTTGGAGTGCTGTTGGGCGCCGTGGACATGGGCTTCGGAAGACTGTTCAGGTTCCTGATATAGAAGGGGTCGACAATCGTCATGGAAGCTGAAATAACCACTGTACGCGACGAAAGAGGTCGCTGGTACATCATTCACACCTACTCCGGTCAGGAGGAGCGCGTCAAGAAGAACCTGACCCAGCGGGTGGAGTCCATGGACTTCCACGACCGGATATTCAACGTGGTGGTCCCCACCGAGGAAGAGATCGAGATCAAGGGCGGACGCCGCCGCTCGGTGCGCCGCAAGGTGTTCCCAGGCTACATCCTGGTCCAGATGGAGATGGACGACGACAGCTGGCACGTGGTGCGCAACACGCCAGGCGTGACTGGCTTCGTTTCCGCGGAGGACGAGAGGGAGCGCAGGCCAAAGCCCGTGCCCCTGGAGGAGCGGGAGGTTGACCGCATCCTGAAGCAGATGGAGTCGGAGGCCCCCAGGGTCAAGGTTGGGTTCACCACCGGCCAGAGCGTACGCATCACCGACGGCCCGTTCACGGACTTCATCGGCATTGTGGACACGGTGATGACTGACAGGGGCAAGATGAGCGTCCTGGTTTCCTTCTTCGGCCGTGAGACACCCGTGGAGCTCGACTTCCTCCAGGTGGAGAAGCTGTAGGAGACCGGGAATGGCCAAGAAAGTTCGCGCAGTAGTCAAGCTCCAGATCGCCGCCGGCAAGGCCACACCAGCGCCGCCCGTTGGGCCCGCGCTGGGCCAGCACGGCGTCAACATCATGGCGTTCGTCAAGGAGTACAACGAGCAGACCTCCACGCGTGAGGGCTCCATTGTGCCCGTCCACATCACGGTATTCGAGGACAGGTCGTTCACCTTCGTGACCCGCACGCCCCCTGCGTCCGACCTCATACGCAGGTCGGCGGGCATCGATAAGGGCAGCTCGACCGCCAGCACCGAGTCCGTGGGAAGCATCTCCAGGGACTCCGTGAGAGAGATCGCCCAGACCAAGCTGGCGGACCTCAACGCCCCCGACCTTGAGGCCGCAATGAAGATCATCGAAGGCACCGCTCGCAGCATGGGCGTTCAGGTGGCCGACTAGTCCAGTCAAGGAAGCAGTAGCATGGCAAAGCAAGGCAAGCATCACCAGGAAGCCCTCAAGGCTGTCGACAAGAACCGCAACTACTCGCCGGACGAGGCGGTTGACCTCGCGAAGGAGACGGCCAGGGCCAAGTTCGACGAGACGCTGGAGATCCACCTCCGCACCGGCTCGGATCCTCGCCACGCCGACCAGCTGATCCGCGGAGTGGCGCTTCTGCCCCACGGCCTCGGCAAGGAGGTGCGCGTGCTGGTGTTCGCCACGGGCGAGGCCGCGACGGCAGCCCGTCAGGCCGGCGCAGACCACGTCGGTGACGACGACGTGATCCAGCGCATCGAGGGCGGCTGGCTGGAGTTCGACGTTGCCATCGCCACCCCGGACATGATGGGCAAGATCGGACGGCTGGGCCGCGTGCTTGGCCGCCGCGGGCTGATGCCCAACCCGCGCGCAGGCACCGTCGTGCAGCCGCAGGACTTCGGGCGGGCCGTGCAGGAGGCCAAGCAGGGCCGCATCGAGTTCCGGCTGGACAGGTCCGGCATAATCCACGCGCCCTTGGGCAAGGTCAGCTTCGAAAAGCAGATGCTCATGGAGAACATGAACTCCCTCGTTGACACCGTGGTCAGGGCACGCCCCTCCGCGGTCAAGGGGCAGTTCATCAGGACGGCTTACATCACCACCACCATGGGGCCCAGCATCAGGCTGGACGTCCCAAGATTGCTGGCGATGAACAACTAGCGGCACAGATTTGCCGTAGAAAGCGGGCGGCCCCAGGGCCATAATCTGTAAGACGGACCCGCCGAGGCAGGACAGAGGGAAAGCTGAACGCAGCCACAACTGCGAGGCTCCCCGGTGTTCCGGCCCGGGGAGCCTCGATCGTTTAGAGGAGCGCAATGCCAACGCCAAAGAAGGAAAGCCAGGTAGAGGACATCAAGTCCCGGCTCAGCCGGAGCTCAATAGCCATTGCGACCGGCTACCACGGCATGTCCGCGTCCAACATGACCGACCTGCGAGCGCGAATGCGGGAGCAGGGTATCGAGTACCGCGTCATCAAGAACACGCTTGCCCTGCGCGCCGCGTCCGAGCTGGGCAACGAGGGCGTGGAACGCGTCTTGCTCGGCCCAACAGCCATGGCATTCGGCTACGGGGAGGCTACGGATGCGGCCAAGGGCCTCAATACCTACATCACCACCAGCCGCCTGCCCTTGGTCATTCACGGCGCGGTGATGGACGGGCAGGTGCTGAGCGCAGACCAGGTGGTCAGCCTCGCGACGCTGCCTCCAAGGGACGAGCTCCTCGCACGGCTGCTCGGTCAAATGCAGGCGCCCATAGCCGGTCTGGCCACGGTGCTCAGCGCGCCCCTGCGCGGCCTGGTCACGGTGCTGCAACGAGCCTCTGAGCAGGGCGGCGGCGCACCGGCCGCTGAGGTTTCGGAGGAGCAGCCCGTCGCCGAGGCTGCCGAGACCACTGCGGAGGAGGCCGTTGCCGAGGCAACTGACACGGCTGCGGATGAACCAGTCGCAGAGGCACCGGAAGAACCAGCCGAGGAAACCGGTGACGCTGCCGATGAGGATTCAGAGACGGAGTCATCCGACGCCTCGGAGTCGGACGACCCCGCCTAGCAAGTCTGCAATTCCCACACACAAGTCATCGAGGAGGATGAGAGCATGGACAAGGACCAGGTACTAGAGGCAGTGAAGGGCATGTCAGTGCTGGAGCTGGCGGAGCTCGTCAAGATGCTTGAGGAGGAGTTCGGCGTGAGCGCAGCTGCGCCCATGGCAATCGCCGCGGCCCCCGTCGCAGGCGTACAGGCCGTAGCCGCCTCCGACGCAGAGGAGAAGACCGAGTTCGACGTGGTCCTCAGGGAGATCGGCCCCAACAAGATCAACGTCATCAAGGGCGTGCGCGAAGTGACCACCCTGGGCCTCAAGGAGGCCAAGGACCTGGTGGAGAGCGCGCCGCAGGCGGTGAAGGAGGGCATCTCCAAGGAGGACGCGGAGCAGATCAAGGCCAAGCTGGAAGAGGCCGGCGCCGTAGTGGCGGTGCAGTAGCGGCCCCTGCCAAAGCCTCTTCCCCCTTGATGGGGGAAGATTGAGATGGGGGGTGAACCGTAAGCGGACACGCCTTTCTCCCCCCCATCACCGCATCAAGTGCGGTGCAGGCTCCAGCCTTCCCCCGCAGATGGGGGAAGGGACTTGGGATTGTGCAACAGTCTCCAACCGGACAGACTGCCGCAGCCGCCTTCTCTGTTGCGACGGAGAAGGTTCAGGGCTGACACGCATTCAATGAGGAAACGGTGGCGTCAACAGCCATGAGTCGTCGCAGGGACAGGGAGCGCTACGAGGCGATGCGCCGCATGGATCCCGGCTACCGCGGCTTCCGGGGTCACTCATCCGAGCCTCGCGCGGTAGTTGAGCCGTTGCAGCCTGTCCCCTGCACCGCATGCGGTCGCACCCGCAACGTGCCTCACAGCGTCGCCACACAACAGCGAGACTCGTTCGTCTGCGCCCGCTGCCATGAGGCGGAACGCGAGGGATTGGAGAGCTCGGCAGCCAAAGCGCCGATTGAATGACCAACGAGAACGGAGAGCCGGGATACGAGACCAGAATCCGTGATCTCCCCGCCGGCGAGAGACCCAGGGAGCGGCTCCGCAACTACGGCGCGTCCCGCCTGAGCAACGCCGAGCTTCTGGCCATCATTCTGCGCACCGGCCTCAAGTCCGAGAGCGTGCTCAGCCTGAGCACTCGCCTGCTGTTCCAGTTCAAGGGGCTGTCCGGTTTGGCCCGCGCCAGCTTCGAAGACCTGAAGAACGTTCGCGGATTCGGCGATGCGAAAGCAGCGGAACTGCAGGCAGCACTTGAGCTGGGAAGGCGGCTGCTGACAGTGCCGGAGATCGACCGGCCCACCATTCAGAGCCCGCAGAACGTGGCAGACCTGGTGCTGGCTGAAATGGCATTCCTGGCGCAGGAGCACCTGCGGGTGCTGGTTCTGAACACCAGGAACCAAGTGGTCTCCACGGAGGAGGTCTACAAGGGCAACGTCGGCTCGGCGGTTGTGCGCTCCAGCGAGGTATTCCGGGAAGCCGTGCGCTCCAACGCACCCTCCATCATCATCGTGCACAACCATCCCTCCGGCGACCCCACGCCAAGCAGCGACGACGTGCGGGTCACTCGGCAGCTCGTCGAGGCCGGCAGGGTGCTGGAGATCGAGGTGCTCGACCACGTGGTCGTTGCCGAGCGGGGCTTCGTCAGCCTGAAGGACAGAGGACTCATGTCCTGAGCGCGCGGCTCCCCTGCCGTACCGGCGCAGGGTCGCGCTCAGACTAATGTCAAGGGACTAGCGATGGAAGAGAAGGACAGTGCCAAGTGCGGCGAGGTGAACCCGGCCGACGCCCACGACTGCATCGGCAGCGAGAATCAGAACTTCGTGCCGCCGCAGGAGTCGGGCGAGTCTGCTCCCGGCCAGCCTCTGCTGACTGAAGGCTACGCCCTCCGGATCAGCACCGTCCGCATCGTCGTCCTGTCAATCGTCACGTCCGGCGTTTACATCCTCTACTGGCTGTACAGGACGTGGAAGCAGCTGCAGCCGGAGACCGGCGACGTTCACTATCCCGTCTGGCATGCCGCAACAATGTTCGTGCCCGTTTACGGGCTGTTCCGCCTTCACCGACACCTGTCGGTGATTCAGGAGCTTGCACAGAAGAGGGAGGTTGAGTCCCTCATGCCGCCGATGCTGGGCGTGACCGTCATGTCCCTCTACTGGCTGCTCGCCCTGGTCTCGGGAAACCAGCAAGACCCCATGACTATCTTGCTCATGTCGATCATCGGGTTGGCCCTGGTCACCACGCTGATGGCGCGAGCGCAGAAGACCCTGAATGCGTACTGGACGAGCCTCCACGGCGACCGCGCCGTTCGCGTGCCGTTGGAGATGGAGGAGATTCGGTTCCTGGTCGTAGTGCTGGTCGGCCAGGTGCTTCTCTTGGTGTTTCTAGGCAGCCCAGGCGCCGCTACCACCTAGACCATCGCCACGGCATCCGGCGAAGGTCCGGCCACACCTCCTGCCCTGTCGCCTTCAGGTACAGCGCACACGCCGCAGCGCCCGCCA
Organism: Dehalococcoidia bacterium; assembly: GCA_034423135.1. GTDB lineage: Bacteria > Chloroflexota > Dehalococcoidia > Lucifugimonadales > UBA2985 > JAPPHY01. The sequence continues at coordinate 132,220 of DAOUJC010000007.1, read as the reverse complement.
CAAACCCGCCGACGTGCGCCCAGTACGCCACACCGCCGCCCGTTGAGCCGAGCGAGCCAAGCGCGGGCAGGATGTTCTGCAGCACGAACCAGAACCCCAGCAGGAACAGCGCCGGCACGCGGATCACCATGATGAAGTAGGCGACCACCAACGTATTGATACGGTGGTACGGGTAGAACATGATGTACGCGCCGAGAACACCCGCGATCGCGCCGCTGGCTCCGACCATCGGCACGGTGCTGTCGGAGTTTATGGCAATCTGGGCCCAGGCCGCCGCCACGCCGCAGGCCAGGTAGAACGCCAGGAATCCGGCGTGACCCATCCTGTCCTCCATGTTGTCGCCGAAGACCCACAGGTACAGCATGTTGCCGCCGATGTGCATGAGTCCGCCGTGGATGAACATGGAGGTGAACACGGTCAACCACGGATGATGCGGCGCCTCCAGAGCTACCACCGTCCCCTCGCATGCCAGCCTGCCTGAGAGTGTGCGATACACGGTCCCGTCGCACACCGCCCCAAACTCCGCCAGTCCCTGCGTCATCCTCGCGGGGATGAGCCCCCACTCGTGGTAGAGGAGCGTCTGACCGAAGCTGCCAAGCAGAAGCTCATACAGGAACACCAGGGCGTTGACGAGGATCAGCGCCATCGTGACGTATGGCGTTCCGTGACGTGGGACCTCGGGGTCCGAAAGCGGAATCAAGTGGCGGCCTCCTCGCGCTGTCGCCGCTGCCAGCCGCTCCACTCGTGGCGACTCGTGCCCGTTTGCCGGGCTGGTGCGGCACAGCGCTCCCCCGCATGATAGCACACCACATTTCCCAGACCTTGAAGCGGCAACCTCCTACAATCAGCGTCGGGGCTATTGACAAGCACCTCTATCCGGCCTTAGCATCTTGCGCGGAATGCTTCACTGCCCCGGCGCCTCTAAGTGACCCGCGACTTCAATGCGGGATGCGTCTCACCCGAGTCCCTCAACCGGGGGCTCGGGATTATTTATTGTCAGGCAGCGCGCTACGGAGCCGGTGAAACCTCAATGGAGCCTCTCCCTACTAGCCTCTGGTCCAGGTGCGACGAAGTTGCCGTCTTTCCTGCGGGACCGGCAACGTCTTAGGAAGGAGTCACGATGCTGACCCAGGTTGCCACATCTCCCAAGTCCTTCGAGGACTACCGGCCGCTTGTCGGCGACGAAGCCATTGACGAAATCTACCGGCTCGTCGAACCCCTGCGCGGCGCGCGCATGCTCCACATCAACGCCACGGCGCGCGGCGGTGGAGTCGCCGAGATCCTCTCGTCCCTGGTGCCCCTCATGAACGACGTCGGCATTTCGACCGAATGGCAAATCATGGAAGGCAGCGGCGAGTTCTACCAAGTCACCAAGGCCCTGCACAACAGCCTGCAGGGCATGCAGATGGAGTGGACGCCGGAGACGTGGGCGACGTGGGAACACTACAACCAGCGCACAGCCGAGGTCATGGAGGGCGACTACGACTTCGTAGTAGTTCATGACCCGCAGCCCGCCGGAGTGCTGCACTACCTGAAGCAGGCCGGGGCTGTTGCAGACGGCTCCAAGTGGATCTGGCGCTGCCACATCGATACCACCAACGCCCAACAAGAGGCCTGGAGCCTGCTGCTACCCCACCTGCACGACTACGGCACGGCCATATTCACTCTCAAGGAATTCGTCAAGCGCGACCTGGCCGGGCCGCGCATCCGCGTGATCGCTCCGGCCATAGACCCGCTCAGCGAGAAGAACGTCCCCGTATCCGAAGACACAATCCGCCAGGTGCTCACGCGCTTCAACGTTGACCCGGACAGGCCGATCATGCTTCAGGCCTCGCGCATGGACGCATGGAAGGACCCGCTCGGCGTGCTCGAGTCCTACCAGATGATCAAGCCGAGCATTCCCGAACTGCAACTCGTGTTCCTCGTGGCCATCGCCGACGACGACCCGGAGGGTTGGGCCTATCTGGACCAGGTTAAGGCCTCGGCCGGTGATGAACAGGACGTTCACATCCTGCCCAACATCCTGAACGGCATTGGCGACCGGGAGGTGAACGCATTTCAGACCGGTGCGCAGGTCGTGCTCCAGAAGTCGCTGCGAGAGGGCTTCGGCCTCGCGGTTTCGGAGGCGCTGTGGAAGGGCCGGCCGGTCGTGGGCGGAAGGGCGGGCGGCATCCCGCTCCAGGTGCTTCACGGCAAGACCGGCTACCTGGTCAGCTCACCTGAGGAGTGCGCTCAGTGGACGAGCCACCTGCTGCAGAACCCGGAAAAGGCCGACCGGCTTGGAATGCAGGGGCGGGAGCTGGTGCGGAAGCGGTTCCTGATAACGCGCTACATGATGGACTACCTGAAGGTGTATCGCTCGCTGGACCGCCGCAAGAGCAGGCTGCACAGCGCGACCTACTCGCCCAGCGTGGCGGGCGCCGCCGGAGGAGCTTAGGCAAGGCGTCGCGCCCGAGCGACGGCGCTGTTGGGACAATTCAGATTTTGTGGTATTATTGTCCAGATTGCTAACGGAGCGCCCTGTTCCGGCATGAAGGGCGCAGGAAAGACAGAGCGACACAAGTATGTTCGAACCAGGCGGCCAGCGTCAGCGGCCCGAGGTACAGGTTGAAGAGGTCCTCCGGGGCATCGGCTCCGGATTCAGCAACATAATCAATCGCCTCGGCGGAGGCGGTGTCCGGCTCATCATCCTCGGCGTGCTGGTGCTCCTTTCGATCGCATGGCTTGCCAGCGGACTCTACCAGGTCGGCCCCCGAGAGCGCGCAGCACTCCAGTTCTTCGGCGACTTCCAGAGCACTGAGGGCCCAGGCCTTCACTGGTACTTCCCGTTTCCCATTGGCGCACGCACCATCGTTGACGTGGACGTCACGCGCAACATGGAGCTCGGCTTCCTGACCACCACAACCGGCACGGCGACCGATCAGGCCGTTGAAGCCCTCATGATCACCGGCGACCTGAACATCGTCAACGTTCAGATGGTGATCCAGTACCAGATCTCGAACCTCGAAAGCTACCTCTTCCGCGTGGACGACCCGGGCGAAGTGCTCCGCGGCATCGAGCAGGGCAACCCGGAGGGTCGCACGCTCAAGGACGCCACGGAGGCCGCGCTTCGCCAGGTGGTGGGACAGCGCAGCATCGACGACATCCTGGTGCTCAACAGGCCGGCAGTCGAGGCAGAGACCAGGGAGGAGCTCCAGAAGATTCTGGACCTCTACGAGACCGGCATCCAGGTCAACACCGTGGCACTCCAGACCACCCGCCCGCCTGACCAGGTGCGCGCCGCGTTCGACGACGTGGTGAACGCACGCGTGGACAGGGAGAGCCGCATCAACGAGGCCAGGGCATTCGAGCAGGACCGCATCCCCAGAGCAGAGGGTGACGCCGCGCAGGTGGTACAGGCCGCGGAGGCCTTCAAGACGGAGCGCATCGCCAGAGCAACCGGTGAAGTCAACCGCTTCCGCTCCGTGCTGAACGAGTACCTGAGCGCCCCGGACGTCACCCGACAGCGACTTTACCTTGAGGCCATGGAGAGCATCCTGCCAGACCTCACCAAGTTCGTGCTGACTGAGGACACCAGCGGCAACCTTCTGCAATTCCTGCCGCTGACAGAGGATGGAACGCCGTAGCCATGTTGAGAATACTCGGCATACTGATTCTGATTGCAGCCCTGGTGGCCGTGCTGGCACAGGCCGCGGGATATGGTGTCGCCTACACCGTAGATGAGCGCGAGTACGCCGTCATCACCCAATTCGGACAGGTGCAGCGAGAGGTACTCACCCCAGGGTTGAAGTTCAAGTCGCCGATAGAGACTGTGGTGCGCTTCGACAGGAGGCTGCTCCGCATCGACGTACCCGTGGCATCCATGCCCGACAGGGACAGCCAGTTCCTTGAGATCGACGCCTACGTACGCTACAAGATCACAGACCCCACGCTCTTCCTCGAGAGCCTGAGGGATGAGACCAACGCGAACCGTCGCATAGGCGACCTGGCCGTGTCTGCCATACGAGACGAGGTCGGTGTGCGCGACAGGCGTGACATCATTGGCGGAGACCCCATCACCCAGGACGACGGCACCATCCTCGTGAGGCCCAGGCAGACTGATGCGGGCGTCCCCAGCCGCGAGGCCATGATGCAGCTGGCCCTGAACAGCGTGAAGGAAGACACCCAGAACCAGCAGTGGGGAGTCCAGGTGGTGGACATTCGCATCAAGCGCGCCGACTTCCCCGCCGCGGCGGAGGCCAGCGTGTTCGACAGGATGCGCTCCGAGCGGTCGGTCCAGGCGCAGCGCCTCCGAGCCGAAGGTGAAGAGCAGTTCCTCACCATCACCGCCGACGTCAACCGCAGGGTGCGCGTAATCCGCGTTGAAGCCGAGCGGGACGCCAACATCCTCTCCGGTGAGGGTGAAGCACAGGCCGTCCAGATATTCGCCCGGGTGCTGGGCACTTCCGCCCTCTCGCCCGCCGCGCTGGACGCCCTGGACGCGCTCGAATCGCTGGAGCCGTCCGTGCTTGACCAGCTCAACGAGGTGAACGACGACCTCCTGTCCGGCAGCACGGAGGCGCAGCTCAGGGCCGGAAACATCCTCGGAGCGGGAGCGCTCGCGGAAGTCATCGATGCCATGCAGAGCATGTCTGACGCGGACTTCGCAGCACTTGAAGAGGCTCTCGGCTTCGAGCGGGCCAATGCGCTCCGCGGCCTGAGAGCAGCGGGAGAAGGCGCACTGGAGCCTCTAGACATCGCAGCGCTGTCAGAGGCGCTGGAGTTCTTCGCATTCCGGCGGAGCCTGGAGGCCTACGCCAACTTCCTGAACGAGGAGACCACGCTGGTGCTATCCTCTGATAGCGACCTGTTCCGCTATCTGGAGGGCTACGGCAGGGAAGACTCGGAAACCCAGCCCGGCAGCGGCAGCCCAGAGTAGGCCGCTACCGCTCTACCCTTCCTGCTCACGACGCGCTACAGCCCGTGCGCCGGGAAGATGAGCCTCTCGATCTCCCGCACAGTCCTCTCGGCGAAGCGCCGCCCGTTCTCCACCACTGCTGCGTCCACGGACGGCCCCTGCGCGTCCCGCAGCGCGGTCAGGCCGTATCGCTCGCGGTAGGACTCCGGTATCTCGTCCGGCCACTCCGTTTCCAGCATCACGCCGTAGTCCAGCGTCCAGCCGCGCGCAACTGCGGACACGTCGTAACCGCCGCCGCCAAAGGCCAGCCATCGCGGGCAGAGCCGCCCTAGCTCCTCCACCATCCGCGCGTGGCCCTGTACGGTGAGACCCAGGTGCGTGATGGGATCTCGGAAGTACGGGTCCATGCCGAGCTGAGTCGCCAGCACGTCCGGCTTGAACGCCTCCACTACCGGAACGACCGCCTCTTGCAGGGCCCACAGGTACGTCTCATCACCGGTGTAGGGAAAGAGCGGAACGTTGACGGAGAAGCCGCGGCCGCTGCCCTCCCCCACCTCCTCCACGAATCCCGTGCCGGGGAAGAGATAGGAGCCAGACTCGTGCATAGAGACGGTGAGCACGCGATCAGAGTCGTAGAAGGCGCTCTGAACGCCGTCGCCGTGGTGCGCGTCGATGTCCACGTAGGCCACGCGCAGTCCTCGCTCCAGCAGGGCATTGATAGCGATAACCGGGTCGTTGAAGATGCAGAAGCCGGACGCCCTGCCCGGCATGGCGTGGTGAAGACCGCCGGAGCAGTTGAACGCCACGTCCACCCTGCCGTCGGCAAGCATCTCGGCGGCCGTCAGCGACGCGCCCGTTGACCAGAGACCGGCCTCGTACATGCCCGGATACACGGGATTGTCTCCGTGTTCGCTGAAGCCGTAGGCGGCGGCGTTTGGCCAGTCCTCACCGCCGCTCAGACCACGTACGGAGTCCACGTACTCGCGGGTGTGAAACGTGAGAAGCTCCTCCACCGTCGCCTGCCGCGGCTCCACAAGCACGGCGTTGGGCATATCAAATGCCCCGTACGACTCAAGAAGCTCGTACGTGTAGCGCAGGCGAGTGGGCACCATCACGTGTTCATCGCGAAGCACATGGCGGGAGAGGCGATCGTGGTATACGAATGCTGCGGTTCTGCTCAACTCCGGTCGCCTCCCACCGTCGCTAGCTCGCTGACCATGTTGCGCCAGTGCGTGCCGCGCCAGTACAGCCGCGTGCAGGACGGACACTCCACGAATGTCTCCTGCGTGGCAAACACGTAGTCCGGCACTCTGCCTCGCGCCGACTCCCGCTCCACGGCCAGCAGGGGCTCGTTGCACTCCACACAGCGCGAGAATCCACCCGATGCATCCAGCCCGTATGCCTCGACCGCCTGCCGCAGCTGCTCGCTGAGCCGGTCGCCGCTGATGAGCAGCGCGCTCACCCGCCCCGAGGCGATAGCGCGGCGCCGCATCACGAGCCTGTCCCTCGTCAGGATCGCGCGGCCTTCCGCAAGGGCCAGCCTCACCAGGTCTGCGTCCTCAACGCCGGGGAGGAACAGGGCGTCGTAGCCCATGATCCTAAGCCACCTTGCGAGTCGCCCCACGTTGGCGTCAACGATGAACCTGCAGTGCTTCACGGCTCCTCCCGGCACAATGATAAGCGCACCACCGCCAAGGCGCAAATCACGCAGGTGCGGCAGAAGCGAATCGTAGTACAATGCACGTGACGAACACCGATCGGCGCGGAGGCCTCGACACCAGCTAGATCGCGCCGGTAAGCGGAGGCCGACATCGACAAGCAGCAACTGGAGCACATCCTGCAGCAGGTGCAGCAGGGCAGCCTGAGCGTCCCGGATGCGATGGGCAGGCTCCGCACTCTCCCGTTCGAGGACCTGGACTTCGCCAAGGTGGACCACCACCGCGAGCTGCGCACCGGCTTCCCGGAGGTGGTCTACGCGCCTGGCAAGACCAACGAACAGCTCGCCGAGATCGCGCTGCGGCTGGCCGGAGCGTCGTCTCGCGTGCTCATCACGCGCGCATCGCAGGAGGCGTTCGAGTCGGTCCGGCTGGCCGTGCCGGAAGCCCGCTACAACGATATGGCGCGCGTCATAGTCGCCGGACCGGAGCCGTCCGAGCCGCCGCGCCCGGGCGTGCTGGTGGTTGCCGCAGGCACGTCGGACCTGCCGGTGGCGGAGGAGGCGGCGGTCACCGCTGAGGTCATGGGCAACGGCGTAGAGCGGCTGTGGGACGTGGGCGTTGCCGGCGTCCACCGTTTGCTGGAGCGTTTGCCTCTGCTCCACGAGGCAAGAGTCATCGTGGCGGTGGCGGGCATGGAGGGCGCTCTGCCCAGCCTCGTTGGCGGGCTGGTATCGGCGCCGGTCATCGCCGTGCCCACGAGCGTCGGATACGGAGCCAACTTCGGTGGGCTGGCCGCTCTGCTGGCGATGCTGAACGCCTGCAGCCCGGGCATCGCGGTGGTGAACATAGACAACGGCTTCGGTGCGGGCTACATGGCGGGCGTAATAAACCTCGCCGCCCACGGGGTGAGCGGCGAGGCGTTTGATCCGAGCTAGCAGCCTTCAGGGCGCTCTTCGTCCCGAAGGCAGGTTTGAGCCTACTGCAGCGACTTGATCAGAGCGATGATGTGCTGGACCTCCTGGTCGGTGAGAGGAAGAACGGGCATGGTGTCAGGAGGGAAGCCGACTTCGATCCGCAGGTTTGGCTCCCGGATGGACTCCGTCACGAAGGCCTCGTCCACAATCGCGCTGCCGCCGTCCTCGAACTGTCTGGTAGTCCCCCACAGTCCCTTCCAGGTGGGGCCGACTATCTCGGAGCCATCCCAGCTGTGGCAGGCGATGCATCCCTGATTGGTGGCAATTTCCTTGCCGACCTCCGGGTCGCCTTCACCGGTGGCAGTGGTGCCGCCGGATGACGCCGGCTCGGTGGCAGGCGCTGCGGTTGGCTCCGCAGCAGGCGGCGTGGTAGCAGTGGGAGCGCTGGTCGCCGTGGGTGCACTGGTGTTGGTGGGGTCTGCGCCTCCCCCGCCGCCGCACGCCAATGCTATGGCGGCAGTCAGCAATACTACAATGGTCAGAACCCAAGCCTGCCTCACATTCCCTCCTCTGGAACACGGACATGATCTACAGGCCCCGACAGTGGAGGCCGCCGTCCCTGTCCAAGCGTGAACTCTATCACAGTATACCGGAATGTGCAATGCTTCACAATGGAATGGCCTGTCGCCTTATGCGGCAGGGAGACAGCCGCGTTGACACCTAGGTGGTAGCGGGATAGACTCAACTCGATGCTTGTCTTCATTGACGAAAGCGGTCATCCCCATCCGAACGACCCGAGCAAGCGGCCAGTCCTGGCCGCTGTTTGTTTTGCACAAGAGGATTCGCGGAGTATCAATCGGCAACTCTTCAGGACCAAAACGCAACTGCTTGGCAAAGAGCGAGCCTCGTTAGAGTTGAAAGCTCATGACCTGCTGAAGAGAAGCACATTCAGAAGAAAACCCGAACTACGAGAATTGATAGAGAGTGTCTTTGACCAGATCCGCAACCTGCCATTGACCATTTACGCGGTAATAATGGAGCAACCTACCCAAGTAATCCCAAGGCAAACAATACACCTTCCTCGTCAGTATCGCTATATTCTGCAACGGGTTAACGCTATGTTGCTGGACAATCCATCAATGGCTGTCGTGTTGGTAGACGGTGACGGCAGCCAATACGGTGGTTTGTCCAGGAAATTTGAGCAGTTCCTCCATCGACACCATGAGGGCCAGGCCATGGCAAAAGTGGTTGACACCCCATATTTCGTTGACTCTAGGTTCACAACCGGGATTCAATTGGCTGACTTGGTGGCAGGTGTCATTAGGCAATATGAAGAGGCAGAGCTATTTGGCAAGCCTCCGTCGGACGCGTACCAAAGCGCCATTGTTAGGTATTACGGGATCATTGCCGCAAAGACGGGGGACATGCTTGATCCAACCGGCAGATTCTCTTGGCACGGCCTCCACCGCATGCCTGAACGTCTCCACTACTTTGAAGAAGAAGAAGAAGCTGTGGAAGAGGGTGCCCAATAAACCAGAGCGCCAGTTGTAACGCTCACAGAGCATTACCACTGGCACTGCTGTAATTATAAACCTTCCAAACTGACCGCGTCAACATCCCGACGCAGGGGATGGGGTTATCTGTACACCCTCAATGGAGATACGCTCTCGCTGCTCAAGTGAGAGCGTATAGCGCCCTCCTCAAATGCCGTCTCCCATGTCCCAATCGCTCCGTCCCACTGTAACGCAAATGTAACCGGCGCGTAACTCCATTGGAACGCGCGGGTCTCAATATGCTTGCAGATTCTCGCATATGGAGGTACAGATGGATACGGGAAGCACTGCTTGGATTATCGTGGCGTCGGCCATGGTGATGCTGATGACGCCGGGACTGGCCTTCTTCTACGGCGGACTTGTCCGGGCGAAGAACGTCGTCAGCACGATCATGTACAGCTTCATCTCCGTGGCGGTGGTCAGTATCGTCTGGGTGCTCTGGGGCTACAGCCTGGCGTTCGGCGACGGCAACGAGTTCATCGGTGACCTGTCGCTCGTCGGACTCTCGGGCATAGACATCAACGACGGCGAAACCATACCGTACCTGCTCTTCGTCGTCTTCCAGATGATGTTTGCCGTCATCACCCCGGCGCTTATCACAGGCGCGTTCGTGGAGCGGTTCAAGTTCACCACCTACCTCATCTTCCTGGTACTCTGGGTGACGCTGGTCTATGCGCCCATATGCCACTGGGTGTGGTCCGGCAACGGCTGGCTCTTCGACCTGGGCGCGCTGGACTTTGCGGGCGGTACCGTCGTCCACATCAACGCCGGCATCGCCGCAGTGGCCGCCGCTATGCTGGTGGGCCGCAGGCGCAACCCCGGCCTTGAGCCTCACAACGCACCCTACGTGGTGCTGGGCGCTGCGCTTCTCTGGTTCGGCTGGTTCGGCTTCAACGCCGGCTCCGGCCTGGGCGCTGACGGGCTGGCGGCCAACGCCTTCCTGGTAACCAACACCGCAGCCGCGACAGCCGCGCTGACGTGGGGCCTGCTCTCGCAGTTCCAGACCGGGCGCATGGGCGCAGTGGGCGTGGCAACGGGCGCCGTTGCAGGCTTGGTAGCAATCACCCCCGCGGCCGGTTTCGTGGGCGTCATGGGCGCTCTGGGCATAGGCTTTGGCGCTGGCCTCATCTGCTACTTCGCAGTGGTGCTGCGCAACAAGACTATGCTTGACGACGCACTCGACGTGTTCGCCGTACACGGCGTAGGCGGCATATGGGGCGCGATCGCAACCGGCATCTTCGCAATAGCCGCGGTGGGCGGCACGGACGGCCTGCTGAACGGCAACGCCGAGCAGATGGGCACGCAGATCATCGCGGTAGGCGCAACGCTGGTCTACAGCCTGGTAGTCTCGCTGGTCATCCTGAAGGTGCTCGACGTGATCCCCGGCCTGGGGCTTCGCATCTCGGAGCGGGAAGAGGACGAGGGCCTTGACCTGGTTGCCCACGGCGAGCGGGCATACATCAGGGACGGCGCAGACTAGCCGGGAAAACAAGATACTGATCGCAGAGTAGAGCGGTCCAAATCAAGGAGGATCTCATGCTCAAGGTTGAAGCCATTATCAGACCGGAGCGAATTGGACAGGTGACCCCGGCTCTGGACGCGGCGGGCTGCACCGGCTACCACTACACGAACATCACCGGCCAGGGCAGGCAGGGAGGCGTGGAGGTGTTCACCGGCAGAGGCGGCCAGATGGTCACGAGGTCGGCGGTGCCCAAGACGATGATCACCACCGTCATCCCGGACAATCTCCTGGAGGCGGTCATCGAGGCCATCATCAACAACGCCAGGAGCCCCGGCGAGGGCGCCATCGGCGACGGCAAGATATTCGTCTCCACCGTCAACGAAGTGGTGCGCGTCAGGACCGGAGAGCGGGGCGACATCGCCATGTAGCCGGGCTGCGTCCTTCCGCCACCAGGGACAACGCCCATCACGAGCAAGGGCCCCTTCACTTCCGACCAGGTGAAGGGACCTTTGCTTTTGGTAAAGCCCCGCGTTGCGGGAGTCTAAGGTGTGAGATTACCCACCGGACGCCTGCCCACTGCCGGGAAAGATGGTGTGGCCAGCTTACGCGCCTACGCCCCACCCTGCCTCTTCCCCCGCAGCTCGAAGCAGAGGCGCAGAAACAGCAGCGCCTCGCCAGCAGACGCCTTGGACCTGCCGTACCGCCTATCCACGAACGTGATTGGCGTCTCCATGACCCTCGCCCCGCGGCTCTTGGCGATGATCTCCAGAAGCAGCTTGAAGCCCTTGGGGCTGAGCGTGGGCAGAATCCGCTCCATGTGCTCGCGACGGAACGCACCGAATCCCGATGTGAGGTCGCGCACGCGCAGCCCCACTATCAGCCGTCCCATCGCCGATGCGCCGCGGCTGACCACCCTTCGCCATAGCGGCCAGTTGACCACGCCGCCGCCCGGAATGTACCTGGATCCCACCACTATGTCCGCGTCCGCTAGGAGAGCAAGCAGGCCCGGCAGGTCCTCCGGCCTGTGCGAAAGGTCTGCGTCCATCATCACCCAGTAGTCGCCGGTGGCCTGCGCGAACCCGTCCGATACCGCGCTGCCCAGTCCCAGCTTGCCAGGCCGTCGAATCAGCCTCACCCGCGGGTCATCCTCCCCAAGGCGGAGCACCACGTCGTAGGTGCCGTCCGGGCTGTTGTCGTCCACGAATATGATCTCGTAGTCCCACGCCGGCTCCAGCGCCTCCCTGAGCCCGCGGCAGAGGGCCTCCACGTTGTCCCGCTCGTTGTAGGTGGGAACTACAATCGACACGTCCCGGCCGCCAGTCGTCATTCGCGCAGTCCCCCTTTCCGCACGAGACAGCCCGAAAGCCTGCACCGGTTGCGCGCCACCATGCCGTATGCCCAACCGCCCACGCGTCCCATGCCGGGCAGCCACAGCGCGGGAGCAAGGGCCGTGAGCGGTGGCAGCTTAAGGGCCAGCACTCGAAACGCGTGGAAGCCTGCGACCAGGCGGCCGTTGCCGGTGTCAAGCCAAATCGCGCTCTCCAGGTCCAACCACGAAAGGCCATGAGGCGGCTGCCTCAGCGACTGGTACGCAGCCCAATCCACCCTGCGAGAGACGTCCAGCCTGGACAGCCAGCGCCTCGCGGTCTCACACAGGGCGCAATCGCCATCGTAGTAGACCACCCAGCGCGTCACCCGGCTACTCATCGCGACCTCCGCCGATCCTGCGCCAGCGCGCCACAGGCCAGCATACCAGCCACGCCCGCGCTTCTATTGCGCGCCTGGGTACCGGTCCGAAGGCGCGGCTGTCCGTGCTCAAGTCCATTGCATCGCCAAGGAGGAACCACTCGTCTTCACCAAGCGCCCACGCGCCGCACTCCTCCGAGAAGGCGGACTCACCCGCCGTCATGCCGTTCACCAGTAGCGCCCCATCGTCGACCTCCACCATGTCTCCGGGCACGGCTACCACGCGCTTGACAACCGTGCTGCCTCCATCAGTCAGGCCGCGAGCCAGCACCACGTCGCCCCTACGCGGCGGGCTGCTCCGGTAGGCGAACCGATCGCAGAGCACGTACTCACCAGGCACGAGCGTAGGATACATGCTCATGCCGACAATCTCCACCCTTCGCGCGGCCACGATTGCCGCCGCCCTTTGGAGAACTCCCAGCGCAACCAGCAAGTTGACCTCGCTCCGCCTCTACCGGCCCTCAATCTCGAAGACGGCGTGAACGTTGACGGTGATCTCAAGCTCGCCTGCGCTGATTGGGGTCGTGGCCTGCTCCATCATCATCGCATCCGACGCTAAGGATAGATTGCGCGGCACCGGCGCGCTCTGGAAGCTCTCGGATACCGAGACGAGGTTGCCCCTGGTCACGCCGGTGTGTGTGGCGAGCTGGTCAGCCTTTTCGACCGCGTCCATCACGGCCCTCTCCCGGGCCAGCCGCCGCGCCTCAGTCGTATCTTCGGCGCTGAACCGGATGCTCTCCACGCGGGTAGCGTTGCCCCCGGCCTGTGCCACCTCGTCGACTATCTCTCCAACAGCGTCCAGGTCCCGCAGCTTCACCACCACGTTGTTGTTCACCCGGTAGCCGACCAGCACGCGCTCGTTGATGCGTGCGCCCTCCCTGAGCATCTCCTGGTAGGTGTACTCCGGCGAAATGTTGAGGAAGCTGGTCTGGATGTCGCTGTCCTCAATCCCCCTGGCCTGCAGCGCGACCATGATGGCAGTCATGGCGGCGGCAGCCTCACCTCTGGCATCGGCGACGGTGTCCGCCATCGTCTCCACGCCCAAGGCTAGCAATGCGACGTCCGGCGCCATTGCGACCGTGCCGATGCCGTTGACCTGGATGCCCTGCTGTCCACCTCCGAGCTGCGATAGCGCCGCGGCGGCGGCCTCAATCTCATCAGCATCGGAGGAGTCGTCGCCGGTGTCGCAGGCGACCGCCAGCACCAGCAATGCTGCGAGGGGTAGCACCAGCTCGAGTCGCCGTGCCATTGTCATTCTCGTACCTCCACGTGGGGCGTCATCGCCGCCAAGTGCCATTCTACACCCTGCACGCCGTTGAGAGTAGAGAGGCCTGCACCCCTTGGCAGCGCGTGCCAATTGCTTTAGACTATAGCCGCGAATCACCACACTTGTCAGGAGGTACTTCCATGTCTGTTATCAGGCGAGCCGTGAGCGCAATGGTGAGAGCGTTGCCATCCGAGAAGGCCTACGCCCACTGCGACATCCCCTGCGGCATCTACGATCCTATCGCGGCCAAGATTGCGGCTCAGACCGTCCAGAAGATGGTCCTGCGGATGCAGGCGCTCCAGCAGGGCGACGACCACGCGGCCTTTGCCAACTCAATGGCGCGCTACATCAAGGTCAAGGACGAGCACGCCGAGCTGTGCAAGCACGAGCTCCGCATCCTCTGGGCCGACTACGGCTGGCCCAACCTGCCGGAAGGTTTCGACCTGCACGGCTCTTTCAACGCCGCCCTGAAGCTGGCCGGCCGCTGCCGCCAGACGGTGGACATGGCCGCCTGCGAGGAGCTTGTGGCCGCGGTGGACAATATCGCCACCGCCTTCTGGGCCACCAAGGGCGTCGAGTACTCGGACCCCGTCGCAGCCGCGCGCTACGGCACCTAGACCCCTCTGACAACTGCGTCCGCCCTCCTCTCAAGACCGGAGGAGGGCGGATTCATCTCTCTCCCACGCGCCCCCATCTTCTTCTGTGGTAACATATGGCCATGAGACTCGGTGCATTCGAGCTTGAAGGACCCCTACCGGAACTGAGGGAGCCGCACGCGCTCGCCACTCTCCGCCCCTGGGTCGACGTGGGAAGCGTGGGCCGCCTCACCTTCCGCAGCCTGGAGCGCCACTTTCAGGCCAGAGACCTGGCCAAGCTCTCAAGGCCCGGCGTCTTCTTCGACTTCACTCGATACCGCCCTACCATCCATACCGTCGACGGGCAGCGTCAGGTGACGGTGCCAACCGTCAACATCCGCTACGCACACGGCGACGGAGACCACGACTTCGTCTTCCTGCACCTCCTGGAGCCTCACCTCAACGGCGAGGCGTTCGTTAACTCCGTTGCCAACCTGCTCAAGCGGCTCGATGTTCGGCGGTACTGCCTGGTGGGCTCGATGTACGACCTGGTGCCGCACACCAAGCCCATCATGGTCACCGGCGCCGCTTCCGGCGAGGACACGCTGAGCCGCGTCCGGAGCCTCGGCGTGCACTCCAGCAGCTACGAAGGGCCAACCAGCATCGCCTCACTGGTGTCGCAGGAGGTCCTCAAGACTGGAGCAGAGACCATGGGGCTCATCGCGCACCTGCCCCAGTACGCGCAGATGGACGTCGACCACGTGGGACGCCTGCGTATCCTGGAGCTGCTCTGCGAACTCTACGACCTTGACATGGACCTGGACAGGGTGAAGCTGCGGGCCGGTCAGCAGCAGGAGGAGCTCAAGACTGCCATGGAGCGCAACCCGGAGGTCCGCAGCCTGGTGCAACAGCTTGAGCGCCAGTACGACGAGCGTGTCAGCCAGCTGCGTCAGGGCCGCACGGAGCAGACGTCGGAGCTGTCACCGGAGGTACTGGACTTCCTTGAGCAGCTTGGAGACCAGTTCAGCCAGAACTGAGGGGCAGCCAGTCCATTAGCGACTTCCCGAGCCGGACGGCCCGCATCCCAACGACCTCCAATCACAGCCTATCATCGGTTGACCAATGCCTGAAGCACCGGATCTTGAGGTCATCAAGGACGTGCTCAACCGCCGCGTCCGCGGCCTGGAGATCACAGGCGCCCGCGTCCTCAAGCCGCTAGAGCTGCGCGTCCTTGCTGCCGATGACTTCGTGAGTGACGTGGCCTCGCGCACAGTCGAAGGCTTCACGCGCAGGGGCAAGTTTCTCATCGCCGGCCTGTCCGGCGACCGGGCGCTGGTCATCAACCCCATGCTCACCGGCGCTCTGCAGCTTTGCCCGCCGTCCACTCGCATCGCGAAGCGCACCTCATTCCTGCTAGACCTCGCGGACGGAGGCCAGCTGCGCTACCTTGACGATACGCAGATGGGCATGGCCTACTACGTGCACGCGTCACGCATGAGTGAAGTGCCGCGCCTCGGCGAGCAAGGCCCGGACGTGCTGGACGAATATCCTGATCTGCCGGAGTTTCGCGACCGCCTGCGCCGCTTCCAGGGCGAGATCAAGGGCGTGCTCACGCGGGGCAAGTTCCTCGCAGGTATCGGCAACGCCTACGCCGACGAGACGCTGTTCGCCGCGGGCATCTTCCCGTTCAAGAAGCGCTCCGCCCTGTCGGACAGGGAGACCGCGCGCCTCCACGAGGCGATACCGGCCGTGCTGAAGCACGCCATCGCAACGCTGCGGGAGCGCATGGGAGACGAGACGCACGTGAAGGTGCGGGACTTTCTGGCGGTACACGGTCGGAGCGGCGGCGCCTGCCCGCGTTGCCCAGGCACCATCAGCGCCATAGGCGCCAACCGCCGCCTCACCAACTTCTGCCGCAAGTGCCAGCCTGGCCTGCTGCTGCGAAACTGACGTGAGCGCGCCCTAGCCGAGCAGCCCCCTCATGTTGCGAGGCACTCTGCCCGACGACACCTGCTTCATCACCTTCTGCATCTGACGGAACTGGTTCAGCAGCTGGTTCACCTGCTGCGGCGAGGTGCCGCTGCCCTTCGCAATTCGCCTGCGACGGCTGCCGTTAAGTATCTCAGGGTTTCGCCGCTCCCTGGGCGTCATGGAGTAGACGATGGCCTCCATGCTCTTCATGTGCTTGCCGTCCAGCTCTTCCGGCGCCATCCGCTTCGAGAAGTTCGAGAAGCCGGGAATCATCTCCAGCACCTGGCTGATGGGCCCCATGCGGTTCACCTGCTGGAGCTGCTCCAGGAAGTCGTCCAGGTTGAATGTCGCCCGCCTCAGCTTGCGTTCAAGCTCTTTGGCCCGTTCGACGTCGATGGACTCCTGCGCTCGTTCCACAAGCGTGAGCACGTCGCCCATGCCGAGTATGCGCGACGCCATCCGGTCCGGGTGGAACGCCTCCAGCGCGCTGGACCTCTCGCCGGTGCCGACGAACTTGATCGGCAGCCCCGTCACCTGCGTGATTGACAGCGCCGCTCCGCCCCTTGCGTCGCCGTCCAGCTTGGTCATGACCAGCCCGGTGAGCGCGATGCGTGCGTGAAACGACTGAGCAGAGTTCACCGCGTCCTGCCCCGTCATTGCGTCCACGACCATCAGCGTTTCGCTGGGCGAAACTGCCGACTTGATCTCCTCCAGCTCCTCCATCATCTCGTCGTCGATGTGGAGGCGGCCGCCGGTGTCGAGGATGACCCACGTGGCGCCCGTGTCGGTCGCCTTCTGCAGGCCGCTGCGGCAAGCATCCAGAGCGGTTGCTCCGGCCACACTGTGCACCGCAACATCCAGCTGCCGCCCAAGCGTCTCCAGCTGCTCTACGGCGGCCGGACGGCGCATGTCTGCGGCCACCAGCAGCACCCTGTGGCCGCCGCGCTTGAGATGGAGGGCCAGCTTGGCCGCGGTTGTAGTCTTGCCGGAGCCCTGCAGGCCGACCAGCATCAGCACCGTCGGAGGCCGGTCGGAGCCGCTCAGGCGTGAGGACTCGCCGCCCAGGACGCCAACTAGCTCCTCGTTGACTATCTTGACTATCTGCTGGCCCGGGCTCAGGTGCTCCAGCACCTCGCTGCCCACGGCCCGCTCCCTGACCTTCTGCACGAAGTCTCGCGCCACTCGAAAGTTGACGTCGGCCTCAAGCATGGCTAGGCGCACCTCGCGGAGGCCCTCCTCCACGTCGCGCTCCGTCAGGCGGCCTTTGCCGGTTAGTCTGCCGAAGACGGCGTTGAGCTTCTCGGACAGGGCGTCAAACATCGCTCTTTTGCCTCCGTGCAGGTGGCGCGTCGCTCGCGCCGTCCGTCGACCATGCCGCATCGTGGTCGACCGCCGACCTTCGCAGGACGTTCTTGAGGTAATCCAGCGGCGGCACGGGAGACGGGTCCTCGCCGTTGAGCAGCGCCAGGTAGTAGCTCGTGAAGTCGCCGAACATGACCGAGCTGAGGATCTGCGCCAGGTGGCTCTGGCCCACGCCATCCACGGTGCGGCACTCCACTCCTGCCGTGCCGAGCAGGTCCTGGATCACCCGGTACCGCAGCTTGATGCGCGGGTGGAGACTCAGCGAGTTGAGCAGCACTCCGCACACCTTCCGCCCCATCGGACGCGGCCACCATAGGCCGGCGATGGCGTTGTGCCCCGCCTCCGGAAGCAGCTCCACGAACGCCCAGGCCTTGGCGTTCTCGTTGAACTGCGTCTTCCATCGCCGGGCGACACCGCAAAGCATGCCTCCGCCAAAGACGACGATCATCTTGCCATGCAGGGTCACGGCCAGCTCCTTGGCCGGGTTGTCGTGCGTGGGCGTCTCAGGACTAAGGCTCTGGCCCAGCGAGAACAGCTCCTCGGTAGCCTCCAGCACAGCCTCGTCGCTGCTGGGGCTGAGGCCAAGGTTCTGGAGCATGGCCAGCGGCACAAGGAAGCTGTAGCCCAGAGCAGTCCTGGGCTCGCCATCGTAGTCGACGCGGAACACCGGCACGCCCGCTCGCTCTGCCAGATGCAGCAGGCGACCGCCGGTCGTTACCGCCACCACCTTCGCGCCCCTCTCCAGGGCTTCCTCAAACGCCGCCACGGTCTCTTCCGTATTGCCGCTGTAGCTGGATGCGATGACCAGCGAGTCCTGGCTGAGATACGGGGGCAGGTGGTAGTCGCGGCACACGGTCACCAGGGGCGATCCCTCCTTGGAGATCAGGTCGGCCATCAGCTCTCCGCCGATGGCCGAACCGCCCACCCCGGCGACTATGACGTTTCTAGCATTTCGATAGTCAGGAGGCAGGCTGAAACTGAGACCCTTCTCCCAAGCCTGAAGGCACTGGCGCGGCAGTCCTCCGATCCGGTCTCTCAGGCGTGAGGGATCGAGCCTCTCGTAGAGGCCCGGTTCGTCGAGCACAGCGTTGACGTCGACACTCATCAGAGGCCCACCAGCCCGCGCGCCTCCGCAAGCAGCGCCTCCACGCGCTCCGGGCTTGGTCCTTCAGCGTAGATGCGCACGAGCGGCTCCGTGCCGGACAACCGGACTGTCACCCACGACCCGTCCTCCAGCACGAAGCGGCGTCCGTCCGTGGTGTCGCTAGACGCCACCTTCACGCCTGCTACGGCGTCTGGGCTGACGGAACCGATCTGCGTAGCCACGACCTCGCGCTGCCCAGGCATGAGCGGTATGTCGCTACGATCGTAGAAGTGTGGCCCGACCAGGTCGTACAGGTGATCGAGCAGCTCGGAGGGCCGTTTTCCGGTCCTGACCATCATGTCCAGGATAAACAGCGCGCTCAGGATGCCGTCACGCTCGGGGATGTGGCCCCGGAAGCCATAGCCACCGCTCTCCTCGCCGCCGATGAGCGCGCCTTCACGCTCCATCAGTGGCCCTACGTACTTGAACCCGACCGGCGTCTCGTGCACGGGCACCTCGAATATCTCTCCGAGGCGGTAGAGCATTCGGCTGGTTGTGGCTGACTTGACGACCGGGCCGCGGTCGCCCCTTGTTTCCAGCATGTAGAGGGCCAGCATCGCAAACACCTGCAGCGGGTTGATGTTTCGGCCCTTCTCGTCCACCAGCCCAAACCTGTCGGCGTCGCCGTCAAGGGCCAGGCCGGCGTCTGCGCCCGACGCCGTAACCATCTCGCACAGCGGCGACAGGTTGTCGGCCACCGGTTCCGGCTGACGCAATCCGGGAAAGAGCGGGTTGCGGTCGCCGTGCATCTCCTGCAGAGTGGTTGCGCCGCCGCCTAGTATGGATGGAAGATAGCCCGCGCCCGCGCCAAACATCGGGTCAACCACCAGCTTGAGACCCGCGCCGCGCAGCCTCTCCAGCTCGACCAGGCTGCCGACGTGCTTCACGTACGCAGGCGAAGGGTCGATTTCCACGCCCCTACCGCTCGAGCGCGCCTGCTGCCACGGGATGACGTCTGCACTCCCCTCGCGCGCGGCGTCCTCAATCAGCGCCTCGATGGAGTCCGTAATCTCAGGCGAGGCGCTGCCCGCGTATTCAGGCTTGAACTTGAAGCCGTTCCAGCGGGCCGAGTTGTGGCTTGCCGTGATGATGACGGCGCCGCCCGCGCCTCGATCGATGACGTTGTAGGTGACGACGGGAGTTGGAGCGGCGCGGTCGCTGAGAAACGTCTTCACGCCACTGCCCGCCGCCGTTTCCGCAACCGCGAGCGCGAAGTCCTCCGAGGCGAAGCGCGTGTCGTACCCGACCACCAGGCCACGCTCTGCCAGACCCTGCTGCCGGAGGTATCGCACAACGCCCTGCGTGCAGAGCCTCACGTTATCGAACGTGAAGTCCTCGGCTATGATGGCTCGCCAGCCGTCAGTTCCGAACCTTATGGCCATATGCTGACCTTCTCCACAGGATCGCTCACTCAGCGAAAGGACACGGCCTCAGGCTGGATGGATACGCCTGGCCACAGCACCATGCCGCGTTCCATGCGATTGCCGCTGCCTACGCTGGCGCCGTCACCGATGATGCAACCGGCGCCCACCATGACTCCGTCACCCACGCTCACGCCGTCGCCCAGGATGCACGCGTCAAGCTCCGCGCCGCGCCCCACCTCCACGTCTCGCCACAGGATGGCGTCTCGTATCACAGCACCCTCACCCACGCGGCAGCCGGCGCCCATAACGACGGGCCCATGCACCGTCGCGTCGGGGCCTATGGCGCATCCCCGGCCCAGCAGCACCGGGCCGCTTAGCCTGGCGGATGAGTGGACGCCTGTGGCGTCATGCCCCGCAGTACCGTCGGCAGAGGGCAGCATGTCCCGGTGTACCCGAGCGTAGCTTGCCGGTGTTCCCAGGTCCGCCCAGTAGGAGTCCGACCGGAATCCGTAGACAGGTGCGCCCATCTCAAGCAGCTTGGGAAACAGGCCGCGCTCGAACATGTAGTGCTCGCCAAGGGGCGCGTGGGCCAGCGCCTCCCGCTCTATGAGGTAGGTGCCGGCGTTGATCCAGTTGCTTGGAGCTTCGCCGGGCGCAGGCTTCTCGACGAATCGCGACACCCGGCCGGTCTCGTCCATGTCCACAACTCCGAACGCCGACGGGTCGTCGACCTGCGTCAAAGCGATGGTGACCATTGCGCCGGATTCGCGATGGAACCTCGCCATAGCGCTCAGGTCAAGGTTGGTGAAGATGTCCCCGTTCAGGACGAGAAACGCGCCGTCCAGCTCGTCTTCCACGTTCTTGACGGCGCCCGCGGTGCCCAGCGGAGTCTCTTCCAGGGTGTAGCTGAGCCGCAGTCCCAGCCCCTCGCCGTTCCCGAAGTGGGAGCGAATGACGTCCGGTAGGTACCACATGGTCAGGATAGCATGATCCACGCCGTGGCCGCTCAGATGGCCGAGCATGTGCTCAAGGAAGGGCCGGTTGAGAATAGGCACCATTGGCTTGGGGACGTTGCACGTCAGAGGACGCAGACGCGTCCCCTCTCCCCCGGCCAGGATAACCGCCTTCATTCAGAGGTCCTCGCCTTCAGGCTGTCGCTTCACCCTGACCCATTATCGTGCGCAGTCCGGCCTCTGCACGCAGCAAATCCGCCTTGTCTGTGCGCTCCCATGGCAGCTGCAGGTCGTCGCGCCCAAAGTGACCGTAGCTTGCGGTCGCCTTGTATATGGGGCGCCGCAGGTCGAGGTTGCGGATGATGGGCGCTGGGCGAAAGTCGAAGTGCTTGTCGACAAGCTGCTGAATGGTATCGTCGTCGACGTGGCCGGTGCCGAATGTTTCGACCGAGACGGACAGAGGCTTGGCAACGCCGATTGCGTACGAAATCTGGATCTCGGCGCGGTCGGCAAGACCCGCGGCGACGATGTTCTTGGCCGCGTAGCGGGCGTAGTAGGCGCCGGACCGGTCGACCTTCGTGGGGTCCTTGCCGGAGAATGCGCCGCCACCGTGCCGGGCTACTCCGCCGTAGGTGTCCACCAGGATCTTGCGCCCGGTTAGGCCGGTGTCCGCCACGGGGCCGCCGATCACAAACCTGCCCGTGGGGTTTACGAATATCTTGGTGTTGGCGTCCCGCAGGCTGGCGGGCACCACCTCGTTTATTACCATCTCGGTGATGTCGCGCGTGATGACGTCCTTAGAAACCTCCGGGTTGTGCTGCGCGCTGACCACCACAGTGTCCACGCGCTTGGGCACGCCATAGGAGTACTCCACCGTCACCTGCGACTTTCCGTCCGGCCGCAGGTACGGCAGCAGCCCCTGCTTGCGCACCTCAGCGAGACGCTGCACCAGCCTGTGCGAAAGCGCAACGGTGAGAGGCATCAGCTCAGGCGTCTCGTTGCACGCGAAGCCCACCATCATGCCCTGGTCGCCGGCGCCGGTCTCGTCCGGGTCCTCATCGACGGCGCCGCCGCGCTCCTTGGCCTCCTGGGAGGCGTCCACGCCCAGCGCAATGTCCTTCGACTGCTCCTGCAGCGAAAGTACGACGCCGCAGCTCTTGTAGTCGAATCCAAGGTCCGGGTTGTTGTAGCCGACGCCGCTGATGGTGTCTCGTATGATGCGCGATACATCGACGTACGTGTCGGTGGTGATCTCGCCCATCACCGCCACAAGTCCGTTGGTGGCGCAGGTCTCGCATGCGACCCTGGCACCGGGGTCCCTGGCAAGGATGGCGTCCAGGATGGCGTCCGAAATCTGGTCGCACAGCTTGTCGGGATGGCCCTCGGTCACCGACTCGGATGTGTACAGGTATGATGGGGAATCCGTGAAGGTAAAGCTCACTCTATTTCTCCTTTGCGATTCTAAGGGATTCGACCGTCGCTGCTGCTCAGGTCCCCTCTTCCCAGCTCTCCAGGTAGCGCATCTGCTCGTCTGTCAGCGAGTCTATGCGCACGCCCAGGGAGTCCAGCTTGAGTTCTGCTATTCGCCGGTCGATCTCCACCGGCACCGGGTGAACGTCTCGCGCCGGCGCCTCACTGAGGCCGGCCAGGTACTCGATGCACAGCGCCTGGTTTGCGAAGCTCATGTCCATGACGCTCGACGGGTGCCCTTCCGCGGCGGCCAGGTTGATGAGCCTGCCCTCGCCCAGCAGATAGAGCCTGCGACCATCCTTCAGCCGGTACTCCTCCACCGACGAGCGCACGTGCCTCTTCCCTTCGGACAAGGCCTCCAGCGCCGGTATGTCGATCTCGACGTTGAAGTGGCCGCTGTTTGCGAGGATCGCTCCGTCCTTCATCCGCTCCAGCGCCTCGCCGTCGATCACTCTCATGTCGCCCGTTGCCGTGATGAACACGTCGCCTTCAGCCGCGGCGTCCAGCACAGGCGCCACGCGGTAGCCGTCCATCACCGCCTCCAGCGCTCGAACGGGGTCGACCTCCGTGACGATTACGTGGCCTCCAAGACCGCGCACCCGCATGGCGATGCCCCGGCCGCACCAGCCGTAGCCGCAGACCACAACCTGCTTGCCGGCCCAAAGCACGTTGGTAGCGCGGGTCACGCCGTCGATGGTGCTCTGGCCGGTGCCGTAGCGGTTGTCGAAGAGGTGCTTGGTGTCGGCCTCGTTGACGGCGACGATTGGGTACTCCAGCATGCCCTCGCGAGCCTGGCTGCGCAGGCGAACGACGCCAGTGGTGGTCTCCTCCGTGCCGCCGACCACGCCCTCCAGGAGCTCGCGGCGCTCCTTGTGCAGGACGGTCACGAGGTCCGCGCCGTCGTCCATCGTGTAGTGAGGCCCGTGGTCGAGCGCGGAGTGAATGTGCTTGTAGTAGGTGTCGTGGTCCTCGCCGTGGATGGCGTACGTGGGAATCCCGTACTCAGAGACCAGCGCGGCCGCCACGTCGTCCTGGGTGCTCAGGGGATTGCTGGCGCAGAGTGCCACACTTGCGCCGCCGTCACGCAGGGCCAGCGCGAGGTTGGCCGTCTCCGTGGTCACGTGCAGGCAGGCCGACAGCTTCAGTCCTTCGAGGGGCCTCTCGCGGGCGAACCGCTCTCGGACCTGCCGCAGCACCTGCATCTCCCGCGCCGCCCACTCGATACGGAGCACTCCCTGGCTTGCCAAGCCTATATCTTTGACGTCTCCCTTGGTCTGCGCAACCATGACTACCGGCCCTCGCTGGGCCCGGCAGAAAGGCAGGCGTAGAGTCTCAGTGAAGTCATATGGTGCGATCCTCCCGTGGTGAAGGGCGGTTGGGTTCATCGCCCCTGAGGTGGTTCATGGCAAAAGCCAACCATGGCCCAGATTCGGGCGCCAGTATGATAACGGATTTCGCAGGGAGTGTCTACCGCACCCCCTACAGCGCACGCTCCAACAGCTCGCTCAGCCGCGCCTCAGGCCGCGCGCCCAGGTGGCCTATCACCTCCGCCGCCGCCAGCGCTCCGATGCGCCCGCACGTCGGCAGATCGTGGCCGTGCGTGAGGCCGTACAGGAACCCGGCGGCGAACAGGTCGCCTGCGCCTGTGGTGTCCACCACACGCTCGATAGGCGCGGCGGCCACCTCGTGAGTCTCGTCGCCGGACGCGACTATCGACCCCTTCTCGCTGCGAGTGACCACTGCAAGAGCGCAGTCGCCCCGCGCTCGTTCCACGGCGTCCCACAGGTCGGTCTCCAAGTACAGCGACATCGCCTCATCCTGGTTGGCGAACAGCACGTCCACGTGCTCCAGGATGAAGTCGCGGAACTCGTCGCGGTGCCGGTCCACGCAGAACGGGTCGGAGAGGGTCAACGCCACCCTGTTGCCGGCGTCGTGGGCCAGCCGGGCAGCGAGGGCCATCGCCTCCTGCGCCCGCGGCGCGTCCCACAGATAGCCCTCCAGGTAGGTCACGGCGTGGCCGTACACCGCCTCCGTGTCCACGTCCTCCGGCCCAAGCTCGGTGGATGCGCCAAGGTACGTGGCCATCGTCCGCCGGCCGTCCGGCGTGACGATCACCAGACACCGAGCCGTGGTCGCGCCGTCGGTCGCGGGCGGTGTCTCGTAGCCGATTCCGAGCGAGCGCATGTCATGGCTGAAGACGGCGCCCAGCCGATCGTCGTGCACCCGGCCGATGTACGAGCCGCTGCCACCCAGTGAGGCGATCCCGGCCATTGTGTTCGCCACCGAGCCGCCCGACACCTCCACCGTCGACCCCATTGCCTCCAGGATGGATGCGCCCTGCTCCGCGTCGATCAGGGTCATGGCGCCGCGCGCCAGGCCGTGCGCGACGAGGAAGGCGTCGTCGGCGTGTGTCAGCACGTCCACCATCGCATTGCCAATGCCAAGCACGTCCCTCATTGGGCTGCTCATGCCGCCGGCCCTAGTGGTGAGTCACCTAACCGGGATGGCGGGCACCAAAACCTCTTCCCCCTTGAGGGGGAAGATTGAGATGGGTGTGAATCGAACGTGGGCTGACCACCTGACTGCCCCCATCCTAACCTTCCCCTGCAGACGGGGGAAGGGACTATGGGTTGGGCAAAGGTCGGCCTTCGCGGGGAGTTGGGCATGGTCTCGCAGCTGCGCGGTGACGGCAGAATGCGCCTATCCGACCTCGTAGGGCATCCCCTTCTCGATCCAGGCAGGGGTGCCCTCCTCGATGTTGTACAGGCGGCTGGAGTCCACCTCCATTGCCGCGGCCATCTCGCATGCCAGGCCGCTGCGAACGCCCGCAGCGCAGATGAACAGCAGGTCTCCCTCAGCAGGCAGCTCGTCGATGCGCGCGACAACGTCGTCGACCGGTATGTGCATGGCGCCCTCGACGCGGCCGGTGACCCACTCGTCGGGGCGGCGCACGTCGATCACCACGGCGTTCCCGCCGTCAACCATCGCCTTGGCCTCCTCCACGCTTACGCGGAAGTAGGGTTCGCCAGGATCTTGTCTTGCCATTTCTGAATACCTCCGGAAGTGCAGTCTCAATCAATGTACTTGCCGATGAGGAGGGACAACCTCTCCCGGACTTCGGGCGGGATGACGCTCCTGTCCGTAACGATGGCGTTCTCCAGCACAGAGCTGCATTCGCAGCTCGCGTCCGCAATATCTGCGGAAATGACGTCGGCGAGGATCGCCTTGGAGACGGCGGTGTTCCTCATCAGGTTCGCCACCACCATCTCGACCGTCACCGGCTCCTCGCTCTCATGCCAGCAGTCGTAGTCGGTGGAGCAGGCCAAAACAGCGTAGCACAACTCGGCCTCTCTGGCGAGCCGGGCCTCCGGCAGTGCCGTCATGCCGATGATGTCCGCGCCCCAGGAGCGGTACATGTGTGACTCGGCCTTCGTCGAAAACTGAGGCCCCTCAATGACGACGAGCGTGCCCCCGTCGTGCACCGTCGCGCCTGCGCGGCCGCCGCTCAGTCGCAGGGCGTCTCGCAACCCGCCGCAGAACGGCTCGGCCATGCCCACGTGAGCCGCCACACCCTCGCCGAAGAAGGTGCGCGGCCTGCCCACAGTCCTGTCGATGAGCTGATCAGGCACCACCATGTCCAGCGGGCGAATCTCCTCCCGCAGGCTGCCGACCGCGCTGACGGATATCACGGTCCTCACGCCCAGCGACTTCAGAGCGTAGATGTTCGCTCTTGCCGGTAGCTCGGAGGGCAGGATTCGGTGGCCCCTGCCGTGCCTGGGCAGGAACGCGACGCCCACCCCGTTGAGCGTGCCGGTCACGATGACGTCGCTTGGCGAGCCGAACGGCGTTTCGACAGCGACCTCCTCCGCGCCCTCCAGACCTTCCATGCGGTAGAGCCCGGTCCCGCCGATGATGCCGATTAGCGCCTCAGCCACGGCTCGACACCTCCGCAAGGGTACGCTCGTAGGGCGGCCGTGCGACGCCTCCGTCCGTGATGATGGCTGCGATAAGCCGGCCGGGCGTCACGTCGAAGGCCGGGTTCCACGCAGTAGTGCCTTCGGGCGCGGTGGGCGCGCCGCCCGCCTGCGTCACCTCCGCGGAGGGCCGCTCTTCGATGGGAATGTCGCTGCCGGACGCCGCGCTCAAGTCAATTGTGGAGACTGGCGCGGCGACGTAGAACGGCACGCCGTATTGGCTCGCGAGCACCGCCAGCGACAGAGTGCCGATCTTGTTGGCGGTGTCGCCGTTGGCGGCGATGCGGTCGGCACCGGTTATCACGCATTGCACGCCGCCGCTTGCCATCAATGCGGCGGCAGCTGAGTCGACAATCAGGGTTGCAGGCATGCCGAGCCGAGCAAGCTCCCACGTGGTGAGCCGCGCGCCCTGCAGCCACGGGCGGGTCTCCGTGGCCAGCACGTGCTGCACCCTGCCCTGCTCCCAGGCCCACCGGATGACGCCGAGCGCCGTGCCGTAGCCGCCGGTGGCCAGCGCACCGGTGTTGCAGTGTGTGAGCACAGACGAGCCGGGCTCGATGAGGGCCGCGCCTAGCGCGCTCAGGCGCCGGTCGGACTCCAGAGTCTCGCGGTGAAGCTCGGACGCCTCCGCAAGCAGGTGGGCGGCCAGGTCCGTATCGTGCGTCGCCTGCTCCGCCACGCGCATCATACGCTCGATGGCCCACCGCAGGTTGACCGCAGTGGGCCGCGAAGCTGCGAGCAGCTGTGCGTCGGAGCGGAGGGCGTCAATCGTCCGGCTGTGGGCGGCTGCCAGGGCCATGCCGTAGGCCGCGGTCACGCCGATGGCCGGCGCGCCCCTGACGCGCATCTCGCTTATGGCGCGCGCCACCTCCTCGGCAGTCGCAAGGTGCACGTGCGACACCTCGTGCGGCAGGCGGCTCTGATCGAGCAGGCATAGTCGCCCGTCCTGCCATTCGATGGGCGTCACGTCCTGCATCACGGACGCGGTCTCAATCTGCACTGGATTGGTCAAAGCACCCTCATTATACTAGAAGCGCGGGCCGTGACAAAGCGGGGCGATTCCTGCCTGGCCCGGGTTGAGCATTGATTTGAGGACATTCTTTCACATCCTGATGGGCGCGGCAACGGTAGCGTGGACGCCCCTCAAGGGCCTGTTCATCGTACGGCTGCTGGTGCGCACCGTACAGGAGATGTCAGACGACGACGCCACCCACATGGCGGCCGGGGTGGCGTACTACGCCGCGTTCTCGCTGTTCCCGCTGATGATCGGGCTAATCGCAATCTTCAACCTGCTGCCCACGTCCGAGGACCGTGAGGCCCAGTTCATCGGGTTTGTCGCCGGATACCTGCCGGGCTCGGACGGGCTTCTGGCCAGCGACGTCCGGGTGAGCGGGACGCTGGGCCTGATCTCGATCGTCGCGCTGCTCTGGTCCGGCAGCGCGATGTTCGGGGCCGTGGCCCGCGTCGTCAACCGGGCGTGGGACGTGCAGAAAGACCCGCCTATGTTCGTCGGCAAGCCGCGGCAGATGGTCATGGCGCTGGTGGTTGGACTGATGTTCATGACTTCGATGGCGGCCGCGGCGTTCGTCCGAACCGCCGGCGACTATGCGCGCGCCGACCTGCCGGCCTCCGACTTCCTGGTGAGCCAGGCGTCGCAGTGGTTCCTGCAGGGGACTTCGTTCGCGCTGACCCTCGCCACGTTTCTGATGATATACAAGCTGATGCCGAATACCCGCACTCAATGGCGCTATGTGTGGCCGGGCGCAGTGCTGGCCGCCCTGCTGTTCGAGGCGGCGAAGGGCGCCTTCCTCACGTACGTGGACCGCTTCGCGAACTTCCGGGACGTGTACGGGTCGATGGCGGACGCCCTGGTGCTGCTGCTCTGGCTCTACGTGAGCAGCCTGATACTGATACTGGGCGCAGAGCTCAGCTCCGAGTACGGCCGCCTGCGCGAAGGGAGAGAGCGGGGCAAGGTGATGCGGCCGAGCGGAGGTGGGGGGTATCAGAGAGGCTACCGAAATGCCAAGTGCGATGCTGCTAAGGCATAACTGCAACCAAAAGAGCCATCAACTGCCTCGCGTTTGAGCTAACCGGCCCCTCAATCCTGAAGCTGTCGAGCTGGGACATGCTTGGGAGAACGCCCTTCACGGCGCACCACTCTCCCCTCCCTGAGGAGCAGACCTAGAACGCTATAGGACAGATAGTCCTTCTGTCGCCCCTTGTAGTCGCTGCGAAGTCCCAGGACGCTGGCTACCTCGGAGTTAGATAAGCCTTCAGAATTAGCATCTACCAGCTTGCTAACCGCGTCCTTTAGCATGGCAAGACCAAGCTGCGCTTGCTCTACGGTTCCGTGTGGCACAACTATACCGGAGGGTCTTTCTGAGCCCAAACCTACGGGCACGACTGAGTTTGTGAGGAGGCCACCGGTTTGCTCTGTGCCAAACGCGGAGATTAGTTCCGCCTCGATTCGAAGTGCATCAGTTTCGGTTAGGTTATCGACCAGAATATCCACCAATGGCTTGTGCCCGGAGTCTACAATCTCCCGAATGCGAACGTACCTCCTGGTCCCGTCTGGGCTAACCAAGTGGTCAAAGGCCCTGCTACCTGTTCCCTTCCCAATGTAGAACGGCATCGCAACGCTTGATCTAGGATCCTTTAGTGCGTATACATAGTAGAATTCTGTAGGCATAAACCTCCATCCTCCAATCCTCTGCTGGTTGGTTCAACACCCGATGCCCGTGATTCAGGCAGGGAGGTCTCTTGGTGAATTGCAGTACGGCGCCGGAACACCGCGCGATCGCCCCCCTCACCCCTCCCGCAGCCACGCGTCCAGCGTCGACGGCCACTCACCAAGCGTCTGCACGTGCACGTGCGGCGACGCAATTCGCTCCTGGCCGTCCGCGTCGCCGAGCAGCGCCGTCCACATCCCGGCCCGGTTGCCGCCCTCAATGTCGTTCGCTATGTGGTCGCCCAGGTGCAGCGCTCTATCCGGCGACGTCCCCAGCTCCTCCAGCGTCATGTGGAACATCTCCGGCGACGGCTTGCACAGAAGCACCTCGTCGGAGAAGGTGAGCACGTGGAAGAAGTCAAGCAGTTCGTGCTGCGCGAGGAACCGGCGAAACACGCTGCCGGGCGTCATGCCCGTGTTCGATATCATGCCCAGGCGGTACCCTCGATTCGACATCTCCTCCAGCACGCCGCGGGAGGCAGGGTCCACGCGGGGCGGGTAGTCGAAGAACGCCTCGGCATACCAGTAGGTGATGCGCTCGACAGTCTCGGGAGACAGTCGGCTCAGCAGGCCCTCGTCGATCAGGTCGATGAACATGCGAACCTGCTCGTCGAACGAAACGTCACGCTCGTCCTTGTGGATTACGCGGCACGCCCGGAAGCAGCTCCTGTACGCCTCGCGCAGCTCATCTATCGAGAAGTTATGGCCCTCCTCTGCGAGCGCCTCCCAAGCTTCGTCCAGGCGGCGCTGCGTCCTCGCACGGCCGCGCTCGCGGTCGTCGATGATCAGCGTCTGCCACAGGTCGAACGTGATGGTGTCCAGCGCAGGCACGTGCGACTACCCCGTCTCCAATAGTCTGCCGGCCATCACGTCCACGAGGCCCATGTCCGTGAGCTTCAGCTCCGGTATGACCGGCAACGCCAGGAAGGACAAGACCGAGAACGGCGAGTTGACTGAGCAGCCAAGCTCACTGGCCAGGCGCTCAAGCTCCTCCAGCTTGGCCGCCACAGCCTCCAGAGGCTCCGTCGAGAGCAGCCCGGCGATGGGCAGAGGCAGCGACGCGAGCACCTCGCCGCCGGCCACCACGCACAGCCCGCCCTGGTTCCGCTCCACCTCCTTGACTGCCGCGTAGATGTCGGCATCGTCAACGCCCACGACAACGATGTTGTGCGAGTCGTGTGCGACGGACGTGGCCAGCGCGCCACGCTTCAGCCCGAAGCCGCCCACGAGTCCCACGCCGATGTTGCCGGTAGCCTTGTGCCGCTCGACGACCACCAGCTTCAGCAGGTCGCGCTCAGTGTCGGCCACGATGCTGCCGTTGCTGCGGCTCGGCAGCTCATCCCGGCGTCGCGTGACAATCTGGCCCGGGATGATCTCGATGACCGGGAACGTCTCGGAAGCGCCGGCCGCCAGTGAAAGCCGGCCGACGTCGAAGGGCCGCACGTTCACCGTGCGCTTGATCCACTCGTTGGACGGCAGTGGCGCAGTGAAGTTGGCCTTGCCGTCCTGCGCAACCAGCTCACCCCCGTAGTACACCTCCGCAATGTCCAGGCTCTCAAGGTCGCGAATTACGAGCATGTTGGCGAAGTACCCCGGCGCGATGCCGCCCAGTCCCTCCAGCCGGAAGTACTCGGCGACGTTGAGCGTGGCCATCTGAATAGCGCGAACAGGGTCGAGGCCCAGCCGGATCGCCTTTCGCACCACTGCGTCAACGTCGCCCTCGCGTAGCACGTCCAGAGCGTTGCGGTCGTCCACAACCAGCATGCACCTGTGGTAGTTGCCATCGCTCACCAGCGGCAGCAGCGCCTCCAGGTTCTTCTCGCTGGAGCCCTCCCGTATCATCAGCCTCATGCCGCGGCGCAGCTTCTCCAGTCCCTCCTCATACTCCGTGGACTCGTGCTCGGAGCCGATGATGGGCGCAAGATACGCGTTGAGCGCCTTGCCGCGCACGTGGGGCGCGTGGCCGTCGCGGGGCCTGCCGTGTGCGGCGCGCAGCTTGTCCAGCACGGCTTCGTCGCCGCGTATCACGCCGGGAAAGTCCATCACCTCGCCCAGGCCAAGGACGCCCTTCCATCGCAACGCCTTGCGTATGTCGTCCGGGCCTAGCTTGGCGCCAGAGGTCTCCATGTCTGTGGCGGGCACGCAGGGAGGAGCCATGAAGTACAGGTCCATAGGCACCCGCCGGCCGCACTCCATGATGTACCTCATTCCGTCCAGCCCGGCCACGTTTGTGACCTCGTGGAGGTCGGTGACCGCGGCCAGCGTTCCGCGAGGCACCACGGCGCGCGCGAACTGGTCGACGTGCAGGTACGTGCTCTCGAGGTGGAAGTGGCCGTCGATCAGTCCGGGCGCAAGATACCTGCCGCCCACGTCGACCGTCCTGGCCGCCTCGTCATAGTCGCCGATGCCGGCCACCCGTCCCTCGGCTACGGCAATGTTGCCTTCCTCTATCTCGCCGGTGAAGGTGTTGACGATCCGGGCGTTGGTGAACACCACGTCCGCCTCGGCGTCTCCCCTTGCCACCCGTATGAGTCTGCTAAGGTCCATCGGGTCCTCCTGATAGCTCGTAGATGCCGGGCAGAGAGCGGAACCGCCCGTCGTAGTCCAGGCCATAGCCCACGAGAAACTTGTCCGGCACGCTGAAACCCACGTAGTCCGGCGACACGGCGACTTTCCTGCGCGATGGCTTGTCCAGCAGTGTACAGATCTTCACCGACGCTGCGCCTCTCCGACGCAGGTAGCGCGCCGCGTAGGCGGTGGTCAGGCCCGTGTCCACGATGTCTTCGATGATGAGCGTATGGCGTCCTCTCACCCGGCCGGAGACGCCCACGCGTAGCTTCGCTTCTCCCGAGGAGACCACGCCACTGCCGTAGCTGGAGACGCGCATGAACTCGATCTCAACCTCATGTCGCAGCTCCCGGACCAGGTCGGCCATGAACACGAATGCGCCGCTCAGTATGCCCACCAGGAGTGGCAGCTCTTCGGGATAGTCCGCCTCGATCTGCCCTGCAAGCCGCCTGACCGCGCTGGTTATGCGGCGCCTGGAAACGTGCAGTTCCAGCTTCTCGCCAAAGCTCATATCGATTCACCGCGAATATATCAAGGCAGTTGGGGGCTGTCAAATGAGGGGCGTTGAGTTCTCGCACGCCTATTCCGCGCGCCTGGTTCCGGCGAACACGCGCCTCCCCCAGGGACACGTGAGCGCGTTGACGTCAAATCCGGCTTCGTGGAGAGCGCTGACCCACGTCGATTCCGGAAATATGCCCAGCACATGCCTGTCGCGCTCAACGCTGACCGTGCCGTCGGGGTGGTGGAGCAGGTACGCGAAGTCCGCCAGGTAGGTGGTGTCCGAAGGGTCCGGATCCGTTGACCACATGAGGTAGCGCAGGCCGCTCCCGTCAGGCCCATCGTGGCCGCCGTGCTCCGTGTAAGGCGGAGCGAACAGCTCGCTCACGTGGTCCGGCAGCACGAGGACGGCTCCGCCCAGCCGGCAGTGGTAGGCGGCCGTCGCTGCCATGGCTCGCACGTCGTCCTCAGTGGTCAGATAGCCGACCGCGTCGTGCACGAACACAGCATCGAACTTCGGGCCATCGAGCCTCAGAGTGCACATGTCGCCCTGAACGTGCCGGAGCTCCGGGTTGATGCCTCGGCTGACCTCGAGCATCTCAGACGACAGGTCAGAGAGGGTCATTTCGAACTGCCGCTTCATGTGAAGGGCGTTGTTTCCACCGCCGGAGCCCAGCTCTAGCACGGTGCGCACGGGGCCGGACGCAGCCTCCAGGATGCGCTCGACGCTGTACTCCGCTTCCTCGCGGTACTCATGTGGAGCGGTGAGCAGGTGGAACCAGCCGGCAAGGTCCGTGTACAGCCTCGGGCTGTCGCTCGTTGCTTCCTCAGATGCCAACTCCGTCTCCCCCTAGCTCATACTGAACGTCGATCCCGCAAGGGTCTTGGTCACCTCAATACGCACCGGGAACCTGTCCTTCAGCTCCTCTATATGCGTGATGACCAGAATCTTCTGGAAATCGTCCTGAATGGCCTGTATCGCCTCCACCAGTCTCTCAAGACCCGCGGCGTCCTGGCTGCCGAACCCCTCGTCGATGAACAGCGTGGGCAGCGGTGCGCCCGACCGGTGCGCCAGCAACCGCGACAGCGCGATTCGCAGCGCAAAGTCGATGCGAAACGCCTCGCCGCCGCTGTACGTCTCGTAGCTGCGCGTGCCCAATTCGTCGGCGATTAGTATGTTCAGCGTTTCCCGCGGGTCTCCGCCGCCGCGCCTTGGTTCCTGCGTCACCAGCTTCAGGCTCATTCGGTGCTCGGTCACGCGGCCCAGGATTTCGTTGGCGTAGGTCTCAAGCTCCGGTATCGCATGATCGATGAGCAGCGCCTGAATGCCGCCCTTGCCGAACGCCGCGGCCAGTTGTTCGTACACGCCCTGCCGGTTGGAAGCCGCATTTCGAGCGGCGAGCAGTCCCTCGCTCTCTCCTTCCAGCTCACTACATCGCCTGAGCCACGCCTGCTCCTCGGCTCGATGCGTGCGAAGCTCGTCACGCCGGCTGATGGTCTCGGCCAGGCTGGAGCGCGCCGCCTCGTGCTCCTCGATGGAGGCGGGCAGCCCCGCGGACGCCTCCCTGAGCGACGGCATGGCGTCCAGCTGCTCCTTGAGCCGCGAGCGTGCCTCCTCCAGTAGCGCGACCGCGTCCTTGTGCCACTCAGTCAGCCGGTCGAGCATTCCCGCTGCGGCCGTAGCGTCCGCCAGTTCGTGCGTGACCTCGTCACGGCGTCTCTGTGCGTCGGCCAACTCATCGCGGCGCTCCTGCGCCATGGCGTCCAGGCCCTGCTCCAGCCGCGTTCTCTCGGCCTCCGACTCACGGATCGCGGCCTCATTCTGCTTGTGCCGGGCGCGTGCGCCGTCCAGAGCGGCCAGATCCTGCCGTAGGCGCGGCATCGCCGCCTGCGTCTCAGCCAGCCGCAGCCGGTTCGTCTCAAGCGCCGCGTCCTCCGCGTCGCGAGAGACCGCCAGCCGCTCGGCTTCATCGGCCGCGCTCCGCGCATCAGCCACGCTCCGCGTCAGGCTCTCCAGGGTTGCCTGCGAGCTGCGCAGGTCACTCTGGCGCTGCTGCTCCAGGGAGTCAAGCTCCCGCTCCAAGCTGGCGCGCTTCTGTTCAGCGTCGTGCGCCTCTGCTTCGTTCTCGCGAAACTTGCCTGCCAGGGCCTTCCCTTCCGACTCGTAGCTCGCGGCAAGGCGGAGGCAGCCATCCTCCGCAAGGGCGGTGCCGCAAAGCGGGCAGGTGGCGCCCTCACCCTCAGGCGTCGCGGAGGCCTCCAGCATGTCCTTCTTGGCCCTGAGGTCCTCCATCTCGTGCCTCAGCGAGCCGTTCTCCTCCCTGAGGAAGTGCACGCGGGCCTGCAGCGCCTGAGACTGCGCCCTGAGGTCGTCTATCTCCGCGGATGGCGCGGTTAGCTGCTCAACGCGTGTCCTCTCCGCTGCGGCGTCCATCTCCAGATCCGGTAGCGCGTCCGCCCTGGAGCGCAGTTCCACCACGCGACGCTCGCGCTCCGCGGCCTGCTGCTCCTGCCTGTCGATCTCAGCCTGTATGCGGCTCTCCTCTCGCTCGCGGAGATCAAGCTCGCGTTGCGAAGCCTCAAGCGTGATGATCTCCTGTGCCGTTGATGCGGCTGCATCTCGCAACTCCTGCTCAGCGGCTCGAGTGTCCCGTATACGCTCGTCAAGCTCATCCATCGCCGCCGACCGCTGGGACAGCTGCTCTACTGCGGCCGCAGCGTGCTGCGCATCAGTTTGCAGAACGGGCAGGCTTTCGGAGCGCCCTCGCGCTTCCTCAAGCTGCCGCCCGGCGTCCTGCTCACGTTGCTTGCGCGTAGTGACCTCGCTGTTGATGCGTTCCGTCTCTGCCTCAAGTCTCTCCAGCTCAGCGCGCGCGTCCTCCAGCTTGCGCAGCCGTTCCTGCAGCGAGTCCACCAGAGCCTGCCGCTCCGCCTCCTCTCGACCCACCACCTCCAACTGTGCCTCGACGACGGACAGGCGTTGCGTGTGCTCGTCTTTCTGCGAGACCTCCCGGTCGATCTGTTCGATCTGAGCATCCAGCCTCAGTGACTCGCCGCCCTGCTCCCTGGCCTCCTGGCGGGCACGCACTGAAATGCCCTCGTACCTTGAAAGGTCCAGCACCTCACCGAGGACTTCCTTGCGCTTGGTCGGAGTGCTGTTCGTGAACATGTTGGACTTGCCCTGCATGATGAAGGCGCTGTTCACGAATGTGTCGTAGGACATTCGCAGCAGCGAGGCGATGCGCTGCTCCGTCTCACGCACGCCGCTCCCGGAGATGGGCTGCACCGTGTCGCCATTGAGGAGGAACAGCTCCAGGAGCGTCGAACCCTGTCGCCCGCGTCCTGCGCGCCCGTGCCGCCTGGACACGCGGTACAGGCCGTCGCCGACCAGAAACTCGAGCTCCACCTGCATCTCGCTTTCGCCCTGGTAGATCAGGTCTTCCTGCGCGCCGGCGCGGGACTTGCCCCAGAGCGCCCACGTTATCGCGTCCAGGAGCGCAGATTTGCCGTGGCCGTTGTCGCCGCACAGGCAGGCCACGTGAACGCCCTCCAGGTCCAGCGTCGGGGCGCCGTCACGATACGACAGGAAGTTTCTTACGGAGAGACGTACGGGTATCACTTCGTCACCGAGTCCTCTGCCGATTGAGGCGCAGGCGGCTCAAGCCGAATTATGAGCACACATCCGCCGTCAATTGCAATAGCCGGACGAGCCGCCTTTGACGAACGTTCTGGTGAAGCCTAAACTGTGGGTACGGGTTGCCCTGCCATGTAGCGGGGCCCGCGACCAAGCCACTGGGAGGACACTCACCCTATGCAATCGCCCGGCGCACTGACCGCAGACGAAGCGGCCCTGTTCACGGATCTCTACGAGCTGACTATGGCCCAGAGCTACTTCCGGCAGGGCATGTCTGCCGAGGCCTCGTTCAGCCTGTTAGTGAGGCCGTCGCGGGTCAAGCGCTCGTACCTCGTGTCCGCGGGGCTTGAGGACGTGCTGCGCTACCTCCACGAATTCCGATTCGGCCCATCCGCAATCGACTACCTGTGCTCTACGGGCCAGTTCACGCCAGACTTCCTGGACTTTCTGGGCGGCCTGCGCTTCACCGGCCGCGTGCGGGCAGTGCCGGAGGGGCGGCTATACTTCCACCACGAGCCTGTTTTGGAGGTCACAGCCCCCATCATCGAGGCACAGATCATCGAGACCCTGGTCATCAACCAGATCAACCTCCAGAGCCTCATCGCCACCAAAGCGGCTAGATGCACCTGGGCCGCCCGCGGCCGCGCCCTCGTCGATTTCTCGCTGCGGCGTGCGCACGGCACCGACGCGGGCATGAAGGCCGCCCGCAGCAGCCACATTGCCGGTTTCGCGTCCACAAGCAACGTACTCGCGGGCGCCGCCTATGGCCTGCCCATCGCCGGCACCATGGCCCACTCCTACGTCACCAGCTTCGAGAGCGAGATTGACGCCTTCCGAGCCTACGCCGAGAGCTTTCCGGACGACACCGTGCTCCTCATCGACACGTACGACACCGTCGCGGCTGCGCACAAGGCGGCGACGGTGGGACACGAGATGGAGGAGCGCGGACACCGCTTGCGGGCCGTTCGGCTGGACAGCGGCGACCTTCTGCAACTCAGCCGCGAGGTCCGCCGCATCCTTGACGACGCGAGACTGCAATACGTGCGCATCCTGGCAAGCGGCGGCCTCGACGAGTTCTCCGTTGACTCGCTGGTGCGAGGCGGCGCGCCGATTGACACCTTCGGTGTGGGCACTCGCATGGCAGTATCGGGCGATGCGCCGTGGCTGGACGCGGCCTACAAGCTGGTTCGCTACGGCGGCCGCGCCGTGCGCAAGCTGAGCGAG
This sequence comes from Dehalococcoidia bacterium, assembly GCA_034423135.1. Lineage (GTDB taxonomy): Bacteria > Chloroflexota > Dehalococcoidia > Lucifugimonadales > UBA2985 > JAPPHY01. Next base: position 95,258 of record DAOUJC010000007.1, on the reverse strand, counting down.
GGCAAGGAGACTCTGCCGGGAGAGAAGCAGGTCTTCCGCCTTCGCGACGCCGCCGGAAAGCTCCGCGGCGACGTTCTCGCGCTTGCGGACGAGGCGCCGCCTGAGCCAGAGGCCGAGCCGCTGTTGCAGACCGTCATGGAGCACGGCGAGCCTGTGGCCGCACCGCCGCCGCTCTCTGTGGTGTGGGAGCGGTTCCGCGAGGAGTTTGCAGCACTGGACGACCGCCACAAGCGCCTGAGGAGGCCAGTTCGCTACCCCGTGCGCCTGAGCCGCGGTCTGCAGAGCCTCCGGCGCGAGCTCGCCGCGCAACACGAGAGCGGCCGGTAGGCGTATAGGCCGCGCGCTGACGCCGCAACCCGTCATTGCGGCGGAAAGCCTGCCCCGTACCACGATACGGGGCCGCAATCCAGGCAAGGGGCGACGGCCTGTGCGCATGCACTCGCCTGTACGTCACCCATCGGCGCACGACATCTCGTGTCTCCGGCTAGCGGCGCCCACGAGCGCGAGGAGGCCCGCCGACTCCATAATCGACGGGCCTCCCGATTTCCCCTAGGGGTTGCTACTTCAGAGCCTTTGACCCCGGCTTGCCCAGTCTACCCGACTGGAGGGGCTTTGGTCACTGCTGTTTGTCCGTGCCCTCCCAATGCGGGGCCAACTGCCCCTTTGGCTGCCTCACCGGCCCTTCCTTCGTCACGGCTAGACTCTTCTATCCTCCACCGCCCAGGCCGGCGAGGCGATCAGAAGGGAAGTGCCATCTATGGTTCAATACGTACTTTGGAACCATTTCAACCTCCTTCCGCTAGCTTCAATTACATTGTACCTCTCTCTATGACGGCATGCAAGCACTATTGGGCCGAATATATTACGATTTCCTGACCTCAGCCGGGCCGCGGCTGGCGGCGGGTCGCGGGTACCACCACGTCCACCTTGTGCCGGCTACGGACGTCACGCGCTCGTGCGATGTCCAGCACCACCTCCAGCCACCATTGGGCGCTGCCTACGGTCGCACGGGGCGGTGGTTCCATCCCGATGAACATGTCGAAACTGAGCTGCTGCACAGAGCCCGATTTCAGCCTCGCGCCCTCCAGGAACACGGCGCTGCTGTGTACGTAGGACTCCTTCTTATCCTGATTGACTTGCTTTGGCACCTTGGGCGCCCTGTACACCCCGAACTGGCCCCACGGCGATCCGTAGTCCGTAGGCGGGCCGCTGGAAACGCTGACGGTGTAGCTTTCTGCGAACTGCTCTTCGCACACCAGGTCCAGCCTGGCCTCCCTGACCTCCACCTCTCGCCGGGCGCTCAGCTTCACCTTCACGCCGATGCTCTCGCCAAGTCCGTAGGAACGCTCCTCGAAGGCAATCTCCACGTCAACGGGTCGAACCAAGGAAATGGGCATGGCGGCTGGCCCTCCTCTCCTCCACTGGTTGACATTATAGCTGGAAACGAGCTGACCATCATCCCATTGCTCCCCTTTTGCTCGCACCGCATGAGTGTTATACTTGCAGCCGTCGCACGCCTCACTACACTACACTGTTTGGAGTGGAGATGACCTCAGAGATCAACTGGTTGGACGGGGGGACTGTAACGTCTCCAAAGGGATTCACGGCCGGCGCCACCTACGCGGGCATTCGTACCTACACCGAGGACAAGCTGGACCTGGGCATACTCTGCTCGGAGTCCGTCTGCACAGTGGCAGGCGCGTTCACGACCAACAAAGTCAAGTCTCCTACCGTGGTGATGAACCGGCAGAGGGTGGCGACGGGCCGTGCGCAGGCCGTCGTGATCAACAGCGGAATCGCCAATGCGTGCGTCGGCGAGCAGGGCATGACCGACGCTATCGAGATGGCCGCTCTTGCAGCAGCCAAGCTGGGACTGGAGCCTGAGTTGGCCCTGGCGTGCAGCACCGGCCTGATAGGCGTTGAGCTCCCCATGGGCCTCATACGAAACGGGGTCAGGAACATCGAAATGAGCGCTGACGGAGGCCACGAACTGGCGCGCGCCATTTGCACCACGGATACCGTCGCCAAGGAAACGGCCGTCAGCTTTGAGGTGGAGGGTGTCACGTACACTCTGGGAGGCATCTCCAAGGGTTCCGGCATGGTCCACCCAAACATGGCTACCATGCTCGCGTACCTCGCGACCGACGCACCCGTGGAAGGGAGCTTCCTGCAGGAGAGCCTCTCCCGCGCCGTGGACACATCGTTCAACATGATCAGCGTTGATGGCGACACCAGCACCAGCGACACCGTCCTTATCCTCGCCAACGGGGCAGCCGGCGGCAGTGCGATCGACGCTTCTTCACCGAGCGCAGATGCGTTCCGGGCGGCGCTCGGCGAGGTGTGCACCTACCTGGCAAAGGCCATCGCACGAGATGGTGAAGGCGCCTCACGGCTAGTCGAGGTGGTGGTGGAGAACGCGTTGAGCGAGAGCGACGCGCGTATCGCCGCTCGTTCCGTGGCGTCCTCGATGCTGGTCAAGTCCGCCATACACGGCGCCGATCCCAACTGGGGCCGCATCCTCGTTGCCCTAGGCTACAGCGGCGCGGAGGTCACGGAAGAGCTTGTCGCCCTCCACATAAACGACGTCTGCATCATGGAGGGGGGGCGCCCAATTCCCTACTTCAAGGATGCCGTATCACTATCCATGAGCGGAACCGACGTGAGCCTGCGCCTGGACTTGGGCTTGGGCGATGGCTGCGCCACCGCTTGGGGCTGCGACCTCAGCGAAGAGTACGTCACATTCAACAGCGCCTACACCACCTAGCGCCGGGGCCGCTCGCGCCGCCCGGAGACCCCGTATGGATATGACAAACGCTCCCAGCGACTCGACAGCCCATCCGGCTCTGGTGGTGAAGATCGGTGGCAGCGTCCTGGGCAGCCAGGACACGTCGCTCGAAGACCTTGTTGAACTACAGCGCCGTGGGCAGATTCCGGTTGTGGTGCACGGCGGAGGCCCCGTTATCTCCCGCTGGATGGAGCGCCAGAACCTGACGCCCAACTTCGTGCGCGGCCTCCGCGTCACCGACGAGCCGAGCATGGAGATTGTGGCGGCCACGCTGGGCGGACTCGTCAACAAGGAGCTGGTGTCCACCGTGCAACGGCTCGGCGGCCGGGCTATGGGCATCAGCGGCGTGGACGGCGCAATGCTGGAAGCAGAGATTCTCGACCCTGAGCTTGGACTGGTGGGACGCATCACGCGCGTCGACCCCGCGCCCATCCGCAGCGTGCTGGCAGCCGGCTACATCCCAATGATTGCGCCCGTGGCCATCCACGCCGTGGACGGCTCCGAGCGGAGCGCTGCCCTGCTGAACATCAACGGCGACACGGCCGCCGGCGAGATCGCGCGCGCCCTGCAGGCAGAGTCGCTGGTGTTCCTCACCGACGTGGAAGGCGTGATGGACTCCGACGGCCGCGTGCTCGAACGGCTCACCGCCGCAGAGGTGCGGGAGCTGATGGACAACGGCGCAGTCTCCGGAGGCATGGTGCCCAAGGTCGAGGCATGCCTCCGCTCGCTCGACGGCGTCGCGTCGGCCCGGATAGTCGACGGGAGACGGAGCCGGGCTCTCCTGGATCTCGTGGAAGGCCTGGAGTCGGGCACACGCATAGACAAGGGCGATGTTTAGCTTCCGTGGCGATCAGGACTGGTCGCCGTTTCAGGATGGAGAAGGCGGAGGGGTCACCATGCCCTTCGACGCCACGCCCCTGCTCAAGTGGGGCGCGCTGGTCTTCGGCCTCGTGGTTCTGCTGGTCCTGCTGAACGTGCTCCGGCAGATATACACCAACTGGCTCTGGTTCGACGCCCTCCAGTACCGCAGCGTATTCACCACGATCCTGTTCACCAGGGTGTGGCTGTTCCTGCTCGGCGCGGTGGTCTTCGCGGCGATAGTCACGCCCAACGCCATCATGGCATACCGCAGCTCCGTGGGCGAGCCGGCACCGCTCCTCTCGGTAGACCTCTACACGCTGCTCAATCGGCTGCTGGTCTGGGGCACGTGGGCAACAGTGTTCCTGGTTTCCGTCCTCTTCGGCTCCATACTCAGCGGACAGTGGGAGACCGTGCTGCGATTCCTCAACACCACGCCCTTCGACGTGCAGGACCCGGTTTTCAACCGGGACGTATCGTTCTACGTGTTCGACCTGCCGGTTCTCACCCTGATGCAGGGCTGGCTTTTCGGGGCCGTCATCACCACCATGCTCGTGGCAGGCTCGATATTCCTCATCAACGTGAGCTTGAGGGACATCAGCCTTGGTCAGGCCATAACGCCGCAGGCCGTCAGCCACGCCACGATCCTGCTTGGCGTTCTGCTGCTGGTGATCACGTGGAGCTACTGGCTGGACAGATACGAGCTGCTCTTCTCCGCGGAGGGCGCGATCTTCGGTGCAGCCTTCACCGACCTCAACGCGCGGCTGCCAGCGCTGTACATTCTCATCGGCGTCGGCACAGTCATCGGTGTCCTGATGCTCGCCAACGCCTACTTCCGTTCGCCGCGCATCATCGTCGGCGGTGTTGGCCTGTGGATCGCGGTTGCGGTCGTAGTCGGCGCTCTGTACCCTGCGCTGGTTCAGCGCTTTCAGGTTGCGCCAAACGAGCTGGACAGGGAGCGAGAGTACATCCCGCGCAACATCGAGTTCACAAGGCAGGGTTTTGCCCTCGACCGCATAGTTGAGGAGGACTACCAGCTCGCGGTCATCGAGGGAGGCACGTCCGCCGGTGAGCTGGCTCCCATCAACGCTGAAACGGTGGCCGCCAACCCTGGCACCATCGAAAACGTCCGCCTGTGGGACCGGAGACCGCTTCGGAGTATATACAATCAGATACAGTTCTTCCGCGCCTACTACCGCTTTGTCGGCGTGGACATAGACCGCTACGAGGTTGACGGCGAGATCCGGCAGATTGTGCTGGGCGCTCGCGAGCTGTTTCCTGAGGACCTGCCGCCGGAGTCGCAGTCGTGGGTGAATCGCCGGCTGCAGTACACACACGGATTCGGTGTGGCAATGAGCCCGACCACCGAGTTCACCGACGACGGCAAGCCGGAGTTCTTCATCAAGGACATCCCGCCCAAGGCCGGACGGGAGACTCTGGAGGGCTTCGTGCCGCACGTCGATGTGCCGCAGATATACTACGGCGAGAACAGCGCCAACTACGTCATCGTCAACTCGAAGGAAACCGAATTCGACTTTCCTGCGATCGACTCCGAGGCCGCAGCGTCCACAGACTACGTGTATGACGGCGGAGGAGGCGTGCACCTCAGCTCGCTGCTGAGACGCTTCGCGTACGCGTGGGAGTTCGCCGACATCAACATCCTCATCAGCGGCGCAGTTGCGCCCGAAAGCAAGATTCAGTACCGGCGCCTCATTCAGGACAGGGTCAAGCAGATCGCGCCGTTCCTCCGCCTGGACTCGGACCCCTACATGGTGGTGGCCGACGGCAAGCTGTGGTGGTTCCAAGACGCCTACACCGTCACCAACCACTACCCCTACTCGGACCCGTTCCGGGACGAGTTCAACTACATGCGCAACAGCGTCAAGGCGGTCATAGACGCGTACACAGGAGAGGTGCAGTTCTACATCTTCGACGATGAAGACCCCATCATCCAGTCCTACTCCGGCGCGTTTCCCGGCCTGTTCAAGTCTCGCGACGAGCTGCCTGAGTCGCTGCGGTCCCACGTACGCTACCCGCGCGACTTCTTCTCCGTGCAGGCGGAGAAGTACCTCCTCTACCACATGCGGGACACCACCGACTTCTATCGCAAGGAAGACCCCTGGAGCATACCCCAAGAGCTCTTCTTCGAAACCGTCCAGCCCATACAGCCATACCACGTTATAATGAGGCTGCCGGGAGAGGAGAAGGAAGAGTTCGTGCTGATGCTCCCCTTCACGCCGCTCAACAAGCCCAACCAGGTGGCGTGGCTCGCCGCCCGCATGGACAACGACCGCGGCCAGTACGGCAGCCTCAAGGCATTCTTCTTCCCGAAGGGCATACAGGTGGATGGCCCGGAGCAGGTAGAGGCAAGAATCGATCAGGACTTTACCATCAAGCAGCAGTTCACCCTGCTGTGCCAGCGGGGGGCCCGCTGCATCAGGGGCAATCTGCTGGTCACGCCCATTGAGCACGAGGGCGATCGCTTCCTCATGTACGTTGAGCCTCTGTACATTCAGGCGGAGAACATTGCCTTTCCGGAGCTGAAACAGGTTATACTGGCGGACGCCAAGAGCGTTGTAATGGCCGACGACCTGAACAGCGCTCTTGAGGCGCTGCTCGCAGGCGGCGAGCCGGAACCGGTCACGCCCGCCGACCCGGTAGCGCAGCCGACCGAAGGCATGAACGCGGATGAGATTCGACAGGCCATCGCGCAGCTGAAACAGAGCCTGGACAGGCTTGAGCAGGCCCTGGAACAGCTGCTGGGCCCCACACAGGAAGGAGGACAATGAGCACCTGGAGAGAACTCGAAAGCAAGTACTACATGCAGGTCGCCCGGCGGCAGCCGCTCGTGCTGGTGAGGGGAAGCGGCTCACGCGTCTGGGACGAAGACGACAAGGAGTACCTGGACTTCACCGCAGGCTGGGCCGTGAACACCCTCGGCCACTGCCACCCTGCCCTCGTCGATGCGGTGACGGAGCAAGCAAGCACGCTGATTCAGACATCCAACCAGTTCTTCACCGTGCCGCAGGTCAAGCTGGCGCAGCTACTGGTGGAGAATAGCTGCCTTGACCGCGTCTTCTTCAGCAACAGCGGCGCGGAGGCCAACGAGGGTGCGATCAAGCTGGCGCGCAAGTACGGCAAGCTGAACCGCAACGGCGCGTACCAGGTGATCACCGCGCTCAACTCCTTCCACGGACGAACACTCACGATGGCAGCCGCCACGGGCCAGCCTCACTACCAGGAGCAGTGGCAGCCCCTTTCGCCCGGCTTTGTCAACGTGCCGTACGACGCCATCGACGCCATACGCGAGGCCACCACCGACGAGACGTGCGCAGTCATGGTGGAGCCGATACAGGGCGAGGGCGGCGTCATCGTGCCGTCGCCGGACTACCTGGCGCAGGTGCGCGAGTGGTGCGACACGCACAACCTTGTCATGATCCTGGACGAGGTTCAGACCGGCATCGGCCGCCTTGGCACGCTGTTCGGCTACGAGCAGTTCGGCGTGGAGCCGGACGCCATCACGCTGGCCAAGGGACTCGGCGGCGGCGTTCCCATCGGGGCCTTCCTTGCCAAGGAGAAGTTCTGCGTCCTGGCTCCCGGCGACCACGGCTCCACCTACGGAGGCAACGTACTGACTACAGCAGGCGCTTTCGGGGTCGTTGACCACGTGATACGCAACAACGTGTCTGCCAACGCCGCCGAGATGGGCCGCAGGCTGATCGACGGACTGAACGGGCTGATGTCACGTCACGCCGCCATCGACCAGGTGCGCGGCATGGGCCTGCTAGTCGCAGTCCAGTTCACCGGAGACATCTCCGGCCAGGTGGTGTCCATGAGCAACGACGAGGGGCTGCTGCTCAACCCCGTTCGTCCCAACGCCATCCGCATCATGCCGCCGCTGACGCTCAGCGCAGACGAGGTGGACGAGGGCATCGCCAAGCTGGATAGAGCGATCGCGAGGGCAACCGCCGACTAGTTCGCGGCCACGCGTGTGGAGGCACATACCAACACTATTGCCGCACTGTTGGCTGCACGGAGAATCAACAGCGACAACACTTGACGCGTAAGAAGGGCACAAGAGTCTGCCGCTTCGCTGTTGGGGTCGGGAACACGGCTCAATAACGGCAAGGGGCAGTCGGCGTACACCCATAGCGCATCCCGCGCACAAGGAGATTGAACATGGCTACCAAAGTGGTCCTGGCTTACAGCGGAGGCCTCGACACCTCCGTGGCCATCCCGTGGCTGAAGGAGAACTACGACGCTGAGGTCATCACCCTCACCGCCGACATGGGCGGAGGCTCCGGCCGCTCCGACGTGCGGGAGCGGGCCATCGCCGCCGGCGCGTCCAAGGCCTTCGTCGTGGATGGCAGGCAGGACTTCGTGCGCCAGTTCGTCTTCCCGGCGTTGCAGGCCGGAGCCATCTACCAGGGCCAGTACTCGCTGGCCACCGCGTTGGGGCGCCCGCTCATCGCCCGCTACCTGCTGGACATCGCGCACCGCGAGGGCGCGGGTGTGGTCGCTCACGGCTGCACGGGCAAGGGCAACGACCAGGTGCGCTTCGACCTGAGCATCGCCGGGATGGACCCATCGCTAAAGATCATCGCGCCCGCCAGGGAATGGGGCATGAGCCGGGAGGAGGAGATCGAGTACGGCCGCAGCAGGAACACGCCTCTTGACCTGGGGCCGCGCAGCCCCTACTCCGTTGACGAGAACCTGTGGGGCCGCAGCATAGAGGCCGGCGACCTGGAGGACCCCTGGCTGGAGCCTCCCGAGGAGGCGTACGCCTGGACAGTCTCGGCGGAGAACGCGCCGGACACGCCGCTGTACGTGGAGGTGACCTTCACTGAAGGTATCCCCGTGGCGCTGGACGGCGAGGAAATGAACGGCGTCGACCTGATAGGCCACCTGAGCCGCCTCGCCGGTGAGCACGGCGTAGGCCGAGTCGACCACGTGGAGGACCGGCTCGTCGGCATAAAGTCCCGCGAGGTGTACGAGGCTCCGGCAGCCACGGCGCTTCACGCCGCGCACAGGGCGCTGGAGGCCGTTACGCTCAGCAAGGACCAGCTCAGGCTCAAGGAGCGGATCGCGCAGGAGTACGCCGAGCACGTGTACAACGGCCTGTGGTTCACAGCCCTTCACCAGGACCTGGAAGCCTTCGTCACGAGCACCCAGCGGTACGTGACCGGCTCGATAAGGCTCAAGCTGTTCAAGGGACGCTGCGTGGTGGTGGGACGCAGCTCGCCCTACTCCCTCTACCAGCACGACCTGGCAACGTACGACACGGGAGACCGGTTTGACCATCGAGCCTCGGAGGGCTTCATACACATCTTCGGGCTTGCCGGCCGCACGCAGGCGAGGGTGCAGTCGCTGGAGCTGCCGGAGCTAAGCGAGGGCAGCTAGGGCGCCTGCATCGCTGCACTCCGCCGCTCGCCCACTAGAATGGCAATGCAAGACAGGGACGCAATACCTCCCTACATCGCATCCGTGAGCTACGACCGCCGCCTGTACCGCCAGGACATCGCGGCATCGATTGCCCACGCGCGGATGCTGGGCGCGCAGGGCATCATCCCGGAGGATGACTCGCGGCTTATCTGTTCCGGCCTCCAGAGCATCCTGCAGGAGATCGAGAGCGGCGACTTCCCCTGGAGAGAGGAGCTGGAAGACATCCACATGAACGTGGAGGCGCGCCTTTTCGAGAAGATTGGCGACGCCGCGGGCCGGCTGCACACCGCCCGCTCCCGCAATGACCAGGTTGCCACCGACGTGCGCCTCTACTGCAAGGAGGCCACGCAGGAGACAATCGCGGGCCTGAAGGCGCTCCAGGAAGCGCTGGCCACGGCGGCGCGGGACAACGCGGACGTCATCATGCCCGGCTACACCCATCTCCAGCGCGCCCAGCCGGTGCTCTTCGCGCACCACCTGCTGGCCTACTTCCACATGCTCCAGCGCGATCGCGAGCGCTTCGCCGACTGCCTGCGCAGGACCGACGTGCTCCCGCTGGGAAGCGGCGCGTTGGCCGGCGCCCCCTACCCCATCGACCGCGAAGCGGTGGCGGCGGAGCTTGGATTCAGCGGCATCAGCGCGAACAGCATCGACGCCGTATCCGACCGCGACTTTCTGGTGGAGTTTCACGCAAACGCGGCCCTGTGCATGGCCCACCTGTCACGGCTGGCGGAGGAACTCGTGATGTGGTCGTCGCAGGAGTTCGGCTTCGTGCGCCTAGGGGATGACTACACGTCCGGCAGCAGCATCATGCCGCAGAAGCGCAACCCGGACGTCGCCGAGCTGGCCCGCGGCAAGACGGGCCGCGTCTACGGCAACCTGATGGGCGCGCTGACGATGCTCAAGGGGCTGCCGCTTGCCTACAACCGCGACCTGCAGGAGGACAAGCAGGGCTTCTTCGACACTGTGGACACGTTTCTCGGCACGCTCTCGGTGTTCGCCGGCATGGTTGCCACGATGGAGGTTCGCGCCGAGCGGATGCGTGAGGCAGCGTCGGACGCCGCAATGCTGGCCACGGACCTGGCCGACTACCTGGTCAGGAAGGGTGAGCCGTTCCGCTCGGCACACGGAATCGTGGCAGACTTGGTGCGCCACGCGGAGTCGCAGGGCGTTAGCCTGGACAAGCTGGAGCTGAGCGAGTACCGCCGCTTCTCTCCCCGCTTCGACGAGGACGTGTACGAGATCAGCGCGGAGAGCTCCGTAGCCGGTCGCGATGTGCCCGGCGGCACTGCGCCGCGTCGCGTCGAGGAGGCGCTTGGTGAGGCAAGTCTCCTGATGGAGGCGGACTGATGGTGCAGCCTTCAACACAGAGCGTGACAAATCCGGGGAGCTTGCGGAGTGCTGTGAAGATGGTCTTGTCCAACAATCGCGCCCTGGGTTATCCTTCTCAGCGATTCAGTCAAATCACCCAGGAAGGGGACAATCCCGAACTGCTGCGGTTGTGTGAAGAACTGGTAATGAGCGCCAACGCCCTCGCGTATATGGAGAAGGCCGTCACTACCTACAGCGGCTTCCTGACGCTGGAGGACTGCGTGGCGAGATGGGGCGACGAATGGGGTTTCAGCGCGCTGGCCGTCGAACACGCGCAGGCTGCAGCCGAGACGTTCGACAGGCTTGTCGGATACCGACGCTGGGTCGCCGAGAGCGAGGCACGCAATGGCTGAAATCAAGCTGGCTCCATCCATCCTGTCCGCCGACTTCGCCCGGCTGGGCGAGCACGTGGCCGAGGTGACGCGCGCCGGCGCAGACCTCATACACGTAGACATCATGGACGGCCACTTTGTGCCGGCGCTCACGTGGGGGCCTCGCACCGTCGAGGCCATCCGGCGGTGGACGCACCTGCCCCTGGACATTCACATGATGGTGGAGAATCCGGAACGCCACGTGGACTCGTTCATCGACGCTGGCGCGGACATTGTGACATTCCATTACGAGGCGTGCGTACACCTGCACTGGACTGTCGACCGCATCCGGTCGCGGGGCGCGCGGGCGGGCGTGGCCATCAGCCCCGCCACGTCAGTGAACGCCATCGAGGAGACGCTGCCGTGGCTGGACCAGGTGCTGGTGATGTCGGTGAACCCCGGCCTGCCCGCCCAGAAGTTCATACCGTCCAGCCCGCACAAGATTGCGCGAATGCGCGATCTCCTGCGCCATCGGGATTCGGAAGCCGTTGTGGAGGTTGACGGCGGCGTCAACGCCGACACGGCACCGCTGGTTGCGGACGCGGGCGCGCAGGTCGTGGTCGCTGGCTCGGCTGTCTTCGACCACCCGGACGGCCTCGAAGCGGCGGTACGGCTGCTCAAGCAGCGGCTGGGCGCATCCGGGGAGTGAGGCTGCGGCGGTGTGGGCAGCCGCGTAGTCCGATCACCCAGAGCTTGTCGGAGTGCGTGAGCTGGCGGAGCAGTTGACGGCGTTCACGCTCCTTGCGTCACTATTCGAAGTCACCTAATCCTCACTAAGGTCAGATGGTGGGCGATAAATGCTGTCATTGGATACATCGGTCGCGGGTGCCGACGCAAGGCCCCGGATATGTGGCGTGATCAGTAGTACAGAAGATCAGGCCAGGTGATATACTGAAATTCAGATGAGCGGCTCGGGCTGTCGAACGGCAAGGACTACCCAGGGAGGCTCTTGTGGAGTTAGGCATCCTGTAAGGTATAGTCGAGCGGAGATTCTGCGTGGACACTTCCGTCCCCTGGTGCACTTCACGCATTTGCGAAGCACAGCCAAAGTAGACGAGGGAAATACCAGACAGTGCTAATCTCAGCACAGGCCCCACTTCTGCTAGTTGACCAGTCAACAGGGCTGGCCACATTCGTGGAGCCTGGGACTTGGATTAGCGGGGAAAGGGTGAACCGTAAACGTCAGGTTCTACATTGACCCAGAATCGAGCCTACCTCATATTCTGACTCACGGCATTACTGAGGGTGAAGTTCAGGATGTCATGGAGTCTCCGAGCGAGGACCGGCCCGGCCGAGAGGGGTCACGAGTCGCCATGGGACGAACCACAAACGGACGCTTTCTCCGTGTCATCTATGTACCGGATCCTATGCCCGATCAGGTCTTCGTAATCACAGCCTACGATTTGAGAGGAAAGCCACTCGCCGCCCTTCGAAGGCGAATGAGGAGGAGAGGAAGATGAAGAACAAGCCCAACTTCCCGCCGGGGTGGGACGAGAAGCGCGTGCAACTCGTCCTCAATCACTACAACTCGCTGACAGAGGAGGAAGCCGTCGCAGAGGACGAGGCCACATTTGAGGATCCCACACAGGTGGTCATGGAGGTACCCAAGGAAATAGTGCCAACTGTGCGCGCGTTGATCGCCCAACGTGCCGAATAGCATGGTGGTCGCCGGCTCGGCCGTATTCGACCACCCGGACGGCCTCGAAGCGGCGGTTCGGCTGCTCAAACAGCGGCTGGGCGCATCCGGGGAGTGACACTGCGGCGGCGCAGGAACAGCCCGTGAACCTATCGAGTGTAAGGGCCCTGACCTTTGATGTGTTTGGCACCGTGGTCGACTGGCGCGGCACAATCATCCGCGAGGGCGAGCAGCTGGGCAGCGCCAAGGGCATCGACGCTGACTGGGCTGCGTTCGCCGACCAGTGGCGGGCAGGCTACGCCCCCGCGATGGCCCGGGTGCGGAGCGGTGAGCTGCCCTGGACCAAAATTGACGCGCTGCATCGCATGATCCTCGACGGTCTCCTTGACGACTTTGGCATTGCAGGATTGACTGAGCACGAAAAAGACGACTGGAACCGGGTGTGGCACAGGCTCGCGCCGTGGCCGGACTCCGTGGCGGGCCTGACCCGGCTGCGCCAACGCTTCATTGTGGCCACGCTGTCAAACGGCAACGTGGCCCTGCTCGTCAACATGGCCAGGCATGCCGGCCTGCCCTGGGACTGCATCCTCTCCGCTGAGCTGATGAGGCGCTACAAGCCCGACCCGGAAACCTACCTGGGAGCGGCTGACCTGCTGGGCCTGCGACCGGAGGAGGTCATGATGGTGGCGGCCCACAAAGGCGACTTGCGGGCTGCGCAGGCGGTAGGCCTCAGGACCGCATTCGTTGCCCGGCCGCACGAGTTCGGGCCGGACGTCGACGTGGACGTGGCTCCCGAATCAGACTTCGATGTCAACGCCGCGGACATCGAGGATCTCGCGTCCACGCTGGGCTGCTAGCTGCGTCCGGCAGGCGCATTCGAACTGCAATCGTCAGGCCGGCAACTGGATTTGCGACGCGGACGCCCCTACCCTCACTCCGTCCCTGGCCACATGCCCTCCCACTCCCACGCGAGATGCGGGTAGCGTCCCGCCATCAGGTCAAGGTGCTCCGAAGACAGCAGCGGCGCGGGCAGCAATCCTGACTCAGCGAGTGAGCCGCCGCGCAGCGGGCTATTCGCCGTGAACCCCAGCAACTCGACGCCGTCCTCCAAGCCCTTTGCCTGCGCCAGAACACGGAAGTCTCCCATGCCTCCCGGCTTGGCAAGCTCCAGCATCCCCATGCGGTTGGCGTCCCGCTCCCTCTGCGACAGTTCCATGTCCGCCAGCGATCCCCGGAGGCCGCCCAGCCCAAGGTTCAGCAGGAACTCACGTTGCGTGGTGAACCCCGCAACCGTCAGCCCGCGCTGCTCACCCGCGAGCGCCAGCGACGTGAAGTCCACGTGGGAGGTCATGTCCTGCCGCCCTACGCGGCGATACGGGTCTCCCTGCAGCGTGTGGTCGTAGTAGCAGCGCAGCGTGCCGCCGGACCTCTCCGGCGAGTACAGCTCGCGCGCCTCATGGCCGTAGTCGATCGTCAGGACGAGGCCGCGCGTAAGCACCTGAGACACCTCTTCCATCCAGTCGTCCAGCACAAGGTTGACCTCGCCGCGGAAGCCGTCCGGCAGGTCAACGCCCAAGCCGCGCAGCCTCTGCTCTATCCGCGGCGTCGATGGCTCGTCGAGTGCCTCGCGCAGCGCGCCGTCCTCCAGTGTGACGTACACCTCCAGCACGCGGCCGTCGCGTGTCGCGAACCGGTGCACGGGAAAGGCGTCCGGCAACTCGTTGGAGAGCACGCAGCCCTCTACGCCTCTGAATGGCAGGCCGAAGCCCTTGACCGTCTGCAGCCGCACGTCCGCGGGACTCGTGATCGAGCAGTCCACCGCCGCGTACTCCAGCGCCTGCGCGAACGCCGGCGACAGCTGCGATGCGTAGTCCACGAACGCTTGCGCCAGCCGGCAACCGCCCGCGCCAACCTCGACGACTTGGAACCGCGGCGGCGAGCCCATGAGCTCCCACAGCTGCCTGACTTGAACCGCGAGGAGCGCGCCGAACGCAGGGTGTGCCGACGGGGCCGTGAAGTAGTCGCCCGTTCTTGAGCGGTCCTCGTTGACGTAGTAGCCGCCGGGGCCGTAGAGCGCCAGCTCCATGAAGCGGGCGAACGTGATGCGGCCGTGCTCAGCGATGAGCCGCTCGATGGTGGCCAGCGGCTCCGCGCTGCTGTCGTGTTGTTCGGTCACAGCGGCGCCACGCATCGGCAGAGGTTCGCCCGCCGCGAGTCGTCGAATCGCGGGGCGTGTCGCGCCGCGGGGCCTATCCTCGCTGATCGAGCGGCGTGTACTCCAGGTCCATCGGCCCTTCGTAGAGGAGCAGTGGGCGCAGGAGTATGTTGTTGGAGTGCTGCTCCATCACCTGGACCGTCCAGCCGGGGATGCGGCCCATGGCGAAGATGCAGATGAAGATGTCCTTGGGAATCTCCAGCAGGTGGTACATTGCGCCCGCCCAGAAGTCCACGTTGGGGCAGATGCCCCTGGCCCGGTACGGCTCCATGACCTCCGCCACCTTGCTGAGAATGCTGAACCACTTGGGCTGGCCTCGCTCCATGCCCAGGGCCTCGCACTCCGCCTTCAGGTGCCTGGCCCGCGGGTCCTCCACCTTGTAGACGCGGTGGCCGAAGCCCATGACGCGGCCCCCGCTTTCGAGGATGCCGCGGGTGTACTCCTCCGCCTTGTCCTCCTCGCCGATGTCGAGGGCCATCTTCATGACCTCCTCGGCGGCGCCGCCGTGGGCCGGGCCCTTGAGCGTCCCGATGCCCGACACGACGGCCGAGTGCAGGTCGGATATGGTGCTGGCAGCCACGCGGGCGGCGAAGGCCGACGCATTGATGCCGTGCTCGGCGTGCAGCACGAAGTCCTTCTCCATGAGGCGCGCCTCGGCAGCAGTCGGCTCCTTGCCGAAGAGCATGTAGAGGAAGTTGGCGGCCTGCTTCAGGTTGGGGTTGGGAGCGACCGGCTCCAGGCCCTGGACGATGCGGGCGTGCGCCGTGACGATTGTGGGGGCCTGCGCGGTGAGCCGGATGCCCTTGCGGAGGGTGGCTTCCGCGGAGTTGTCGGGGGTGTCCGGGTCGAAGGATGCGAGGGCGGAAACGGCGGTGCGAAGAACGTCCATCGGATGGGCGTCCTTGGTGAGCCGGATGATCTCCAGCACCTCGGCGGGAATGGCGCGATTGGCGCGGAGCTCCGCGTCGAAGGCGTCGAGCTCGTCCTGGTTGGGCAGCTTGCTGTAGAGCAGCAGGTAGACCGTCTCCTCGAAGGTGGCCATCTCGGCCAGGTCGTGGATGGAGTAGCCGCGGTAGAGCAGCTTGCCCTCGGTGCCGTCGATGAAACTGGACTGCGTCTTGTCGATATAGACGCCCTGCAATCCCCTCTTGAGCTCTATGTCCGTTGTCATCGCGCCCCCCTTGGAAGATTGTTTAGCGAATTGCCGCGCCGCCTCCCTCGCCTGCACGCCTCGGTGCGCACGTGCATCACGAATCAAGTATAAACCCTGCGAGATATAATTCAATAGCGGCTTTGCCTATTGGAGCGATTGGCGGGGGCTATCAGTGGGGGGTGTTGGGAGGGAGGACTCAACCAAATTGGCCACGCAGGCAGGGCTTGCCCACAGAGTGGCGTTTGACCCGCTTAAGCAACGCGATTATGATGCTCCTATGCCCTCAGGATCAACCGAGCTTGAGGTTACAGACATGCTGCTTATTGGAATGCCCAACTAGAGACGATGTTTGCTGAGTTCTCAGAGTTCTCGTACGGGTTCGCCTTCACCCACGAGTACATTAGTCACACTCCGGGTCTCACGGCCGCTCCCGAACTGCCTTCCCTAATAGACGAAGCAGATAAGGGTTATGACTTGAAACTTGGTTACAAAGGACATCCTCGATTCTTTCAGTTCAAACTCTCGGTGTACTTGAATCGCAGCAACGCTATCCACTGGTCGTATCATCACCAAGCTCACTATCGCGTACGACTCACGACACGCGTCAGGCCCAATCAGTTGAGTGGGACCGACCAACACAGCCAACTCAAGCGCCTTGCGGATATTGTAGGCAGTGTTTACTACGTAGCTCCTAAGTTTCACAGTCAGGCTGTGTTCGATGCCCTGTTCAGCCGAGGCATTGTCACTACGAACAGCCTTTGGGCACCGCTAGAGTCACTACCATGTGTTCATGACAACGAAGTCCATTACATGACCTTCACTCGGAGTGACGCAACCCCTTCTTGGCATTCGGAACCATTTAGGTTGGAGGGGAAATTTACTGCGGAGGAGCACTACGCAGCGATGGGAGAAGCGGAAACGATAGATGAAGAGTTTTTTCGGAACCTCCGGCTAAAGCTTCTCGTCGCGTCTAGGGAAGTCAGCATGACCAGCTCTGGCATGCTCGATCTTGATAACGACATAGCTTCAATCTTGAGGGACACCCATCGTTTACTGACCACACGATTCGGACTTCGAATGGTGATTCTCACAGAGGACGGCGGGCAGTAGCCGCATCCAGGACTGCACCAGTGTATTTCGCGAAAACCTCGTATGGCTCAACACTTGCTGTAGAAAGTGCGATAGCAGCTTAATACTTCATAGTTGACAGGATTAGGAGAACCAAAAAATTGGAGATCAAGCTTGATTTCAGATTGCTTGAAGTATCTATGGAGTTGGCCACACTTAGGGACCACCTGGAACTCATAGAGCAGCAAGCTAAGTGGGCGGAGAATGACGCTGAATCCAGATTCCAAGCTGAAATGGAGAAGCTTCCCTTTTTCGATGAGGCAGAATGGGGCGCGCTTCGTCAAGAGTACAAATATCGTGTTGATGTAGTTATTCCGCGAGTATTGCGCAACCCTTTTCTAGTGAGCCTTTTTGCGGTTTATGAGACGACAGTGCTGGAGATCGCCATACTGATCCAAAAGAAGCAGAACGTACGAATCTCCATAAACGATTTGAAGGGTGACGTGCTCGAGCGAGCTAAGAAATACTATAGCGAAGTTCTACAGTTTGAACTGTCGAAGACTAACATAAGTTGGGAACGACTCTCGCTTCTTTCGGATCTTCGAAATGTGATCGCACATACCAACGGACGCATCGACACGATTGCAGACAGCAAAAGAGAGAGGCTTCTCAAAAGCAAAGGTGTCTACGACTGGCTCGACTTTGTGCTGGTTGATGAAGCTTTTCTGAAGGAGACCTACACTTTGGTGAAGGACGAAATAGAGGCTCTAATGGAGAGATACAAGGCATGGGATTCAGCAAGAGGCAATTTACGGATAATTCAGGATTAACGTCTTAGAGTAGACCGAGGTTCAAACCTCTTGTCGCTCTCGACAGAAACGTTGGCATTACCAAGAGAATCCTGACAGGGTAGTGCAGTATCTTACAACAGCAGAATCTATAAGTGACCGGTGACCAGGTGATCTGCCCACTCTCCATCCCAATGTTGGATCATGGCTCCACCCGGTTCTAACGTGGCCCCACACTCACCACACCGCCCTCGCCGTTACGTTTCGTGAAAGCTATCACTATTGCGCTCGCCACTATGCGTAGTTGACATCATTCAGAAGCGAATGATATAGTAGACGCCAATCTCAGGGGTCTCCCTGACGGGTATGACTTCCATTCGGCTTTGAGGCGGTCCTGTTTGGAGAAGGTCGAATTCGAATCCCGGTGGGCGGAAGCAGGCGGAGGCGGGAGTCGCTCGCTCTCCCTCTCGGTGGTATTCTCGTTGACTTCAGTTCGCGAGCCGCGACCCCATTCCTCGTCACATGCCCAACCGTCGCGCCCAACATCCTAGCAGCACAGGAGACAGCATATGCGCAATAACGACTTTGTGGTCCGGTTCGCCGGTGAGGGTGGCGGCGGTCTCGTAACCTCGGCCGAGCTGCTCGCCCAGGTAACCGCCCAAGTGGGTTACCACGTCAAGACGTTTGTGACCTTCCCTTCGCAGATCATGGGAGGTCCCACCTTCGCGCAGGCCCGCATTTCCACGTCCCCAGTCCTGAGCTACGGCGATGAGCTTCACGTGCTCGTGGCCTTCGACCGGGAGGCGTACGACACCCACTTCGACCAGGTGCGGGAAGGCGGCGTCATCATCTACAACTCCGAGGACTTCCAGCTGGAGGACGACGGCAAGAGCTTCGGCATGCGCATCGACGAGCTTGCCAAGTCCACCGGCAACCCAAGGGCCGCCAACATGGTCATTCTGGGCGCCATCGCCCACCTGGTGAACATGCCGGAGCACTACCTGCCGGAGTTCGTGACCAAGCGGTTCACTCGCGGCCGCCCCGGCGACGCCGAGATCATCCGCGGCAACATCATGGCGCTGGGCCTGGGCGCTGAGGAGGCCAAGAAGAGCGGCTTCGACCTGGGCGCGCTGGAGGATCCCACGCCGCCTGAGGGCGAGCAGATCATGATCAAGGGCAACGACGCCCTGGCCCTCGGAGCCATCACGGCAGGCCTGGACTTCTTCGTGGGCTATCCCATATCGCCGGCGACAACGGTGCTGGTGTACATGGAGCGCAACCTGACCGGCCCCGGCAAGTTCGTCTACCAGGCCAGCTCAGAGATCGAGTCGATAAACGCCATCGTCGGCGCCGGGTACGCCGGCAAGAAGGCCATGACCTCCACCGCAGGGCCGGGCGCAAGCCTCATGAGCGAGGGCATCGGCATGGCGTGGATGGCGGAGATACCGTGCGTGGTGGTCAACGTGCAGCGCGGCGGGCCGGCAACGGGTCTACCCACCAAGGTAGAGCAGTCCGACCTCCTCTCCTCCATTCACCCGGCGCACGGCGACGTGAGCGTCCCCGTCATCGCCGTTGGCAGCGTGGAGGAGTGCTTCTGGGGCGCCGCCTACGCCCTCAACTGGGCGGAGCGATACCAGGGCCCCGTCATCCTGCTCAGCGACCACGCCCTGTCCGAGCAGGCCCAGAACATCCAGACGCCGGACATCACCCAGGTGGTTGACGAGCGCAGGATCACGTACACGGGCAGCAACGGCTACGAGCGCTACGCCGGCTCGCAGGTGTCCGCAATGCCCATCCCGGGCGGCCCCGGCCCCTACGTGGCCAACGCCAGCGAGCACGACGGCATGGGCGACACTACCCACCTGCCGCAGCGCCACATCGAGATGACCGAGCGCCGGTTCGGCAAGCTCAAGCTCCTGGAAGAGGACATCTACGAGCGCGAGAACACGGACGAGCCCGTCGCCATCCTGACTTGGGGCGGCTCCAAGGGCTCCTCGCTTGAGGCCTTCAATCAGATGAAGGCTGAGGGACAGACCATAGGCTGGTACTACACCATGTTCCTCAACCCCATGCCTCCCAGGCTACTGGAAGAGCTAAAGCAGAAGGAGCTTGTGCTGGTGCCGGAGCTGAACTACCTGGGTCAGCTGTCCAGCCTGCTGAGGGCCAAGGGCGTGAAGGCCGAGTCCATCACCCAGTACACCGGCACACCCTTCAAGGTTCGTGAGTTGAAGGCAAGGATTATCGACAGGATGGAAGCCCACAAGAAGGAGCTCGTGCAGGTATGAGCAAGAAGAACCCCGAATACGATTTCAAATGGTGCCCCGGCTGCGGCGACTTCGGCGTGAAGCGAGCCATTGAGCTTGGCGTGGAGAAGCGCAACATCGAGATGGAGACGCCGATGGAGCAGACTGTGGTTGTGGCCGGCATCGGCTGCTCCGGCAACCTGGTACATCTCCTGGACGGCACCCAGCCGTTCGGCATCCACGGCCTTCACGGCAGGTCGCTGCCCGTCGCCTTCGGCGTGAAGATGGCCAACCCGGAGTTGAACGTTGTCATTGTGTCCGGCGACGGTGACTTCCTGAGCATCGGCGGCGAGCACATCGCACCGCAGTCGCAGCGAAACCTGAACGTCACCGCCGTAATCATGGACAACGGCGTCTACGGCCTCACCAAGGGCCAGAGCTCGCCGACCACTGAGCTTGGCGTGATCACGCCCACAACCCCCTTCGGCAAGCTGGAGAACGCCCTCAACCCACTCGAGCTCTACCTCACCCTGGGCGCCAGCTTCGTGGCCTCCGGGTTCTCCAGCAAGACTCGAGACTTGGCGAACCTGATCAACAAGGGAATGAAGCATCCCGGCTTCTCGATCGTTCACGTGCAGTCGCCGTGCACGACCTACAACGACAACTACGACACGCTGAAGGGCAACGTCAAGAAGGGAGTTGACCCGATCACTTGGGACATCCCCGATGACCACGACGCAAGCAACAGGCAGGCTGCTTTCAGCCTGCTCCAGGAGGGCGGCATTCCCCTAGGCGTGCTGTACCAGGACCCCGAGTCGGAGGCCCTGGACGAGCGCGCTGAGGCCATGCGGCAGCGGGCCAACCCCCGCAGCGTCGAGCAGCAGCTGGGCGCATTCCGCATCTAGCACCACTGCTACACTAGCGAGCAAACAGCGAGGGCCCCTCACGTGGAGGGGCCCTCGTCGCGTCCAGACGCTTTTGCGCCTGGCCGAGGCTCTACTGCTTACAGATAGCGCGCCGGGCCGGAGACCCGCGTTTACCTCGCAGTCCTGGCGTACTCCTCCAGCCGCTTGCGGAGCAGCACCCTGCCCCGGTGAAGCTTCGCCTTCATCGAGGGCACACTCACGCCCAGCACTGACGCGGCCTCCGCGTTGGACATCCCCTGCACGTCTCGGAGGATTACGGCCGCGCGCAGGTCGGAGGGCAGCGCAGCAAGCGCCTTCACCATCTCCTCCCGCAGCTCCGAGTTGATCGCGTGCTCCTCCGGCGTTCCCGACGTGTCCGGCACCCAGTCCAGCACATCAGCGTCGGCGTAGCCCGGGTCCACCCTTGATGCACGCGAGCGCTTCTCTTTCCGCAGGCGCATCAGGCAGGCGTTGACGGCTATGCGGTACAGCCACGTCCCCACGGACGACCCGCCCCTGAACGACTCCCAGTGGCGAAATGCTGAGAGGAAGATCTCCTGCGTCACGTCCTCCGCGTCCTGGGCGTTGTTCATCATGCGATACGCCACGCCATAGACGAGGTCCGTGTGCTCCTCTACAATGGACCGAAAGTCATCCGGGCTCATTCCGGACCCGGTTGCGCAATTTCAATGTCAATCTCCGCATCTCCATGCCAGATTTCGCATCGAATTATAGTGGAATCCACAACTGCGGGATACGCTTGACCTTGCCATTACGCGCCGCTATATTGTGCCTGTGTTCGCCCCATTTCCACATTGGAGCCGGTGAGCGGCATGATTGAGAGGCTCAAGGCTCTTCTTCCCTTCGGCAGCAGCGAGATGTCCTGCATCAAGCTGAGGCAGCTGGCTTCAGATTACCTTGACGGCGAATTGGACGCTCGCACGCTGTGGCGGTTCCGCTACCACATGGAGCGCTGCGATGGGTGCGGCGCATTCGTGTCCACCCTCAGGGCCACGATCGAATCGCTCAATTCTCTTCCGGCTGCCCCGGCGCCCGCCGGCCTGAGGGAGAGAATCGTGTCCAACCTGCCCGGAAACCCAAACGGCTCGTAAACTGGCCTAGGGCGGGAACGCGCAACGCGGACTGGCGTGCGGTAACGTCTAGCAGTTCAGCCGCTGGCCTCAAGCGCCTGGTACTTGGATGGGCACTTGACCAGGATGGACTGAGTGTCGAACAGACCGTCGGAGCCGTACGTACCCTCCAGCACGATCTCCGAGTGCTCGTTGAAGAACAGGTCAGGCACCAGCCCGTCGTAGACTGCGTTCACGGTTTGGCCACCGTCCTCGGCGTCAGCGAGCGAAAAGTGGATGAGAGTGCCGCTTTCGCCTCGCTCAAACGACGAGGGCACCAGCTTGCCGCTCACCCGCAGGTTACGGTCGTAGACCGTTTCGCCCCGGTCGTTCAGCTCCCCCACCGTGAGATAGAAGGCGCTGGCGCCCTGGAAGGCGATGAATGCCAGGTACACCAGAGCCAGCACGAACACGCCCGCGGCCACGAAGAGCTTGCCGCGGTGCGCTAGAACGGACCGCTCCTCAGGTCGCACCGGTGGTACGTGGGACTGCGCTGTGCTCATGGTCGGTCAGTATCTCTCTTGGCCAATTCTCGCTCGCAGATTGTGCTTTCGTTCACTCTCGCATCATAACCCACCGGCATGCACAATTCAATCTCGGCCGCTGCTGATTGCCACAAACCACTTCCCACTGTGAGAGCTGCGCACCGTCTACCCTGTAGCACCAACCGCAGCGCCGCTATGCCAAGCCGTCGTCAAGGAGCCAGCAGACTAGCGCCATCCGGCGCTTGAGGCTCTGCGCGGTTGCCCTGTGCTAAAATGTGATAATTCAACCTGGTATGTGAGGGCCGCATGCAGCACATTTCAGAAATCACCCGCAGCATGGGACTGGACGACTCCTGGGTTTTTCCGTATGGCCACTACAAAGCAAAGGTGAGCCTGGACGCTATCAACGACGGAGACCGCCGTGGCAAACTCATCCTTGTCACCGGAATGACGCCTACCCCCGCCGGGGAGGGCAAGACGACGGTTTCTATAGGCCTTACACAGGCGCTCGGCCGGTTGGGCCACCGGGTCGCGGCAACGCTCCGAGAGCCTTCACTCGGTCCCATATTCGGGATCAAGGGCGCAGGCACAGGGGGTGGGGCCGCACGCGTGGTGCCGGAGGACGAGATCAACGTGCATTTCACCGGCGACGCCCATGCCGTGGCCTCAGCTCACAACCTGTTGGCGGCACTGACGGACAACGTCGCACAGCGAGGCCAGGTGCCCGGCTTCGGCGCGACCAACATCACGTGGCGCCGTGTGGTCGACATGGAGGATCGAGCGCTGCGATCCATCATCACCGGCCTCGGCGGGTCCGTCAACGCTCCGATACGCGAGTCCGGCTTCGATATAGTGACCGCGTCGGAGATCATGGCGATTCTTGCGCTTTGCACCGGGCCGGACGACCTCAGGCGCAGACTCTCCGCAATTGTCGTTGGCTTCACTTCCGAGGGCCAACCCGTGACTGCCGGCGACGTGCACGCCGTAGGCTCGATGATGGCGCTACTCAGAGACGCCATTCGCCCCAACCTCGTTCAGACCCTGGAGGGTCAGCCCGTTCTGGTGCATGCCGGCCCATTCGGAAACATCGCCCACGGCTGCAACTCCGTTCTCGCCGACAGGCTAGCCCTTTCGCATAGCGATTACGTGGTCACCGAGGCCGGCTTTGGAGCGGACCTGGGATTCGAGAAGTTCATGCACATCAAGGCGCGCTTCAACGATCTGGTCCCAAGCGCGGTGGTCTTGGTCGTGACGGTGCGGGCGATCAAACACCACGGCGGCGTGCGTGTCCAAGACACTGACAGCCCCAACTTGAAGGCCGTCTCGGATGGAATGTCCAACGTGGAACACCTGGTGAGCGTGGTCAGATCATTCGGGCTTCCCGTGATCGTAGCGGTGAACCACTTCCCTGCCGACTCACCCGAAGAGGTGTCCGTGATCAAGGAGAGATCCGAAGCAGCCGGAGCGACGGCAGCCGTCGAGTGCAGCGTGTTCCGCGACGGCGGCGAGGGCGGCGTCGAACTGGCGGAAGCCGTGCTGAGCGCGGCCGACAGCGGCCCCCACGAAGTTCGCTACCTCTACCCGTTGGACGCGCGCATCGAGGACAAGGTGCTGGCACTGGCCCGCGGCGTGTATGGCGCTTCGAACGTGGAGTGGAGCGCCGACGCTCGCAGACGCCTGCGCTCCTACGAGCAGCTGGGTTGGGGCAATCTTCCCGTGTGCATGGCCAAGACGAACCTCTCGATCTCCCACAACCCGCGGTTGTTGGGGAGGCCCTCGGGCTACACTTTTCGAGTCGCCGACGTGCGGGCGTCGGTGGGAGCCGGCTTCATCTACCCCGTCTCCGGCGCGATTTCGACGATGCCGGGCCTGCCGGGCACGCCGCGCACGCTGGACGTGAACGAGGACGGACGCATAACCGGCATTTAGCCCAAAGCCTGGTCTATCCACTCGCGTAGTTCCGGGCTATACTTGGAGTGAGCTTCGACACTTGCGCCCACGGCAGGCCCGACTGCGACAGCTAAAGTCGCCCTGCCGGTCGGCGAAGACGCACGAGGCTTGGGAGCGAGACAAGCGTGGGGCTGTAGCTCAGATGGGAGAGCGCCTCCTTTGCACGGAGGAAGTCAGGGGTTCGAGTCCCCTCAGCTCCACCAGACTTGACGGTAGACAGAACCGAGCCGTTCAGGGCTATCTCCTCGGCGTCCGCTCCCCCTATCGGAGAGTCCTCGGGCATGGGAATCGTGTAGCGCACCACGGCATTGTCGGGCATGACGACGATCTCCTTCACGAAGCTCTCGATGAAGGCCCTCCGCTCCGTCAACTCGCTCTCGTTCAGGAAGTTGCTCATGTCCAGGGCGTAGGAAGTGACGGTCTCCACGTCGTCTAGGACCTCCCTGCGCTGCGACAGCAACGCCCTCGCTTCCTCTGCCGTGGCCTCCAGCCTCTCCTGCCGCTCACGATGGTCTCTGATACGAGGCTTGAAGTCGTTGATGTCCAGGTCGGTGGTCTCCGCCAGGTCGTAGAGCCGTCCCAGCCTGCGCTTCACGTCCACCAGCTCCGCCTCGATGGTCTCCAGCTTCTGCCGCTGCTCCTTGGCCAGCCCGTCCATCTCCTCGTCCACCAGCTTCACCAGCACCCGGATGTTGGACTCGGTGAGCACGTTCTCCCGAATCTTATCCACCACCTTCTCCTCGAAGCGCCGGGCGTTGAGCCTGGGGGTCTTGCAGGTGCCACTACCCCTCTTGAGGAGGGACTGGCAAACGTAGTAGGCGAACTGACCGCTCTTGGCGTCCTGCCCGCTGAGCGCCCTCCGGCAACTCTTGCACCGGACCAAGCCGCTGAGCAGGTAGGTGCTGCCGACTCTGCGGGGATGCGCCCTCCTGGGAGCGCGGGAGCGCAGCTTCCGGTTGATCTGGCGGAACTGGCTCTTGGAGACGATGGCGGGGAAAGCCTTCTCCACCCGCACTGGCTCCGCCTTGTCCTTGGCATCTGTGCCCCACACGAGGGTCCCCGTGTACGCCTCGTTCTTTAGGATGATGTGGACGCCGTTCTTCGTCCAGAGCCTGCCTGTGGGATTGGCGATGCCCTCGTCGTTCAGGGTGCGGGTGATGTCCAGGATTCCCCTGCCGGACTCGGCCATCCCGAAAATGCGCTCCACCACCGGAGCGGTAGCAGGGTCCGGTTTCAAGGTGGGCCGCTTCTTGGCCCCGTCCTGCACCATGACCTTGCTGAATCCGTAGGGGACCCTGCTGGCGACCCAGAAGCCTCTGGAAGCCGCTTCACGCATCCCCCGGACGACCTCCTGCGCCAAATTCTCGCTGTAGAACTCATCGACGCTCTCGATGATGCCTTCAAGGAGCCTGCCAGTGGCGGAGTCATCAGCATTCTCGGTGATGGAAACTACCCTGATGCCCTTCCTTCTCAGCATGGACTTGAAGGCGACGGCGTGCTCCCGCTTCCTGGTGAACCTCGAGAACTTCCAGACCAATATCTCCTTGAAGGGGGCAGTCGCCTTACTGGCCTCGTCAATCATCTTGCTGAACTGAGGCCGGTCGGCGATGCGCCCGCTCTCAGCCTCGTCGATGTACTCCCGGGCGACGTGGTATCCGTTCTTGTCTGCGTAGTCTCTGAGCGCCCGTAGCTGCGCGGCCACGGACAGATCCACGTCCTGGCGGTCGCTGGACACCCTGGCATACAGGGCTGCCGGTATCAGGTCGAGTTGGTCATTCATCAGTCTCTTCTCCTTCTGTTCGGTCATGATCAGACTGGTGGGAGCGCAGCCTTCTCACGCGGTATAATCCTCCCATGCGACATTCTCCAAAAGGTTTCGCTGTCCTGCTTCTTGCTACGTTTTGGCTTATTGCCATATGCAATTGGCTGGGGATTGAGGCCTTTAGTGATGACAAGTACGAAATGTGGGAGTTCCCTGTTCTGCTGTCCCGGATCGTTGTGGTCGTCTCGGCAGTGGCAGGCATCGGATACGCTATCCAGTGGTTGCGCAACCGCTGAGACACCTTGCGAAAATAGGTCAATCATCTCCTCCCGATTCTGACGTCTCAGCGTGACGGGAGCGCAGCCGTTCCAGCCGCTCCCGTCTGCGCCATTCCCTCTCCTCCATGTACAGGCGGATCGCCTCCCGCAAGAGCTCGCTCAAGGTGCGCTCCTCCTCCTTCACCACCTGACGGAGTTGTTCGGCCATCTCCGGTGGGAGGGAGAAGGTGATGGTCTCGGTGTTCCTCGATAGCTTTGGTGACATGGTTGCTCTCTTCACCCGTTATTATAGCACGGTGTCTTACTGTATGCCAGTGGGCAACCGATCTTCAACCACCGCCGGCGCGCTGCAACAATTGCCACATTTCGACCTGTTGGGGGCTGACACCGTAGGTGTAGGAATGCCCTTTTGTCCCCCTACAGGAAGTGGTCGGAACGAACTGGGGACGGTTGTGGAACATGCCTCTGTGACCTTCGAGGCGATGTTCAGCAGTGGCCTGGGTGAGGCTGCTGTAGCTGTGAGTCCAAGCTGAAGTGCAGTGGAGAAGTGGTGTGCCTCAGCCTTCCCCTGACGTGTCAGTTCTGCACCATATTGCAGTCGGGAGGGCACAAGGCGCTGGAGGGGTTGTAGAAGTGCAATAAGTTGTCCCAGCATGGCTGCTGGGACATCCCCTACAGGAAGTGGTCGGAACGGAAGAGTGGACATTATGCCACCGGGTCCGGGGACGATAGAGGCCTCCTGTCGAGGGATAGAGGGGGCGGAAATATCCACGAGTCGCCCAGGATGCCACGCTTCGCAAGGGTCTTTGCGTTGGAGGTGATGATGGGCACGCCCTTCACCGTGTCGGCGACGTCCAGGAAGGCCTTCTCGCTGTCCGTGGACTCGAAAACGAAGAGCACCCGGGGCGGGCGTCTCGCGTGGTCTCGCTCAGCCCATCCGCTGTCGAAGTAGCGACGGTAGGACTTCAACCGGGCGCGGGCGCGCTTCGGCGTCGTGGCACGTCGCTCGAACTCCAGCAGGTACGGGCGCCACCGGCCTTGGTATTCCAGGGTGAAGGAGGCGTCGGGATGGATGACGTAGGTGGTCCAGTCGTAGCGGTAGCCGATGCTGGAGCGTGACGTGGGCAGCAGGTCGAACAGGTCGTGGTCCGGGGAGCGGGCGACCTCGGTTGAGAGCCCGGCAACGAAGTCGACGACGCCGGCGTGGTGCCGCATCTGGGATGCCAGGGCGCGCACGGCTGTCCCTGCGTAGATGTCGGCGTTCAGGTACAGAGGCTCGGCGCTCCAGCGGTCGAGGGTCAGACCGACGGCGGCACGGTCCCTGCGGGCCAGGTATGTCAATCCCTCGTCGGTGAGTATGTGCAGGGGCTCGTCGGATCGGACGAGGCCATGCTGGGCAAGGGATCGGAGCACCTGGTTGACCCGGCGCTGGGTGACACCCTTCATCAGTCCTGAGAGCTGCTCGCGGGTGCACAGGGGCCAGGAGGCCAGCAGGTCTAGGGCGTCCTTCTCAGCGCCGGTCAGCTGCACCGAGAGGGCCGGTGTGAGCTGCTCGGTGGGCTCCGGCATGGAGGTCTGTACGCCTGGGGGATAGAGGGTGCTGGGCCTCGGCTTGGGTCTGTCTCGGAGCAAGGAGTAGGACGAGTCCAGCAGGCGCTCCGCCCAGGACAGGATGCCAGCCAAGGACGCGTCGGCGTCGATGCGAACAGCCTCGCCCACGCCACTCCCGCACTGCTGCCAGACGACTCCCGTGTGGTCGCAGGCCAGAAGCTCTCCCTCCGTCGTCACGAAGGTCCTGCGATGCTCCAACGGGTCTCCCAGGGAGCGGATGGCCCTGCGGGCGGCCTGGTCTGCGTGGGTCAGCACCAGGGTGACAAATGGCGTCTCGTCGCTGTCCAGCCGCTCGATGCTCCTGAGGCGATAGCGGAGCCTGGACGTGGGCAACGCTGGTCCCTGGCGAATCACTCCGATGGAGCGTCCTCCGGACAGGGTGATCAGCATGTCGTAGGGACCGTTGCGGTAGTGGTCAACCCGCACCGTGTCTCCGTGCGGGTCGGCGTCGGCGATCATGGCGGCGACGCGGTGGAGCACGGCCACGGCGTCCAGTCGCTCGGCCAGCAGCCGGAACCACTGCTTCGACACCGGGTATGCCCTGAGCATGTGCGCCTCACCCTTGGTGGCCATGGCTCCGGCGATGACGCCCTTCTCCGTTGGGAAGTACCGGCGCTGAGGGCGAATCCCCAGGACGCTCAGGTGGTGCGTCACTGAGTCCACCAGGCCTCGCTCGGTCAGCTTCTTCAGCCGGTCTCGGAGCGTGGAGGCCGGGACGCGTCCGAAAAGGGACAGTTCCTCCACGATGGCCAGGGGCGTGGCGCACAGCAGCAGGAGCGCCTGTTCAAGCCCCTGGCGAAGGGAGCGCAGCGCAGGGTCCGGCCGCAGGCCCTCCAGGTCGATCACGAGTTCGAACGTGGCTTCCCCAATCGCCCGGGCGCTTTCGCCGACGGAGTTCAGGACGGCGGAGGGCACAGCGTGTCCCATGTGGCCCCGTTCGAGGAAACGCCACAGTGTGTGGCGGGAAACGCCGAGATGCTCGGCTGCCTTACGCCGTCCGTGCAGCGCCGAGTACGCGCGCACGTACTCCCGGACCGCTCTCTCAAGGCGCGGTCCAGCCTGCGTGGTGCCGGTCAACTGTCGTGTTCGTGGCTCTGTGACGACCAATCATCTGCTCCAGTTGGCAATACCCCGACATCTCATTGTGAACGAGAAATTGCTCACATGTAATGCCTTGCAAGGCATTGTATTGGGCGCAGTTTTGTGGTAGGGCGGCCCGGCCATGTGAGCGAGGTGAACGATGTTATCCAGTCAGGCTGTTGACAGAGGCCAATGCAGAGATGTACGCTAGTAAGCGTACACAGAACACACAATGTGTCTTGGAGGAGTGCGCAGTGCCTTTGGGCGACTTAATCAATAGAGGTCGAATAGCCAAGAAGCTCAGTCTACGTGCTCTGGCTAGACAGGTTGGCATTGTGCCTTCCTACTTGGCTGACATAGAGAACGACCGTCGGACGCCTTCGGAGTCAGTGCTTCGCAAAATCTCGGAGGTCATTGGTTTGGACTTTGATGGATTGATGCAACAGGCAGGACGGTTGGGGGAAGGAGCGGAGCATTACCTCCGCCAGGAGAAGCTGGCGGGTCAGCTCTTCCGCAGAGTGGCCGAAACCAACCTTGACCAGGAGGGCCTCCAGAAGCTCTTGGACAGTCTTGAGCAGCTAGAGAACCCAGAGGACAAGTCATGAAGGATTACCGAAGCCCAAATGGAGAGCGGCGGCTCTGGTTCGAAGAGAGTGAGATTGAGGACATCATGGCACATGAGCTTCAACAGTGTGACATGTTCCCAAGCGCCGCTGTTCCCCTGGTGGATCTGGAAGCCTTCTTGGAATTGCATCTCCAAGTCAGGCTTGACCTGTATTGCGAACTAGGTCCCGGTTTGCTGGGAGTCAGTACATTCATCACCGGGCGCCAGCCTGTGGTTGAAATCAATCGTTACCTCACAGAACAGGCGGACGAGGGGGCCAGCCCAAGAGGGCTTCTAGGGAGGTGGCGGGCTACGTTGGCGCATGAGGCCGCCCACGTGATCATGCATAGGCGACTTGTCGAGCGACCTCCAGGACAGAGACTACTGTTCTCCAATGAAGCAGAGTCGAAGGTGGAAACAACTACGACTAGGTGCTTAGAGCGCCACATCTGGTTTGCCCGGGGCACAGGCGACTGGAAAGAGGTACAGGCAAATCTCGGAATGGCAGCCTTGCTGATGCCAAGCAGGACCTTCACTGACTTGGTGCGAATCATTGTGGGAGTCAGACCGGGAGATGATCTTCTCGCGGGTATTCCAGCGGCAGACACACAAGCGTACACAGACCTGATTCAAGAAATGTCCAGGCGCTGCCAAGTCTCCCAAGAAGCCGCGCGCATTCGTCTGAACACTCTGGGACTGGAGCGATCTTCAAGCGAGCCAATGCTGAATCTGGCAACCTAGGTGAGAAGAACTATCCCGGAAGAAAGAGCCATGCTTTCACGATTCACAGGTTACGACGGCCGACGCTTTGTAATCGACGCGCTCAAAGAACAGCCCGTCATTGGCGGGAGCGACAATCTGGCTGAGGCTATCTTCGACAAAGTCGCGGTTACTGGCTTCTCCGCAGGTGCAGTCCTCATTGAAGAGTCTGCGCCTGACAACGACATCTTCTTCATCTTGTCCGGGGCAGTCTCGATCCTAGTGGGCGGCAGAGAGGTCGCCGTTAGGTGGACGGGCCAACACATTGGCGAGATGGCGGTGGTGGATACTGGGCAGCCGCGGTCGGCAACCGCGGTGGCCAAGGGTGAGGTGGTCGTCGCGCGGGTTTCCGCAAGCGCCTTCATAGATCTGGCCGATGTCAATCCTCAACTCTGGCGAAACATTGCCAGAGTCCTGGCCGAGCGTCTCCGGCAGCGGAATCGATTTGTATCGCCCGTGAATCCGCGCCCAGTCTTGTTCGTGGGATGTTCGACGGAGTCGCTATCTGTGGCCCAGGCGATCCAATCAGCGCTCGAACACGACCCGATACTGGTCAACGTGTGGACAGACGGCATTTTCGAGGCATCAAGGTTTCCCATCGAATCACTGGAGCGCGAGTTGCCGGGCGTCGATTTTGCCGCCCTCGTCCTGTCCCCGGACGACAAGGTCATCAGCCGCGATGCTACAACCGACGCTCCAAGGGACAACATAGTGTTCGAGCTGGGATTCTTCATGGGCGCTCTGGGCCGCTCCAACACGTTCCTAGTATGCCCGGATGGAGTCAACATCAAGATTCCTACGGACCTAGAAGGTCTTACGACAATAAGATACAGGCGAGACCCGCAGGGCGAGCTATCGTCCACAATTGCGCCCGCGTGCATTCAATTGAGGAGCTTGATACTGAAAGCGGGGCCTCGCTGAGGCCGCCCAAGGAGGTGAGAATATGGGACTCGGAGACAACCTAAACGCGGAAGTAATGAAAATCCTCAAAGAGCGGTGGTCCGAACGACAAGGCCGCGTGGTGCCGGAGTCAGACGATCTGAAACTCGGCAACGATGCCGTAACCCTAACTGGCACGGTCCTCTACGCAGACCTGGACGACTCGACTAAACTGGTAGACACTAAGAAACCTTGGTTCGCGGCGGAGGTCTACAAGTGCTTCCTGGCTTGCGCGGCCAGGATCATACGCTCGGAGAGCGCAGAGATCACGTCTTACGATGGAGACCGCATCATGGCGGTCTTCATCGGAAACTCGAAGAACAGCGATGCCGCACGCTCCGCCCTCAAGATCAACTACGCCGTGCAGAAGATCATAAACCCGGCCATACCGCAGGTATATCGCAACTCAAACTATAAGGTCAGGCATGTGGTGGGCATCGACACAAGCAATCTCTTCGTGGCACGAACCGGCATTCGGGGAGCAAATGACCTTGTCTGGGTAGGCCGCGCGGCAAACTATGCGGCCAAACTGTCTGCCCGCTCCGGGCCGGCCACGCAGATCACGGCTGAAGTGTACGACCAGCTCCATGACAACTCAAAGTACGGAGCCAATCGGCAGAATATGTGGACTGGTACTACAGCTCGCGAGATTGGAAATAGGACGATCTACACGTCAGGTTGGACGTGGAGAGTGTAGTCAGCGAAGCGGCCCCTAACCAGGAATCTGAAGTCGCACTCCCTCTCGCGTCTGCAGCTCGCCGTATTCCGGCCCACACGCAGTTGGTGGTAGAATAGCCTCCAAGAGCGCACCATGACATCTCGAAGAAGACCGTCCCAAACCAAGCGGCCTATCGAGTCCTACGACCACCGGGACAAAGATAGGCTCAACAATCCGCCCGTCGGCCTGGTCACGCCGGAGACAGACCGGGACGCGGGACGGAAGACCTACGCCTACGACCCTCACCTGGACCCGCAGCTGCAATGGGCGGGCAAGGCAGAGCACACCTCGTTCGAGGTGCCAACCGTCTCGCTTCACGTCCATGAGCGCATAGACCCTCGCACCATCATCGAGGCGACCCGCAAGCTTAACGGCAACGGCGCTCCCGTTCAGGGCAGCTTGTTCGAGCTGCCGGAGGAGAACCCTCCCGTCCGCAACGCTATCGAGTTCTACCAGCACCGACACAACTGGACCAACCGCCTCGTGGCCGGCGACAGCCTCTTGGTGATGAACAGCCTGCTGGAGAAGGAGGGCATGGCGGGCAAGGTGCAGATGATCTACATCGACCCGCCCTACGGCATCACCTACGGCTCCAACTTCCAGCCATTTGTCAACAAGCGTGATGTTCGGGATGGGCGGGATGAGGACCTGACGCAGGAGCCAGAAACCATCAGGGCATTCCGGGACACCTGGGAGTTAGGGATTCACTCTTACCTGTCCTACCTACGGGACCGCCTGTTGCTGGCGCGGGAACTGCTGACCGAGAGCGGTTCCTGCTTCGTGCAGATTGGAGATGAGAATGTTCACCACGTCAGATCACTTATGGACGAAGTGTTTGGAGCCGAAAACTGCATTTCGATTATATCCTACGCTACTTCTATCGGGCTTGGCGCGAGATATATAGATAACGTGAATAACTATCTGGTCTGGTATGCCAGAGACAACAATCGAATGACATACCATCCCTTATACCGCGAATTGTCACTAGGAGAGCCAGGAGCCACAAGATATACCAAAATCAAGGCCATTGATGGACAAGTGCACGAAGTTGCTAAATTATCTGACGTTGACTTACAGCGACTTGTCAATGCCGGCGCGAAGTACTTCACCGATCAGGGTCTTACGTCAAGAACTGGATCCTCGACAACTAGATTTGCAGTGAAATTTGACGGAAAAGAATTTCGTCCTAGTGTAGGCGGATGGCGTACCTCGGAGTCGGGCATGATTCGTTTGAAGAACGCCAGACGGATATTGGCTACATCGAATTCATTGCGTTTTCAGAAGAATTTCGATGATTTTGGTGCAATTGGTCTAACGAACAATTGGAGTGATGTATCTGGAGGCGTACAAAGCCGTCAAGACCCTAAAGTTTATGCTGTACAGACAGCTACCAGTATCATCCAGCGTTGTCTCCTAATGACCACTGACCCGGGCGATCTAGTGTTCGACCCCACTTGTGGCTCAGGCACCACCGCCTACGTCGCCGAGCAGTGGGGCCGTCGCTGGATCACCTGCGACACCTCCCGCGTGGCTGTATCGCTCGCCAAGCAGCGGCTGATGACCGCCCTCTTCGACTACTATGAACTGGCCCATCCAAGCGAGGGAGTAGGAAGCGGCCTCAAGTACAAGAGCGTTCCTCACGTCACCTTGGGCTCCATCGCCAACAATCCGGACATCAAGGAGGGCATGAGCCAAGAGGAGATCGACAAGGCCATTGCTCGCCACGCTCCCCAAGAGACCCTGTATGACCAGCCTCTGGTGGACAACGGCAAGAGGAGGGTGACCGGCCCCTTCAGCGTCGAGGCGGTGCCCGCACCGGCGGTCAAGCCCATCGACGACGTTGAAGACACTGAGCCGCTGCCCGCCGATGACACTGTGGCCCGCTCCGGCGAAACGCTGCGCCAGTCGGACTGGCGGGACGAGTTGCTGAAGACCGGGATACGGGGCAAAGCAGGCCAGTTCATTCGCTTTGCCCGTCTGGAGCCGTTGCCGGACTACCGCCACCTCCACGCTGACGGGGAGAGCCTGCCCAATGACGATGGAGCGAGGACCATCCGGGAAGGTGCCGCACGCGCGTCGCAGCGCATCGTGGTCTCCTTTGGCCCGGAACACGCACCGTTGGAGCAGCGGCAGGTAAACCAGGCTCTTCAAGAAGCTGAGACCCTTCGACCGCAGCCAAAGGTCATTGTCTTCGCGGCATTCCAGTTCGACCCCGAAGCAGCCAAGGACATCGACGAGACCAACTGGCCCGGCCTCACTCTACTCAAGGCGCAGATGAACGCCGACCTGCTCACGGAGGACCTGAAGCGCAAGCGCGCCAGCAACGAGAGCTTCTGGCTCATCGGCCAGCCGGACGTCTATTTGCACCAGATCGCCAGGGGCCAGAATACCGGCAAATGGCAAGTTGCCGTTCAGGGGTTCGACTATTACAACACCAAAACCGGCGACGTGGAATCAGGTGGCGAGGACAAGATCGCCATGTGGATGCTGGACACCGATTACGACGGCCGCAGCCTCTATCCTTGCCAGGTCTTCTTCCCGATGGCCGGTCCCAACGACGGCTGGGCGCGCTTGGCTCGCAACCTGAGAGCGGAGATTGACGAGGACCTGATTGAGGCCTACCGCGGCACGGTGTCGCTTCCGTTCGAGATGGGGGAGAACAGGCGCATCGCGGTCAAGATCGTGGACGACCGGGGTATAGAGAGTCTTCGCGTAGCCTCCATCTGAGGGTAGTAATTCGTGCTTACAGAACTGAAACTCTCCAACTTCAGGATCTTCGACGATGAAGTAACTGTGCGCTTCCGGCCGATCACTGTGCTAATCGGCCGCAACAGCTCCGGGAAGTCCTCGATCATCAAGTTCCTGCTGATGTTGCAGCAGTCTATGACCCCAGGCAGGTCACAGTTCCTCACTGCAGAGGGCGATAGGGTTAGTCTAGGGGTGTTTTCTGAGCTAAAGAACTCACTCTCGCAAAAAAGAGAGCTCGAATTCAAGTTGACCGTAAAGGGCCCCCCAACCCGGCCAGATGACTCTCTAGCGGAGTTTCTTGTAGATCTAAGCAAGGTCAATTACGACAGTTTGCTGTGCAGGGCAACGGCTAGGGTTTCCTACAGCAGGAGGACCAACATCGGAAACACCGAATTTGCCTTCGTGGACGAATTGTCAGGTGATCAGCTCTTGAAGTTTGATTTCAAGATTCTGGACGATTTCGCATTTGGGTCTGTTCCCCCTCCACCGGAATTGCGCACTCCTGGGCCTGAATTGACCAATGGCAGGGCATCAAACAGGCGACGCCGAAAGTGGATGGAGCAGCACCAGAAGTTACTTGTTCGCGGCCTAGCACAACTTGAAATCCTCGGTATGCTGCGACATCAGATAGATACAATCCGCCATCTGTCGCCAGTCAGAGAAGAGTCTCAACGCGTGATAGTTGCATCCCTTCCACCAAGAGATAGCGTGGGACAAAGAGGGCAATTCACATTGCCTCACCTACAGGAGATTGTAGCCGAGCGACCAGATAGGTACGAGTTCATTTTGCCCCATCTTAGAAGCGTTGCGGGTATAGTGGGCATCAGATTCAGGAGGTCGCTGAGGTATGTGAGTCAGGCATTGGCAAAGAGCGAGGCAACAGGCGCTGAAGTGCTAATTGCCGACTATGGATTCGGAGTGGGCCAGTGCCTTCCCATTTTTGTGCAAGGCGCCATCATGGACAAATACACGACACTCATGGTCGAACAGCCGGAGGCTCAACTACACCCCACCGCACAACTCGAAATGGGGAGCTATTTTGCAGACCTCTGGAACCAAAGGAAAGTTGGGTCGATTATCGAAACCCACAGCGACAACATTCTGCTGAGGCTTCGGCGACAAATTGCAAAGCAGGAGCTTTCCCATCAAGATGTTTCCGTGGCGTACTTCACCTTTGACGAGAACAACAACAATATGCCAGTCATCAAGAACTTAGACATCAACGAGGACGGTTCAATGCAGGCAGGTCTGCCAATGGAGTTTTTCGGTGCAGACGTAATCGAAGGCTTGCAGCTCGGGGCGCGCGTATGACCACTTCTCCGTTCAAAGACGCGGTGGCAATTGACACAAACGTGTTCGAGCATATTCTGAATTGTCAAGAAAACACTCACTCTCACATAAACGAGTTGCTACAGCATCTCCAGAACCAGGTGGTCTCACTAATCGTTGATGACCGAGGTCGCATAGCTGGAGAATACAACAATCGCATAGGGCCGATTATTAGGAAGAGCGACGACATACGGGAGGCGATATACATACTTCGCTATTGGGTGTTGAATTGTCCGAGACTCGCAACTCGGCTAGTGCTCAATGATGCGCTTATGAAGGCGATCAGAGGTGTTATCGTAGAACTAGACCAAGCGGTGGACCGGATATTCGTTTACGTGGCATTGAGGCAAGGAAGGGTTCTGATATCGAACGACAGGATGAACATCGTTGAAGGACCGCCATCGGAATCACCTGAGAGGCGCCACCGCTTGCTCCAGGACACTAGTAAGTTTCGTACAGGAGATGCCGACATTCTCACCTCTTTGGATGCACATGCCAGGATATAGGCATAATAGCTTCAAGAGACTGACCCCTGCCGTTACAAAAGGCTCTTCAAATGGAGATTTGTGGTGCCACAAGAACAGTCAACGATAGATCGACTCATCATAAACAAGCCCTATGAGGAACCAGGGGAGCACTGGAACTATAACCGGGGGAGACGCACTTTCTCACGCGCAACAGGCCGGCGCCCTGCGGGATACCTGATAGCGTCCGGGGACTCCAAGACATTTGACGATCCCGGTGTCTTCGTTCCAATCCCTCTTGTCAACCAGATTCGGCCACGGGTAAAGGCTTGGCGGGAGACCGGCTATCCGGGCGTAACCGCCATAACCAAGCGCCTGCTGGAGCACTGGACGGCCCCGGAGGAGTTCGAGAGCCGTCGATTCTTCTTCTGCCAGCTGGAGGCCGCCGAAACGCTCATCTGGCTCACCGAAGCCCCGGAAAGCGAGAAGGTGGGCATCGACATTCCTGACGACGGCGGAGAATTCCGACGCCTGTGCGCCAAGATGGCTACCGGCACGGGCAAGACGGTTGTAATGGCAATGGTCATTGCCTGGCACATCCTGAACAAGGTCTCCAATCCCCAGGACACCCGGTTCGCCAAGAACGTGCTTGTGGTTGCCCCAGGCCTAACCATCAGGAGCCGCCTTGCAGTCCTGGAGCCGTCCCATGAGGAGAACTACTACAAGGCGTTCCGGATAGTACCTTCATCCCTATCGGAACGTCTCCGTCAGGGGAAGGTCTTGGTCCGCAACTGGCATGTCCTCAACTGGGAATCCGAGAAGCGGATTGTGGGGAAACGGAGCGTGGACAAGCGTGGGGCCAAGAGCGACGAAGCCTATGTTCGTGATGTACTGGACGACATGTCTGGGGCGCGAAACCTGCTAGTAGTCAACGACGAGGCGCACCACGCCTGGAGAGTGCCTGCCGAGTCCAAGGTGAAAGGTGTCGCCAGAGCGGACATTGAGGAGGCCACCAAGTGGGTCGGCGGTCTGGACCGGATTCACCGGGCGCGGAATATCCTGACCTGCTACGACTTTTCTGCCACACCATTCGCTCCTTCGGGCAAGAGAAGCTCCGAAGAGGCGCTGTTCGACTGGATTGTGAGCGACTTTGGACTGAACGATGCCATCGAGTCCGGGCTGGTCAAGACCCCGAGGGTGGTGGTTCGTGACGACACGCCGGTCGATGCCAAGACCTACAAATCCCGACTTTATCACATCTACAACGACCCAGATGTAAAGGACGATCTGAACCGCCGTGCCCAACCCCACGAACCGTTGCCTGACCTTGTAACCAACGGCTATTACTTGCTGGGCTACGATTGGATGGATACAGCTCGGCGCTGGCGGAACGCCAATCCCCCCGCCCCGACACCGCCGGTGATGATCACCGTCGCCAATCGCACCGAGACTGCGGCTCGCGTCAAGCACGCGTTCGACCGCAAGAGAATCCTCATAGACGAGCTCTGCGAACCGGACCGAACTTTGCACATCGACTCCGGCGTTCTGAAGCGTGCGGAGGAATCTGAGGAACCAATAGCCGAGGTCGTACTAGACGACGATGACGACTCCGACAATGGTAATGTCAGTCCCAAGCTCACTAGAGACCAGATGGCCGAGCAGCTGCGAAGGATGGTGGATACCGTGGGAAGACCGGGTCAGCCCGGCGAGCAGATTCAAAACGTCATCTCGGTTGGTATGCTGTCTGAGGGGTGGGATGCCAAGACCGTGACGCACATCATGGGACTCAGGGCTTTCACCAGCCAGCTGTTGTGCGAGCAAGTGGTCGGGAGGGGTCTCAGGCGTACGTCTTACGATGTGAGTCCAGAGACAGAAATGTTTGACCCTGAGTACGTCAACATATTTGGCGTGCCTTTTACCTTCCTCCCGCATGAAGGAGGCGAGAGTGGGCCGCCGAAGCCGCCTTCACCCAAGACAGCCATTGAGCCAGTGCCTGAGAAGGCCCAATTCGAGATCAAGTGGCCAAACATCATTCGCATCGAGCACGTCTATCGGCCCCGCCTCTCTCTCGACTGGGAGCGAGTGGAGCGCCTGGCACTAAATGCTAGTGAGACGGCGCAGGTGGCCGACCTTGCTCCTATAGTGGACGGAAAGCCCGACGTGTCCAACCTGAGCAGCATCAACCTGGAAGTGCTGGCTAAGGAGTACCGAACCCAGAAGATCGTCTTCGAGGCGGCGAGGGACGTTTTCGACCAGATGAAGCCGTCCTGGTCAGGGAGCCGTGAATCGCTCATCGCTCAGCTGGTGAAGCTGGTAGAGCAATTCCTCCAATCGGACAGGCTGAGCATTAGCCCTCCGCTGTTCTATCAGGACGACATGCGCCGTCGCCTAATGATCACCCTAAACATGACGAAGGTGGTACAGCACGTTTGGGATGCTGTGCGCGTCGAGAACACGGAACGACTTGAGCCGGTGTTTGACCGAGACCACCCTATCCGATCTACAGGAAACATGGCGACTTGGTACACAGGCAAGCCATGTCAATTCACCGACCGCAGCCACATCAACATGTGCGTCTACGATAGTACCTGGGAGGCCTCGGAAGCCTTTGAGTTGGACCACAACCCTCTCGTAGACGCTTGGGTCAAGAACGACCATCTGGGCTTCGAGGTGCTCTACGTCTATCGGGGCGTGGTGCGGAAGTACCGCCCGGACTTCATAGTCCGGTTGGAGTCGGGCAATGTGTTGGTCTTGGAGACCAAGGGGCAACCGGACGAGCTGAGCTACTCCAAGCGCCGCGCTCTAGAACAATGGGTTCAGGCTGTCAACCAGCACGGCGGCTTTGGCTGGTGGTCCTCCAATGTGTCATACAGCCCAGGGGACATCAAAGACATTCTAGTCAAGTACGCGGTAACCTAGGGACAATGGCGTTACTATGCACATTTGTCATATTCGCATCACCAACCTAAGGAACTTCCGCTATCTTGACGTTGATCTGGGGCCCAAGCTAGTAGTTGTAGGAGAAAACAATGTCGGCAAGTCCAACTTGCTCTTTGCACTCCGGCTCATTCTCGACCCTACTCTGCCAGACTCCGCTCGGCATCTTCGACAGGACGACTTCTGGGACGGATTAGCTGACCCGGTCAAGGCACACGAAGTCATTGAGGTCTACATTGAGCTGACAGACTTCAAGAAGAATCAGGATCTCTTCTCTATCCTACAGCAGTACCTGGTAAAGGGCGGTCCTCCGGACACGGCGCGCCTTACCTATCAGTTTCGACCGAAGACTCCCTTGCCAAAGGATCGCCCCCTCACTATCGGTGACTACGAATTCGTGATTTTCGGGGGAGAGAACGAGGCGAACCAGGTTGGCTACCGAGAGCGGCGCTGGCTGGCCTTGGAAGTCCTTCCTGCCCTTAGAGACGCTGAGGGCGACCTGTCTTCATGGCGAAGGTCTCCCTTGCGACCTCTCGTCGACCGTCTAGCGGTTGCTGACAATACCCTGCAAGCAGTTGCCACAGCATTGGACTCTGCCACCGGGCAGTTGCTTTCCGAGCAAGATGTGCAAGCTCTGGAGACAGGCATTCAGCAAAGACTCCAGAAGATGATCGGCGGCGTGATTGCGATTGATCCGTCACTAGGCTTTGCGTCCAGCCAGCCAGCCCGTCTGCTCAGGGGACTGAGGCTGTACGGAGACGGGCAGTTCAAACGGCCGGTAGGTGATCTAAGCCTGGGAGTCAGCAACGTCCTGTATCTACTTCTTCTGGCTATAGAACTGGAGGAAAAACAGAAGTCATCAGAACGGGCCGCGACCATATTAGGTATAGAGGAGCCGGAAGCCCACCTCCATCCCCATCTCCAAAGACTGCTTTTTCGGGACTTCCTGAGGAGAGAAGCGCCCGTCATTCTTACTACGCATTCGCCCCATGTAGCGAGTGTCGCCCCGTTGTCGAGCATTCTCCTCCTACGAGATGGCGGTGAGTCGAACGGTAGTGACGGCAAGTCAGTTGTGACAGCAGGACTAGATGCCCAAGAGATCGCGGACTTGGAGCGATACCTGGACGCCACACGCGCCGAACTGTTGTTTGCTAAGGGCATCATCTTCGTGGAAGGGCCAGCTGAGCTGTTTCTCATCCCCGCCTACGCGGAAGCCCTCGGCTACCCATTGGACGAGTACGGCATCACGGTTTGTAGCGTACATGGTACGGACTTCGTCCCCTACGCCAAGCTCGTTTGCAGCAACGGGCTTTCCATTCCATTCGTTGTTGTGACCGATGGAGACTGGACGGAAAGGGAGGGAGAGCCCCTGGGCAGAGGACTGGTTCGGGGAGTGATCATTTCACGCGAGGCAAGTCTCGGAGACATGGAGGCGTTACGTCAGGCGTTTCAAGAGCGTGACTGGAACGGACTCTACGAACGGCTGGGAGCGGCGGGGGTGTTCGTAGGTCAGCACACTCTGGAGATCGACCTGTTGAAATGCGGGCTAGGCCACCAGATGTGTGAGTCCTTCAAAGAACTCGGTGCCTCGGAGAGACGGCTAGAGCAGTTCAAGGACTTGGTGGACGCAGGTCCTGACGTGAGTGAAGACGATGCTCAGACTATCTTGAGGCGGATTGAGCGTATCGGCAAGGGAAGATTTGCTCAAAGGCTCGCCGAGAAAGTCACTATGGAGAGTTGCCCAGCCTACATCAAGGGGGCGATTCAACACGTTATAGGTCAGCTAGGCCATGACTCAGATTGAAAGCCATGGTGACGGCCTCGACGGCCTGAATGATCTCCAACAGAAGGCACTATTAGCTGAGGGGCACTGCGCAGTACTCGCAGGTCCCGGCAGCGGCAAGACCAGAGTGCTTGTCAGCAAAGTGGCCCATCTACTTCGCCACCGAGTAGCCGGTCCGCGAGGGGTCGCCTGTGTTACCTACAACAATGAGTGCGTGCGAGAACTGCGGAAGCGCTTCGTCAACAGAGGGCTCCGACCCGGGGAACAGTTGTTTCTGGGCACGGTGCATAGCTTTTGCATGTCGTGCATCGTCGGCCCATTCGGACGTTTGTTTAGGGAGGATCTGCCAGCCAACCCGAACATTGCGACCGGTCAGGATGTGACAGGGGCAATCACGGAAGCCCTGGCCAGCCTTAGGATTCGAAGCAACGCGTCGGATTGGCGGGAGCCCATCAATCTCCACAGAAGGACCCGCCTGACCGGGGGATACCAGGATCAGCAGATTGAGCGGGTTGCTGACGCCTATGAATCTGCCCTCCATCACCGGGGCCTAATTGACTTCGATGACATGGTCTTGATCGGCCTCGATCTCATAAGAACCCAGCCATTCGTTCGAGAGGCGTTGGAGGCTCGTTTCCCGTACCTCGTAGTGGATGAATACCAAGACCTCGGGTATCCCTTGCATCGGATCGTTCGAGAAATCATGGCAAACACTAGCA
Organism: Dehalococcoidia bacterium; assembly: GCA_034423135.1. Classification (GTDB taxonomy): domain Bacteria; phylum Chloroflexota; class Dehalococcoidia; order Lucifugimonadales; family UBA2985; genus JAPPHY01. The sequence goes on along the minus strand of DAOUJC010000007.1, from coordinate 53,127 downwards.
TCACGGTGTTTGCAGTGGGTGACGAGGACCAGTCCATTTATGGATTTGCCGGAGCTGACCCCAAGTATCTTGGGGAGTTGGCCCGCGACCCCGAAGTTTCCGCCGTGCGTCTCGACATGAACTACAGGTGTGCTCAGCGCATCATCGACGGATCTGAGATTGCCCTTGCGCCTTCTGAACCTCGGGGATACAAATCTGCGAGGGACGATACGGAGGGCGACCTGCTCTTGATTGAGGACCCTGGCGGGCTGGCCTCGCAAGCGACGACGATTGCCGAGGGAATCGTTCCAGCGCTGAATGAGCGAGGCATCCCGAATGACCAAATAGCGATTCTCTACGTTGATTATATGGATGTGCCGGCACTGAGCAGAGCTCTCACCGATGCGGGGATAGAGTTCGCCGGAGAACGCGATAGGCGGTATCCTAGGACCCCCTTCACAAGGTGGCTGGAAGACGTGGCAGCGTGGTGCACTGCCTACCCGGAAACTACTCTGGACCCGGCCTTTGAAGATGTCTATCAAGAATGGGTTCAGTTGAGGACGGATGCAAACGTGTCTATAGGCTGGGCAGATCTAGCGGACCGCAGCCAGTTTCATGCGCTCCTACAATCGCTTTCGAACGCCGATATGCCTTTAGCTGAGTGGTTGGATCACCTCAACGATGGCATTGGCGTAACTGCCTATCTCGCGAACCATCCCCGACATCCAGAGGGCCTGTACAACTGGAGAGAAATTCGGAGCCAAAGTGAACTTGGAGGGTCACTGGAAAAACTCACCCTGAGTAACTTCGCTATAGGCCGAGGGCATCCTAATGTCGTCACGCTAACTACCCTTCACAGCAGCAAGGGTCGGGAATACGATGCAATAGTCATCCCAGGCCTTGAGGAGGGGCGTTTGCCTCGGTACAACGCTACCGTCCCCGATGGAGTCGCAGAAGCACGCCGTGTTCTGTACGTTGGAATAACAAGGGCCAGACTGGTCGTTTACCTGATATACTCAGGTTGGTACGAGATACCGAGCGGCAGGCATTTTGAAGATGGCCCCTCTAGATTCGTGCTGGAACTGCTAGAGAATCTGGAGCCTCGGATGTAGCTACCTCTCTTACAGCCCCATCCAGAACTCAAAAATGGTTCTGTCTACCGTCAACTTAGGCCCACCACGCTGGACAAAATCTAGAACCTTTCTGATCAGATTCATCTTGGAGGTGTAGTCAGTCGTCTTTCCGATGAATCCCAAAGGATGAAGTTGCAAAGCCTCCGCCAGGCGTGGCAGAGGCTTTTCCTTTGCGAGGCCTCATACTCTCGAGAGAGTGGCTGTTGTTGGAGTACGAAGCCGAAGTTATTCCGTTTTCATTGAGCAAGAGACCCCTCGCTGTCACGATGCCAACGACTATCCCATTGCCAAAGACCTCTCGTTGTCGTTAAATCTCACCTTCTACATGATCTCGGACGGGAAACCTGTGGTCGTCTCAATGCCATTTCTCACCATATATCGTCGAGTACTCAGCAGGCTTCCCCACCTGGTTTGAACTCTTGGAGCAATTTCCGTAATCCGGTCAACTTGCTTGAACTGTGGCAAGAGGAAAAAAGCTACGTGCCGGGTATGGAACACGTACACGGACTCTGTACCGGTCTCCCGTATCAAGCTCCTCGCCAGATCTTTGATGAAGGGGTCTCTTGGCTTTGGAGGCATGTGCTGGTAGAGAAGAACAGAGTGACCCGCAGTGAATGACTCAGAGACCTCCCGCATGTAAACATACCGCGATGCACCTTTCCGGCCGTACTTCACCGACTTGGTCTCAAGTCCGTTGTCAGGGTCAAAGAAGACCAGATCTCTCCCGCGTGCGAACTCCAGAAAGCAATCGAAGTACCTCCCGCGTTCTTCGGAACCGTCGGTAACCAAATGAGAATAAAAGGACGTATTTTGCAGAAGCTGGCTGTCCTCTAGTATTTTGATGTTTCTCTCCTTGCGGTCCAAGACTGCTGTGCGAAGGCAATCAAACACGGGGGGATCGAACGCCCGCCATTTCTCGGTATCCTCCAGGTAGTTGATACGGTGCCCGTCCCTCCTATCGTCATTCTCAGTCAGCATCCAACAAACAGCCATGCTAACCCTTCCACAACCGCTCAATTGGCGAAGCAGACCATACTTTACGTAGTCGTACATGTCACCAAAGTACTGGTTCTTCATTTGCCGGCGTCCCTACTCCAGATGACTCGGGACGGACGATTTGCCTGACGAGCTTCCACACGAATCGCCAAATCCGCTATGTTCGGGACGCTGTACTCAACAGCCAACTCTCGAACCCATCGGTCCGTAAATTCACGAATCGGCTGAAACGTGCTTGACCCCCTGAGTGGAACGGTGCCAGTGGCACTTGAGGGCCGCAGGCTACCTGAATTGATCGCAGAAAGCGTTACTTTGCCTGCGTGATGGGCTAGAAGTTCCATCGTTGGCACCACTATTACGGCGTGTACTCTGGCTCTGTATGGTGGCGCACTTAGCATCCAACCTAGTGGAGTTTCTCCCGGCCAGAAGAAGGTCTTTCCGTTAATCAGCTTATACCACTGCCGCGGTGTCATGTCGACAAGGTAGTGAGCCAACTCATCTTCTGGCATGGGTATCTGATCCCTAATGACAGCTGTGCCATGAGTCGGATGATTCAGAGGAACACCCTTGGGGCGCCACTCAGATTCGATCTTTTCACGGGTAGATCCAGAATACTCAAAGAGATCCAAGAGAGCCGATGTGCTAAGAAGGCCGTGAAGTTGGATACTGGGCCAACTGCCAAATTCAGCCATGTGGTAGAGAAACTCAGACTGGCGCGCCAGCTCTTCCGGGGTCATAACAATCACCACCTCCTACGGTCGATGATGCTGCGAGGGTTGAACCCGGTTCCGACGAGGGACACACGGGCCCCTGATACCCGCTCGATTTCTTCAATAAAGTTGATGGTGTCGGGGTGAAGTTGTTCGAAGCGCATCGCATAGCGATTCTCCACCGTCAAATAGTCCGTAAAGGTAAGAGCAATATCGGTTGGGAGATTGAGAAGGGAGGCTTTTCGAAGCAATTCCCAATCGAATTCTCCGATACGTCTTTCCCGATTGGTAGTCGAAGTCCGCTCCGTGCGCTCCAGTTCGTCTAGCTCTATGCCGGACCGCTGGGCGATCTCATCCAGGGAGATTTCCTGAGACATGGGTCCTGAGGTCCCATCCAAGGGATTTTGAACCCTGATGGGGTAAGTTCGGCACACCATTATTACGCGCCTCACTTTACCCGGCGGTATACCAGCCTCCGCAAGGCAGCCGGACACAGTAGTGTCCCGCGAGGTGACATATGGATAATGGCCGTGATAAAGGCTCAGCCCTGTACCTTGAGTTCCTTCTAGACAGATTCCACCATTAGCTGCCAGAGTTTCTCGGATCACATCTAAACTACTACAAATGTATGGGCCGAGTTCTGGAATGTCTCTCGCAAGACGGACTTCACCTGAATGTCGCCCCATGATTCTCCGAGACAAGGCTGCTCCCCCACCTTGCCCGGTAGACCCTATACCAGCTACCAGCTCTTTCTCATTCTCTTTGTCTTTTTCTGAAATGATCATGGCGGAGCCATCTATACCGAGCCGGCTAACGTCAACTTTACACTCAGCAATTTCAACTAGCAGCTTATCAGCATCTAAGACTGCGCCAGGGCCTATCAGCAATCTTACGGTCTGGTTTCTTCGAGTCCCTGATGGCAATTGATGGTGGGTATAGGGTTCCGGGAGTTCAAAGACGGTATGTCCCGCATTGGGCCCTCCTACCCGTATTAAGAGGTCATATTCCCCAGACAGGAAAGCAGCGATTTGACCTTTGCCTTCGCTGCCATATTGGCCTCCGACGATGACATCAATATATCCTCCGCTCGCCGAACCGTAGAGACCTAGGCGGCTCGCAACTCGCACCAGCACGTCTTCACGGGTACACCTATCTGAGTCAACGACTACATCAGCTATGTTGTGAAGTTTATCCACCAAGAATTCTGTCTCGTTTCGGCGGACATCCTCGTAGGTCATAGAATCGGGAACCGCCGATTCCCTTAGCCTTTCATCGTAGCGCCGGGAAAGCACCGGCGTCGGAGCGGTCATATGAATATGCGTGACCGCTGCCCCATAGGCATCCCTAATCGCGTCGATTTGTTTCCCTATCCTAACGGAGTCTACAACGACGCTCTCCGCGGCGCCGCCCGAACGCCAATCCTTGTTTAGGCCCTGTAGAACCCACGTCCCATCCGTTTCCTGGTCAAGCCGTTCGCCTTCCCTTTGGAGGTCGTCCCTACCTCCCTGACCCCTGTTTTCCAGCTCAGAAATCAGCCAGTCCCTGGTTCTAAGCACCTTCATGCCGAACTGGAATGCCAGGTTACGAGCTAAGGTAGTCTTTCCGGAGGCTACCGGACCCGATAGCAAGATGATCCTTCTATTCACTCGATCCATACGATATTCCATGAAATTACGCGGCAAATTGGTGTTCAGATGTGGAGCAGCCCTTGCACCTGAGAAGGCATCCTGTCCGGCAGTGCATAGACAAACACGGGGGTGCCTCTGCGCACTAGCTGTTCGTCAATTAGTTCTCTAATTAGCTCCCAGTGCCCCCCGGCCTGGCCGGTTCCGATCCTTGGCATGTGCACGCTGGCCCCCTGTTCTGAGGCAACCTCTTGAAGCTGGTCAAGGGCATCCCTCAAAGCGTTGTAGCGGATACGAGCCTTGGGGGATGGACCATACCCTCTCTGAGCCACCATATGCACGATGCCCAAATCCTCCTCGATTTGAGCCCAATGGATCTTCCCTAACGACAAGTTGCTTCGATCCTGCTCCACCCAATGCCGAAACTCTTCTTGTATGAAACCCCACTCCTTGGCGACCTCCAGGGCGAATCCCCCGCCCCAGGTCGGCGTTCCGTCATTAACAACGTGCGCGATGATTCGCTTGCCAGTGCCTCTAGGTCTTCTGGCGTCGCCGAACAAATAAGCAATTTGGAGTGCATCTGACCGCAGAACATGTTCGGAAGTGAGGATGCCGGCTATGCGGGGGAACCGGTCTCCGGGAAACGGCGGGATTCCGACGCACTGAACATCGAAAACTGGTAGTTGTTCGTCCCAATTCTCGGTTCCCTTCGCCGTGAATCCTATGGCCGTGCATTCAGATAGTACGGAGCTGGACTCGACTCGGAAATTCGACGGAATTCTCACGTCCCAAGTGCGTGATGGGACACTATAGTCGATTCGGAAACCCCAGAAACTGTCACCTGTGCTTACGCGAGCGGCTGCAAAGGCTGCGCAAGGGGTGCTGGTCAATTTGGCGATTCTTAGCAATATCGCCTCAGTAGAAACATCGAACTCTCCTCTTAGCCTTAGCAAGTTATCTATGCCTATGCCTTCGTTTTCAAGGTCGGTATACCCTGTGGGCATCAGCAATTCGGCTGCTCCAATGTTGCAAAGCAATTCCAGTTGCCAGGTATCGTCTGCCAATTCAGCTGATCGAGTTCTATTTCTCACCGTCTCGGCGCAGTCTGGGAACAGGGTGTGTGCGAGCTCGTGAGCCACTGAGTACCGTACTCTCCCGCGGGGTCTGTTAGGATTGAATTCGATGCGTAAGCCTTCTCCGAACGGCACTGTACGTGCATCGACAACGGCGTCGTTCGGGAGAACGCTGATTTCTAGCAACTCGGCCAAATGGAAGGGGTCATATGGTGGGCCCTGCCAGCCCCTCTCCGTGGCTTCCACCACCGTCTGTCGAGCCTTAGTTTGAATGGCGCTTACCGGGTCATCCCCTTTAGCAAGGCCTACTACAGAGGGGTTGGTCCAATGGTGTTCCTGATATATCATGACTAGCTAGTCCTCCAAGAAATGAGGTGGACCCGGTTACTTGGGCTAAATCAAGGTGGCCAATAATTCCCTGGTCGTCTGGGTTGAGTCTTACCTAAATCGGACTGGTCAAGGAGTCCCCACCAGTTATGTGCTCTTCCATTCGGTTCCTTATAATGCCAATCACAGCAGCCTACTGCTCTTGCTGCGCCTCCTATCCTACATGTAGGCAAACGCTCGGAGCCGGTCGAGTTCCATGATCCACTTGTTCCCGAACTTGGTGGCTGTGAGCTTGCCCTCCCGTATCAGGCGCTTCACAGTCCCGGAGTAAACATTTAGAGTGCTCGATGCCTCAATCACGTCGATGTAGTTCTCAAGCATCGGGTCATCCTAGTACAATCGTTGTACTACGACAATATCATACCACGAACCTAGCAATAATGGAGGAGCCGGGGGATTGACAGCAGCCTCGCCAGGTGAGCATGCTGGTTATCCCAATCGCCTACTGTCCTGTCGGGTTCTCCCAGGTTCAAATAGACGGTTTACGGAGAGTCAATACAACCCCTGGGCTGAAAACTCTCGACACTAGGACAGGAGAATCGCATATCCAAAGGTGAAGCAAATGGCCGAATACATCTATGATTCCCGAGGAAATCCAGTTGGGTATATTCAGGGCAAGTAGATACATAAACTAAGCGGTCAACCAATGGGACAAATTAGGGGTACCCATGTCCATACACTTTTCGGTGCTTATGTGGGTGAATTACATAAAGACATGGTTGTGGATAAGCGTCTCGGCAACGTCGGTAACATCGGGAATTCCGGCAACCCCGGAAATGCGGGACACCCAGGCCATCTTGGGAACCGTGGCGCCATAAGTTGCGGATACCGTGATGTTTCTGGTGACCTTCTGTCGTAAGGCACACAAGATGTGAAATTGGATAAAGCCAACATTCACGGCGAGTTTTCGGAGGTCGATGATCTACTTGAGGAGACTCGAACTTGAGTGATTTGGAAGCTGATGGCCTGCAGCTGTGTACAGACGCCGCTTCTCCTGCAGTCCAATAGATTCTCGCAGATAGTGTGGTACAGTGTGTGGGAAGGAACGCCAGCATACAGCCAATTCGTAGCTAACTCCTAGTCCCATACCTCCACCAAACTGGACAAAATCAAGAACTTTCGCGCTGAGGTTCCAGTTTGTGTTGTAGGCTCCATGAGGACCGCTGGGTCTTAGAAGAGCACGATACGTGTGTTTCCGTCGATAGCGCTGTACATGACCAACCGTATACGCGCACCGATGAATCGGGCTGAGCGACAGGCACTGGAAGATCGAGGTTATAGCGTAGCCACGGTCGGTTCCGCATCGCGATCCCACCGAGACATTCTTCGACGTGTTGGATCGCAATCACAGGAACCGCCTGGCCTCCCAAGGCGTGGACGAGTAGGCATGGTACTCAGCACTGATATGGGCGGAACCGCAACGAACCTCTACGGGAGTGAAGTCCCGATAACCAAAGCCTTAGGCCAATGAGTTGCAGGGGAGATCAGGGCATCTGCGCCACCTTGGTCCGCCCACCCTCGATTACGGAGGCACGCACACGATGGCCTCGGCTCGTCGGTCGGCTCCGTGACGTCGAAAAACGGCTCACTCAAGTTCATCTGTAGTCTGGAGAGCCTCGGAGCGTGTCTCCCGGTCAGCCATCCGATTGCCTGGCCCGCTGCGAGACCTCCAGCCGTTGTTGTAAGGTATCCGACCGTGTTCAACTGGGGTTCTTGCGACCAATACTGCCCACCGTCCGCGCCAACTCTTGCGGCCGCCTCAGCTGCGATCTGGCGGTTCCGTCGCTCCCGGTCGCTCATCAACTCCTGAGTCACGCGCACCGGATCCGCCATGTTCCTACACAAGGCGCACGGGTCCGATGGGAGGAATCGCACAAGCTGTATGATCTGGCCGGTCACCTGGCCTGCGTCGCCTTCGAGAAGCACACCGCAATCGATTGCCGGCAGCAAGTACCGGATTGCGATATCACTGAGAGCAAGACGACTGTGCTGGCTATCTGTGCATCCAATTGCGATGTCCGCTGACACGAGCAGGTCTACAACCTCAGCCTGAGGTATCCGTCCAATACAGGTGATGACCTCAATGGTTGGATCGATTGTCAGCACATGTTCGCGGGCTACATTCACCTTGAAGTCGTTCGATGTGACTTGCTCGGGCCTAGATCCGTGGACGCGTTCAAGATTGGATTGTTCGAGCCGATCGGGGTCGATCACGACAATCTTTCCTACACCCGCCCTGGCAAGCACCTCGATCACGGCAGAACCTGTGCCACCGGCCCCTACCACAGCAACCGTCGAGTCGCGGAGTCGTTGGACGGCTTCGTGCCCAAACGCGCCGCGCAAGCGGGCCACCCTTTCGGTCGGCTGTGTCGGCTTTCCTACGATGGCATACCGCCAGTTCGCGATGGAACTCTCAACCGTGAGGAATCTCGAAGTGTCCAGCCAACGGCCGCCGACCTTGACCCGGGCTGACATGAGGGTTCGGCCGTCAACGCGTGAGGCGATCAAGCTCACGTAAGGACGTGCCGGGACGAATCCCTCGAAGTAGTTGGAGAGGTAGGAGTCCATATCGTCGTCGATGTGACTCGGACGCGGGACATGTCCCTCGGGGTGAGAGTGAACTACTCCGACTGCAAGGGAATCGCATTCGGCAAGCAGTGCGGTCCGGACCAAATATTGTTCAGTGAACGCGACGTTTGGGCGCGACAGATCCAAGTCCCCATCACCGGGAGCTTCAATGTTGGCGAGGGTCAAGACAAGATCGCTCGGGGTTTGCCTCCATCCAAAGCGGACTAACAGCCCAGATTCGCGGCGCGGATAGCGGGCGAACGCCGCTGCCAGCAGGCGATCGAGTTCTGGATTGGCGAGGCGAACCAGGACGCGTTCGCTCATGCCAGCTGACCCAGCCAAGCGATGACTTGATCAAGGTACGTGTCGAACCCGTGCTTCGCCGGGTCCCACGGTGGACCGCCGCCTCCATTGTGTGGATGGTAACTGGCCAGTTGCCACTCCACGCCGTTCACAGAGACTTGTCCCTGGCTGTTCTGCCCCCCTTTGAGCCTTGGCAGAAGCGGGGAGTTTACTGAAAGACCTGCGAGGTCGATCACCGCAGCCGGGTAGCCTTCCGGAACAGGGACGATCACATCGGCCTCCGATGGGAGCGAGAGTTGAGCGCCCGCGGTCGGGACTCGGCGATAAATTACGTACCAACGGACGGCGAACACCAAGTCCGCGTTCTGCCCGCCCTCTTGGAGTCTGGCAATCTCGCGCTCGACTCTCTCTACTGACATATCAACCTCCTTCGACGATACGCCTTGTGACTAGAAAGTGCATGCCGTTGACGATGGTGATCACAGTATCGAGGCCCACCTCACCTACCTCAGGGCCGGTTTCAACGACGACGCCCACCTCGCCTCGGGAAGGAACGGACTCGACTCTGACAATGGCGTTCTCCGCCGGGACGTTGACCAAGGCTGCGATCTGACGCCCGGTCATTTCGGACCGCACACCATCGCCCTCTTCGAACCTGCGGCGATTCACGAAGATGTGTAGGTCAGGGATGAGTAGGTCCTCAACATGCAATTCCTGGGGATCCAAGGGTTCGACCATTGCTTTTCTCCTTCAGTCAGACTATACTAAATGGTGCATGCGTATACGCCTGAGTACAATATAACTATACCATATCGTAGATGGATGTCAAATGCCTACCAGCAGACCAGAGGAGTTCAGGCTTCAGTTCCGCTCCATCAGGGAGCGACGCGGACTGACCCAGGTTGCTCTCGGTCAGCGCGCTGGCATGGCGCCAGCATCGATTTCGCACTTCGAGACGGGACAGCGCGTGCCGTCACTTGAATCTCTTGTGAAGCTCGCTGACGCGCTCGGAGTTTCGGTGGACGAGTTGCTCGGGCGTATACCTGCCGACGCAAGCACCCAGGTAGATCCGCTTTTCTTACGGGCGTCTCGAGCACCTACTGACACACTGGACGCGGTCAAACGCGTAACAGCCGCGTTGCTTGGTGAGGACCAGACGACCTAGATTGTGCACAAGACCACAAACTGCATCGAAGGAGCAAAATGTCTAACGCCCACGAGGAAGGCACGCAGGAAGGCATACGCGACGTGTCCGCTGCCCATAATGCCGAAGAGAATAATGCCGAAGTGCGTGTTGCCCGGGTCCTCGAGGCCTCCCGCCAGAATGTCAAGGATCTAGTCAAGCGTGAGCTCGAGACCGAGTCCGTCACTTCTGACTTATTGAATCTCCGGCTCGGCGCATGACCTTGGATCTCCGGCGTCAGGACTACCCACCCCAGAACGTGACGGTCCTGCCGGTCGGTTCGGCTCACGAGATCAGCCGTCTCTTTCGGGCTCCTCCTGGGATGGTCGAGGATGTCTGGCCCCCGGTTCAACTGACGTACCTGTCCGCTTACCTTGAGCAGATCCGCTGCGCCACAGTCTTGATCGAAGACCACTACATCGACCGTGATTACGTCGAAGACATGGCCGTCTTCTACGTGCGGAGCCTTCGTGCTTACCCGCCTTACTGCCAACGCATGCACTTCTTCAGCGAGTCGTTTGACGAAACAACGTGGCGTGACCTCTTGGTACGAGCGAACAGAGGTGAGGCGGAGAACATGCGTCAATGGCTCCAGGACTCGTACCTAGGCTTCTCTGTCATCCGCCCACTCCCCGGGAGCCCCCTCGGCCGCACCGTCGTGGCAACCTTCGGGCCGGAGGCGAGCGGCGGCCGGAGGCGTGAGTTTGGAGGGAGTCGGGAGTACGCGGTGCATCTTGGAGGCTTTGAGCTCCGTGTCCAAGGCTTGGCGTTCCAGCAGCAGGACCAGGGTGTGAGCGCTTGCGCGACGATCGCACTGTGGTCGGCTATCCATAGGGTAGCTCCCATGGAGGGGCTTCCCACTATGACACCTGCTCAAATCACCGAGGCCGCGTCCCGCTATTATCTTCCGGGGGGACGGTCGCTTCCTTCGGAGGGTCTAACGGTCCACCAAATGTGCGAGGCCATTCGGGCAGGTGGACTGGCTCCAATCGTGATTCGAGCCACATCTCCAGAGAGAGATCGGGCGCAGCTTCTCGGCTACATGCGCTCCGGACTCACACCTGTCCTTGCGGCCAATACACTCTCCACGCGAGAAGGCCACGCAGTCTGCGCGGTTGGCGTGAAGATCGGTGAGGTGAAGCCGCAGACAGACATGAATCTCGCGTATCGGGATGGAGCGACCGCCTTAGAGGGGCTGTACCTCCATGACGACAGGCTCGGACCATACGCATCTGCCGACATCTACAACTTTACCGACCCGGAGAGTAAGTCCACGAAGACCGCCCTCCGGATACGCTGGCCCGGCAGGAAGGACGAGGCGGACCACCTCCTCCTTTGGGCCATCCTAGTGCCCGTGCCACCGAAAATTCGCTTGACTATGGCCCGGATGCGTTCTCTCGGATTCTCGATCGCCGACGCGACAGGCGTCCTTCTCGACCGCACCGTGGACCTGAACTGCCGCTACGACGTGGCGAGCTCCTACCGTGCCAGAGCCTTCCGTTTCGACCTTACCGATGACGGTGCCTATTCATTAGCGCATACACTGGTGTTCTCGAGGTACATCGGGCTCATTGAACTCAGCGACGATGAGGGCCCGCTCCTGGATGTTCTGCTAGATTTGACTGAGACAGTAGCGAACCCCTCAGTTCTCGCGTGCGTCGTACGACGCAGCCTTGATGCCGGTGCTGAGGAGGTTCTCTCTCACCTCTCTCGGCGACTAGCTGCTGCCCATGTCTCCTAGACCTCGGCAGGCGTCACGAACACTGACGCTGCTTAAGGTCGGTTTCGCTAGAACCTTGCACCCTCTACGCAGGCAGGACGTTGCGCAGGCTTGGGCCACCCCACGGCCTGTCACACAGTGGCCCAGCCCACCACGCTTGACGAAATCAAGCACCTTTAGCCTGAGGTTCAAGCCTGCGGTGTGAACGCGAGGCTGTCCACCATGCCACAGTCAGGCGGTGAACGTCTTCACATAGGACTTTGGTGGGACCAGTTATGCGATTTGGACGGCGCGATATGGTAAAGAGGATTGAGTTAGGTTAGCGGGAAGCGACTGGTTTCTCAAAGAACCCCAAACACGATAATATAGACCAATGCGAAACGTTGATGGGCACCTGGTCTACTCCGCGACGGACCTCGTGGGGTACCTTGAATGTGAGCACTTGGCGAGCCTCGAGCAGGCGGCTGTTGCCGGTCATATCCCTAGGCCCACACGCGCGGACCCGGTGCTAGACCGTATCGCACAGCGCGGAGAGCTTCACGAGAAGCACTTCTTGGAGTCGCTGCGTGCTGAAGGAGTAGCCGTCACAGAGATTGAGTCGAATCAGCTATTGCCCCAAGACCAGCGAACAGCTAGTGGAAGAGACGCAACACTCGCGGCTATGCGTGAAGGGGCCGAGGCAATTTACCAAGCGGTCCTTTTTGACGGCCGTCGCCTGGGTTACGCTGACTTTCTCCGCCGGGTAGAGACCCCAAGCGACCTAGGATCTTGGAGCTACGAGGTTTGGGACACCAAGCTGGCCCGCCACGCCAAGGCGTCGGCCGTGCTTCAGGTCTGTATGTACTCGGACATGGTGGGTGTGCTTCAGGGTCGGCAACCTGCGGAGATGCACCTGGCTCTCGGCGGGGCGCAGGGTGAGCGGATTTCCTTCCGTGTCGCCGACTATGCAGCCTACTACCGCCTGGTGGCCCACGAGTTTGAGGCGATGTTGGGACGAGGCGCAGTCTTCCCCCTTGAGACGACGCCGGAGCCCGTGGATCATTGCGAGGTTTGCAGATGGAGCTTGGAATGCAAGAACCAATGGCGTACCCATGACGACCTTTCCCTCGTCGCAGGCCTGACATCACGCCAGCGACGAGCGCTGCACGGCATAACCGTGACGACGCGCACGCGGCTCGGTGAACCCGCAGACCCTCTGCCCCAACGACTGGACGGCATCGGGCCCGACGCGCTGAAGCGACTGCAAGCCCAAGCCAATATCCAAGTGCGCGGCGAGCGCGTAGGCAGCATCATCTCGGAGCGTGTGGTTCCCCCGCGGGAAGGCGAGGGGGGATTCGTCCAGGACCATGGACTGCTGATACTCCCGGAGCCCTCACCGGGAGACCTGTTCTTTGATATTGAGGGTGACCCCTTCTTCAGCTCCAACGAGGTCGATGGCGTCGAATATCTGTTTGGCGTCATCGAACCCGGACGCACGGACGCAGTAGGCCAGCCGGTCTTTCACGCATATTGGGCGATTGAGGGTGGCACCGTTACCACGCAGGGAGAGCGGCGAGCCTTCGAGGCGTTCATCGACCTGGTCATGGATCGCCTCGAAGCCGACCCCAACATGCACATCTATCACTACGCGCCGTATGAGCCCACGGCCGTCAAGCGCCTCGCCGGCCGCTATGGCACCCGTGAGGAGGAGGTCGACAAGCTGCTACGGGGCAATGTGTTTGTCGACCTGCATCGCGCCGTCCGCCAGGGAATTCGCGCTTCCGTCGAAGGCTACTCCATCAAGCGGCTGGAGCCGCTGTTTGGATTTGAGCGCACCGTCGACCTGCGCGACGCGGGCACAAGCATCGTAGAGTTCGAGACGTGGCTGGAACTGAGTAAGAGCGAGGAAAGGGAGGAGCTCCGGGTACAGATTGAGGGCTACAACCGAGATGACTGCCTCTCAACCCTCCACCTGCGCAATTGGCTTGAGGAGCAGCGGGCCGCACTATTGGAGGAACTGGATGAGCAACTGCCGCGGCCAACGGCGAGAATTCCGGAGGAAACAGAGGACAGCGAGGCCCAGAAGGCCGTGAACGAACTCGCCGCCGCCTTGGTTGCTGGTCTGCCCGAGTCCACCGCCGAGATGAGCGACGACCAGCACGGCCGCTGGCTGCTGGCGCAGTTGCTGAACTGGCACCGGCGGGAGAATAAATCCTTCTGGTGGCGCTACTTCCATCTTTCGACACTCACCGATGAGGAACTTCGCGAGGAAACGGACGCGTTGGGCGAGCTGACTTATGACTACTCATGGCCCGACCCCACGCCCCGCGCCCGCTCGATCATTTACCGGTTCCGCTTCCCGCCTCAGGAGCACGCCATCAAACTTGACAGCGGTCCTCACGACCCAGAGACGAGGACATCCGTCGGGACAATCGTACTCCTCGATGATGAAGCTGGAGTGATCGACATTAGGTGTGGCAACACCCGACCGGCCCCTACGCCCAAATCACTCATCCCATTCGACCTCGTACGACCCGCCCCCAAACCAGAGAGTTTACAGGGTCTGGCCCGGTACGTTTTGGCACACGGCATCGAAGGAGCGGGGGAGCACCGCGCCGCACGCGACCTGCTCATGCGTCGTCCTCCCCGCTTCACTATGGGTGAGCCACTGCAGCGGGATGGAGAGGAGGTGGAGGGAGCTGCGCGCCGACTCGTTTCCGCCATCGACGAGAGCTACCTGGCCATCCAGGGCCCGCCTGGTTCCGGCAAGAGCACGGTCGGAGCGCAGATGATCGTGGACCTGGTGGCTAATGGGCAGCGCGTAGGCGTCACGGCCAACAGCCATAAGGTCATCGGCGCGCTGCTGGAGAAGGTTGCTGGGGTGGCACGAGAGCGCGGCGTCGCCGTGCGTATCGGCCAGCGCAGTAGCGAACTCACCTTTCCCAGCGCCCTACACTTAAAGGACAACGGCGCTGCCCGGAACGCGCTCGCTGACGGCGTCGTTGACGTCGTTGGTGGAACGACGTGGCTCTGGTCGCGGGAGGAGATGGCCAGAGCGCTTGACGTGCTCTTCATTGACGAAGCGGGGCAGATGTCCCTCGCGGATGCTCTCTCTGCATCTCCCTGTGCTCGCAGCCTCGTCCTCCTCGGCGACCCGCAGCAGCTGGATCAACCGCTTCAAGGGGTGCACCCACCGGGGGCGGAACGCTCCGTGCTGGCCCACGTCCTGGACGGCGAGCGAGTGATGCCGAATCACCTGGGCCTCTTCCTAGACGGGAGTTGGAGGCTGCACCCTGCCATCAGTGCATACACTTCTGAGGTCTTCTACGAAGGACGTCTGCACTCACACCCCGGCCGGTCCCGGCTCGCGCTGGCGGGGGCACCGCCGCTCTCGGATGCGGGCATCCGATTCGTGCCTGTGCCGCACATCGGTCAGTCTAGTGAGTCACCGGAAGAGGCAGCAGAAGTGTCCGAACTGTTGCGGAGCTTGTTTGAGGCCTCGCCGACGTACACTGATGCCTCAGGAGCGTCGAGGCGGCTTACGGAGGCCGACGTGCTGATCATCACTCCGTACAACGCGCAGGTGCGGGCCCTCAGGGATACGCTGCCGGACTTTCGCATTGGCACGGTCGACAAGTTCCAAGGCCAAGAGGCGCCCATCTCCATATACTCAATGGCCACCAGCTCTTTGGAGGAGGCGCCGCATGGGATGGAGTTTCTGTACAGCCTAAACCGGCTGAACGTGGCGACTAGCCGGGCCCAATGCGTTGCCCTCATAGTTGCGAGTCCGAAGTTGCTCCGGGTACGCTGCCGCACCCCGCGCCAGATGCGCCTTGCGAACGCCCTAGCGCGACTCATGGAGATGGCTGCCGATTCCGCATAAATCGCGTTCACGCGGAGCTGGTTTTCCTCTTCCCAAGGTCATGCTCCGTTAGCTGGTCAACCGGGCTGCTTTGAAGCGCTTGACCCGATCGGAAGTTTGCTTCTCAAGCACTCCCGGCGCGGTCATCTGAAGACATTACCAAAGTTCTCGGTTACCCCTGCCCTTCGGATAGCATCTCTGCCTGCTCTAGACCCAACTGTATCGCTTCTTCTACTTCTCTGGCCAACGAACCGAGCAACTGGTCTGGAGAATTGCGACCGCTCCCCAAAACGGAAAGTCGGTTAACGCATCAACCTCCCCTCGACTCCATCCGCCCAGAAGTGCAATAATGCTATCTGAGAGGCCACTCATGGAGAATGACTTTTACGAACATCCCATACTGAACTCGCCCTACGCGTACCCCGCAAGGCACTGGGAGCTCGATGACCAGGGTCAGCCGACCCAGCGGATCATTGAGTCGCGGCGTGACGCGAGGTTTTTCACGCCAATCCCGAGTCCCAGGAAACGCAGAGCTTCAAGGAGCCAGCAGCAGTTCGTCTTTGATGAAGGAAAGGGGCTTTCCACTGAACAGCAGCAGTACGACGTGACGGCGGCGATGGTGACCGAAATCCGCCGCCATGTCGACCAGTGGCGCAGGCTACCCCATCCGCGCGACTGGGGCGTCACGCCTGAGACCGCTCGGCTGCTCCAGCATTGGCGACACCATCAGTTCAGTGACATTCAGCCCTTCTTCTGTCAGGTAGAGGCCGTCGAGACTGTTATCTGGCTCACTGAAGTTGCGCCCAAGTTCGGACAGATTGGAAGAGGTCTCCTAGACCAGATCGCCAACGCCAACAAGGACGCCAACCCCGAGTTGTCACGTCTCGCCCTGAAGCTAGCCACCGGCGCCGGCAAGACCACCGTCATGGCCATGATCATCGCTTGGCAGACCATCAACGCCGTTCGGCATCCCAACAGCAAGAACTTCACGAAGGGATTCCTTGTGGTAGCCCCGGGCATCACCATCAAGGACCGCCTGCGCGTACTCCAACCCAACGACCCGGACAGCTACTACGCCAGCAGAGACCTGGTGCCCAAGGACATGCTCGGAGACCTCAACAACGCTAGGATTGTCATCACCAACTATCACGCACTCAGGCTGCGTGACCGTATGGAACTCTCCAGTGGCGGACGCGCTCTTCTTCAGGGCAGAGGGTCCAAACTGATCACCCTAGAAACCGAGGGGCAGATGCTCCAACGTGCTATGTCTAATCTCATGGGAATGAAGGACATCTGGATTCTGAACGACGAGGGGCACCACTGCTATAGACACAAACCAGGCGAGGATGTCGAAGGTGACTTGAAGGGTGACGACAGAATAGAGGCCGAGAAGAACAACGAAGCCGCCCGCATCTGGATATCAGGTCTGGAAATCGTCAAGCGCAAGCTGGGAGCAAGGCAAGTGGTGGACCTTTCGGCTACCCCCTTCTTCCTGCGGGGTTCGGGCTACGCAGAGGGTACCCTGTTCCCTTGGACGGTTAGCGATTTTTCACTCATGGATGCCATTGAGAGCGGTATTGTCAAGTTGCCACGGGTCCCGGTAGCGGACAACATCCCAGGCGGAGACATGCCGAAGTACCGAGCTCTATGGGAGAACATCCGAGGTGACATGCCCAAGCGGGGACGAGGCAAGGCGAAGGGAGACCTCGACCCGCTCAGCATACCTACCATGCTCAAGAGCGGTCTAGAAGCTCTCTATGGACACTATGAGAAGATCTTCCAGGATTGGTCTGATGCGCGTATAAGGGTTCCACCTTGCTTCATTGTGGTTTGCAACAACACGTCCACGTCAAAGTTGGTGTATGACTACATCTCTGGCTTCCATCGTGAGAGCGCCGACGGCTCCAAGACATTGGAGAACGGACGCCTTGCGCTGTTCCGAAACTTCGATGACTATGGCAACCCCCACCCGGTCCCCCGCACGGTGCTGATTGACAGTGAGCAACTCGAATCGGGAGACGCGCTGGACAATAGCTTTCGCAGCGTGGCCGCTGCAGAGATTGAACGCTTTCGACGAGAGAGGGCGGCGCGCTTGGGCGCCAGTCGCGAAGCTGAGAGCATCACAGACCAGGACCTCCTTAGGGAGGTGATGAACACCGTGGGAAAGGAGGGCCGCCTTGGCCAGTCCGTCCGTTGCGTCGTGTCGGTCTCCATGCTCACGGAGGGTTGGGACGCAAGCACCGTTACCCATGTTCTCGGCGTACGGGCATTTGGGACCCAGCTGCTGTGCGAGCAAGTGGTTGGCCGCGCCCTACGCCGTCAGTCCTACGATCTGAACGATGAATCCCTGTTCAACGTCGAGTACGCAGATGTGCTCGGAGTTCCCTTCGAATTCACCGCGAAACCCGTTGTGGCGAAACCTGCGCCGCCCCGCGAGACGATCCAGGTAAAGGCGGTCCGGCCAGACCGTGATCACCTCGAAATCCGGTTTCCCAGGGTAACCGGCTACCGCACTGACCCGCCCAAAGAGGAACTTTCGGCGACGTTTACCGACGACTCATACCTAGAACTGACACCGGAGTTGGTCGGCCCATCGACGACCAGAAATGAAGGCATCATCGGCGAGGGAGTCGACCTCAACCTGGTGCACACTGGGGACCTCAGGCGCTCCACCCTGCTATTCCACCTCACGCAACGGCTCCTTTACACCAAGTGGCGCGACCCCAACGAAGAACCTAAGCTGCACCTGTTCGGTAGGCTGAAAGCAATCGTAAGGCAATGGTTGGACGGATACCTGGTTTGCAGGGGTGGGACCTATCCTGCTCAGCTCATGTACCAGGAGTTGGCGGACAGGGCGTGTGAGATCATCACGGCTGGCATCACCAACAGCCACGCGAACGGGTATCCCGTCAAAGCGATGCTCGATCCCTTCAACCCGACGGGTTCGACCTCCCACGTTAACTTCACAACTTCCAAGACGAGCCGATGGGAGACGGACGCCCGCAAGTGCCATGTCAACTGGGTAGTGCTCGACAGCGACTGGGAGGCCGAGTTCTGCCGCGTGGCGGAGAGCCATCCTAGAGTCTTGGCGTACGTGAAGAACCACAACCTGGGCTTGGATGTGCCCTACCGCTCCGGCTCCAACGCACGCACCTACATCCCGGACTTCATCGTTCAGGTGGACGACGGGCACGGCCAGGACGACCCTCTCAACCTGATCGTGGAAATCAAGGGCTACCGAAACGAGGACGCCAGGGCCAAGAAGCTCACCATGGAAACCTACTGGGTCCCCGGCGTGAACAACCTCCGCCGGTACGGGCGATGGGCATTTGCGGAGTTCACGGACGTCTACGATATTGAAGCGGGGTTTGATGAATTGATCAGGCGAACGGTGCGGGAGCATCCGAGCAGTGAGCGTGAACGTTACGAGGGCCTCAGCTTCAAGGAGATTCTCGTGGCCGGCCCGTCATTTGACGAGCTGGACCTAGCTCGGTCTCCAGACTACGGACGCGATGTCTCATTCATGTATGACCACCCCAGCGAGTCCAATTGATGTACTTGCTCGACACCAACGTCGTCTCAGAGTTGCGTAAACGTGACAGGTGCGATGAGAACGTGGCGGCTTGGTACACCAGCATTTCGGACGAAGACTTGTTTCTGAGCGTGCTTACGCTGGGGGAGATTCGGAAAGGAATCGAGCAAATTCGACAGCGCGACCCGCTTCAGGCCGAAGTGCTTGAGAATTGGCTGGAGGACGTGGAGAAGAGCTACGGAGGCCGGATTCTGTCAATTGACGCCGACACGGCAAGAGCGTGGGGGATGACGTACTCTGTGCGTAACGTCCCAGTGGTCGACGGCCTGCTGGCAGCGACAGCCATGGTGCATGACCTGACGCTAGTGTCCCGCAACGCCACCGACGTCGAGGGACTGGGCGCCAGGGTGCTCAATCCCTTCTCAGGTCCGGGCCGGGGAGGTTAGAAATGCCTAGAAAAGCTGGTTCAGCCAAACAGCGCAGATCAGTCGAGGCCCTGACGCATGAGGAGGCTCGACGCCGGAATCTCCCATCTGCCGAGCACCAGCCGCTGATGCGCGAGGAGGAGCAGACGCCCGTCCGCGTGGCCTACGAGCGGCGCAACCGCGACCTGGACCCGCAGCTGGTGTGGCGGGGCAAGGACGAGCAGGACATGACCGACCTGGTGGTCAACGCGCCCCCGCTCTACATCCAGGAGCGTGTTCACCCCAAAGTCCTCGTGGACGACTTGATGCGCCAGTCCCGCAACGGCCACAAGCCCGACGAATACCAGACCGACATGTTCGCCGACTTCAACGGACTGCCATCGGAGGACGCCAAGACCGAGTTCTACCAGCATGACGCCAACTGGTCGAACCGCATGATCCTGGGAGACAGCTTGCAGGTGATGGCGTCCCTTGCAGAGCGAGAAGGGATGCGGGGCAAGGTGCAATGCATCTACATCGACCCGCCCTATGGCATCCGCTTCAACTCCAACTTCCAGTGGTCCACCACCAGCAGGGACGTGCGGGACGGTAACCGGGAGCACATGACCCGTGAGCCGGAGCAGGTGAAGGCCTTTCGCGATACGTGGCGCGACAATATCCACTCCTATCTCACATACTTGCGCGACCGCCTCACAGTTGCCCGGGATCTGTTAGCTGAGTCCGGTTCTGTCTTCGTGCAAATGGGTGAAGATAACGTCCACCGAGTACGAGCTCTAATGGATGAGGTGTTCGGAGAACAGAATTTCATCGTCCAAATTGGATTTCAGAAGACTGGTGGATTAGCGGGCAGATACCTTGAATCTACACAGGATCACATTCTTTGGTATTGCAGGAGCAAGGATAGTCTCAAGTATCGCAGCCTATTCATTGATCGTGAAGAAGGTCACCCCTCGTTGGATCGTTATGACCAATACGAGAACTCAATGTTTGAGATACAGGCACTCCGCGAGTCGTCGATTGAAGTTCCGCCGGTTAATCGGCTACAACTTGCTCCATTGTACTCGGATGGTGAGTCAGGCTCAGGGAGTGAACCGATTGTTTTTAGGGGGAAGGCCTATTCCACTCGAAGCGGCACCCACTGGAAAACGCGTCCGGAGGGTAACGTTAGGCTCGTACGGTCAAATCGAGTCGCGAAGATGGGCGAAACTATCCGATACAAGAGGTTTGTCAGGGATTTCCGTGTGATTCCTATAACTGAACGATGGGACTCAATGCAGCTAGGTGTCCAGAGGAGTTACATAGTCCAAACGTCAAATGAAGTGGTCAAACGCTGTATTCTCATGAGCACTGATCCTGGAGATCTCGTACTTGATCCCACCTGCGGCTCAGGCACCACCGCCTATGTCGCGGAGCAGTGGGGCCGCAGATGGATCACCATTGACACCTCCCGCGTCGCTCTTGCTCTGGCACGCGCACGCGTTATGGGTGCCCGCTATCCCTACTATCTGTTGGCGGACAGCAAAGAGGGACAAGTCAAGCAGGCGGAAGTCGAGCGCAGGGTTCCTCCTGGGTCCCCGACCTACGGCAACGTTCGCCAGGGTTTCGTTTACGAACGTGTGCCGCACATCACCCTTGGCGCCATCGCCAACAATGCCGAGATAGACGTGATCTGGGATACGGCGCAAGAGGAGTTGGAACCGCTGCGGGAGGAGTTGAACCGTGTCCTCAGGGAGTCGTGGGAGGAGTGGGAGATTCCCCGCGAGCCTGGGGAGCCTTGGGGCGAGCCGGCCGCATCGGCGTGGCTGGTTGTTCGGGGACCGGACAGTACGGACGCCGATAGAGCTGAAGCGCTGCGGGTACTGAACGCTGCATTGGGTCGAGAATACAAGCTGAGCGACGTGCCCGCCCAACCCCGAGACCCGTGGGAGCCTGACGCGACCGAATTGCACCGCCGGTGGTGGGAGCGTCGCATCGCTCGACAGAAGGAGATTGACGCCTCCATAGCCGCCAAGGCCGACTACGAGTACCTTTACGACAAGCCCTATGAGGACAGGAGCAAGGTGCGGGTCGCCGGGCCGTTCACCGTGGAGAGCATCTCGCCTCACCGCGTTCTGGGAGTAGACGAGAACGGCGACGTTATAGCGGAGTCATCCAACGGCTATGGGAGCGAGTACAATTTCGTTCAAGTTATGCTGGAGAACCTGAAGACCTCCGGCGTACAGCAGGCGCACAGAGAGGACAGGATAGAGTTCACGTCAGTCACGCCGTGGCCGGGGCGGTTGGTGTGCGCTGAAGGAGTCTACATCGAGGGCAGCGAGGAGGACGGCATTGGGCGACGCGCTGCTATCTTCATCGGCCCGGAGTTCGGAACCGTGTCCCGACCCGACCTGGTAGAGGCAGCGCGAGAGGCTGCGGACGCCAATTTCGACGTCCTGATAGCCTGCGCTTTCAACTACGAAGCGCACACCACAGAGTTCGAAAGCCTCGGCCGAGTCCCGGTGCTGAAGGCCCGCATGAACGCCGACCTTCACATGGCAGACGACCTGAAGAACACGGGCAAGGGAAACCTGTTTGTCATCTTCGGAGAGCCGGACATCGACATACTGGACGCAGGCGACGACCAGATAAAGGTCAGGGTCAATGGCGTGGACGTGTTCCACCCCAATACGGGCGAGGTGCGCAGCGACGGACCGGATGGCATCGCCTGCTGGTTCATCGACACGGACTACAACGAAGAGGCGTTCTTCGTCCGCCACGCCTACTTCCTCGGAGCCAACGATCCGTACAGGTCGCTGAAGACCACACTCAAAGCCGAGATCGATGCCGACGCCTGGGCGACGCTGCACAGCGAGATTTCCCGCCCATTCCCCAAGCCCGAGTCGGGCCGCATCGCCGTCAAGGTCATCAACCACCTGGGCGATGAGGTCCTGAAGGTGTTCAGGGTGGGGTAGCTACCAACGGAGGAGGATACCAATGGCAATCTCGCGCAAGAAGCAAGCAGTATGGAACAGGGCGGCAAGAGTCAGAGGCAAGAGCCCCGCCAAGTATCGAAGAGACCCATATGGAAACGAAATCTACCATCGAAGCTATGGTAAGGACTCACCAAAGGGTTGGCAGATTGACCATATCAGGCCCAAGTCCAGGGGTGGAAGCAACGCACTGAGAAATCTGCAAGCACTGAAATCGAGCGTCAATCGGAGACTGGGTGCCTCGCTATTCAAGCGGAGTCGCCACTCCAGATAACCCTTCTACGAGCATCGTGCAATTCCGAATCTCCGATACGTTCACTTCCAGCCTCGCGAGGCTGACTGGCGAGGAGCAAAAGGCCGTCAAGACCACGGCCTTCGACCTGCAACTTGACCCATCACGCCCGGGCTTTCAGTTTCATAGAGTTGACGGGGCGCGAGACCCCAACTTCTGGTCACTCCGGGTTAGCCGCGACATCAGGATCATTGTGCATCGAACGCAAGACAGCTTCATGCTCTGCTACGTCGATCACCACGACGACGCCTACAGGTGGGCGGAGCGGAGAAAGCTGGAGACTCATCCCAAGACAGGCGCAGCACAACTTGTCGAGGTACGAGAGACCGTCGAGGAGATAGCGGTCCCCGTCTATGTTCCGATAGCACAGGAAGCCGAACCCAAGCGGTTGCCGTACGCAGGTCTACCGGACGACCAGCTGCTGAGCTACGGAGTTCCCGTCGAGTGGCTGCCCGACATCCATGCCACGGACGAAGATGGCATTCTCGACATTGCAGGTCACCTGCCGAGCGAGGCCGCCGAAGCTCTCTTGGCATTAGCCACCGGCGGCACGCCGCAGATTCCCACCCCAGCGATAGTAGTGGGCGACCCGTTCGAGCACCCGGACGCGCAGCGCCGCTTCCGCGTAATGCGCGACCGGGAAGAGTTGGAGCGGGCTCTCGACTTCCCATGGGAGAAGTGGGCGGTCTTCCTCCACCCGGCGCAGCGAGAAATCGTTGAGCGGGATTTCTCAGGACCTGCAAGAGTGTCGGGCTCAGCGGGTACGGGAAAGACCATAGTTGCGCTCCATCGAGCAGTACACCTAGCCAGAACAAATCTCAATGCCAGAGTGCTGCTCACAACGTTTTCCGAGGCCCTGGCCAACTCCCTGCGTGACCGCCTGCGTGTTCTCGTCAGCTCTGAACCGAGGCTGGCGGAGAGAGTGGAGGTCTACGCCATTGACGCCCTGGCGGAGAGGTTGTATCGCCTCAACTTGGGAACCCCTTCATTCGCTGAGGATGAACAAATACGCTTGGTGATTGAGGATGCGGTCCACAGAGCCGGCGACAATAGATTCTCGACAGGCTTCATGCTGGCAGAGTGGGGGCAGGTTGTCGATGGGTGGCAATTGGAGACTTGGGAAGCATATCGTGATGTTCCGCGTCTCGGACGCCGGCGCAGCCTACCTGAAAGCCAGCGGCGCCTTCTTTGGGCTGTCTTCGAACTGGTGCAGTCTAGCCTTGAGGAACAAGGTCTGATTACCCGTTCGCGGATGTACGCCCTACTTGCGGCAACGTTCGGCGACACCCGTCCGTCACCCTTCGAGTTCATCATCGTCGACGAGTCGCAGGACATCAGCGTGGCACAACTCCGATTCCTGGCAGCACTAGGTGCCGACCGACCTAACGGCTTGTTCTTCGCCGGAGACCTTGGGCAGCGTATACTCCAGCAGCCGTTCTCTTGGCAGGCCCTCGGCGTGGAGATACGTGGGCGCTCTCGCACTTTGAAGATCAACTACCGGACATCTCACCAGATCAGGAGGCGCTCAGATCTCCTACTGGGCACAGAGTTAGAGGATACCGACGGAAACACGGAAGAGCGGTCAGGTACCATTTCGGTGTTCAACGGCCCTGAGCCGACTATAGCGATTTGCCAATCCATAGACGAAGAATCCAAGGGTGTTGCTGAGTGGCTGACGGAATTGACACGTCGAGGTTTGGAGCCTCATGAGATTAGCGTCTTTGTCAGGTCGGGCGAGCAGGTCGACCGGGCCACGGCGGCCGTCAAGAGTGCCAGCCTGAAGTTCACGATTCTTGACGAAAGCGTGCGGGTAGCCGAAGGGCACGTATCCATTGGCACAATGCACTTGGCGAAGGGGTTGGAGTTCCCCGCAGTGATTGTGATGGCCTGCGACGATGAAGTGATCCCGCTTCAAGAGCGGATAGAGTCGGTCGCTGACGACTCGGACTTGGAGGACGTCTATAACACCGAGCGACAATTGCTCTATGTCGCCTGTACACGTGCTAGGGACCACCTCCTCATCACCGGTGTCAAACCCGCTTCAGAGTTTCTGGACGATGTTCGAGAGTGAGCGATGATAGTCAAGACCAACATCGTGACTATACGCCAAGACTGTCACATGACGGTTGCTCACCGGCACTTTCAATCGCTACGCTCTTACTATGGCGATCTCAGAACGACATCTGCTCGACGCCCTCAGCCGGATGCCCTTCGCCGACTCGACGGAGCTGGCGGGCATCCTGGGCGAGCCTCACTCGACCGTCCACCGCACCCTGACAGGGCTGCTGGTCGACGGCGTGGTTGGACTCGTGAGCCACGGCACCGTCCACCTGCCGTCGAGCCAGAGATACCACCTGACGGCCCAAGGCGTCGTCGAAGCCGCCCGAGTGCTCGGCTTCGACACGCCCTCGGACTTCGTGCGGGCCTACCCCATGTCCAGGGAGTGGCTGACGCTGCTCATCCGCAGGATGGACGCTGTGGCTTCCGTCTACCGACTCGCTGCCTCGATGTCTCCCGGCATCGACGGGCTCCGAACCCGTGTCGAGTTCCACCGCAGGGGGCGCTTCGACGCTACCGTCACCCTCCACGACGGCCGCCGCTTCGGAGTGGTGCGCCAGGGATTGGCCCTGCGGCGACGGTCCCTCTACGACCGGCTGAGGGCGATAGCGCAGTACGACTCCTCACGACGTCCCGGCACCGTCCTGGTCTTTGTGCCCAGCGCATGGGAGCTGCGGCGCACGGGGAGATTCTGCATCAACAACGACCTCCGTGACTGCTACGTCGCCGTGGAGTCCAGGGACGCCCTGGAAAGATGTGACCTTCGCCTCTGGTGCGAACCCACGGGGCTGCTCGGACTCAATGACTACACGCTGGAGACCGTGATCACCTACGGCAAGCGAGGCGGAGGGTCTGGTATCCAGTCGCCGGAGCGTAAACGGGCCTCACTGCCCGACGCTGAGCGGATGGTGCAGGCTGCGCCGGCCTTTGGCGTCAGCCCGTCTGAGAAGCGGACGCTGGACCTCATCACCGACCATCCGATGATCCCCCGCAAGCACCTGGCAACTTGGCTCGGCGTCTCAGAGGGAAGGGTCAGCCAGATGATGCACAACCTAGTGAAGACTTGGGGGGTAGTCGAACGCCACGGCAAACGTGGAGAAGTTCGCTACACCCTGTCCGCCGAGGGCATTCGCTACGTCACCCACCGGGACCGCGCCGAGCTGCCCACCACGCGGGGCATCTGGAGCACGGAGCTAACCACTGACAAAGAGGGCCGCCGCCGTCACGTGGGGCACCGCATCGAGACGTGGGCGAGGCAGACGAGGCACGCTGACGGCATCACATGGTTCCTGTCGAAGCTGGAGGCTGAGACCCGTGCCGACCCCGACAGCGAGCTAGAGTGGTCCGTCCCCACCGCCAGGACGGACCGGGCCTACAACTGGGGTGACTCGGCCATCGCCCCCGACGCCGTGGGGCACCTGGTGGCCCGGGGTCTCCACGTGCCCTTCTACCTTGAGCACGAGCTTCGCGCCCGCCACCCCAGGGGAGTCGTGGCCCGTTTGGACCCCTACGAGAGCTACTACTGGTCGCCCGAGCATAAGGGTGACCAGCCGCCGTTCCCTGTTACTCTGTTCGTCCTGGGCACCGAGGAGGTTGAGGACACGTACGTCCGCACGGCTGCCCGCATGAACCGGATGTCGCTGCCCATCCTGGTGTCCTGCATCCCCGTCCTGTCAGACACAGGAATACTCGGACCGTCATGGCGTCCACTGTGGGAACCGGAGTCACCGAGGCTGCCCCTGTCCAGCCTGAACGCCTACCGATGGGACAGTCTCTACCACCGGATGCGTCATCGTCCTGTAGAGGGGGATAGATAGCGATGATACATCGCTATCTGCCCGTTCACTTGGCTGGGGGTGCAAAATGGGGCAAATGCCCCGATTTCCGGGGGCTTTCGAGGACCTCCAAGTGGCGATTAACCCCTATTTTGGCTAAGAAATGGGGGGTGACGTGTCACATGACCGGTCAGAGTGCAAAATGGGAAGCCGTGCTAAAATAAATGGCAGTCCTGATGACCACCGGATTGCACTTTTGCAACCCTGACGTATCAGCCTGTAGGGAGCAGAAGCCGATGGAAGAATCCGTCCGCTGGGTGACGAAAGCGGAGGCTGCGGAGGAACTGGAGATCTCCCTGTCCACCCTTGACCGGATGATCCGGCGGGGAGAGGCAGAGGTCCGCAGGGAGGGGCGCCGGGTGTACGTGCGGATGCACGGGCCGGAGTACCTGAGCGACGAGGAGCTGTTGCATCGGTCCATCGCCAGGGAGGAAGAACTTGAGCGGACGGTACGGGAGTTGGAGCAGAGCGTATCGGAGTGGAAGCTCCGAGCGTCCGAGCTTGAGCGGGAGAGGGACGAGGCCAGAGAGTCCGCGGCCACTGCCAGAGGGCCTTACGTGAAGCTTGATATGGAGCACCGGCAGGAGATCGCCGCTCACAAGAACACGAAGGAACTGCTCACCATAGCCCGCGTGTGGGCCTTCGTGCTGTCTGCGCTTCTGGTCGGCATCGTTCTCCTGTGGTGGTTCGTGCTGAGGTAGGGACAGTGCCATGACCCTTCTGCGGTCCCTCCAGCTCCGATCAGGAGATCACTCCATACCCATCCGATGCAGTACCAAGCGAATAGCCATGCCCTTATCGGAATGATGGCCCTGCCCAGCTTCAGAGAAGTGGACCGAGACCAAACTTGAGTAACAGCCAAGGCGGACTGCATGAATAGTGCTCCATGCTCAGGACCTAATGGAGATGGAGGGTAGGAAGGAGAATCGTGAGCCTTCTCAGAGAGTGGCGCAAATGGGACCCTGATGAATTCCCATACGTATTAGATATGGATGCTGAGGTCTTGGAGTCCCCTAGCTGGAAGCCCTCGGTCGCCAAGTACCGAAGTTGGCGGAAGGCAACCGAAGACCCATACTTCTGCAAGTCAGGCGATAAGCGGCTCCACTTGGGACTCATTCCAGTCCCCTTCATGGGGGACATGCTGAACGCTTCCATTTACGTGCTGATGCTGAATCCCGGGCTCGGACCTGGCGACTACTTCGAGTACAAGGTCAGGAGCTTGCAGCGGGCGCTTATCGCCAACCTGCGACAGAGGCGTATACCCGGAGTCATGCCATTTGTGTGCCTAGACCCCCGATTCGCTTGGCATGGTGGGTTCAGCTATTGGGACCGAAAACTCAAGGGAGTCATGGAGGCTTTAGCCGCATCGAGGGGTATGTCACTGGCAGACGCCCGCTCAACGCTGGCGAGCAAGCTCGCAGTTGTCCAGCTTGTTCCATATCACAGCTCTGAATTCAATCAGAAGGCTGTACAGCAGCTATCCTCGGTGCGTCTAGCGAAGGATTTCGTTCGACGGAGAGTTGCTAGACGTGTAAGGGCCCAGGAAGCAATTGTTATCGCCACGCGACAGGTCAAGATTTGGGATCAATGTCTGCCGGATGACCTTGGGGCGGAACATGGAGTAATACGATACACGCCCTCAGAGGCGAGAGCGGCGTCGTTAAGTCCCGATTCGAGTGGAGGTCGCGCAATTCTCCGCAAACTAGGAGTAAGCACGGACAGTTAGTAGCCTGCGCAACTGTAGCGAAGACAACCTAGGCATGTTCGGCGGTGGCCTGGAAGGCACATCCCACGAGGCATATCCCATGTGGAATCGAGCATCAACCCGGCCAGCCGCACCTGCCACCTGCGGAGGACGAGATTGAAAAACCTCCTGCAAAACGCACTCGGTCCCAGCCCACCGCGCTTCCGGTGGGTGCCGGGCGGAATCGCAGGTCATTCGGGCAGGAGAAAGTCGAACAGTTCTTTGCTCCAGGCTCGTAAGTCATTGATGCGTTCCGACCACACCTCAGGCGGGTTGGCACGCAGCGGGGGAAGCATGTCTTCAATAGTAAGCAGGTCATGGAGACCATATGCTCTAACAACAGCCTCAGCTCCTTCTGGCGTAGCGGCTCCCCAGACCAATACTGCACCTGCAATCTTCACCGGCTTTTGGCGAACGGTGACCGCAACGGAAGTAGGATTTCGTGCCACTTCCAAGAACTTTCGGAATGCCATTCCGTTCTTCTCATGATGCCGAACCTGCTCAGGGCCGTCTAGCCGAAGATAACGGTATCGCTCGTATTCCAACTCGCATTTCATCTCGGCGATGTACAGCTCGTCGGTGGCACGCTCACGCAATGTGAAATCCAGCTCATGTCCCCGATCCCCATCGTTTCGCTTCAAATGTGGTCTGCCAACGTCCTCGTAGGGAGCACTCGGAAGGGAGCACCATGCGCGTACTACCTCTTCATTGAAAATGCCAAAGAGCCGGGACAGGAACTTATCCCTTCCCGGTCGCTGGGGCTGTCGAAAGAAGTTGTCCACCATCGTACACGTAATGGCCTAGCTTGGCGAAACTATAGCAGCTCGAACGAGGGCAGTATAGCCACTAGCAAGGGCAGGGCTGGCAGTGTGAGGGGCTGACTGACGGTATGCAGACAATCCCGGGATGTAGTTTGGCCGGAATGACAATTTGTCCCTTTTACGCGTTTTGCTGCCACCCGAAACCGCCCCTCCCCCTTGCGTTCTAGGTATCCTATGGGCTACAATAGGGTGATGGTAGAGATTCGCCAGACCGAGGTTTACGCCCTGTGGTTCAGGCGACTTCGGGACAGGCAAGCCAGGGTGAGAATCGACAACCGCATCAGGCGGCTGTCCTTGGGCAACCCCGGAGACGTGAGGCCGGTGGGAGAGGGAGTATCGGAGATTCGCATCGACTACGGACCCGGCTACCAGGTGTACTTCGCGCCGAGAGGCGAGGCCTTGGCCGTTCCTTTGGCCGGAGGCGACAAGGACAGCCAGGAGCGGGACATACGACGGGTGCTGGAGCTGGCCAGAGGACTCTAGGAGGCAGCTATGGCAAAGACGCAGACAAGGCCGTGGGACCCGGCGGAGCACCTTGAGACCGAGCAGGACGTGGTGGCATACCTGAACGCGGCGCTGGAGGAGGGCGACCTGAGCCTTATCATGGCGACCCTCGGAGACATCGCCCGCGCCCGGAAGATGGCACTGGTGGCGGAGGAGACGGGACTGGCTAGGGAGAGCCTCTACAAGTCGCTGTCCGCCGACGGCAACCCGGAGTTCGCCACCGTGCTGAAGGTAGTGCGCGCCCTGGGACTCAGACTTCAGGCCGCGGCAGGGCCGGGAGCAACCGGCGATTGAGTGCAACGCCGGAGTCGGAGCATATAGCCCAGAACTAAGGTCCATATAGGAGTTCATCAGCAATGGTTCGCCAGTTTGATTCGAGAGGATTCATACACCGTATTGGTCAAAGACTGGTTGACCATTTCGACGATGCTAGGATGGCCACCACTCCATCCTTGATCGGGGATGCGATGGAAAAACCTGTGAAGGGTCAACTTGAACAAATCCTGCCGAGAGGGATAGCCGTGGGCTCCGGATGCGTCATCGACACATATGGAGGGACCAGTCGCCAGCAGGACGTTGTACTGTATGAACGAGAAATTTGCCCGGTTTTCTCAATCAATGATACACCTGAAACAACATATTATCCTTGCGAGGGTGTAATTGCCATCGGGGAAGTAAAGAGCACTCTAGATGGTCAGACCTTATCGGACGCCTTCCAGAAAGTAGCATCTGTGAAACGGTTAAAGCGTCGATACACGGTACATCCAGTACCATTGCCCGATACAGGGCAGCTTATACCAATTCGTCGAAAGTATGGATCGCTACACTCGGATTCAATCCTTGTTGACGATGAACGTAGCGAGCACGATCACAGGAACCAGATATTTGGGTTCGTACTCGGAGGCAAGATAGGCGTTCAAGTCGAAACCCTGTGCTCAACGCATTTGCGCCTAACGTATCAAACAGGCGATGCTCTTTCCCCGAACTTGGTTGCGTCGCTCACCGGGGAGGAACTGGTATGGGTTACCAACAAAGCCCCACGCCAAGTGCAATCCCAACGTGAAGGTGAGCATATATTAGAGGAGTACCGAGATGCGTGGGGCTTGTCAGCATCCGCTCAAGATGCCTCGCACCTCGCCGTACGGATTGACAAGGGAATGTTTGGCAGGCTCGTAAATCGGATTTATCAAATTTATGCGGTTGGTGATACAAGTGCGGTGAATGTGTTCGGATATTACTTCCAGGAAGAAGGAGCAACGGCACTCAACAGGGTCTATGAGAAATTGTAATCGTCGGATAGCAGGAATGGTCGTCAACCAACCTGCTGCAACGCACTGAATTAGAATAGCCAACAGGAGGACAGAATGAAGAAGCAGAAGCACCTTCAGCCTCTCACGCCAGCCGCCCTGTACGCCAGGGTATCCAGCGACCGGCAGGACGTGGACCTGTCCGTGTCAGCCCAGCTTAGGGCGCTCAAGGAGTACGCGAAGGCCAACGGCTACTCCGTGGCCCGCGAGTACATCGACGAGGCCGAGAGCGGCCGCGTCGCCGACAGGCCCCAGTTCAGGGAGATGATCGAGGAGGGTAGCAAGCCCAAGGCCCCCTTCGACGTGATTCTCGTCTGGAAATTCAGCCGCTTCACCAGGAAGCGCGAGCATGCCGTGGCGTTCAAGGCCCAGCTGCGGCGCAAGGGCATCCGCGTGGTGTCCATCACCGAGCAGGCCGAGGACAACGCCACCGGCAGGCTGATGGAGGCCATCATCGAGAGCGTCGATGAATACTACAGCGAGAATCTTGCGCAGGAGGTCGTCCGGGGGATGCGGGAAGCCGCTTCGAGGGGTTTCTTCCTCGGCTCCAACGCCCCCTTCGGTTACAGGAGGGTCAAGGTCAGCGACGGGGCGAAGGAGCGTCCCACCCTGGAGGTTGACCCGGCGACGTCTCCCGTAGTGAAGGAGATATTCGAGAAGTCCCTGAGAGGCTACGGCCTCAAGGAGATATGCAAGACACTGAACGACCGGGGCATCACCAACCGGGGCAGGCGCTGGTACAAGGGAGGTCTCCACTACGTGCTGACCAACGAAGCCTACACGGGGACCGCCGTGTGGGGAAGGACCAGCAAGGACGGGCAGGCCCCCGCCCCGGTGATAGTGGAAAACGCATGGCCCGCGCTGGTGTCGAAGGAGTTGTTCGAGGACGTGCAGCAGGCGATGCGGGAGCGCGCCCCCAACGTGCAGAGGCCCGCCCGGGTGGGAAGCCCCTACCTGCTGAGCGGGCTGCTCAAGTGCGGGGTCTGCGGCAGTCCCTACTCGGCCCAGGGAGCCAAGAGCGGCCAGTTCGCCTACTACATCTGCGGCACCCTGTTCAGAGAGGGTGCTGGGACATGCAGCGCCAGCTACCTGAACGCCCCTAAGCTGGAGACGTTGGTGGTGGAGAAGATCAGGGAGCGCATCCTGAACGAGGAGACCATCGTGGCGCTGGCGCAGCTGGTGGCCGAGGAAATCGACGCTATGGCCGGAGAGCTTTCCGGTAGGCTGGAGGTGGGCGAGGCGGAGCTAGCAGACGTGCGTAAGCGCCTTGAGAAGCTCTACGAGGCCATCGAGACCAGCGAGTTGACCCTTGAGGTCCTGTCGCCCCGCATCATGTCCCTGAGGCACCGTGAGGAGCAGTTGGAGGCTGCGAGAGAGGACACCGAGACCCAGCTAGATCAGCGAAGAGTGGACCTGCCCGACACCGAGGAGATAGCCCGATATGTTGCGGACTTCCGGAACTTCCTGAAGGACGGGACGATCCCCGAGCGCAAGGCGCTCATCCGCAACTTCGTGGAAGGCATCGAGGTGGTGGGAGACGAGGCGACGCTGACGTACACGGTTCCCATGCCAAGCGACGGAGTGACCAGCGAATCGGCCTCGGTTCTTGATTTCGTCAAGTCCGGCCCACCATACTTGACGGTAGACAGAACCGAGCCGTTCAGAGCCATCTCCTCGGCATCTCTCCCTCCTATAGGAGAGTCCTCGGGCATCGGAATCGTGTAGCGCACCACGGCGTTGTCGGGCATGACGACGATCTCCTTCACGAAGCTCTCGATGAAGGCCCTGCGCTCGGTGAGATCGCTCTTCTTCAGAAACCGTCTCATGTCCTGGGCGTAGGGTCCGCCCTCAGAGATCAGCCCGGCCCCCTCAGCCGCGGCGGCCCCGGTACCACAGCGCAAGGCTGAGCGCGAGCAGTATCGTCGCGCCTCCGCCGATGGTCACGACGCTCCACGAAGATTCGTGCAGAGGTCCATCGAACCTTCCCAGCATCGCTGAGATCGCCAGCACTAGCAGCGTCGCCAGCAGCGCCGCGGCCGCCAGGCCCGCCAGCATGACGGCCTCGAATTTCGCAGCCGTATCCCTGTCCGCTCGCTCGATTCCCTGCAGCAGCATCCGGCGGTCGAGCTGCCGCAGGCCGATGGCGCGATAAAGCGCCGCCAACCCGACCAGGCTTGCAAGAAACATTCCTGTATCCGCGAGCACGGAGCGACCATCCTCAACCACAAGGTCGATCTCCAGGAGCTGGAGCCAGTCGATCCGGTTGTGCTCCCACACGAGCATCACCTGCGGCAGAAGCGCCAGCGCGGCCATCAGCCAGAACGCCACCTGGCCTCGCCCAAGGCCGTGGAGCGCCCAGTACAGAGCAACGCACAGGGCAACTGCCGTGAGCAGCTCCCACAAGAAGAGGCCCGGAATCAGGCCGACAATCGGGAACAGTCTTGCCGGCAAGCTGGAAATCGTCGCGTACGCGGGCACGTCCGCGGCCACCCAGGCACGCAGCGCCAGCGCGGATGGCAGCAGCAGGCCCGCCAGCAGCAGTGATTCGGCCGCTGCGAATCGCGCTTCCAGTACCCTCACGTCTCTACCTGTACACTCCCACGCTCCGCATGAGCACCGATATGAACTCCTCTCGAGCGGGCTTCCACTCTATCACGCTCGCCCCGGCTTCCAGCAGGTCACGGGCCACAAGCTTGGCCTCCCACTTCTCCATGCCCAATCCGTTCGACTCGGCAGACGATAGCTGCGGGTCAACGTGCACCACCTTCACCCTGCCCGGCTGCAGCGAGCGGCCGCCAAGCGCGGTCAGCCTGCGAACCGCAGCCTTGAATCGCTCAAGAGACCCGGTGGATTCGCCCGGCATCGAGTAGAGGGCGTCCAGGCGCGTGATGATGAACACGTCCGGTCGCAGCCGGAAGAGGAAGTTCTTGCATAGCTCTACGGACTGTAGCAGGTCTTGCTCAGTCGAGCCCGCCCTCAGCCCGGTCAGCATCTGGATCAGCCGGTTGAACTGGCTCATCCTGGAATCCGGCGCGAGCATCTCACCCCCACCGCCGTAGGTGTTGAAGGCGTAGGCTCCCAGCATCGATCCCCTGGAGAGGTAGTACTGGGCAAGCGTTCCTGATGCCTCCACCATGTTCTCAAGCGGGTTGGAGAGAGGCACCCCCACGTCCATGTAGTCCGCAACGTCCATGAAGAGCCACATCGCCTTGCGTGTCTCCGGCTCCGGTTCGTTGACAAGCGGGACGTTATCGGCGCTGGCGGCGCGTGCGCTGGCCTTCCAGTTGATCCACTTGATGGGGTCTCCCGGAAGGTATGGGCGAATCTCTCGAAAGTCCTCCGTGGTTGCGCCCGTCTTGCTCAGGTAGTCCCGGTACCGGATGTTCTTTCGAACCGCCCGCACCTC
Source organism: Dehalococcoidia bacterium (assembly GCA_034423135.1). Classification (GTDB taxonomy): domain Bacteria; phylum Chloroflexota; class Dehalococcoidia; order Lucifugimonadales; family UBA2985; genus JAPPHY01. Next base: position 18,716 of record DAOUJC010000007.1, on the reverse strand, counting down.
GTTCAGGCGGGTAACGCTCCTGATTCTGGGCACCACCGACACCTCCACGGATGCGTCCACACGTCCCGACTCGCCACGGCTGACGCCGAAGGGCGCCTGTGCCTCCCAGGCCGACGCCTCCAGCATGAAAGCGCCTCGTTTGGGGAACTGGATCCGGTAAGAGACGTCCACAGTCCGCCTTCCCGGCCACGTCCAGACCACTCGCAGGTTGCTGCCGTCCACCACCTGCGCCTCCGGCGGAAGAACGTCATGCACGATTACGGAGCCGACGCCGCCGCTGACCGTCACCTGCCGCTGCACCGCAATTGTATCGCCAACCCAGCACGATGTCCGCGGGAGGCTTCTCTTGACGGAAGTTCCCGCGGGCGGCGATACGGCAGTGGTCAGCAGCACCGAGAGCAGCGCGAACACCGCTCCCGCGAGAAGGACCGGATTGCCCAGGGACAAGCCGAGAAACAGCAGCACCAGGGAGAGGACTATCCAACCCGGATGTGACGGGCCAAGCATCAGGAGGCTTCCACCCGTCCTATGTCGCTGGGCACCGGCACCTGCTGCACGATCTCATCTATCACCCAGTCGCCGCGTATGCCCTCCAGCGTGTCCTCAATGTTGAGAATGACGCGGTGGGCCAGCACGTCCGAGGCGACCATCTTGACGTCATCGGGCACGACGAAGTCCCTGCCGTGGATCAGCGCTATGCCGCGGGCGATCCTCAGCAGGGCAAGCCCGCCGCGCGGGCTCACGCCGACCGCCACCCGCGGGTGCTCGCGGGACAGCCGTACCACCTGCGTGATGTAGTCCACGATGAGCTGGTCGGTGTAGACGCCCGTCTCCACGTACCGCTGCAGCTCCACGAACCTGCTCACGTCAACTGCCGGATGGATGTCGCCTGTCGGATCGTCCTTTTGCCAGCTGATGCGCCGGTGAAGAATGTCGTTCTCCAGGTCGCTGTTCGCCGGGTATCCCGTGCTCAGCTTCAGCAGGAAGCGGTCCAGCTGCGCCTCCGGCAGCGGATACGTGCCCTCCTGCTCTATGGGGTTCTGGGTCGCGATCACCACGAAAGGCGTGCCAATCGCAAGCGTCACCCCGTCGATGGTCACCTGGCGCTCTTCCATAGCCTCTAGCAGAGCCGACTGAGTCTTGGGTGGCGCCCTGTTGATCTCGTCGGCAAGAAGGACGTTGGTGAACACCGGCCCGCGCATCATCTGGAACGTGCCCTCATTCTGACGCCACACGTTCAGGCCCAGAATGTCGGATGGCAGCAGGTCGGGCGTGAACTGCACTCGCTTGGTGTCGCTGCCAATTGCCCGCGCGAACACCTTGGCCAGCAGAGTCTTGCCCAGGCCGGGGTAGTCCTCGAAGAGGACGTGGCCGTTGGCGAGGGCCGCGGCCAGCAGCTTTCGGAGCATCAGCCGGTTGCCAACGAATGCCTCCGAGACGCGATCCAGTATCTGCTCACAGGAAAGCCGTGCATCCTCCATCTCTCTTTCGTTCATTCGCGTCGCTCCGCTAGTTCCAGGGACTGCGTGGCGATTGACGGCATGACGTGCCTCCTCTCGGCGTTTCCGAACCGGCATTGGCTTCCGCAATGCGGTCTGACGCTAACCTTCGTTCTCACGCGGGGCCTCCTACTGTAACACGATCGCGACGCATTGCCTCCCCGGGCAGCTGGGAGATCGCATCCTCAACGAGTCGAAGCCTCTGTCCTGCATCCGCAGTCGCGGCCGGAGAACGGCGTACTGGCTGCCAGAACCGGCGCGGTGGCGCATCCGGCGACTCAAGGAGATGGAACCACCGGTCGACGGCCTGAGTCACGTCTCCGCCTCTCTGGCAGTGCGCCATGATCAACGCCACGGCCAGAGCGTCGAGTTCGGTTCCGCTCTCCACGTAGGCACGGGCGGCCACACGAAGTTGGTCTTCGCCGACGCGGCCTAAAGGCCGCTCGACAGTGGCCAGAGCCTTCTCCAGTCTCCCCAGCGATTCTTCGAGCGCCTCTGCCCTTCCGGCTCGTGCCCATTTCCTCAAGCGCAAGAGGCTCCGGATCGTGCTTGACGAGGCGCTGTTGCGCAGGGGCCGGCACACCTCCCGGATAGACTCGGTGGACGCCTCGCTGCGGTGAAGCAGCCCCATCAGATACGTCCACAGCAACTTCCACTCGCCGCGGTCCACAAACGCCTGGCGCAGCTCTGCCGTGACCTCCATTCGCCGGTCCGGCCTGGATTCCAGCGTCTGCCAATGGTGAGACCAGTCCGTCCACACCGGCGTCTCCGAGCCGGCAGCGCGCTCTACCGCCCTCAGGTGTTCCACGACCCGCATGAGAACCACCAGCATGAGTATGAGCAATGCCGTGTATTCGTAGAGGGGAGCGAACCACAGGTACTCGTAGAGGACGGGGCGCAGCAGCAGTACGTAGAATGCGACGTTCATGCCCAGCACAAGGGCGCGGATCCTGGACGCAGCAAGCCAACTCGCGACATCAGCGACTGCGCGATTGGAGGAGTGTTGGACGTATCCGGCCAGGTGTGACAGCACCAGGAGGTACAGGCCCGCACCCGCGAGCGCGCCCCCCAGGACCAGGCCGTGCCCCAAATTCGACATGCTGGTGCCGGTGGCCCAGGCCAGAAAGGCGATCGCCCCGTACAAGGCTGCAACCAGCATGGAGGAGTACCGCCCAAGGACATAGTCCGTCTGCAATCTGGGCAGGTTGACGGCAATGACGGACGCGAAACTGAGCGCTGCAATGATGTACCTGGCGTCGAACAGGCTGCCGAATACCGGAAAAACCTTGATCCCGGCATCCTCGGTCACGGAGTGATCCAGCATCAAGGCGTTTACTACGGGAAGGTGATTGAGCGCAACGAGCACAGCCAGGGCCAGGGCCGCCGATTGCAGTACCGGACTCGCCAGTCCCAACGCGTTCGTTGCAATCCGTCCGTAACGCCCCGGCACACCGATGCGCGCAACGTTTCGCATCACAATCGCCGCGTACGATATGAGCAGAGCCTGTGTGAGAACGGCCATTAGCTGAGCAGGGTTGAACTCCAGAGCGGTCGCAACTACGCCGGACCGGGAGAACGCCGTATACGCAATCAGGAACAGAAGCAGGTGCGTCGTCGGGAACCCGACAGCTCTGTCGACCACCGGCACGAATACGCCTATGGAGCGAAGCAGCAGGAAGGGCAGGAATACGACGGCCGGCACAATGGTGAGCGTTCTCAGCAACGACAGATAGGACTCCAAATCCGCCGGAGCGCGGGCAGCGAGCGCAGGTTCCAGCGCCGAGGACAGAGATGCCACCGAGGCGATCAGGGCCGCAACCCACGCACCCTCCAAGAGAATCAGCGCGGCGCGGAGTCTCCGCAAGCCTTGATCCGGTGACGCCGACGCAAGAACGTTGCGCAGGGTGGATGCGCCGTACGATAGTCCAAGCGCCAGCCCCAGCCACAGAAGCACAGTCGACCCCTGCACGTCGTAGGCCACCTGGAGGATACCGCGATCAGCCAGTAGCAGATATGCCACACCGAAGGCAATCAGCCTGACAATGGGAAACTTGAATAGCCGCAGCGTAGCAGGACGCGCTTCGCCCGCCGCCCGAACGAGCACGAACGGAAGCAGGAGCACGACGCCCCACAGTGCGAGGGAGCGGAATGGCTCCAGGTACGGGGTCATGGATGCCAGGTCAGGGCCGTCCGGCAGCGCGGAGATGGTGGCCGGCAGCTCCGATACCAGGGACAGCACGTCCAGAACAAGCACCATAGCTCCCAAGTCAAGAGGCAGCCGCGTTAGCGCGGACGGAACGGAAGTGAGAAGCCGACGTTGAGCCGCCTGGTCTCCGACTCCAGTCAATCCCGCGTCGACTCCCCTTGCGGCTACTCCCAGGCGCGCCAGCAGCAGGAGCCTGTTGAGCAGCATCAGACCGCACCCCAGGGCGATTGGAAGAGCAAGATAGTGAAGGTCAAGGCCCGTCCATGCCGCCACAGGCCCGCCCGGCCCTCCGAGCAGAAGCCACGCGGACAGGAGGGCGGCAGCCAGTGCGGAGGCCGTGAGAATCAGCCTACGGTTTGTGGCGGCGCTAGTCATGGCCTCTGGTCTCCCAACACCGTCCGCCACGCGCGGTACATGGCCTCGTAGTGGCGGCGAGAGATGGGGTGCTCGCTGTAATCCGCCTCCTCAAACCTGGAAATGAGCTCGTCAAGCGACTTCTGGTCTACCGGCACGCCTTCCGAAACCAGCATCAGCTCCACCTCCCTGGGCGTGGACTGCTCCGTGATGCCGGCAACCCTTGGGGCTGCCCACTCAAGGAAGACGCCGTACAGGGAGACTATCTCCTCTCTGAAGTCCACCACCCTGAATCTGTGCGATGCCGAGGCCGGCAGGTGGAACTCGTCGCCTTCAAACTCAGCCGACACCCTGTACTCTCCCGGCTCATCGCAAGTCCAGCTCACGTGGCAGCGACCGCGCTCGTCCGCCACGAGTTGCGAGGGCTCATCCGCGCCGCCCATCAATACGGTCACGGTCGCTCCAGCGATGGGCTTCCCTTCCCAATCGGTCAGGCCAACCGTCGCGTGCACGTCCTCGCCCGTGCCCCAGATATCCGGCAGGCCCGTGGCCTCTTTCTCGAGGACAATCTCCAGACTCGCCTCTTGCCGCGCCTCGGTTTCTTCGACATCGTCGGGAACCTCATCGCCGGTGGCAACAGGCTGTGTCCTGGAACGCAGACGCCCGCCCACAACGGCTTCGGGGAGCGCCATCAGCTTTCGACGCGCCAGCGTGACTCCTACGGTAACGGCCACAAGGGCCGGCAGGCCCACCCAGAGCAGCCAGTTGAACCCCGCGGGATGCGGCTGGACCGCCAGTACGAATGTTGCGGAGTGCGGCATGTGCCGGCTGTCCCCATCGAAGGTGAACGTGAGTGGCACCAAGGCAGGCTCCTCGGTTTCCGGCACCGTCACCTCGAACAGCGCGACTCCCTGAGCATCGGTGACCGCCTCCACGCCCTGGCTTGAGCGAATCGCCGCTCGCGGTATTCCCGCCCCCTTGTCGTCGAGAAGGGTCGCGCTGAGCAGGGTTTCCTCCCCCGGGACGGACTCCTCCGCCTGTTCAAACGTGAGCTTGGGAGCGGACATTACCAGAACGGGGACGGTCGCACTGGCACCTATCTCCTCCGCCGAGACTTCGATCTCGTTCGTGCCAAGCGGCAGGCTCGCGGACACGTGGTAGTCGTAAGTGAACCCGCCGATATCATTCGACCGCAGGTCATCGTCCTCGTCGATACTCACCCGTACGTCGGCCAGAGGAATGCTGCCGACGAGAACGGTGCCGCGCAGGACGGCAGTATCGCCGCGCGCCACAGGCTCCAGTTCATCCAAAACGATCCGCGGGAAGCCGACCGCGACCCCCAGACTGGCGCTGCTGGGCCCCAAGTGGTCCGTGCCGCCGAAGTTCACCTCGATGAAGAGCTCGGATTCGCTGGACTGCTCCGATTCGGTGGGGTCAAGCTCGGCTACAGCCTCCCACGAGAATCTGCCGTCGTCGTCCGTGACGAGCGTCAACGACTCTTCCCCGCCAACCCGAACCTCCGCGTTCGGCACGGCGCGTCCGTTTCGCTGCAGAAGCGTACCCGTGACCTCGAACGACTCTCCGTCCCTGACGCCCTTGGGGCCTCTGAGAGTCATCAGAGTGGGCGCCGCAACGCGGAACGAAATGCCTGCCGTGCTTGGCCCCAGGCTGTCACCTCCGGCAAAGCTGCCCGTGAGAGTGTGAATGCCGGTCTGCTGGAAGGAAGGATGGTTGTACTCAAACCTGCCGTCCTCGTCCGTTGTCACGGAGAAGGTTTCTCGTTCCAGGCTGTTTTCGATGGTCAGTTCCAACTCACCGGTTGGCGTGGTCGTTTCGGATTCCAGCGTGCCCACGAATGTCGCGCCCTCGCCCTGCTCGATGAGGCCCGGCCCCTCAATGGTCAAGACGACGCCGTGCTGCGAAGACAGGCTTGCGGTCGCAGTGGATGACAGAACCGAGCCATCCCCCTCGAAGGTTGCGCTTGCGGTGAACTCGCCGGCCTCATAGACGGTGGCGCTAAAGTTGAAGTGACCCAGGTGGTTGGTGACCACAGTACGCTCCTGGCCGTCCCCTACTTGAACGCTCACGTCCGCTCCAACCACAGGCGCTCTGCTCACGTCGCGCAGCACGCCCGTGACTGTGAACTCCTTGCCAACGTCAACCAGCGTCGGGGCGTGAAGGACGGTTTCAGTTGAAAGCGTTACCTGAAAATCAAGTCTGGCCGTGCTGCCCAGCAGGAACTCTCCATCCCTGCTGTCCCCGGCGAACAGCCCTGTGAGTGAGTGAGGGCCAATCTCCTGGAATGAAGCATGGTGGTATTCGAAGGTGCCGTCCTCCTCTGTTGTCACGTAGAAGGTCTCACGTTCCAGGTTGTTCTCCATGGTCATTTCCAGCTCACCGGCCGGAGTCGCCGTATCGGACTCCAGCCGTCCCACGAAGGTCGCGCCCTGACCCTGCTCCACGAAACCCGGCCCGTCGATTGTCAGCACAACGCCGTGCTTGGACGACAGGCGAGCCGTCGCGCTGGAGGAGAGAATCGCGCCGTTCCTGCGGAAGGTGGCGGTAGCGGTGAACTCGCCGGCCTCATGGACGGTGTCGGCGAACTGAAAGTGGCCTGAATCGTCAGTGACCACGGATCGCTCCGGGCCTTCGCCGATTCGGAAGTACACGTCCTGTTGCGCCAAGGGCATCCCGCGGATGTCGCGCAGTTCCCCCGTAAGGACGAACTCCTCACCCACTTCGACAAAGGCTGGGGCATGAAGGACGGTCTCCGTAGGAAGCGTCACCTGAAAGTTCAGCCTGGCCGTGCTCTCCAGCAGAAACTCTGCATCCTCAACCGCTACTTCCACCCAGTGTGCCCCTGGCGATGAGAATGTTCTGGAGAAGGAGTACCGGCCTGAAGAGTCGGTCACAACTGTGGGTGCGGAGGCGCCGTCCACGTTTACGATGAGCCTGCCGCCGGCCACTCCCTGGTCGTTGTCATCCGACAGTCTCCCGCGAAAGGTGGCTTCAACGTCTATTCTCACCTCGGCGGGTCCGGTGAGCTCCAGTCCGCTGCCGGAGTAGACCGAAATGTCCGGGTCGCTCCTGGACTCATAGTAGCGATCGGTGCCAATTGTTCGAGCCAACAGCTGGTAGGAGCCCAACTCCATGTCCGTTGGCAGCATCACCTCAGCCTGGTAGCCGTTGGAGGTTGTCGTGGTTGTCCCGAGCAGGGTGCCGCCGAGCTCCTTCGTCTCGTTGACGTAGATCTCCACCTCCAGTCCGCTTACGCTTCTCCCGTCTTCAGTCGTGACATTGCCGCCAATAATGAACGGTACCTGTCTCCGCACTTCGGCAGGCCACCGAGTGATGGTAGTAACGGTTTCCTGAATGGGCGGCAGAGGCGTCAAATACTCTCCGTCAGGTAACTCACTCCCCGCCGTCGGCTCGAATGTCACCCACCCAAGCCCCTCAAAGGGGACCTCCGCCCACTGATGGGACTGAATGGCGTACACGGTCTGCGGGGCGTCCGTAGCGTCAATGAGCCAGCCGGAAACCACCCTTGCCGGTATGCCCACGGATCGCGCCAGCAAGACAAAGGCGCTGCTGAACTGGCCGCACGTGCCCTCTCGATGGTCGAACAGGAACCAGTCCGACGGATCACGGCCAGGCGGAGGGTCTCCGCTCCGTGAGCTATCCGCAAACGCGTACGTGTAGTTGGTAGACAGGTATTGCTCCAGCGCCTTGGCTTTGGCGTATGTGGTGCCATGGCCTGCGGTGATACTCAGGGCCAGCTCACGTATCCGACCCGGCAGGCCCGCCGGTAGCTGGGTATAGGTGGGGTCAGACGCAGCGACGGCCGCAGCACGTCGACCTGTGGAATATGAAGGAATCTCGGATGTCCACGTAAAGGTTGCACCCCATTCACTGGTAGAAAACGTGGAGCTGAATGCATGTATTTCCCCGTTCCGATTGGCCGATTGCGTGTGCAAGGATGTTGGCACCAGCCCGGCAGGTAGCCCCTTAGAGCCGCTGAGGGGATATATGCGAATCCGGTCTTCGGAGGTGGTGTCCGAGCCTTCGCGGAACCCGAATAACGATTCCGTCTCCAGCCTGTATTCGGGCACTGACGCGAACTGGCCTGAACGGCTTGAGTAGGCACTCTGAAACGACCCGGGAACGCTGTCCCCGGAAGCGTATGGAACGGTAACGGGGTCTAGCTGAGCCCAGTTTCCTCCTGCATAAATCTCGCCGACCGCTGTACGCAGGTAGCTGGTATTACCAGCCCCTACAACATTGAATATAGGCACGTGGGGTGGCAGTTGAGCCTGCATCGTAGTTCCACCGGGGAAAAAGCGCAGTTCATCGTCCTGGCGTATGAGAGCCGACCCGTCTTCCAGGCGGATAACCTCTGCGCCCTGCTCCTCCAGCAACCTCAGCGCCTCCTCTCGCTCAGCGACATCGCCGCTGACCAGTGCACCCCACGGGTCGTCCTGGGCGTTCTCTGTGCCCGCGTCACCATCTCCGCCGGCGCCGCTTTCCGTGCCCGCGTTGCTATCTTCGCCCGCGTCACTCACCGTGCCTTGGTCACTCTCTCCGGGGTCATTTCCGTCCTGCTCGACGGTCTCCTCGGTCGGCTCAACCTCCGCGGCTCGCGCGACCGCACTACCCGGTGCCGTTGGCTCGAACGTCACCCATCCAAGCCCCTCGAATGCCACCTCCGCCCACTGATGTGCCTGGTCAAGATACACGGTCTGCGTATAGTCTGTGGCTGAAATCGCCCACCCCGAAACAACCCTCGCCGGTATGCCTATCGAACGTGCCAGCACGACAAATGCACTGCTGAACACACCGCAAGTGCCCTCGCGATAGTCGAACAGGAACCAGTCCGTTGGATCACGGCCGGGCGGAGGGTCTCCACTCCGAGAGCTATCCGCAAACGCATAGGTGTAGTTGGTGGACAGGTATCGCTCAAGTGCCTTGGCCTTCTCGTAAGTGGTGGCGTAGCCGGACGTGATGGTCTGCGCCAGCTCCCGCACGCGAGCCGGCATGCGTTCCGGCAGCCGGGTATAGGTCGGGTCAGATGCGGCGACGGCTGCGGACAGCTGCTGTTCCGAATACGAGGGAATCTCGGATGTCCACTGGTAGGTCCACGGGGGCGCGTTAGCCGAGAATGTGGAGCTGAATGGCAGTATGGTCCCGTCCTGGTCCGCCGATTGCAGGTGAAGAGACGTTGGCAACAGTCCGGCGGGCAAGCTGGCACGTTCCTCGGCCGGGTATACGTGAATCCGGTCATAGCTGGCGCTGGCGGAGTAGTCATGGAAGCCAAAGAGGGCTTCGGTTTCCAGCCTGTGGTCGGGCAGCCACGCAAAGCGGCCTGACCGCGCGTCGTAAGGCCTCCGCACGGTTGCGGGAACGCCGTCCCCGGCTGCGTATGGGACGGACACCGGGTCCAGCTGGGCCCAATGCGTGGTCTGATAGACGTCTCCGACGGCGGTACGCAGGTAAGAGGTATTGCCGGCCCCCCTCACGTTGAAGACTGGTATGTGAGGCAGCCCAGGAGATTGCTGCGTAGTTGTGCCTGGAGTGAATGTAACCCCTCCGCCAAGCCCGGAGATAGTGGAACCATTCTCGAGACGAGTCAAGTTTCCACCGGGAAACCGAGAGATTTCCTCTGGATCACAGCTAAGGCTCGCTCTGGATGGCGCTCCACCCGGTGTCGGGTCGAATGTGACCCAACCCGGCCCGTCGAACGCCACTTCCGCCCACTGATGCGCCTGGTCGGTGCAGATATGCTGACTCTCGGAACCGGCCGTGATTGCCCAGCCGGAAACCACCCGTGCCGGAACGCCGACCAGCCTGGAGAGAATCACGAATGCGCTGCTGAAGTTTCCGCTCGTTCCTTCGCGGCTCTCGAACAGGAACCAGTCTACTGGGTCTCGATCCGGCGGCGGAAGCGACGAATCACCCGATTCGGCAAACCGGTACGTGTACTCGGACTGCAGGTACTGCTCGATGGCCTTGGCCTTGCCGTAGGCTGTGGATTCCCCGCCGGTTATGTGAACCGCCAGGTCACGAGCACGATCCAGCCACGGCCGCTCCTGCAGCTCTGTGTAGGAGTATTCGGACGTGGGCCACCGCTCTGCTGAGTCCAGGTCACCGGGAGAGAACTCGTGGATTTCGGAGACCCATTCATAGAAGGGGCTCTCCTGGGCAATGACGTATGTCGCGCTGTTGGGCCAGTAAGTGCCAATGTCTGAGATTGACTCCAGGCGATAGGAAGTTGGCGCCGAGCCGGGAAGGATGGCCCCGAAACCCTGAACGGGATATACGGATACCTCGTTCCTGTACACGTAGCCCGGGTTCAATGTCCTCGGAACCTCGGCCGCCGACAAATCTGCGCCCGGTTCGTCGCGGGAGAACCTGAGCTGCTCAATGGGCAGCCAGGTTCTGTCGACGTAGTAGTCGCCCACGGCATTCCTTAGGAGGTTTGTGTCGCTGCCTCCGCTCAACTCGAACACGGGCTTGCGGAGAGTCCCGCTCGCGACCTCGGCCGTTGTCCCCGGAATCAACGCGAAGTACCCACCGGGCTGCGTCAGCAGGCCAAGGCCGTTCTCAAGCCAGGTGAGCTCCCCCATGCCGCCCAACGCGGTCAGCGCCGCGCCGCGCACATCCTCGCTGGGGTCGTACAGCGCGACGCTCAGCGCGGGAATGGCGGCGGTGAACTCGCGCTCTCCCAGAAGCTGGGCTGCTGCGGCTCTCTCATCAGGCTGCCACGACTCTTCCAGCACGGACATCAGTTGCCGGCTGCTCCACCGCATCAGCGCGCCGCCTGCGGCCTCTCTGACGGTCGCATCCTCGTCCGCAGATCTGGCCTCGATCAACGGCGCCAGGGCCACGGCTGCCCCGATCTGGCCCAGCGCAGTCGCGGTAGCGCGCCGCACCGCGGCTTCCGAATCTGAGCCGAGTATCGACACCAGCTGCCTGGCGGTCCAGCCGGTCCCGAGCACGCCGAGCGAACGCACGGCGGCCTCCCGCACGGAGGCGTCCACGTCCGTAGTCGCAGCCAGCAGCAGCCCGCTCTCCGCTCTGTTCTTGCCAATGTGCGCCAGGCCCTCTGCGACCTCCACCCTGACGGGCGCATGCTCGTCCCTGGACAACGCCTGCAGGAACGGCTGCGCCGCTCTAGCGTCGCGCAGTACGTTGAGCGCACCTGCCGCCGCAGCCCTCATCTCCGGGTCCTGGTGATTGAGCAGTATCCAGACCAGCATGTCGAAGTCCAGCTTCTGCAGTGCGACCGCGGCAGACCGGCGAACCTCCACATCCGGGTCGCTCTCCAGGGCCTCGAGCAGCCACGGCAGCACCTCCTCGCTGCCAATCTCACCCAGCGCCTCGACCGCCTCGACGCGAACCGCCGGCTCTTCGCTCCCCGTCAGCATCTCCACAGCCTGGTCCAGTTTGATCTCCTGGATGTACTCGATCCTGGACACACGGGAAGCAGGATCGAAGGTGATCCAGCCCACGTCCTCCAGCGCGATCTCGGCCCAATGATGGAACTGATGCGCGTGGACTACCTGCACGCCCTCAAGCTCCTCGATGACCCAGCCGGACACCACCCTCGCCGGTATCCCGGCCGCACGCGCCAGTACCACGAAGGCAGTGCTGTAGCTGACGTCGTTTCCGGCGCGCGCGTCGAAGAGGAGCCAGTCGACGGGGTCGCTGCCGTCGGGAGGCTGCTCAGGAACAACATCGCCGGGCAGGTAGGTCAACTCCTCCTCCATGAACAGCACGATCTGATTGGCGTTCAGGAAGGGGGACCGGCTGACATTGAACTGCTCAGCCACCTGCCGGACGCGCTCGGGGAGGTCATGCGGCAGCTGCAGGTACGCCTCATCGGTGGCGGCGTCTGCAGACACAAGGGCCTCCAGCGTGAACTGCGGCACAGAGGCCGACCACTCGTAATCCGATACGCGCTCGGGCACGGTCAGAGTGGCGCTGAACGGGTCGTACGTGCCCGCGGTATCGATCCCGGAGGGATAGCGGGATATGGGCACGACGCCGGCCTCGATTGCTCCGGAGTCGTCCGGCGGGAACACCCGTATGGTGTTGGTCTCCACGCTGGACGGAGTGGCGAGAGGTCTGCCGAGAAGCGCCGGGCTGAGCCTGCCGGTTGCTGCCAGGTCAGGGTTCTGCGCGTCGAGACGCTGAATCACGGCGTCCACCGCATCCTCGATTGCTATGCCGGGGCCAACCGCAAGGCCCTGCGTATCGAGCTGCTGCCACTCGCCGCTCTCGTACACGTCTCCGGTGGCCACGCGCAGGTACCTGGTGTGCGCCGCGCCCGCAACCCGGAACACGGGCCGGCCGGCTCCGTCGTCTCCAGGCGCCGGCGGTACCTTCCCGGGCGAACTGGAAGTCGCGTCCTTGGGCGCTGCGTCGTCCAGAGGGTCAGTGCCGGGCTCAGGAGTCGCCGCGGGCAGGGTCACGCTCTCCGGCAACTCGAACGTCCTCATGTACTTCTCCACTACGGAGGCATAGGCAGCCGATTCGCCCTGCCTTATCGTCCTTTCGAACAGGTCCAGGCCGTCGAGCGACTGGGGATTCAGAAAGCCGGAGGCGAGTCCGATCACCAGCCATGCGACCAGAACAGCCACCAGCGACTTTCGGTTGACCACCCCGGCAATGGCAAGCGAGAAGAAGACGGCGGTGAGCGCCACGAGTGCGCCGGACTCCAGAAGTGAGCCTTCGACCAGGTGCCGGTCGTAGGAGAGCCTCCTCTCCAGCACGCCGGAAAATGCCACGTATGCCCCGCCCGCCAGGATAGCGGCAGAGGACAGGACTCCCAAAACGAGAGACGGCGAGAGCCGGAACGATGAGCGTGCTACGGGCCAGCCCAGCGTGGTGACGAGCACCACCGCAGCGAGAACCACGGCAAGAGCGAACGCCGATAGCTCCAGCAGCGCCACGCCTGTGGGAACGCTCTTGAACTCCTCGGCGCTTAGGCTGCTTGCCAGAATGTCTTGGGGGGAAGTCGCAACCAGGGACGCCAGATAGTCGAGCAGCCAGAAGAAGCCCAGCAGGGCCGCAGACAGCATCAGGAGCAGTCTGATCTGGCCTCCGACGCTTCCTGTGACTAACCTGAAGAAGTCTGCCCTAAGCCATCGCATCATGTGGCTGAAAGTGTGACCGACAGGCGGCGGCCGTAATGCCGTGAGGGCTACGAATCTCTGAGTGGGCTAACGCCCGCGGAGATGATTTTGCGCGATTCTGCCAATGCGCTTTGGCGGTTTCGCCGATTCCACCACTATCCGCGCCTATTATATCCCGTGACTGGAAACTTGCAAGTCACGAAGACCGCCCGCAGGACAGGGCAACCACGAGGGTTGCGCCTACGTTGGAGGCCCCGCTCACGCCCTTCGACAAGCTCAGGATGAGCGGACGAGATTAGGCCCGCTCATGGTGAGCCTGCCCCGCACTTGATGCGGGGATAAGCGGAGCCGTTATGCCAGCTCCACGATAAATCACAAAAGATCACCGAAAATCAGCCCCCAAGTCACCGCTATATCATAACCCGTCTGGTATGATATCGAGTTTCGTGTGCCGGGCAGTTTATTGATGCTTTGTATCGATATAGCTATAGATATAAGCCTGTAATTTAACCACATAATGATATGACATATCAAATACAGGAGCGGACGGCCACACACCGGAAGAAAATCGTGCAAGTTAGGAGATAGACATAAGACCATGATGGATACCTCATTCAACACAGCCAGGAAGATTCTGCTAATCGCCACGACGCTGGCCGTTCTGGGCGCGGTCCTGATCGGGACCGCAGTCGCCGGAGCCCAGGAGCAGCCGCCGGTTGATCTGGAGTTGAGCATGGCCAACGTGAGTTCATTTACAACACCGGCCCAGGGGGGGTTCCCAGCCACAGACCACCACGAAACCGTTTTTGTGGTTTCCGTCCGGAATAACTCGGACGTCACGGTCCGCGACATAAAGGTCCGAATGGAGGTTGATGACCTGACGCTGGGCAGGAGCATAAAACTCGACGAGTCCTTTGACCACGCTACTGATGTGAACGATGGATTCCTTGATACCGGCACGCTGGAGTGGGACATTCCTCTGCTGAGAAGTGGAATCACAGTGACGACAAAACTTGAGTTAGATGTCTTCAACATTGATGATCTCGAAGACCCCCGTCATACAGGAAATTCCTTGGTGCGCTTGCAGGCCGCCATCGCGGAATCCTTGCCCCGGGAAACTCCCGGCCATCAGGGCAACAGCCAGGCGCGTAATTATATGGTATGGCAAGTTGACTCCGCTCCGGATCAGAGGATATATGAAAATGTCCACTTGTTCCCCAGCCTCTCGTACGGGGTGGACGCTGATCCCGGCACAAACACCTTTACGGTCAAGGTCACCAACCCGGCTTACAATCCGTACCCTTCCTGGCTCGAACAGTTCCCAGAACAGTACCTCCTGAGATTCAAGGTCACCGCGTCCGAGGGCCTGCGGTACACGGCGACGCCGCCTGCCGGCACCACCTTCAACCGGGCAACGGGCATCTGGAACATCGGCACTCTGGCCGCGGGAAGCTCGCCGGAAGGAAACAAGTCGCTGGACATCCTGGTGACGGGAACAGGAGGCCTGCCAGCGGAAGGTCAGTGCCTCACGGTGGAGGTCGAGCACGTGGTCCCGGAACCGGAGTCCCCGTGGCTCCCCGTCACCGCGTGCATGGAGCACAAGGCGCTGATCGCCAGCGGCTTGACGGCTCTCTTCCACTGGCACGACTGCCTTACCGAGACCGCCTATCCCTGCGACGCCAGCCCCTCCCTGGAGCTGACTGCCGTGAAGCCGGCGTTTGGGTTGAGCAGCGAAGGATCGCCGAACGAAAGGTACGCCGTTGCCGACGTCCATCGCGGGCGCTTACGGTCCGACGACCTTGAGTACGCCCGGACCAACACTATGATCCTGCAACCGGAGGAGTTGGTGGTGCACGTTCCGGACCATTTCGGGACCCGGGTCGTTACGGAGTTAGGAGAAACCGAGTGGTCCACCGCCAGCCTCTTCCTTCCGTACATGGACCAGACTGAGTTCGGCTACGATTGGACAGAATACAAGCAATCAGTGACGGTGTCGGGGGTTGACGGCGCGCCACCACCGGGCCGCTGGAGGATGTGGGGTTACGTCTACGGGGAGCCTACGGACTTTCTGAATGCTCCGGATGGCACGAAAGTCGAAGGAGATCCCTATTCATACGACGATATCCCCGTCGGTGACCGCACCACTTTCATAATAGCCTTCGAAACGCTGGGCACGTACGTCGCGCTCTACGAGATAGAGGCTGTCAATGACGGCACGACGTATACCGACAGCGGCACCTACACCTTCCACGTGGGTCCGGTGGCCGAGCTGGAAGTGCGGGACGACCCTGCTTACTCGCTGGCCAAACCGGGCCAGCGGGCCTACAACATCGTGGCGCGGAACCACGGGCCGGACACGGCCCCGGTGGCCCGGGTAACGCTGAGCGGCGTGCCCGAGGACTCCGAGGCCGTCGCCAGCCAGGGCAGCTACGCCCAGGGGATCTGCGGCGAAGACGGTCTCTGCGAAGGCGTATGGACCATCGGCGAAATGCGGGAGGCGGCAGCGGCATCTTCCGAGGGCCGTGCCGATGCGGAAGTCCTCACCATCATCCCCGGCGCAGGCGCGAACGCCGAGATCACCGCGACCATTGAGAACGACCATGACTACTCGGTGGTCATTGACGGCACCCGTCACACCACCAAGTACTACGACTACCTGGGCCACAACAACGAGGCGCAGATTGCGCTGCGCAGCACACCACACGGCGCGATGCCGGGAAGATCGGGCGCGCCCGAGTTTTTGACCGTGCGGAAGTACGCGTCCATCGCCGTGCTGAACTGGCAGCCCTTGGAGCTGCTGAACGGACGGCCCGTGACCCACTACCAGGTGGAGCGCAACGGGGCAATGCTGGCGGACGCCGTGGTGGGAACCGTGTACGCGGATCTGCAAGGCGGCGTGGTCAACCAGTCCTACCGGGTGCGGGCGGTGAACGAGTTCGGGGTGGCCGGGCCGTGGTCCCTGCCCGCCGGGGCCGGTGGGCTACTGGAGCAGCCGGAGGAGCTGGGCGCGCCCAACGGACTGACGGCCACACCGGGCCTGGGCGACTCAGGCCGCATCGACCTGAGCTGGTTCGCGCCGTCGGGTGAGACCGGCCTGCGCTACACCATCGAGCACTCCCCGGATGGGGCCGGCCCCTGGCGGACCCTGGCCCGCAGCCACAGCGGCACAACCTACTCCCACACCGGCCTGATCTCGGGGACCACCCACCACTACCGGGTGTCGGCGGTGAAGGGCAGCCTCATCAGCCCGTGGGCCTACGCCCAGGCGACCACGGAGGGTCTCCAGATCTATGCGCCCGGCTGGCCGGGGAACCTGCGTTTCTCCAGCCTGGAGCGCACCGCGGTGACCCTGGTCTGGGACCCGCCGGTGGACGACGGCGGCAGCCGGGTGACGGGCTACGAGTACCGGGTGTTCGGCCCCTGCGCGTCGGGCGCAGACACAGTGTGCGACATCGTGGCTCCCACCCGTGTGGGCTCGACGACGACCTCGCGGAGAATCACCGGGCTGAACCGTGAAGGGACATACGAGTTCTCGGTGCGGGCGCTGAACGCCGTGGGCGCCGGTGAATGGTCGCAGTCCATCACCAAGGACGTCGGCCCCGCGACCGCCCGCGGCGGGCGGGTCATCCTGAGCCCCTCCCGGCTGACGGTGACCGAGGGCGGCGAGGCCACCTACCGGGTGAAGCTGAGCAGCGAGCCCACCCTGCCGTTGTTCGTAGTGATGCACTGGGACGGCGACGGATACGATAACCTCGCCGGCGAACTGCCGGTCCAGCAGTTCAAGATTCTGCTGCCCCGCGGCTACGACACCTCCGGCCTGCCGGAGTGGTGCAGCGGCATCCGCCTCGACTGGGACGAGGCCTACGCCTGGAACGTGGGCGTGCCCATCACTGTGGTGGCCGCGGAGGACGACGACTCGAACCACGAGTCGCTGACCATACAGCACACCATCTACACGCTGTCGGCGGAATGCCTGGGGATGACGGAGGATGAATGGGCGGCGGACCCGGTGTACGACGACATGCACGGCATCGCCCTGACGGTCACCGAGCGGGACAACGACTAGCGGACCGGTATTGACTGGTAGGGGTACCCACAAGGGGCACCCCTACCGCGTCCCATGCGTCCGCTCTCGGAAGACAGGGCAACCCTCGTGGTTGCCCCTACGTTGGAGGCCCCGCTCACGCCCTTCGACAAGCTCAGAGCCTGCCCCGCACTTGATGCGGGGGTGAGCGGGGGAGATTAGGCCCGCTCATGGTGAGCCGAGAGTTTACCCTGAGCGAAGCCGAAGGGAACCATTTGAGCGGGCAAGAGGATGCCCCGGGGCAGGGAGTGGAGCCTGTCGCGAGGGTGGATGTATTGACAGTAAGTATCTATACTGCGATACTGTCATGTTCATAAGCAAGAGATCGGGAGGAAGGATCGCATGAGCAAGAAGAGCAAACTACGACAGCGTGGCCCGATTACCAGACGGTCGCGCCTCCGGGATGTGGCGATCGTTGGAGCGGGGCCGGCCGGACTTGGATGCGCGGTTG
The DNA here is from genome assembly GCA_034423135.1 of Dehalococcoidia bacterium. Lineage (GTDB taxonomy): Bacteria > Chloroflexota > Dehalococcoidia > Lucifugimonadales > UBA2985 > JAPPHY01. Next base: position 991 of record DAOUJC010000007.1, on the reverse strand, counting down.
CCCTCAAGGAGTTTGGCGTCGACGACATCGTCGTCCTTGATCGCCATGAGGTTGGCGCTTCGTTCAAGCGGTGGCCGCAGGAGATGCGCCTCATCACGCCGTCGTTCACCTCGAACGCGTTCGGTATGCTCGACCTCAACGCCATCGTCCCCCGCACGTCGCCCGCCTTCACGCTCGACCGCGAACACCCCAGCGGAAGCGCCTACGCGAGGTACCTCGACGCCGTCGCCACCCACTTTGAGCTCCCCGTGAAGTCCGGCGTGGACGTCTGCTCCGTCACGACGGAGGAGAACGGCACGTTCACGCTCGAGACCAGCGGCAGACCGGTGCGAGCTCGGCACGTCATCTGGGCGGCCGGAGAGTTCATGTACCCGGAGCTGCTGCCGTTTGAGGGCGCCGAGTGCTGCAGCCACTCCTCCCTGGTGCGCACGTGGCAGGATCTTGAGGGCGACAGCTTTACGGTGATCGGCGGCTACGAGAGCGCCGCCGACGCGGCCATCTCGCTCGTGCAGTTGCAGAAGAGCGTGACCGTTCTGGCGCGGCACGCGACGTGGAAGAGAGAAGACCCGGACCCCAGCATCTCCCTCTCCCCGTTCTCCCGCGAACGCCTCGAATGGGCCGACTCCACGGGCTACCTGCAGCTCAACGAGAGTGTAGACATCACGTCGGTTCGCGAGGACGGCGACAAGTGGATTGTGCAGGCCTCGGACGGCCGCGAGTGGCCGAGCGAGACGCGCCCGATCCTCGCCACCGGCTTCAAGCGATCGCTCGGCTACCTTGACGGCATGATCGAGTACAACGAGACCGGCGCACCCGTCGTCACGGAAGAGGCGGACGAGTCCACCATTGTGCCCGGCCTGTTCATCTCCGGTCCCATACTTGAGCACCGGGGCGTGAACTTCTGCTTCATCTACAAGTTCCGGCAGCGCTTCGCGATTGTGGCCGACGCAATTGCACAGCGCCTCGGAATCGACACCACGGAAGCCGTTGA
>DAOUJC010000006.1:0-151790 GCA_034423135.1 Dehalococcoidia bacterium | reverse complement strand
GTGTACATCCAGTCCAATATATAGTGTCACCTGGTCCCTCCTTTGCTGTTGGTCTTCTCCCATACAGCATGCAGGAATCAGGTGACTCTTTCATACCATCAGGGTGAGCGGACTAACGCCACGCCTACGCGGTGAGCCACTATCGGCCCGCTCGTGGTGAGCCTGTCGAACCATGAGCGGATGAACACGATTGTCAGTCTCCCGCTCACGCCCTTCGACAGGCTCAGGGTGAGCGGGCTATCCGCCCTCCCGCAGGAAGCCAAGCACAGCGTCCCCGATCTCCCGGCCGCGCGTAAAGATGAAGCCGTGGCCCGTTCCCTCCAGCGTCACCAGCCGCGACCCCGCTATGCCCTTCGACATCTCGTGCGCAAAGCGCATCGGCGTGAGCACGTCGTCCTCGCCGAACACCAGCAGCGTGGGGCACGATATGCGGTGAAGGCGCTCTCGCGAGTCGAATGCGATGGTGGCCTCCATCTGCCTCTCGTAGGCGTCCGCCTCCTGGTACAGCGGGTCGTCCATGACCGCCTGGACCAGCCACTCAATGAAGTCGGGCTGCTCGTACTCATGGTAGGTGAACGACCACGGCAGTGTGAGGCGCAGGTACTCGTCCCTGGGCATCTCCCGCCTTAGCGATGCGAACCCCCTCAACAGCGCCGAGCCGCGGGGGTCGGGCGCGTCGTAGGTGCCAAGCAGCGCCAGCCGGTCCACGAACGACGGAAAGGAGATCGCAAGCTCCTGCGCTATGGCTCCTCCCATCGAGTGGCCCACCACGTGCGCGCGTTCGATCCCCAGCGACTCCAGCAGGCCCGCGGCGTCGCGCGCCATGTCAAGGATGGCGTACTGCTCATCGGCGCGGCTGCTCTGGCCGCTGTCGCGGTTGTCGAACGCGATCACGCGAAAGGATGGGGCGAGCGTAGAAACCAACCCGGCCCACTGGCGATGATCGCCGCTCAGGCCCGTGATGAGAAGCACGGGCGGCGCTTCCTCCGAACCGGCCACGTGGTAGAACAAGCTCATGCCGTTTGTCTCGGCGTAGGGCATTGCCGCGCTTACCCCGGAAGCTCGTTGGTGAGGCAGAGGTAGGCGGCGCTGTTGCCGGGCGCGAACGCGCAGATCGCCGTCTGCGGCCGGCCGCCCTTGATGCTCACCTGCCTTGGCCCTGCCGTCCCTCTGAGCTGCTGGATGCTGTCGATGTACATGGCGGTGCGAGTTCGCCCGTTGCCCAGGTTGCCGCCGCCGGAGCAGAACGGGTGCGGGCCTTCCACCCGCAGGTCGCCCCTCAGGAAGTCGGCGGCGTCACCCTTCTGGACGCCGTGCCACTGGAACGCCTCCAGCGATGTTGGCATGAACGTGGAGAACCCGTCGTACGGGTTGAAGATGTCCACGTCACTTGGCGACCAGCCCGACCCCTCGTACACCAGGCTGGCCACCCACTCCTTGGCCTTCTCCGTATCTTCCAAGGTCTCCTGGCTGCTCCGCGCTCTTCCGCCGCTGCCCTGGTTGTGGTTGACCACGTAAACCGGCTTCTGCCTCATGTCTGCTGCCCGCTCGGCGGTCGTGAACACGAACGCGCCCACCGAGTTCACCGGCCGGTCGCAGTCCCAGATCTTGAGCGGGAAGTAGATGTGCCGGGAGTTCACGTAGTCCTCGGTGGTCAGCTGGGACGGGCCGTTCTGGTAGTAGTAGCTCCACCCCTCGTACTCGCCGGGGTTCTTCAGCAGGCCGTTGCGGTGCTGATTGATCACGAAGTGGCTAAGCAGCTCGTCCCAGGTCACGCCGTACCTTTCGCAGTACTGCTGGATCGGCACGTTTGTCGACGTCATGAGTCCCTGGTAGTCGCCCCAAGGCTGGCCCCACTGCCGGTTGCCGCTGACGTGAGCGTTGTCGAACTCGCCGCCCTGGCGGTATCTCCCCTCCAGGTTGTTGGCCGTATATACATACACGCCGACCTGGTACATGCCATCGGCGCATGCCTGGGCTGCAAACCCCATGCCATCGCCGATAGCAGGCACGTGGTCGGGCGAGTACTGGATGTTGGTCAGCTCCGGCATCTGGCCGCGAATCCAGTTGTTGGTGACCACGGTCAGCCCGTCCTCGGAGTCGTACGGAGGCGGCAAGTATGGCCGGTACGGCCCCCACGAGCCGGCAGGGCCGGGGTTGCCCGCCATGTTCTCCGGGCAGCACAGCAGGCCGTCAACATCCTCAGGCCCGATGCCTGCGTCCTCTAGGGCGCGCTTGATGGCCAGAATGGCGAATGCTCCCAGCGTCCTGTCCATGCTCACGCCGTCCCAGCGGCGGTCCACAGGAGACTGCCCCCAGCCCGCGATCGCCACCTTGCCCTGATGGGGCCAGACGCCAAGTCCCAACCTGTTTCTGCGCCAGTCGGCGCCTCCGGTGCTCTGTTGTGTCATGGTCACTTCTCCATGAGCGGATTTTGTGCTGCGGTGGTTCGCCTACTCTTCGACCAGGCGCCACTCGTGGATGAGCTGGCCCGGCTCAACCTCCTCGAACGTCACCTCCACTGCCGCGCCGATGGGCACCTGGTAGGCTGGCACGCCCGGCAGGTTCGAGAAGAAGTTGATCCTGGGGTCATCGTCAAGCGAGATGACGGCGAGGTTGAACGGCTGGTCGGGCCTTGTCCTTCCGAGCCTGCCGTCCGCCACAACCATGTTTGCCATGATGTGACCCCGACCGCTGGTCTCCTGCCACACCAGTTCGCCGTCGTCGCAGTCCTGGCAGTCGGGCCGCGGCGGATACTGGAGCGTATCGCAGGTAGTGCAATGCTGGACTATCAGCCTCTTGTCATTGACGGCATCCCAGAAGGGTTTGCTGAGCTCGTCGGGGACCGGTATGAGTTTGGGCACTATGCACCTCCACGCGGGTGTAGGGTGGACGCGATTGAGTGTACCACCAGGCTGGGCCGGTGTCATCCTATGCAACGGTCAGGACAATCAGGGAAGCGATCGACCGGAGGTATGCCGCGGCGCTACCGCCGCCACGCGAGACCGTCGGTCGCTCGCATGAATTCGGCGTGCAGCTCTCTTCCAGCGACGATGACGCTCCCGGAGCAGAGCGAGCCGGGGTTCTCGTACTTGTCGGTTACGATGCCGCCCGCTTCCGGCACAAGTACGAGCGCCGCCGCCACGTCCCACGGCGAGAGGTGGTGATGGAAGTACACGTCCGTCCTGCCGCAGGCTGCATACGCCAGCCCCAGCGCCGCCGAGCCCATGATGCGCGTGGCCTGTATGTTGGGCCACAGGTGCAGCACCATCTCGATGGCAGTGGCCGCCTTCTCGTCCACGGTGCCCAGATCGTAGCTGAGCAGGGCCTCCGCAAGCTCAGTCTTGCCGGATACGCTGATGGGGCTGTCGTTGAGGAACGCGCCGCCGCCTCGCTCGGCGCGGAACATCTCGCCGCGCACCGGGTCGAACGTCAGGCCCAGCGTGACCTCCGGCCCCTCCGCCATCGCGAGCACCGTGCAGAAGAAGGGTATGCCCAGGACGTAGTTGCGAGTGCCGTCCAGCGGGTCGATGATCCAGGTGAAGCCAGACGAGGTTTCCACGCCCGCCGACTCCTCCGCCAGAAAGCCGTCGTCCGGGAACTCCGACCTCAGGCGCTCGATGACGTGCCGCTCAACCAGCTTGTCGACGTCGCTCACCAGGTCGGCGCGGCCCTTGTAGGAGACCTCCAAGTCGGTGTGGAGCCTCGCCAGCAGCATCTCGCCGGCCTCCCGCGATACCTCCAGCGCCACGTCGAGCGCGGTGCGGCCGCTTCGCGACAGACGCGGGGAGGCCCCGGCCTCGCCGGTCACAGCGCGGCTCCCGCAAGTCCAAGCCGGTGCTGCACGTCAGCCGGCCGTGCCGAGGGCCGCATGCCTGAGACCACACTGTGTCCCCCTGCTGTCATGGCCCGATACGCCTCCTCTAGTGTGCGCGAATCGCCTCTTGCGCCTCAGACGGGAAGTATAGCGCGTCGGCAGTGCCGAATCCACCGCAGGCAGGTTGGGCGGCGGGCCTGAACGCCGCCCTTTTGTGGTGGCGTGCGTGAACCTCTCTCCCTTTGAACCGCCCAAACGGCGTTTTGTACTTGGTTTGCAAGTCATGGGCATTCAGGGTAGGTGCAATCTCCGTGCTGGCCCACCGAGTTCTTGCACGCGCGCCCGGGCGAATGCAATAGGTATCGGACTGGGTAGAAGCAAGGACGGCATGAGGCGATTGCACACGAATGATACATGCAAGTCTCTGTATCGGAGGCTAGTGTGTCATTTGACATACGCCTTTGGGGCGAATAGCATGACATCATTCCTATGGGAAGTGGCTTATGCGCCTGAGTACTGCGCCAAGACAAAGAACTCTCTTGCCGCTCTTGGCCGCAATCATGGTCTCGGCGGCGCTTGCGTGTGACGTCCCGCCTACTGCCGTACGCGCGCCGGCAACCCCCACTGCTCCAAGTGCCACAGAGGCGCCCGAGCCTACGCCCACTGCGACCACGGTACCCACGTCCACGCCCATAGCACCACCGAGGGCCACTGAGCCTGTAGATACCCCGGAACCCACTGAGATTACCATGGTAACGCCGACCGCAACTGTGGAGCCCACGGCCACGGAGGTCCCGCAAGAGGACCTGGACTACCGGGACGACTGGCTGGACTTCCTGCTGAACCATCCCGGCTACAAGGCCGAGTGGGGCGAGCCGCAGTACGGCGGCATCTATAAGACTGCCGATCCCAGACGTGCATCCAGGTACCAGACCACGCTGGGCTACGGCCCATACAGCCGGTGGCAGTTCGCGGCGCACAACTCCCTGCTGATGCTGGACCCCTGGGGGACCGTCCGGGACGCCCCCATCTGCGACCTGTGCAAGAGCTTCGCGGTGTCCGCGGACGGCCTCACGTACACGTTCAAGCTGCGTGACGACGTGCAGTTTCATGAGACCGGCTGGGCGAAGGATCAGGGCGCGCCCGGATTCGGTACGGAGCTTGCGTGCGAGGACATCAAGGCGAGCCACGAGTGGTTTGCCAGCCCTCCTCCGGAGACCCGTGCCAGCTATGTCAGGACCGGCGAGTTCTACATGGGCCACCTTGACTCCGTTAGCTGCCCGGACGGTTTCGACGGCAAGACCGCTGTGATGCGATTCGACCGGGCGAGGAACGGAACGCTGGGCTGGCTTGCAACCGGCATCGCGATCTGGGACAAGGAGTACCGCGAGTGGATGGACGCGGAATATCCCGCCATCCAGTCCACGCCGGAGCCCGAGGGCTACTTGATCAACATGGGAACAGGCCCGTTCATCCCTCTCTCGGCCGACTCCCAGACTGTGATGGAATCCCGGAAGAACCCGAACTACTGGCTGACCGGAGCTCCCTTCATCGACGGGATGGACAACCACATCATCCCGGACTACGACGCGAAGTTCGCGGCGCTTGTGACCGGCAAGATTCACCAGGCCGGCCACGGCAGCATTGGCATCACCAAGGAGCAGGTGCAGCAGATCCAGGGCCAGCACTCGGACATCATCGAGCTTCAGACAGTCCGCTACAACCACCAGCAGCACTTCCTGCTGAACCACCTGATCCCCCCGTTCGACAACTGGAACGTGAGGCATGCAATTCAGCTGGCTCTCGATCGCCAGGACTGGCTGGAGTCCACCAGAGTTGGGGACGTGAACAGAGCCCACCCCTACCTGGTTTTGCATCCCGACTCCGGCTGGGGAATCCCGATTGAGGAGTTCCAGACGCTCCCCGGAATGAACCCGGCAACCAAGGACGCTGACATAGCCGAGGCGAACCGGCTGCTGGACGAGGCATTTGGCGCAGGCAACCGGCCGCGCACCGACCAGTACGTAATCCAGCTGCAGAGCCGTCGAGAGGTGAGTCTGTGGGGTCTGGACTTCTTCGAGAAGCACCTCAACTGGGAGTTCGATGTTCAGTATATTGACTCCTCCTTCTACGGGCCCCCCCAGACCGACTGCCTGTACACGATGCGGGCAGAGGCTCTCCCCACATACGGACAGACTTACATCGGGCACGCTATAGACGGATTTTGGAGGATCCACAGTGAGTGGCGCATCAGGGAGAACTGTCGTGCCGATCCCGGATGGACTGGCCAGGGTCCGATACCCGAGGAGGATTGGGCCAGACTGGATGACCTGATCGAAGAGCTTGACGTGACCCTCGACCGGGAACGGAGTGAGGAGATCGCCAGGGATATGGAACTCTACTTGCATGAGTCCGCGGTACACGTGCCGCTTGGGATCATGAACCAGGCATGGCCTAACCGGTGGGAGGCAAAAGGAGTCCGGTACTACAACCTAGGCACCTACTCCCAGCAGAGGCTCCACGACAGGATCTGGCTGGTAGAGTAGCCGGGCCGAGGTGAGGTCACAGATCAAGAGCCTGGAACTGTCAACCGCAAAGGCACGCCAACGGTCTTGTGACTCAGGCCACCCCCTGCTTCACGAAAGCCGCCCAGACGGCCGGCTGTCCCCAAGTCTCAGGCATAGGCCCCTCCGCAGCGTGCGATTATCGCTCCGGCCTGACGGCGGATAAGACTTTGACCCGGCATTGCAGAGTACGACATTCGTCAGGAGAATGCGAGGATAGGCTTCGCGTTATGATAATTTGCGAGCGCGTGTTAATTGACAATCTCCTTTGTGCTTGATAAGATGGCGGCAATTCGATGGGAGGTGGAGTATGCGCTTGCGTTATGCACCCAGAGTCAGGTCTCTTATGGCGGTGCTCGCCGCAACTGTGTTAGCGGTGGCGCTAGCGTGCGGAGGGGATGACCCGACGGCCACGCCGGCGCCAACGGCCACGCAACCGCCGCCCACGGCGACGCCCATGCCCGAGGCGACGGAGGTGACCACGCCGGATGCGACCGTTGCACCGGATGCCACAGCGGCGCCGGGCGCGACGGCAACCACCGCGCCCACGGCCACGCCGATAGTGGATACCACGACAGACTACCGGGACGACTGGGTGAACTTCCTGCTGGACCACCGCGGCTACAAGCCTGAGTGGGGCGAGCCACAGTACGGCGGGATCTACAAGACGGCGGAACCCAGGCCGGCATCGCGGTTCCAGACTACGCTGGGGTACGGCGCGTTCAGCCGTTGGCAGTTCGCTGCGCACAACAGCCTGATGATGATGGACCCGTGGGGCGCGATCACGGACGCGCCAATCTGCGACCTGTGCGAGAGCTTCGAGATCTCGGCGGACGGCCTGGAGTACACGTTCGTGCTGCGCGACAACGTGCAGTTCCACGAGACCGGCTGGGCGCAGGACCAGGGAGCGCCCGGATACGGCACGGAGCTTGCGTGCGAGGACATCAAGGCGAGCCACGAGTGGTTTGCTAACCCACCTCCCGAGACACGCGCCAGTTACATCAAGACCGGCGAGTTCATCATGGGACACCTGGAAGATGTGCACTGCCCCGACGGCCCTGACGGCAAGACGGCGGTGATGCACTTCGACCGGGTCAGGAACGGGACGCTGGGCTGGCTTGCAGCCGGCATAGCGATCTGGGACAAGGAGTACCGCGAGTGGATGGATGCGGAGTATCCCGGCATCCAGTCCACGGCAGTGCCAGAGGGCTACATGATCAATATGGGCACCGGCCCGTTCATCCCCCTGTCTGCCAACTCCCAGACAGTGATGAAGTCCCGGAAGAACCCCAACTACTGGCTGACCGGAGCTCCGTTCATCGACGGGATGGACAACTTCGCCATCCAGGACTACAACACGAAGTTCGCAGCGCTGCTGACCGGCAAGATCCACCAGGCCGGTCACGGGAGCAGCGGCATCACCAAGGCGCAGGTGCAGCAAGTGCAGGACCAGTACTCGGACGTCATCGAGCTACAGATTGTCCGGTACAACCACCAGCAGCACTTCCTGCTGAACCACCTGCGGCCTCCGTTCGACGACTGGGACGTCCGGCATGCCGTGCAGCTGGCTCTCGACCGCGAGGACTGGCTGAGGTTCACAACGGTGGGTGCCGTGAAGATGGGAGACCCCTACCTGGTGCTCCACTCGGACGCCGGCTGGGGCATCCCGATTGAGGAGTTCCAGCAACTCCCCGGAATGAACCCTGCTACAAAGGATGAAGACCTGGCGGAGGCGAACCGAATTCTGGACGAGGTGTTTGGCCCCGGCGTCAGGCCAAGGACTGACCAGTACGTCAGAGAGCTTCTGAGCCGTCGAGAGGTCAGCCTGTGGGGCCTGGACTTCTTCAAGAAGCACCTGAACTGGGAGTTCGACGTGCAGTACGTCGACAGCTACGGGAACATCCAGACGGAGTGCCTCTACACCATACGGTCTGAGGCCAGCCCCACATACGGCCAGTCCTACATCGAGCACGCCATTGACGGGCTCTGGAAGGTCCACAGCCAGTGGCACGGGCGAGAGGACTGCCGGGACAACCCTGGCTGGACTAACGACGGCCCAATACCGGCTGACGAGTGGGCCAAGCTGGACGTCCTGATCGAAGAGTTGGACGTGACACAGGACAGGGCCCGCGGTGAAGAGCTGGTGAGAGAGCTGGAGCTGTACCTCTACGAGTCGGCGGTGCACACGCCTCTGGGCATCATGAACGTGGCGTGGCCGAACAGGTGGGAAGCGAAGGGAGTCCGGTACTACAATCTGGGCACCTACTCCCAGCAGAGGCTCACCGACAGGGTCTGGCTCGTAGAGTAGCCGGGCAGACTTCGACCGGATCGGACTGAATGGAAGCGCCCCCGTCTGGGGGCGCTTCCTCTTGTGCCAAACGCCCGCTGAGCGTATCATATTGCCAGCGCTGAGTACGGTATGCGAATGCGAAGGATAGTCCTGCCAACTGCCGCGGCGATGATGGTCATCGCCGTTGCGCTCGCGGCCTGCAGCAGCCCGCCGCCGGAGGCCAACGTGGAGGGTGAGTCCTCCGTGCTCACCGGCCACGCCATCAACCTGAGCGGCGACGCCAGCGCGCACCCGGACGGCAGCCCGCTCACCTACGAGTGGCAGATCTCGCGTGCGCCCGAAAACAGCGTGGCGCAGCTCACCAGCCTTGACCTCTCGACCACAAGCCTCACGCCGGACGTGCCCGGCGAGTACGAGGTGAGCCTGATAGTCAGCGACGGCAGCCGCAAGAGCGCGCCCAACCCATTCGTGATGCAGGCCATGCCCTGGTTCACCGAGATCACCGATTCGGCCGGCGTGCCCGGCGGCGGTACGCAGAACTTCCGAAACGGCTTCGGGCCAGGAGCATCGTGGAGCGACTACAACGGCGATGGCCTCATGGACCTGTACGTAGCCACCGACGGCGCCAACTTCCTGTACCGCAGCAACGGCGACGGCACCTTCACCAACGTGACAGCCGAGGCGGGCGTCACCGCCCCGTGCAACTCCTACGGCGTCGCCTGGGCCGACTACGACAACGACGGCGACCAGGACCTGTACGTCGTATGCCACAGCGAGGACCAGGGCGTCTCAATCGACCACAAGGCCAGCGAGCCCAACTACCTCTTTCGCAATAACAACGACGGCACCTTCACGGACGTGGCCCCGCTCGCGGGCGTGGACAACGTAGCGCACGGCTCCGGCGCAACCTGGGTCGACTTCGACGCGGACGGCCACCTTGACCTGTACGTGGCCAACTTCGGCATCTACGGCGAGGGTGAGGAGGGCACAGGCGACCCCAACGTACTCTACCGCAACAATGGGGACGGCACCTTCACGGACGTTGCAGAGCAGGCGGGAGTCCGCGGCCAGCACGGCCCGGTGCGCTACAGGTGGGCAGGCGGACAGCTCGTCAAGAGCGGCATGACATTCGAGTCGATCTGGTTTGACTACGACAACGACGGCGACCAGGACTTCATCGAGTGCAACGACCAGGGCGTCAGCCCGCTCTATCGCAACGAGGGCGACGGCACATTCGCGGATGTCACCGAGGACGCGGGCATGTTCATCCTCGGCAGCTGCATGGGCATCGACGCGGGCGACTTCGACAAGGACGGCTACTTCGACATCTACTGGTCCAACTACAATGAGAACTTCCTGTGGCGCAACAACGGCGACGGCACCTTCACGGAGATTGGCCAGGACGCCGGCGTGGCGGACTTCAACGTGGGCTGGGCCACGGGCTTCATCGACTACGACAATGACGGCTACCTGGACATATACGTCACCAACGGGCTGGTAGGCGTGCCCAAGGAGGAGGGCGGCGGAGGCGGCAAGGCGCGCCTGGAGCCCAACATCCTGTACCACAACAACCGCGACGGCACATTCACGGACGTGAGCGTGATGGCGGGCTTCGGCAACCCGGGCGTGGGCCGGGGCACCGCGGTCGCAGACTTCAACGGTGACGGCTCGGTCGACTTCTACGTGGTCAACGCCGACGGCAAGAACGCGCTCTACCGCAATGAGCTGGCCGGGCGCAACAACTGGGTGATGCTTCACCTGGAGGGCACAGCGACCAATCGCGACGGCATAGGCGCTCGCGTGACCTTCCGCACGAGCGAGTGGAACCAGATTGCGGAGGTTCGCGGCGGCTCCGGCTACCTGGGCGGCAACGGCCGGGACATCATCTGCGGATTGGGCAGCATCTCGACGGTTGACGAGATCGAGGTGGTGTGGCCCAGCGGCAAGGTGACGCTCCTCCAGGACGTTGAGGCCAACACGGCGCTGACCGTGCGGGAAGGGGAGACTAGATGACAGCGGCTAGTGCGTCTGACAAGGTCAGCTACGAGCAGTTCAGCGATGCGTGGCTAGCTGAGATACAAGACGCACAATTGTCTCCTTTGGAAAAGGGACGGTGGTTTGCAGCCAAATTGATTACAGAGTGGCTAGACGTGACCACTGACGACGAGGATTTCGTAGTTTGCGATGGGTCTGGAGACGGTGGCATAGACATCGCCTATTTGAAGCGCGCAGACACTGATACCGGCATCCGCAATGACAATTCAGAGGAGGGCGACATTTGGTATCTGGTGCAAAGCAAGTATGGAACTGCATTCGCCGGTACCGACACCATTTTGATAGAAGGCAACAAGGTCATTACGACCTTGCAGGGTCAAAACCAACATCTGTCTCACGACACCAAGCAGCTAATGCAAAAGCTTGCCTTGTTCCTCGAGCAAGCGTCGCATGCAGACAGAATTGTCCTGGTCTTCGCAACCACCGACCCGATTTCCCAGCAAGATCGTCAAGCTCTTGAGAACATAAGGCTTATCGGCAGAGAGCGAGTCACTCCCATATTTGATGTTGCTGAAGTGTCTCTCCACACTATATGGGAAGGCTTGGATGACGTTGAACCGGCGAATTTGTCCGTCCCGATAAGTGGACAGTTCGTTGAGCAGACGCCCGGACTCATGGTGGGTACAGTTTCTCTCTTGGATCTCTTCGATTTCATGAGGAGTTATAGGAATATAACTGGAGACTTGAATCAATTGTACGGAAAGAATGTGCGCCAGTTCCTCGGCGGTCATAGGAAGATCAATAGAGGAATCGCCCGGACTCTAAACGAGAACCCGGAAAAATTCGGCCTCTACAACAATGGCATTACAATTGTAGTATCTGACTACTCCCCGCCGTCAGACGGTGGAGTGGTCGCCATACATGACCCATACATCGTGAATGGTTGTCAAACAACCAAGACTATCTGGGAAGTACTTGAGCCCAAGATAAATCCAGGTGGCACGGGAAGCGATTCGGCTGCCAGTGAGTGGAAGGAGCGAGTCGGACATGGTGGCGTGGTCACCAAGATTGTCCGTAGCGACGAAGCTGAGATCACCAATATCACGAGGTTCACCAACTCTCAGAACTCTGTTCGAGAGCAGGACTTCATAGCCCTGAATAGCGGTTTCCAAAGTTGGGCAACCGTGATGGGCAATGAGTTCCGCATCTACTTGGAAATTCAGCGTGGTGGTATAGCCGCTCAAAAGGCGTGGGAGAAGGACCACCCGGGACACCCTAAGTTTAACGATTATGTCAACGCATTTGATCTGATCAAGGTATATGGTGCGGGGTGGATGGCAGAGCCGGGCCTCGCTTTCGGCAAGAACGCACCTTTCTTGCCCAACGGATCCGTGTATCAGCGCATAATCTCAAGGCCGGAAGGAACCCCTGCCTTTGGAGCTCGCGACCTTTACGCAGCTTACAAGATCAAAGGACTCGCTGACGGAATTGGGTTTGGTCGTCAAGCTAATCAACCTAGTAGGCGTCAATCTCGATTCTTGTTCTACCATGTAGTTATGAGGATGCTGAACAACGTAATCCTGCTCACTCCTCAACTCGGGAGGCCGGCAGTCTTGGCCAGCGACCTCACGGACATAGTTTTGGTGCTCGCGGCGCCTGGGCACGAAACGCAGTTGGAGCTGCTGGCCAAAGGGGCGGTAACGCTCATCGACCAGTATTTGACGTCAGGCACGAGTCAGCATTCCGCGTTCAATGAAGTATCATTCATGGAAGCACACAATGGAGACCTGAACGCGTTCCTGAAAGCTGAACATCTTGGGAAGGAAGACCACTCACCTAAGCTGGTTCAATCACTAGCCGTGACAAATCAGGCCTTCGATATGTCGGGGGGCAGGGATCAAATAGCTCAAGCGTTGATTGCACAAGGGTAATTCAGAGTTTCCAGAAACGGGCAAGTGCATAGGCACCCACGCCCTACCCCCTGCCCACCAGCGCGAACGCTTCCAGCACAATGCGCCGCAGCCTTTCGCCGTCCTCCGCGTCGGCCTGCGTGGAGGCGGCCGCCTCCGACGTGGCCGCGTACGCATAGAGGAAGTCCGGCGGCGCTGTCCCGTCCGCCGCGAGCGCCTCGTAGGCCTTGATGGCCTCCGCCATCGACTCCGCCACGCGCCGGTCTCCCTGCAGGTCGGCAAGCGCCAGGATGAACGCGCCGTCGTTCTCAGGCGAGACCCTCAGGGACGGCAGCGCCGCCTTGCGGTGCGAGTCGTAGGCGAACTGCACCAGCGCCTCACGCGCCGCCTCCGGGTGCATCTGCCCCAGGATGTTCACCAGACTGGCCGCTAGCGCAGGTTCCTCGTAGATGACGGCGTGAATCATCCCCTGCGGCGTGCGGCCGTGCCCGGTCGTTCCGGCGACGAGCGCCGCCGCCTTCTCATGGTCTGAGGACAGAATGGCGATAGTCTCGCGGGGGCGCTCCCTGAGCATAACCTCCAGGAAGAGGCCCGACTCGATCATGACGTCCAGCGCCTCGCCCGGCCTCTCCAAACCCCGCTCCGCAACCAGCTCGTACACGGTCGACAGGTACGGCCGGTCGGTGCGGTAGTTGCCGGACGTGGCCTGCATAAGCTCGCGGATGCCGCTGGCCAGGTCGTCGGCGTCCGCCTCCGCGGTGATGCCAAGGAGCGGCAGCAGCCGGTCCGGCTCCAGCAGCTGCCGCAGGATGCCCGGCTCCTCTGCCAGCAGCTCACGCACGAGATCAAGGTCGAGGTGCACCACCACCTGCTTCGCGAGCTCCGGGTCCGCGGCCAGTGCCAGCTCCAGAACGAGGCCCGCGTCGCGGTCGTTGCGCTTCAGCACGTCCCGCAGTAGCGCCTCCAGGTCACGCACGCCCACGCTCAGATCGTCGCGGGCGCGTTCCAGGATGGCAACTGCGGCGTCTGCGGCAATCGCCAGTCTCTCGACCTGTGCGTCCGTGGTGCGCTCTGCGGCATCGGTGTCCTGCGGTGGGATGCCGCGGGCGTGAAGCTCCATCAGCGTCTCGCGGCCCACAAGCGGCCAGAACACCGAGAAGATCGGCTCCTCCATCCGCGGGCCGAGCAGGTCGGCGCGCTCGTCGAGCGGCCTGCCTTCCAGCTCTGCGAAGGCGTCCAGAACCCGCTCCAGGCCGGCCGCCGCTGGCTCCGCGTCCGCCAAGCCGGACAGGGCGTCCGGGTAGCGCTTGTGTAGCGCCAGCTTGTCCTCCAGGTAGCCGCGGAGAAACTGCATCTCCAGCGCAATGCGCCTGCCATCCAACTCCTCCAAGCCAGTGACGATGTCGAACTGCACTGCGAAGTCTTCCAGCCGCTGCCGCTCCTCGCGTTCCACCAGCGCGGCAATGCTCTCCGGCAGCGACGTGTCTACTGCGGGCTCCAGGTCGCTGTACAGATCGAAGTCCAGGTGGTCCAGGCCGAAGTAGACGGCCGCCGCGCGTGCGTCCTCGTGCGAGAGGCCCTGGTACCACTCCAGCGCCTCATACCACGAGTCAAACGTGCCGCCTGCGAGGAAGCCGTCGAAGTACTTGCGCAGGATGGGCGGCAGCAGGTGGAGGTTGCCTCCCGTTGTGTGCACCAGGTCGGCCTCCCCAAAGTGGAGCAGCCCGGACTCGTCGCCCAGCTGCACGTCGGGCAGGTTGCGCAGCCGCTCGCGGAGAGGCTCGTACCGGTCGGGAGGCTGCGCCATGAAGGCGATCAGGTCGGCGTGAAGCTGCAAGATGGCGGATGACTCGTGGCGGCCGTCAGGGTCATCCCAGCTCAGGTCGGGGCGGCCCGTCACCTCGAACGCGCCCCAGTAGGCGTGGCCCATCTCGTGCATGATTGGCCCCAGGCGAGACTCACCAACGCCCGTCCATCGCCCGTAGCCGAAGCTGCCGAACCAGCCCGGCTCGCCCCGCATCCAGCGGAGGTCGTGCTCCTCCAGGAAGCGCTCGCCCTCGGGCGTGAGGTTGTAGACGGCCTTGACGGCCTCCAGCCTGGCCTGTATCCAGTCCGGCGGGGACTCCTCGTCGACTGCGACCTCCACCTCCGGCGTGGGGGTAGCTTCGCATCCCGCAACGGCGGGAAGCGCGGCCAGCAACAACAGCGCAGGCCAGCTAGCGGCGAGCCGCAGGCGGGTGCAGCGGGTTCGAAGTGAGATCGCGGGAAGGTTCAACGCCATGAATTCCGCGTGCCGGACGCCCGTCCCAGGCGCTCGGACGCATGCGATGGTGTGTTGCCCTCCATTCTAGCCTGCGCGGACGCGCCAGTCGATGGAGGCAGCCGCCAAGGTGACCGTTTCTTGTAGCGCTCAATTGCCCTATGATATGATGGCGCGGTCGATACCTGCATTTTGGTTGTGAGGTAGCCCGGTGGCGCAAGTCCCCTCCCGGAGCATTGACGTTCAGGTGTTTCCTCCGTATTCGCGCAGGCTGTCCAAGGCCTGGCTGCGAGACGTGGTGGGGCTTGCCCTGGACGTTCGCGACGAGGAGTCGCCGCTCTGCATAAGCCTGGTGGTTGCCGACGACGAGACAGTTCACGGCCTCAACCGTGACTTCCGAGGGCTGGACGAGCCGACCGACGTGCTGGCCTTCCCGCTCTGGGAGTCGCGGCTAGGCGAGGACGACGACGCTCCAGTCGGCAATGGCAGCCTTGATGGCCTGCCGCCGGAGGCAGGCGCGCCCGTGGGTGAGGTCGTCATCTCCTACCCGCAGGCGGCAAAGCAGGCCAGGGAGAACCGCAAGCTCTTGAGGGCGGAGATGGCCCTGCTGGTCGTCCACGGCGTGCTGCACCTCCTCGGCTACGATCACGCGGACGACTGCGAGAAGCAGCGCATGTGGGCCGTACAGGACGACGTGCTGGCCCGTGTGAACATGTAACAGGAACAGGACAGGAAGTTGACCCAGGTATTCTATCGCAAGTGGCGTCCCCGCCTGCTGGTGGACGTCAAAGGCCAGGAGCACGTGACCCGCACGCTGCGGCAGGCGGTCATGCAGGGCCGGATGGCGCACGCGTACCTGTTCTGCGGGCCAAGGGGCACGGGCAAGACCAGCACCGCACGCATACTGGCCAAGGCCGTCAACTGCCTGGAGCCGCTTGAGGGCGAGCCCTGCAACGATTGCCGCACCTGCTCCGCCATCAACGAGAGCAGGTCGATGGACCTGATCGAGATCGACGCCGCCAGCCACCGCGGCATCGACGACATCCGCAGCCTGCGCGAGAAGGTGCACTTCACCCCCGCGGAGGGCGCCTTCAAGGTCTACATCGTGGATGAGGTCCACATGCTGACCGAGCCCGCATTCAACGCCCTGCTCAAGACGCTGGAGGAACCGCCCGCTCACGCCATCTTCATCCTGGCCACCACGGAGGCGCACAAGGTGCCAGCCACGGTGGTCTCCAGGTGTCAGAGGTTCGACTTCCACCGCCTCTCGCAGGAGCACATCGAGGCGCGCCTGGCCGAGCTGTGCGAAGGCGAAGGCATCCGCGCCGAGCCTCAGGCATTGAAGGCGCTCGCTCGCAGCGCCGCCGGCAGTCTCCGCGACGCCGAGAACCTGCTGGAGCAGCTAGTTGTCTCGCACGACTCAGACGTCAGCCTGGCCCACGTGAGGGAGATGCTCGGCATGGGCGACGACGAGATTGCGCTGGCGCTCGTCGGCCACGTCCTGAGCGGCGACGCCAAAGAGGGGCTGAAGGCCATCAACTCCGTGGCGGAGCGCGGCCTGGACCTGAGGCGCTTCCACAGGCAGGTGCAGGACTACCTACGCGGCCTGCTGCTGATAAGCGCAGGCGCACGCGAGCTGCTGGAGCATTCGCCGGAGGCGGCGCAGGCGCTGACCGAAATATCGCAGGGTACCACGGCGGAACGCGTCCTCAGGGCGCTCCGCGCCTTCGAGCAGGCTGCGCCCCGCCAGGACGAGCCGTCCACACTGTCGCTGGAGCTGGCCTTGCTGGAGTGCTGCCTGGAACCGGCGCCGGTAACCCGACCGCAATCGGAAGCGGCGCCCATACAGGAGCCTGCGCCACGCGCGCCGCAGCCCCGCGCGCGTCAGCAGCCGCCGGCCGCCGCGCCCGCTCCGCCTGCTCGCGCCGCTGCACCCGCGCAGGACGCCGCGAACGCCCGCTCGACTGCGGAGGCAGACACATCGCAATACAGGCCGCAGCCGGCAGCAGTCCAAGCCACCACTGCCGCCAACGGCACCCGCGTGGAGCATGCACCGGCTGAGGGCAGCCTGCCGGAGGCCCAGTGGGAGGCCCTCCTCAAGGCGACGCGCATCCTCAAGCCCAGCAAGTACAACGTCCGCGCTCTCCTGCTTGACTGCTCACGGCGCTACACCGAGAATGACACGCTGGTGCTGGAGTTCAGGACGCGGCCCAATATGGAGAGGCTGCAGGAAGAGATTGACAACCCGGATGCCCGCAGGCAGATTCAGGATACGGTCAGGAGCGTGACGGGCGTCCAGTACAACCTGCGCCTGTGCCTCGCAGACCAGGGCGCGGGACGCCCGAACGCACCAAGGGGCCACCTTGTGCGGGCGGCACGGAATCTTGGCGCCCAGATTGTTCAGGAAGCCGGAACTCAGGAGGCTCAGAATGAATAGGAACATGCTTCGCCAGGCGCAGCAGATGCAGGCACGGCTGGCCAAGGCCCAGGAGGAGCTGGAGAACGCAGAGGTGGAGGCCACCGCGGGAGGCGGCGCAGTCAAGGTTGTGATCACCGGCAGCCTCAGGATACGCTCGATAGAGATCGCGCCGGAGGTGGTGGACAGCGAGGACGTGGAGATGCTCCAGGATCTTGTGACGGCCGCCACCAACGAGGCGCTCGAGAAGGCCCAGGCCATGGCCCAGAACAGCATCTCAGCCATCACCGGCGGATTCAAGATTCCGGGGCTGACGTAGAGAACCAGGACACGCGGAGACAGCAGACCACTGCCCGGCCAACCTCATGACCTACGATTTCCTTCCATCCGTGGCGGCTCCCCTGGCACGCCTGATTCAGGAGTTCCACAAGCTGCCCGGCATTGGCCCCAAGAGCGCCCAGCGCCTGGCCTACTACCTCATACGCATGCCGGAAGAGGAGGCCTCCTCCCTGGCGGAGTCCATCATCTCGGTCAAGGAGAAGGTCGTGTTCTGCAGCGTGTGCCAGAACATCACTGAGGAGAGCCCGTGCTACCTCTGCTCGCACGCGGGCCGGGACCGCACCCGCATCTGCGTGGTGGAGGAGCCGCTGGACGTGCTCTCGCTGGAGCGCACGCAGTCCTATCGAGGCCTGTACCACGTGCTCCACGGGGCGATTTCGCCCGCCACGGGCATCGGCCCGGAGAACCTGCGAATCCGGGAGCTGCTGGAGCGACTCAGGAGCGGCGAGGTCACGGAGGTCATTCTGGCAACCAACCCAAGCCTGGAGGGCGAGAGCACTGCGATGTACGTCCACAGGCTGCTGTCACCGCTGGTGGAACGCGTCACCCGGCTGGCCCGCGGCCTGCCCGTGGGCAGCGACCTGGAGTTCGCCGACTCCGTCACGCTCAGCCGCGCAATGGAGGGACGGCAGGAGATCTGAGGACTGCCCGGAAGCCATGATCACCCAACCACGCATTCACAAGACCGAAGCCATTGTGCTCAGGCATCTCCCGCTAGGAGAGGCCGACTACATGGTCACGCTCTACACGCCCAACCAGGGTAGGCTGAGGGCCGTCGCGAGGGGCGCGCGCAAGATCAAGAGCCGGCTCGGCGGCCACCTTGAGCCTCTCATGCGCACGTCGCTCCTCATGACGCGCGGCCAGAGCCTGGACTCCGTGCAGCAGGCCGAGGTGCTTGAGGGCTTCCGAGCCGTCCGCGAGGACCTGGACAGGCTGTCGCAGGCGATATACATGGCTGAGCTGGTGGACGCCTCAACACCGGAGGCCCAGTCCAACTACCCCGTCTACAGGCTGCTGCTGGAGGCACTGCGATCGCTGGCAGACTCGGCGGGGCCGGCCCTGCTGCCTCACTTCCAGCTCAGGCTGCTCGGCCACAGCGGGTTCATGCCGGAGCTGCATCGCTGCGTGGAGTGCGAATCGGAGTTGGAGCCGAGCCGCCACCGCTTCGCGCCGGGCAGGGGAGGGTGCATCTGCGACGGCTGCCACCCGGCGGGCGTGTCCGTCCTGCCCCTTTCGCTGAACACGCTCAAGGCACTGCGGTTCCTGCAGAGGTGTGAGCGCATCGAGGATGCGGTGAGGCTGCGGCTGGACGACGAGACCCAGACCGAGATGAGACGCCTGATGGAGGCACTGCTGCAGTACGTCCTGGACCGGGAGCCGAGGGGTTCTCGCTTCCTTGGCCAGGTATCGCAGGGCAGCAGGGTGGGAGCAGCCCCTGCGCTGGCCGCGACCACCACCGGAGGAGAGCGCGCATGAGCGCTGAATTCGCAGAGGGCCTCAGGCTCGCGGGCGCGGGCATGGGCCTGGTGTTCGCAACGCTGGTTGCGCTAATGGTCATTCTCTTTGCGCTGGGTAGGCTGTTCCCGGGCGATGAGGCGGAAGAGGCCGACGTGGAGCAGGAGACTCCGGCCGCAGCGGCCCATGACGAGGCTGCTGAGCCTGAAGCCGAGCCTCCCGCGGCCGGTGAGTCGCCGCAGCAGGAGATCGAGACGCCTCCGCCGCCTGCGCCCGAACCGGCCACGGCGCTACCGCCTGTGACTGTCACTGCGCCGCGCGACGGCGTGACCGGAGCAAAGGTGGCTGCGCTGGCCGTATCCGTGTATCTTGCTATGGAGCAGGAGGAGTCCGGGCAAGCCGTGGCCGGACCCGCTCCATCCCCGGTTGCCGCATCGCAGGCAGGCCCGCAGCCTTCCCAGCCTACGAGCAACTGGAGCAGCCTGGGCAGGGCCGCCCTGTGGCGGTCTCAGGGACGCAGGCCGTCCGCATACGGCCAGAAGACCCACAGCGCATACCCATCTTCCAGGGGAAGGGCCACTTAGCATGTTCGGCGAGACACTCGGCGCAATTCCTGACCTGACATGGGGCGCGGTCGCAATGATGGCCATTGCCCTGCTCCTCGTGTACCTCGGGTTGGCGCGCAAGTACGAGCCACTACTCCTCTTGCCCATCGGTCTTGGCGTGCTACTTGCCAACCTTCCCGCAACCGGCATAGCCGATGACGACGGCTTCCTGGGCATACTGCGGAAGGTCGGGCTGGACAACGAGCTGTTCCCTCTCCTCATGTTCCTTGGCGTGGGCGCGCTCACCGACTTCACGCCGCTCATACAGAACCCGACCACCGTGATACTGGGCGCCGCGGCTCAGTTCGGCATATTCGCAGCCATAATGGCCGCCCTGCTTCTCGGCTGGGACCTGAACAACGCGGGCGCCATAGGCATCATCGGCTCGGCTGACGGCCCCACGACTATCTTCGTGTCCACGCAGCTTGCCGACCCCGACCTTTGGGGCCCCATCGCCGTCGCCGCCTACTCCTACATGGCGCTGGTGCCGCTGATCCAGCCCCCAATCATGCGGCTGCTCACAACCCGCCGCGAGCGCCAGGTCAAGATGCCCTATCCCGCACGCGCTGCCTCCTACAGGGCCAGGATTCTGTTCCCCATAATCGTCATCATCCTGGCCAGCCTGGTGGCGCCAAAGGCCGCGCCCCTGGTGGGAATGCTCATGTTCGGCAACATACTGAGGGAGGCTGGAGTTGTGGAGCGGCTGGCCAAGGCCTCCCAGAACGAGCTCATCAACGTGACCACCATCTTCCTGGGCCTCACCGTCGGTTCCACCATGACAGCCGACCGCTTCCTGGAGCCTCACACGCTGGGCATATTCGCCCTGGGCCTGTTCGCGTTCACGGTTGCCACAGTCTCCGGCGTCCTGCTCGGCAAGGCGATGTACCTGATCTCCAGGCGCAAGATCAATCCGCTGATAGGCGCGGCCGGCGTGTCGGCGGTGCCGATGGCCGCCCGCGTGGCTCACACGGTGGGACAGGAGGAGGACGGCGACACCTGGCTCATCATGCACGCGATGGGGCCCAACGTGGCTGGCGTCATCGGCTCTGCGATCGCCGGAGGCGTGATCCTGGGAGCGCTCCTGTAGCGTCCCGCTCCCCACAGAACAGGCTATGCGACGTTACGAAAGGCAGCAGCGATGAAGTTTGCCGACTTCTACGGGACCGGCCAGCCGGCCATCTCCTTCGAGCTGTTCCCGCCGCGCACGGATGCGTCCATGGCAGAGCTGGAGGAGCGGATTCCAAGGCTCCTGCGGCTGGGGCCATCGCTCCTGACGGTCACCTATGGCGCAATGGGCAGCACCCGGGAGCGCACGCTGGAGGTCACGTCGCTTATCAAGAACGGCCTTGGCATGGAGGCGGCGCACCACCTCACCTGCGTAGGATCGAGCCGCGACGACATAGAGAGGCTGCTCGACGACATCCAGGAGCAGAACATCGAGAACATCGTCGCGCTGCGCGGCGACCCGCCACGCGGCGAATCGACCTTCACGCCGCCCGCAGACGGCTACCGCCACGGCTACGAGCTGGTTGAGCACGTGAAGCGACACGGGGGATTCGGCATAGCCGTCGCCGGATACCCGGAAACGCACCAGGAGGCCCCCGATTCCGAGACTGACCTGCAGAACCTCAAGCTCAAGGTGGACAGCGGCGCGGACGTGATCATCACCCAACTCTTCTACGACAACCAAGACTTCTACGATTTCGAGGAGCGGTGCCGCGCAATCGGCATTCGTCAGCCCATCGTCGCCGGCCTGATGCCCATCCTGAACGTGGACCAGATCAAGCGCATCACCGGCATGTGCGGCGCCACCATCCCGGACGGCCTCATGCAGCGGCTGGAGGAGGCGCGCGACGACGAAGCACAGGTCCACGAAGTGGGTATATCGCACACGGCGGAGCAGGCCTCAGACCTGCTGGATCACGACGTGGCGGGCATCCACTTCTACGTGCTGAATCGCCACTTCCACATCGCTGAGATCATGGAGCGCATTCGCCCTGAGCTGACACGAACCATGGCTCCCGGCGCATAGGGCTGCCGCGCGGAACGCGGCTGTTCGAGCTTCCAACCCCGTCACTGAGCTCATTGCCACGCATCACAATCGTGGAGAGTGGCAGGCTCTCCGCAGAAGTGGCGAGCAGTCGTGGGTGCGCTCCGCTACTCCATCGCGTTCAGGTCGATGATGCGGGCCTCACGGCTGTCAGGCGTAAGCTCCAGGACGGCCACGGTACCCGGCATCACGCGCTGGTTGGGCCACGTTGCAGAGCCGGGGTTGATGATCATTACGCCCTGGTGCTCCTCGACGAAGCTGATGTGCGAGAAGCCGCACACCACCACGTCCACCTCCGCGCCGAACACCTGGGCCAGCGCGTCCGGCAGCGAGGCGTCAGCCGGGAAGCGACTCCCGATCACGCCGGGCAGCACTTCAAGCGCGATGATGTGCGGGATGGACAGCTCGTGCACCATGCCGATGGAGTGGCCCTCAGCCTCCACCACGCGGTGGTGCTCCGCCACTCGGGTATCGCCGGAGAACTGTCGCTCTGCACCCGTCTCCACCGCCATCACCGGGGCAATCTCCTCCAGGTGGTCCAGGCACGCCGGAATCAGGATGTCACCGGCGTGGAGAATGAGATCGACCCCCTCGAAGGCCTTCCTCAAGTTTGGCGAAAGCTCTGCCGAAGGCACCTGAGTGTCCGAGATGAGGCCTATCTTCATGCGGGACGTCCTTTCTCCGCGGCGGCAGAGGTTGCGGTGGTGCGGGCTGGAGCGATTGTAGTGTCGCCACTACGCGCCGTCAATCGCGCAGCGCGCCGGCGCCGCTCATCCGGTTTGTCGTTGCCGGCGGGAATCGGTTAGCCGGTTTAAGCAAGCCGGCAGGTGTCGCAGTTGATGTAGAACTCAATGCGATGGCCAAGGACCTGGCCGGGAATGTCCCCGCCGAGGCTGCGCAGGAGACGCTCGACGGTCACTGCTCGGAATTCGCCCACGGCGCCGCATGAAACGCAGACTGTGTGGTGATGGTGGTCGGTGCGGGAGAGGCTGTACATAGGTGCGCCTTCCATTGTGGCGAGCTTGCATACAGCGCCAGCCCTCAGAAGCAACTTGATGGTCCTGTAGACGGTTGCCCTGCCGACGGCGGGCAGCTCTGCGATGATCTCCTCCGCGGTGAAGCCATCTTGTTTGTGCTCAAGCATGTGAGCGATGGCCTGGCGCGGGGCAGTGATTCTGTATCCCTGGTCTTCCAGGGCTGCGATCAGGTCTGGACGTTGGGCCTGCAACTGGTTCATGGTATTCAGTATCGATTTGGTCGGGAATCCAAGCGATGGGCGGTCAGTCGCAATGATAGTGAGTCTATTGCGACTGCCTGTTGATGTCAATAGGACGAAACGCGCCCTGAGAGAGGCCGGGAGTGCTGTTTCCCCACGCAGAGTACAGAGTATTGACCGACCATCCTGAGAGCCTTATAATTGCGCAGGACGCCAGTGGGCCGCCTGGCCCTATGTGTGTGTTGAATTTCGGCCTATGGAGCGGATAGCGGCTGCCAAACCACTGGACGCTGCGTATCACCGAACTTGGAAGGCAGGCGGTCTGCCGACCAATAGAGATAGAGCAACCAACGGCTATCCACCTTAAAGGAGCATTCGCCAATGACTCAGGAAAGCGGAGCCACCTGGACTGTTGCCGATACTAAGAACCTTACCGTGCAGGGAGAAATCAAAGGCGGCGTGCTAATTGCCAACACGGCAGGCCGCGTCGACGGAGCCAACGCCAGAGAATTCCAGGATGCCTTGGAGACGCTCCTCAAGGACAACGCCAACGCAATGATCCTGGACTTGGAGAATCTCTCGTACATCAGCAGCGCCGGCCTCCGGGTCATTCTACTAATCTCCAAGCAGCTGCAGGGCAAGGGCGCCAAGTTCGGCGTATGCTCGCTTTCCAGCGCCATCAGCGAGGTGTTCCAGATCAGTGGATTCGACAAGATCATTCCCACCCACGCCGCTCAGTCAGACGCGCTCTCGGCCATTGCTCGGTAGCAATCGCCTCTCCGCGGAGGGTCACTTGCCATCTCGTGAAGCGTGCTCCCGCGCCCGAAGTGCCAAGCGCCAGGTTGCGCCTGCCCTATAGATTAGCCGGAATCGCCAGAAATGACTACTGAAGATCAGCAACCCTACAAGATCCTGGTGGTCGACGACGAACCGGACGTCGAGCCGCTGGTCCTGCAGCGAATGCGTCGGCAGATTCGCGCCGGCAAGTACTCATTCGTGTTCGCTCAGAACGGCCTGGAAGCCCTGGCAAGGCTGCGCGAGGACTCAGATATCGACATGGTCCTGTCCGACATCAACATGCCCCAGATGGACGGACTGACGCTTCTTGAGCAGATCTCCAAGCTGGACCCGGAACTCCGTGCCGTCATCATCTCCGCATACGGCGACATGAAGAACATTCGCACCGCCATGAACCGCGGCGCATTCGACTTCGTCACCAAGCCCATTGACTTCGAGGACCTGGAAGTCACAATCGAGCGAACGCTGGCCAACATCGTGCAGTGGAGAGAGGCTCTCGCCTCCCGCGACAAGCTGGTCGCGATCCAGAATGAGCTGGATGTCGCGTCTGAGATGCAGCAGTCCATCCTTCCGGTCCAGTTCCCTTCAGGCCGCAGCTACCAGGTCTATGCCAACATGGATCCCGCGCGCAGCGTGGGCGGTGACTTTTTTGACGTTATTCGACTGGACAATGGCCGCATCGGCCTGGCAATTGCAGACGTCTCCGGCAAGGGCGTGCCTGCGGCGCTGTTCATGATGTCCGCAAGAACCCTGCTCAAGGGCGCGGCAATCGGCACCCTCGAACCCAAGAGCGTACTTACTGAGGTCAACAACCTTCTACATGAAGACAACGAGACTTCTATGTTCGTAACCGTTCTCTACGCCGTCTACAACCCGGATAGCGGAACATTGACCATTGCCAACGGGGGCCACAATCCCCCGCTCGTAATCCGCAAGGACGGCAGTTCTGAGCTGCTGACCCTTAGCTCAGGGCTTGCTCTGGGGCTTCTCCCGGACTTCGAGTATGAGGAGGTCGTCACCAGACTCGAGCCGGGCGAGACAGTGGTGCTTTATACGGACGGCGTCACGGAGGCAATGAACAGCGGTGACGAGGAGTTCGGGAACGAGCGGCTGCTGAACATCTTCTCTGGCGGACCTCCGACAACAGCGCAGCAGGCCAGCGACGCCGTGTTCGAGGCGGTGCGCAACTTCGCCGACGGAACGCCTCAGTCCGACGACATTACGTGCCTAATCCTCAGCACAGGCGAGTATGGACAGTGAGTGAAACACTTTCCCTAAAGGTCAAGAGCGACCGCGCCGAGCTGGAGCAGGTCATCGAAGCCGTGGAGGGCATGGCCGAGCGCGAGGAGTGGGATCCGGGTTTCTCCTATCGGGTGCACCTGGCGCTGGAGGAACTGGTGCTCAACGTCATGGACTACGGATACGACGACAAACAGCAGGACATTGAGATCAACATCTCGTCCGACCTGGACGCCATCACCATCGAGATCGTGGACAGCGGCCGGCCGTTCGACCCGCTCAGCGACGCACCGGAACCCGACCTGGAAGCGGCGGTGCAAGAGCGCCGGATCGGTGGGCTGGGCGTGCACCTGGTGAAGACCCTCATGGACCAGATGCACTACAAGCGTGAGAACGAGCAGAACCACCTGACCATTGTGGCGCTCAGAAAGTCTGAGTAGCCCGCCAAAATCCTGGCGGCCGCGGTATCCCCGAAGGACAGTCCTTCCCGCTCTACAGACCTGCGCCGTGTAGCGCCGCGCCTACAGCCCGCGCAACCGAGGGTCCAGCACGTCCCGCAGAGCGTCCCCAAAGAGGTTGAAGCCGTAGACGGCGAGCGATATGGCCACGCCCGGCCATATAGCCATCCAGGGGTTCTGTATGAAGAATTCCCTTCCTCTGGTGGAGAGCATTCCTCCCCACGTGGGTACCGTGGGAGGCACTCCCATGCCCAAGAAACTCAGTGACGCCTCCGATATGATGGCCGTACCCAAGGCCGCTGAGGCGATGATGAGCCAGGGAGCCATGCACTGCGGGAGTATGTGGTACACCATGATGCGAAAGTCACCCGCACCGATCGAGCGAGCCGCCAGGGCGAACTCCGACTCCTTCACGGAAAGGGCCTGTGAGCGAACTATGCGGTTTGCCCTGGGAATCTGCACTATGCCGATTGCCAGTACCACGTTGTTGAGGGACTGGCCCAGCGCGGCCATGATGGCCAGAGCCAGGATCAGTGTGGGTATGGCCATGAGAGCGTCCATAAGCCTCTGAATGCTCATGTCCACCTTCCCGCCGTAGTAGGCGCTAACCAACCCGATAACCCCGCCGGTGCAGGAGCCCAGGGCCACGGCCAGGAACCCCACGTAAAGGGACACCCTGGCTCCTCTCACAATCATTGCCCACATGTCCTGGCCCAGGTCGTTGGTCCCAAGCCAGAACTTCCATGAGGGGCCGTACATTGTCTCGGAAATGTGCCACTTGTTGGGATCGCCGGAGATCCAGGGAGCGGCCAGCGCCATGAATACCATAGCGAGAATGATGGCTGCCCCGAAAGCCCCCAGCGGCTTCCTGACCATGAAGTTGGTCGTTCCCTTCAGTAGGCGAACCGGCAGTGGCGCCCTAGTACGGGTTGCCAGTGGTTCCAGTATCTCTTCCCGAGTCGCCATTGCGCCTCCTTGACGCCACCTCCATGAGGCGGCTTCGTCCGTGCCGGCCTAGTCGTATCGTATTCTTGGGTCCAGCCAGCCGTAGGCCAGATCAACAACAAGGTTGGACAGCACGATCCATATCGAAAGGAACAGCACCACGGTCTGCACCACGGTGTAGTCCCAGTTCTGAAGGCTCTGAACAAGGTACCGCGACAGCCCCGGCAGCTGGAAGATGGTCTCGATGATGACCGTCCCGCCCAGTATCAACGCCACGGTAATGCCGATGATGGTGATGACCGGCAGAAGGGCGTTCTTCAGGGCGTGGCGGTAGACGACCACGTAATACTGCAGTCCCTTGGCGTGGGCAGTGCGAATGTAGTCCTGGCGCAGCACCTCCAGCATTGTCGAGCGCATCATTCTGGCCTGGGTGGCCTGCCCAACCCATCCTGCAGCCAGGGCAGGCCAGAAGAACATGATGAAGTTCGCCCGCGGGTCCTCCAGGGGGGAGATGTACTCCAGCCGCGGGCTCCAGTTGAGGAAGAAGGCGCCTCCAAGGACGATCATGGTGGCGGACCAGAAGTTTGGTATGGACAGGCCCGCCAGAGAGAACACGCGGAGTAAGTAGTCCACCCACGAGTCTCGGTATAGTGCCATCAGCGTACCAATGGGTATTCCCATGAACACGGAGATGAGCAGCGTCATCACGGAGAGCTCCAGTGTGATGGGCAGCTTCTTCTGGATCTGCGGCCAGATCTCCGTGTTGTTTCGAAGGGACTCGCCCCACTGCAGGGTCACGAAGTCCCGCATGAATGTCAAGTATTGAACCGGGAGAGGCCTGTTCAGGCCCAGCTGCTCGCGGAGCGCCTCCCTCACCTCATCGGAGTAGACCTCACCTTCGCCTCCCAGGATGGCGTCCACCACGTCCCCGGGGGCGATGCGGAGGAGGGTGAAGACCAGAATGGACACCAGGAACGCGGTCAGTACCCCCAGCAGCAATCTGCGAAGGATGTACTCGGTCATATTGCCTCCTGATCTCTGAGCCGATCGGGCGGTGTGCCTTGCCGCGTCGTACGCCTACGTTCAATCGGCATCACGACGGGCTTGGGAGCGCCCCGCTCATGCCTGGGTCAAGGGCCAATTCTGGGGCGGGTCTTGCCCCAGAATTGGCCTCATCATATCACAGGCTCCGCGGACGCAGAGCTGCGCTATCGTTGGTCTAGCGCGCTACTCGGTGATCCACCACCGGTCATAGAGACGCTGCTGAGAGTAGGTCCCCAGCCTGTAGAAGTGGGTGCCCCTCAGTCTTGGCGCCGTGCCCCAGGCAACGTTCATTGCGCCCAGGAACACGCCGGTGGTGCGCTCCTCGATCATGTACTTGGACAGGTCTCTGACCATATCAAGGCGCTTGGCCATGTCAGTTTCCACGTCCTGCTCCTCGATGAGGGCGTCTATTCTGTCCAGCTCGGGCTGGAGTTCCATCCCTTCATTCTCCCCCTTCCAGGCCCGGATGTAGGCGTCCGGTCGAGTGCCCGTCTTGGAGTGAGCGCCGAAGAAGCCGTCGCTGGGGTCCGGGATGTACCCCATGCCGTGCATAGGCGCTGCGTCAGGCTGGAGGACGAAGGTACCCTCCTGGCGCTTCTGGATCCACTCACCCACCTCCACGAACCTGGCGTCAAGCTCCCAGCCCAGCGACTCTCTGAACTGGTCCAGAGCCCACACGCCAATCTCACGTCGGCTGAGCAGCGTCCATATGGTCATCTCAGTGTCCGTGGGACGTTCACCGGGTCCGAAGACCTCGTCAAGGATGCGGTTGGCCTCGGCTATGTCCGCGTCCTTCTGGTCGGCCCTCCAGCCGGGGAACTTCAGGAACTCCTCCTCCGGCCATGACCAGGGGCTGGCCCTGTGGAGGTAGTAGTTGTGGGCCGCCATGTTGAGGGTGCCCGCCTTGTTGAACTCCAGCCAGGCCTGCCTGTCAAGAGCAAGGTGGATGGCCCAGCGGACCTTCCAGTCGTCAAAGGGAGGCCTGAAGGGGTTCATGGGCAGCTGGGAGATGTGGTTGTACTGCACCTCATGCACCGTGTAGTCGGGGTAGCTCTCCTGAATCTGAACGACCTGGGCCTTGGTCAGGCCGCTGCTGCCGTGGCCGGCGTGGTCGATCTTCCCCGTGATGAAGGACGTGAACTTGGTGTTGTAGTCCAGGATGGGGTAGAACTCGAAGCCGTCCACCAGGGGCGCGCCCTTTATCCAGTAGTCTGGATTGGTGCGGGTCTTCAGCACTACTTCCGGATCCCAGGAAACGGGTATCTGCGGCCCGGTGCCCATGTCCAGGAGGTAGCCCAGCTCTTCACCGGTGGACTGGATGTTCGGGTGCTCCGCATCCATCCACTCCCTGTACTCCTTGTCCCAGATCGCGATGCCGGAGGCCAGCCAGCCGGTTGTGGGATTCCTGAACATGGAGAAGTTCAGCACCACCGTCTTGCCGTCCGGACCGTCCGGGCAGGTGATTTCGTCCAGATGCCCCATCTTTTCCTTGCCGGCTGCAGCGGTGCTGGCAACCGTTCCTTCCGGAGGCGCAGCGAACCACTCCATGCTGTGCTTCACGTCCTCGCACACAAGCTCGCTCCCGAAGCCGGGCGCGCCCATGTCCTTGGCGTATCCTTCGGAGTGGAACTGCACGTTGTCCCTGAGCCGGAAGGTGTAGGTCTTGCCGTCATCCGACACTTCCCAGGTCTCGCACAGGTCGCAGAATACTCCGTCGTCCTGCTCCAGCCAGGGGTCGAACATCAGCAGGCTGTTGTGCGCCTCGAAGGACAGGTTGATGAAGGCGCTCCAGCCCAGCGTGATCTGCGAGCGGGTGGGATTGGCGGGACCGCTCAATCTGACAATGCCCCCGTACTGGGGCTCTCCCCACTCCGCCTGATAGCCAGGGTGAGTCTTCAGATAGTTGGCCCAGTCCTCCCGAAACTCGTCCGTCATGGCGTCCGGCACGGCGGTGGCCGTGGGCTCCATCATTTCGGCGGTAGGCGTGGCCTCGGGGGCCGTAGCCGTAGGAACTGGTGTGTCCGTGGGAACAGGAGTGGCAGTTGGGTCCTCCCCGCAGGCAACTGCCACCACCATGACAGCCGCTGCGAATATCGTAATCACCATCCTGCTAGCAAGGCGCGAATATCGTAACGTCATATCTGCCCTCCTGAGGAAGTTGGCACAAGATTAGCACTAGCCCTCTCCATTGTCAACGCGCACGAGCGTTATAGCCCGCCGATTCTATTTGAGGCGCACGTCTATTCCGCGCCCCCAGAGCGCTTCTATGTCCTGCCGGTCCTCTGACCCATCACTATAGTCCAGCTTATTGTACCTGAGTTGCACCAGGTCCCCCCAGTCCAACCCGGGGTTTTCAACCAGCGGCGATATGTCTGCTATCCAGTTGGAATGTATGTGAAGCTCGTCCAGGTTGGTCAGGGTCGCCAGGATGGACACGTCCTCGATATCATTGTGACTCAGGTCGAGCAGCGTAAGCCCCGTGAGCGAGGCCAGCGGCGAGATGTCCACAATCTCGTTCCTGTCCAAGGACAGGCTGGTCAGACCGGTCAGCGCCGAGAGTGGCTCGAAGTCCTCGATCTCGTTGTCGCCCACGTTCAGTGAGACCAGGTTGGCCAGGGACGCCAGGGGAGACACGTCGACAACCAAGTTCCCGCTGAGGTTCAGCACCGTCAGGCTGTTCATGGTGCGGAGGGGAGACACGTCCACCACCTGGTTCTCGGTTACGTCGAGTGTAGCGAGAACCGGCAGTGACGCCAGCGGCGACAGGTCGGATATGCTGTTCTCGTCCAGGTGCGCGTGAACGAGGTTCCTGGTGGACGCAAGCGCCGATATGTCGCTCACGTCGTTCAACCAGAGATTGAGATCGGTGAGGGAGGTCAATGAAGCCAGCGGCGAAATATCGCTCACCTCGTTCTCCCACAGCTCCAGCTTGGTGAGAGCCGTCATCCCGGCCAGCGGCGAAATGTCGCTCACCCGGTTGCGCCACAGATGCAGTTCTCTGAGGCCCGTCATGCCGGCCAGCGGCGATATGTCGCTCACGTCGTTGCCCCACAGGTGGAGCAGCTCCAGCTCCACAAGCGGCGCCAGCGGCGACAGGTCATCTATCCCATTGGCACCCAGGCCAAGGGCTTTGAGCCTCGTCAGGGAGCTCAGGGGCGTAAGGTCGCCGATCTTGTTCCAGTGGAGGTAAAGCTGCGTAAGGCCGGTGAGAGACTCCAGTGGCGACGCGTCCTCGATGCGGTTCTCCTCCAGGTTGAGCCAGGTGAGGCCGGTTAGCGACGACAGGGGCGAAATGTCCACGATCTTGTTGGTGCCCAGGTCCAGAGCCTTCAGCCCGGTCAGCCCAGCCAATT
Organism: Dehalococcoidia bacterium; assembly: GCA_034423135.1. Classification (GTDB taxonomy): domain Bacteria; phylum Chloroflexota; class Dehalococcoidia; order Lucifugimonadales; family UBA2985; genus JAPPHY01. The sequence continues at coordinate 121,036 of DAOUJC010000006.1, read as the reverse complement.
GCGATACGTCCCTGACCTCGTTGGAGCGGAGGCTCAGCTCCGCCAGGTTTGTGAGTGATGCGAGTGGCGAAAGGTCGCTGACGGCGTTGGTCCTGAGGTCAAGCCGCTTCAGGCTGGTCAGCGTGGACAGCGGCGAGAGGTCGTTGACGTGATTGAAGTGAAGGTAGAGTTCGGTGAGGCCACTCAGCCCTTGTATGCCGTCGAGCACGTAGATGTCGTGCGCGGTCAAATCGAGGCTAGTGAGCCTGGACAGGTCATCCTCGGTGATCGCCGCAGTTCGGGACAGCCCTAGAGCGTCCCTGACGGCCCTCTCCAGGTTCCGGTCCGCGAAGGTCACCCCGACAGGCTCAGAGGCCGTGGCCTCCGGGGCAGGCGTGGACGTAGGGGCCTGCGTCGGCGTAGGATCCGGCGCGTTGCAGGCGCCTGCCAGGACAACTGTCAGTGCAGCGACGACAGCGACCGCAGGCGCCCGCACGTTACGTGTCTCCGATTTAAACCACTCCGCTCTCTGCCAGTACCGACAGCTCCGCCTTGCTCAGGCCCAGTTCTCCGCAGAGCACCTCGGCGTTGTGCTCGCCGATCAGCGGCGCCCTCCGGGAGATGCGCCACGGCGAGCCGTTGTAGATGCCCGCAGGGCCGGGATACGTGAAGGTCGCGCCAAGCTCCGGGTGCTCAACCGGCGTCCAGAAGCCGCGGTCGTTCAGGTGGCCGTCTTCCACCAGGTCGTCCGGCGCTCGAATTGCGCCCCACGTGAAGCCCCGCTCCTGTCCGCCGTGGTACACCTCGTCCTGCGTCCGGCTCCCCACGAACTTCACGAAAAGGCCGTGGATGTGCGCGCCGTTCTCACGGATGACCTCCGGGTTCTGGTACTTCTCGTCCATCAGGTCGCCGGCCATGCCGTAGCTGTCCATCCACTCCGCAAGCGTCTTCACCTGCGCCGGCGTCAGGCGCAGCGGAGGCAGCGACGCGTTCACGTACTTGCCGTCGCTGCACCGCAGCTGGCTCTTGGGCTGTGAGAAGCCTGTGGGCGACGAGGCGTGCCTGCCGGTGTTGCGGCGGACCTCCTCGCCGGTGTAGATGTACGTGAGCACGTGCATCTCGGTGGTGAGAGCGCAGGCGTCGTGAACGGCAGAGTCGATGTACTGGCCGCGTCCAGTGACTGCCCGCTGATTGAGCGCCGCCATCATGGCGATGTAGGCGTAGTGGCTGCCCATGTGCCACGACTGTCCTCCGCCGCCTGCGATGGGCGGAGGATCATCCACGTCCTCCTCGTTGTAGCCGCAGCAGCCCATCTGGCCGCCGGCCGACAGCTGGATGAGGTCGCTCGTTGCGAACTGGCTCCACGGGCCGCTCTGACCGAACGGCGTCAGCGAGCACATGATCAGGCCGGGGTTGTCATCCTTCAGGTCGTCATACCCCAGGCCGAGCGAGGGCAGATAGCCAGGCTTGAACGTCTCCAGAATCACGTCCGCGCCCGCCGCCAGCCTGCGGAACAGGCCCCGGCCGTCCTCTGACTCCAGGTCCAGAGTAATGCCGCGCTTGGACGTGTTGTAGTGCCAGAAGTAGAGGCTGCGCTCGCGGTCAGGCAGGTCCTGGTAGAACGGGCCGACGGTGCGCGTAGACTGGCCTCCGGGCGGCTCGATCTTGATGACGTCCGCGCCGAAGTCGGCCATTAGCTTGCCCGCCCACTGCGCCTTCTCGTCCGAGAGCTCCAGCACGCGAAGGCCGTGCAGTGGGCCGTGATCAACAGTCTCAGCACCATTCCTCCGCGAACCGTCCGCATCGTGGAGGGGCCTGGTCTCGGCCAGCTCCGCCGACTCCTCAGGGGTCACCTGGCCCGCCTGAATCAGCTCATCCACGTATGGGTAGCGGTCCACTGAGGTGGGCCAGAACGTGCCGTCCTCGTAGCACTCTACCAGCTCCTCGTGTGACATCCCCAGCAGGCCCTCGAAGACCAGCCGGTTGTGCTGGCCGATCATCGGCGCCGGCCTGTGGTTGAAGGCAGGCGAATCCGACATCTTGAAGGGTGCGTTCTGGAAGAGGTGCGTGCCGAGCAGGGGATGCTCCATCTCCTTGTACATCTCTCGGTGACGCAGCTGAGGGTCGTTGGCCACCCGGTCCCTGTTGCTCTGCACGGGCATGGAGCGGACCCCGGCAGCCTGGCAGCGCTCCATGATCTCGTATCGCTCAACCGTCAGCGTCCAGGACTCGATGAGCTGGTCAAGCTCCTCCTGATTCTCCAGGCGGCCTCGCAGCGTGGCGAACCGCTCCGAGCAGGCCCACTCGGGCGAGCCCATCACCTCTACCAGGCTGCACCACTCGGCGTCGGAGAAGCATGCGATGGTACACCAGTCGTAATAGCCGCCGCCCTTTGTTCGATAGGCGTTGTGCGGCGCGACGACGGGGCCGCGGTAGTTGTGCACCAGAGGCGTGCCGGGCCAGTGGGCGCGGTTGCCGGGCGGGAAACCCTCACGCCGCACGCTCCTGCCGTTGATCGTGAGGTCAAGCAGCGCCGGGCCGTTGAGCGGTATGCCAATGATCATCTGTGAAAGGTCGACGTGCTGCCCCTGACCGGTCATGTTGCGATGGTTGAGAGCGGTCAGCGCGCCCATTGCGGTGTACATGCCGCCCGTATCGTCCAGGTACGACCAGCCCCAGCCTGACGGCTCCTCGCCCGGCAGCCCTGAGAGGTGGGTCATGCCGGACAATGCCTGAGCGACGGGGCCCATCGTCTGGTAGGTGTGATTTCGCCCCGTGTGGCCGAAACCGGCCTGCGAGACGTAGATTATGCCGGGCTTGATCTTGTTCAGCTCCTCGAATGGGAGGCCCCAGCTCTGCAGCACGCGGGAGCTGTAGTTCTCGACGATGACGTCCGAGACTTCGATTAGCCGCTTGAGCAAGCCCATGCCCTTCTCCGAGCGTACGTTGAGCGTCACGCCCATCTTGTTGGCGTTCGTGTCGTTGAACATGTAGTTGGAGTTGAGGCTCGGCTCAATGCCAGGCAGGCTCATGAGACCGGGATTGCGAATCATGTCCGGGTTCTGCGGCCACTCGATCTTGATGACCTCCGCGCCGAGCGTTCCCAGCCACCGGCAACCCCACGGGCCAGCGCGCACCCAAGTGAAGTCCAGCACACGTATGCCCGCCAAGGACTGCGGCCTGGTGGCCCTCTCCGCCTGTACCTGTACCATCTCATTCCTCCTGTTGCTGAGGGAGCTCCGAGTCACGCGTTTCGTTTTGAGCCGTCAACATTCCGTACTTGATGTACGAGCAGCAGCAAGTGCCGAGTAGCTGAGTTGCCCTAGGCCTCCCGCTCGCTGTCCCAGAGTGCCTCCAGGACGCGGCCGGGCGACATTGGAGTCTGCTGCATCCGCACGCCTACGGCGTCGTAGATGGCGTTCGCAATGGCGGCCACGGGCGGCACCAGCGGAATCTCACCGACACCACGGGCGCCGTACGGATGGCCGGGATTCGGCACCTCAACCAGCACCGCATCGATCATCGGCAGGTCAAGCGAGGTGGGCATCCGGTAGTCCAGCAGGCTGGAGTTCGCCATCCGCCCGACTGCGTCGTAGTAGTACTCCTCATTGAGAGCCCAGCCTATGCCCTGCACGACGCCGCCCTGAATCTGGCCCTCCACGTAGCTTGGGTGAATGGCCTTGCCCACGTCGGTGAAGGTCGTGTAGCGCAGAATGTCCACCTTGCCCGTCTCCGGGTCCACCTCCACGTCAACCAGGTGGGTTGAGAAGGACGGGCCCACGCCCTTGGGGCTGACTGTGGCGCTGCCAATCTCCGGGCCGCCCGTGTCCATGAGCCTCGCCGCCAGCTCCTTGAACGTCATCTGTTGCTCCGGGTTCGCCCTGTGACTGAATGCGCCATCGGCAAAGTCGACTTGCTCAGCCGAGGTTTCCCAGATCAGGGCGGCGCGCTCCTTCATCTTCCTGACCACGTCATGCGCCGCCTCGTAGGTGGCCCAGCCGGTCGCGAAGGCGGTGCGGCTGCCGCCGGTGACGGCGGTGTAGCCGATGGCGCCCGTATCGCCGACGATGGGGTGCACGTCCTCCGCGCGGATGCCCAGCACCTCCGCAGCGTGCATGGCCGTGGAGGCCCGCGTACCGCCGATGTCCACGGAGCCGGTAACCTGGCTCACGCTGCCGTCGGAGTTGACGCTCAGCGTGGCGCTGGACTCCAGCCCGCCATTGCCCCAGTAGCCGCTCGCGATACCCCGCCCTCGGTTCGGGCCTTCAAGCGGCGTGTTCCAGTGGTCGCTGGCGACGACCTCATGCAGGGTCTCCAGGTTCCCAACGCGTGGGTGCACGACGCCGTCGGACCGGCGGTCTCCTTCTGCGGAGGCGTTTCGGATCCTGAACTCCATCGGGTCGATGTCGAGCGAGCGGCATATCTCGTCTACGATGGTCTCGACGGCGAAGGAGCCGTGCGTCGCACCCGGCGCCCGGTACGCGCCTGTCTTAGGCTTGTTGACTATGACGTCATAGGTATCGATCGTGACGTTCTCGATGGCGTACGGCGAGAACATGCACCGGGCGGCGCCCGCAACGGGCGAGCCTGGATAGGCTCCCGCCTCGAAGGCCAGGTACGCCTCCGCAGCGGTGATCTTTCCGTCCTTGGTTGCGCCGATCTTCACGCGCATGTACGAGCCGGACGTTGGCCCGGTGGCCTCCAGCACCTCCGCCCTGCTCATCACAATCTCGACGGGGCGGCCGGTCTTGCGCGAGAGCAGCGCGGCAGGCGCCTCAAGATAGCAGAGAATCTTGCCCCCAAACCCGCCGCCAATCTCCATTGGCATGACCCGTACCTGGGACTCCGAGAGGCCAAGGAGCGCGGCGGTGGCGCGGCGCACGTAGAACGGGCCTTGGTTGCTGGTCCACACGGTGACCTCGTCGTCGGGGTTCCAGAGCACCGTGGAGTTCGTCGGCTCAATGTAGCCCTGATGGACGGTGGACGTGGTGAACTCGCGCTCCACCACTATGTCCGCATTCCGGAACCCTTCCTCCGAGTCGCCGAGCGCGTACTTGTCATATGTGGCCACGTTTCCCACGTTTTCCGTGACGCGGCCCATCGAACGCGTCCTCAGGTCTTCCAGGATCACAGGCGCGCCCTCCGCCATAGCCTCAGGCGCGGTGAGCACGTAGGGCAGCACCTCGTACTGGACGTCGATGAGTGAGAGCGCCTCCTCAGCCACGTGCCGGCTTTCGGCGGCCACAACTGCGACCGGATGGCCCTTGAAGAGCGTCTTTTCGGAGGCCAGGATCATTTCGCGGTAGTAGTCCAGGTTGATGGCGCCGCCCTCGCCGCCGGCGATAGACACCCTGCCGCTGATGCGAGGCATATCCTGTCCGGTTACCACTGCCTTGACGCCGGGCAGGGCCTCAGCGCGGCTCGTGTCCACACTCAGGATGCGCGCGTGGGCATGAGGGCTGCGGAGCACCTTGCCGTAAAGCAGGCCGGGCATGATCATGTCGGCGCCGTACTTGGCACGACCTGTGACCTTGTCCACGCCGTCGTGCCGGATGGGACGTGTACCAATGACCTTGTAGTCGGTGGGGCGATTCTCCGTGGTCGTCATCGTTCCTCCTTAGCGTGAAGCGATTCGGGCCATGCGGCGGGCGCCGGTTGATCGGCCAGACCCGACCGCAGTCGAACGGAGATAGTGCGCTTGGCGGGACTTGAACCCACGGCCTCAGCCTTCGCAGGGCTGCGCTCTATCCAATCTGAGCTACAAGCGCATTGTGAACGACCGCCAAGTGGCGGAATTCGCCGTTCTCCCAACCGCGATTGGCTTGGGGGAGATGGCTGCACCCATTGTATTCCAAGTGTGCGGTGGCGAGTCCACTGTTGCACACACAGAATTTGAGTGCGCCGCTGGCACAGTGTGCTACAATTCTACCCGTTGTAGATTGCCTTGGCAAGCTAGGCGTGACGCGCTTCACCTAACGCCCAGGAGGATCACCGTGGCCCAGCGCAACTTCTAAAACCGCACACTCTTTCACGGAGACAACCTCGACTTCTTGCGGGGCATGAACAGTGGGACCGTCGATCTCATCGCTACTGACCCGCCCTTCAACAAGAGCCGTGACTTCCACGCCACGCCGGACAGTTTGGCCTCAGGAGCGAGCTTTCAGGACCGCTGGCGCTGGCGGGACGATGTACATGATGAGTGGCTGGAAACTCTACAGCGTGACGAGCCGGAGGTCTGGCAGGTCATATCTGCCGCCAAGGCTGTCCACAGTGAGGCCATGGGCGCCTTCCTCTGTTGGCTGGGCGTCCGGCTGCTGGAAATGCATCGTGTTCTTGCAGACAATGGAAGCCTGTACCTTCACATTGACCACACTGCGCACGCATGGGTGAAGTGCCTCCTAGACGCTATATTTGGGCGGGAGAATTTCAGGAACGAAATAGTGTGGTGCTACGCAGGTGGCGGTGTTCCTAGACATGACTTCCCCAGGAAGCACGACACTCTGCTCCGCTATACCAAGTCGGCGGAGTGCGTGTTTAACACGATCTACCGCGACTACTCGGACGGTACACTGCAGCGTGGCCGAACAGCTATCAAGGGCAAGTATTTTGACCAAGGCCTGCGGAATGAAGGGACGCCAATCAATGACTGGTGGACAGACGTACCGAAGATTACCAGCCCTACAGATCCAGAAAAGAAGGCCGCGGGCTACCCTACTCAGAAGCCCCTAGCCCTTTATGAACGACTCATCCAAGTAAGCAGCAACCCAGGTGACATGGTTCTTGATCCATTTGCGGGCTGTGCAACAACTTGCATCGCGGCTGAACGGCTTGGGCGTAAGTGGGTCGGAATAGACATCTGGAAGGGTGCTCTTGACTTAGTACGGAGTCGGCTAGAGGCCAACAAGCAGTTGCTCGTTGATGCCAACCCTCAAGTTCTCTTCTCCACAACACCGCCCGCTAGGACAGATGCTGGAGAAATGGCGGCCGTGGTGTTTCGGACGCCCCTGGGACGTGCGCGGGAACGCCACCCGGCACCGCGCACCCAGCACGGGAAGCTGGTAGAGGACATAGGTCCGCTGTGCCAGGGCTGTGGCGCCGACTACACTTTTGACGCTCGTGTACTGGAGGTAGACCACATTCGCCCACGATCCGACGGTGGAAGCAACGCCTACGATAACCTCACACTGCTTTGTCCTCCGTGCAACAAAGAGAAGCGAGACTACTACACGCTCTCGGCCCTTCAGGACCGCAATCGCACCAATGGTTACATGAAGAACGAAGGTAACCTACGCATTGGGCGGGTAGCTCAACGCCGGGTGAGGCGACGCAGACGATAGAGGTGAATGTATTGCCGCCCCTTCACCAGTTGTTCAGGATGAAATGGGAGCGGTTACACCACTTGGGCTTGGACAAGTACACGGTCAACTAAAGTTCCTGCGTTCTGCGAACGGGAAGGCCCTCGCCGTGACTGAGACGAAGGTCTCGGTTCGAGCCCCCGATTCAGACTGAGATACAATCGGCTTCCACCTTGGCAAACCCCGTCTATTGCACTATCCTTCAATCTGCCGAATTCAACATTTGGGAGGGCTCAATTGTATCGCGCCCCAAGAGGCACGGCGGACATCCTGCCCCAGGACCAGCCTTACTGGCGCTACGTGGAAGGCGTTGCACGCGACATCGCGCGCCGCTTCGGCTATGGCCAATTGGACACGCCTGTGTTCGAGAGCAGCGGCCTCTTCGTGCGCGGCGTAGGCCAGGTCACCGACATCGTCGAGAAAGAGATGTACACCTTCGAAGACCGCGGCGGTGACCACATCGCCCTTCGACCTGAGGGCACAGCCCCCGTCTGTCGCGCATACCTGGAGCATGGGATGCGCAACCTTCCCCAGCCGGTGCGTCTCTTCTACTTCTGCCCCATATTCCGCTACGATCGTCCGCAGGCAGGACGGTACCGCCAGCACCACCAGTTCGGGGTGGAGGCCATAGGCGACGCCGACCCGTCCGTGGACGCCGAGGTCATAGAGCTGGCATGGAGCTTCATGAGTGAGCTCGGCCTCAGGAACCTCTCTCTGCTCGTGAACTCAATCGGCGACTCCGACAGCAGGCCGGCCTACCTCCAGCGACTTCGCGAACACTTCGCCCCCCACAGCGAACACCTCTGCAACGACTGCAAGGTGAGGTTTGATCGCAATCCACTCCGCCTGCTGGACTGCAAGCAGCCGGTCTGTATCGAAATGGCTCTCGAAGCGCCGCGCACTGACGAGCACCTCTGCCCGGACAGTCGTGAGCACTGGGAGCGGCTGCTGGGATACCTGAGCGCGCTGGGCATTCCCTTCCGGGTGGAACCGCGGTTGGTGCGCGGCCTGGACTACTACTCAAGGACGGTCTTCGAAATTCAGCCGCCGGAGGAAGGCGGGCAGACCAACATCTGCGGCGGTGGCCGCTACGACGGGCTGATGGAGCAACTGGATGGCCCGCCCACACCCGGCATAGGGTTTGGGGCAGGCCTGGAGCGCATAATCCTCAACCTGAAGCGGCAGGGCGTGCCGGTCCCCGGCCGAGAATCGCTTAGAGTAGTGGTGGTCCACCTGGGAGACTCGGCCACCAATCGGGCGGTGGCTCTGGCATCGGAGCTGAGGAGCGTCGGTATAGGAGCAATCCTCGCCCCGGCCGGTCGCAGCCTGAGGGCACAATTGCGTTATGCCAACGCCATGGACATCCCCTACGCGCTGATCCTTGGCGATGACGAACTCAGCCGCGGCGTGGTCGTGCTCCGCGACATGTCCCACGCCGAGCAGCGAGAGGTGCCGCTGGAGGGCGCTGCGTCCGCCTTGTCAGGCGTCTCCGAATAGCGACGAGGCTGCGGGCCTGGGCGGCTTACGCCAGGCGCTCTATGCCCGGGCACTCGTCGAATCCCGCGTCGAAGCTTAGAATGCGGTTGGTGCCGGCGCTGCGCATCACGGCCACGTGGAGCGCGTCACGCGAGGACAGTCCGCCACCCGCTCGAATCAGCTCCCTGGCGGCGCGCACCTCAGGCATACCGAACGACAGCACTTCGTCGGCTACGTCGTCGAGCGCTCGGAACGCTGGGTCAATTGCATCCGGACGCTTGAGCCCAATGTACCTGTGAATTATCTCCTGGTACACCTCCACGCTTGTGACCAGACGTTCTCCGTCCCCAATCAGCTTGGTGAGAAGCGCCAGGGTGCGGTCTTTGTTGGCGTGAGGTGCGCCAACAAGGTACATGGGTATGTTGGAGTCTATGAAGATCACTGCAGCTGCCGGCCGGCTTCAATCTCATCCAGCATGGCGCCTATGTCACCGGTTGGATAGGAGTGGCGATATGCCTCGGCGATGGCGCGTAGCTTTACGTCCGGAGCGCCGGGCAATTCCCGCCGGGCCTGACGCAGGGACTGGCGCACCCACTCGGCGACAGTCAGGCGTTGCCCGCGTGCCACGTCCTGAATCTCTCCGAGTTCTTCCTCATCCAGCAGCACTTGCAGTCGCTTTGTCATGGCAGTAGTATAGTATACTAATCCTCTCTGAGTAAAGTATGTGGCCGAACTTTCCCTCACTGAGCTTCCAGCTGCGCCCTGTCTGGCTCTGCGCAGTGCTTGCCGTACCCACTCCGCTACGGTCATTCTACTGCCCCGGGCGTAGGTCTCTATCTCGCCGTATTCCTCATGGTTCAGCATTACCTGTAGTCGCTTTGTCATGTCCGTAGTATATCGTACTCATACGGCATACGTCAATACCGCGCGCCAAATTCGGTGAGACGAGGCGCATTAGGCTCGAATGAGCTTCGGTCATCGAATGCAGGGCCGTCTTGATTTGGCTGGAGGCAAATGGCATACTTTGCCTCTGGAGCCCAAGGTCAACGGAGGGGCTGAACTATGTGTTGCCCAATGGAGGCTGGCAGGTGAAGCTGGGCAATCCCATTTGGGTTGCTGATGGCGTGTACCAAATTCGCGCCCTTGGTGCGAGGGTCACGCTGCTCCTCGCGGACGGCCAAGCCCTCCTCGTCGACGCGGGAATGCGCGGGAGCTCAGGCATCATCACCAGCGGCCTGGATGCCCTTGGCATCTCCCTCGACGCGGTTCGCTCACTCGTACTCACTCACCACCATCCTGACCACGCATCCGGCGTCACGGAACTGGTGGCGGGAAGGAGCATCTCGGTGATGGCTCACCGCCTGGATTCAGCCGTACTGACCGGTCGGTACGTTCAGTCCAGCCCAATCCGCGGGCCGCTGGTTGCGCGCTTTGCCCCGCCCGTTCTTCACAGGATTAGCGGAGGGCCTATCCCAGTGGACGTGGAGCTGGAGGACGGAGACGAGGTGCCGTTCACCCTGCCGGTGCGTGCGGTGCACCTGCCAGGGCACACCGCCGGCAGCATTGCGCTATACGTGCCGGACCGTCGCCTCGTCATCACTGGGGACTCGCTACAGTACAGAATGGGCTGGCGGCTCAGCCCGCCGGCAGCAGCAGTCAGCGAGGATCCTGTGCAGGCCTTGGCCTCCCTGGAGAAGCTGCTGCGCATTGATTTCGATGCCATCTGCTTCGCTCACTTTCCTCCAATGCGTACCGGCGCAAAAGCCGCGCTGCGGGCGATGCTGGACGAGCACATGTCATACTCGCGCGCCGTCGAGTTGCCGACGGGAGGACTGGATGGATCAAGCGGCCTATAGAACTGACTCCGCCATGGAGAGAACGCTGGTTGACTTCCTGCAGAGCAGAGCGCGCCGCTATGGCTCGCGCGACGCCCTGCTGTTCAAGCCCGGCTTCCGGTACCTGCGTTGGAGCTACAGCAGGCTCTGGAGCGAGTCCGGCCAGGTGGCCTCGTTGCTCCAGTCCCGCGGGCTGTCCAAGGGCGACCAGGTGGTGCTGTGGGGACCGAACTCCCCGCAGTGGGTGCTGGCGTTCCTGGGATGTGTGAGAGCAGGTGCGGTGGTAATACCCCTGGACCTTCGCAGCGCCCCAGACTACGTGAGCCGAGTGATAGCCCACACCTCGCCGAGGCTGGCCTTCACCTCCCGCTATACGCCCAAAGGCGACGCTGACCTCGGAGTGCCGGAAATCACTTTCGAGGAGATGGAGAGCGTCATCTACGAACTGCCGGAGCCGCAACCAGTGGACATCCATCCCGACGACCTTGTGGAAATCATGTTCACCTCAGGCACAACGGGAGACCCCAAGGGCGTGATGCTGACCCATCGCAATCTGACCGCCAATATCGAGGGCATTACGCAGTACATAACCTGCGATACCTCCAGCCGGCTCCTGTCAATCCTTCCCCTGAGCCACATGTACGAGCAGATGGGCGGCCTGCTGGCTGTGCTCCATTTTGGCGCCAGCGTAACATACCCCACCAGCCGTCAGCCGGCAGTGCTTGCCCGCACGATGCGCGAGCGCCGCGTAACCACGCTGCTGCTGGTGCCCCAAGGACTTGAACTGCTGATGAACGGCATCGAGCGGCAGGTGCGTCTGCAGGGCAAGGAGGCGCTTTGGGGCAAGCTGATGAAGCTGGCGGAAAAGACTCCGTTCCGTCTGCGGAGGCGCCTGTTCGGGCGTGTCCACCGGCAGTTTGGAGGCAAGCTGGACTTCATCGTCTCCGGCGGCGCTGCGCTGGACCCGGATCTGGGCCGGAAGTGGGAGCTGATGGGTGTAAAGATCGTTCAGGGCTACGGCGCTACGGAGGCATCTCCCGTCATAAGCAACCACACGCTGGAGGACCGCAGACCGGGCTCCGTGGGGCGTCCGCTGCCCAACGTAGAAGTGGCAATCAGCAGCGAGGGCGAAATCCTGGTGCGCGGAGAGAGCATCTCCCCCGGCTACTACAACGCACCGGATCAGACGGCGGCAGCATTCGTGGACGGCTGGTACAGGACCGGTGATCTGGGCCACTTTGACCAGCAGGGTTTCCTGCACATACGCGGACGCTTGAAGGACATGATAGTCCTGCCCAGCGGCCAGAACGTCTACCCCGACGACATACAAGCGGTGCTAAACCGGCACCCTGGCGTGACTGATTCGTCGGTGGTCGGCCTGCCGCGCAATGGGAGCGTTGAGGTCCATGCGGCGCTCATTCTCGCGGACGACCACGATCCCGAAGCTATCGTCTCGTGGGCAAACGCGCAGCTTGCGGAACAGCAGCACGTACGAGGCTTCACCGTGTGGCCAGAGGAGGACTTTCCGCGTACCCACACGCTAAAGGTGAAGAAGCCTGCCCTGATCGAGACTCTGACCGGCATAGCCGAAAGCGGACCGATGAGAACGCCGTCGGCTGCGCCGAGTCGGCCAGATGCGACATCAGCACGTCGGCGAGACGGCGCGCCGAGCCTCGCGGAGATCATCGCCGAGGTGGCGCCGGTGGATGCGAAGGAAGTGACCCACGCCATGACCCTCGGAAACGACCTGGGTCTGGACTCCCTTGGGAGAGTCGAGCTGCTGTCCGCCGTGGAATCAAACCTGGGCGTCTACCTCGACGAGAGCCAAGTTGACGAGGAAACGACCGTGGGCCGGCTCCAGCGGATGCTTGATGAAAGCGCGGCCAATCCTGTTACGAACCGGTTCCCCGCGTGGGGAATGCGCTGGTGGTGCCGGATGGCGCGGGGCTTCCTGCAGCGCACCATGTTGTTCCCGGTCGTGCTGGCGCCCTATAGCCTGAGTGTGCATGGACAGGACAGGCTCCAGGGCATTCAAGGCCCGGTGTTGTTCGCGTCAAACCATCACCTTGGCTTGGACAACCCGCTCATCATCAAGGCCATTCCGCAGACGTGGCGACGCCGGTTGGCCATTGCTGCCGCCGCGAAGCTGTGGCGAAACCCTGTACGCTCGGTGCTCAACCCTCTTCTGGGCAACGGCTTTCCACTGGCGCAGGATGGCCCAATACGCCCCAGCCTCGAAAACATGGGCAAAATACTGGACAGCGGCTGGTCGGTGCTGATCTACCCCGAGGGTAAGCTGACTGTCGGCGGCCCGATCCTGCCGTTCAAGAACGGCACCGGTCTCGTTGCCGTGGAGGGACGCCTGCCGGTTGTGCCCATGAAGCTGCAGATCAAACGATTTGGCAGCCCGGCCAAGTACCCAATCTTGAGGCGCGGTTCGGTGGAGGTCCACTTCGGAGAGCCGCTGGTGTTTCCACCGAGAACTGCCTACCAGGAAGCCACTAACGCCATTGAGGAGGCCGTCCGGGCTCTCTAGCGGCGACTCAGAATCCTGGGAAACCTGCTTTCGTGTGACTCCCTCCGGGAGCCTCCACTCACTCTCAACAGCCAGGTTGGCCCGTATTGCCGCAGCACCACCGCGCTCTCGTCACCTTCCTGATGTTGTTGAGCGCAGCCAGCTTGGACCGGAGCCGCCACGGCATAGGCACTCTCAGGTTCCTGAGGAAAGCTCTAACCGACGGCGCCATTTCTGACCTCCGGTCTCAGGTCTCGCAGTCGATGGCCCGAGATCATTGAGAACTCCAGGCAGTTGCCGGTCCGAATCGCACCGCCCTCGTTGAGCGGGTCCGGGACATCCAGTGGAGCGTCCTTCCGCTTGATGTGCCGCATCGGATATGCTATTCTACCAGATGGTCACTCATGAGCGCATACCTGCGCAATACCCATTCGGGGTTGGCTCAGAATCCATGCTTCAGCGGAATGACCCCAGTCCAACTGAGGTATTGATACCAGGTTTCAGCCACTTCAGGGAAACCCGCCGGGCGCGAGGAAGACCACGCGCCTCAGTCGAACGTGGAGAAGCGAAATGAGGGAGACTGTCGATCCCGGAATTGTCTGCGAGGGTCTCTGCGTTGTTCGCGGCGGGCACACCGCTATAGCCGATGTTTCATTCTCTGTGGGGCCCGGCACCCTTACGGGCGTCCTGGGACCCAACGGAGCCGGCAAGAGCACGCTATTCGGCGCCATTGCTGGAACGCTACCCGTGGCGCAGGGCAACATAAAGCTGCTGGGGGCGGCGTCCGCGAGGGGCGCCTTGGCTTACGTGCCACAGCGAGACAGCATCAACTGGGCTTTTCCCGCCACTGTGACCGACGTGGTCACAATGGGACGCACCTGGAAACTGGGCCTGTTCCGGCAGCTCGGCCGCCGAGACCGCGATGCGGTGAGGAATTGCCTGGAGCGCGTGGAGATGTGGGAGCAGCGCTCTTCCCTGATAACGGAGCTCTCCGGCGGGCAGCGCCAACGCGTGTTCATCGCTCGTGCTCTGGCGCAGGAGGCCTGCTGCGTGCTCCTTGACGAGGCATTCAGCGGAGTGGACGTGAGCGGCCAGGAGGGCATCGTTGAGGTGCTGCAGACGCTTCGTGACGAAGGCAAGATCGTACTGCTGGCAACGCACGACCTAACGAACCTGTCGCAGCGATTCGACCTGGTGCTGTGCATCAACCACCACGTTTGCGCCTACGGCCCCCCTAGCGAGGCATTCACGACGGAGGTGCTGGAGGAGTTGTACGGCTCCCACAGCATTGAGTTTGCCCCGGGCCACTTCACCTCCGGGAGCGGGACTGCATAGTGGACTACGTTCTGGACCCTTTCCAGTACAGCTTCATGGTGCGGGCCATGATCGTCTCCGTGCTGGTCGGCGTGATGTGTCCTCTGGTGGGCGCATACGTCATCACCCGCGGGCGCGCCTTCATGGGCGACGCTCTTGCTCATGCCGTCCTGCCGGGCATGGTAGTGGCATTCCTGCTGGGCGTAAGCCCGTTCTTCGCCGCGGTTCCCGCAGGAATAGCGGTTGCAGTGCTAATAGGCCTAGTTAGCAGGCGAACGGGCATCAGCGAGGATACGTCCATTGGCATCATCTTCGCCGGCACGTTTGCTCTGGGCCTCGTGTTGCTGTCCAGGGCCGACGGTATCAGCGTGGACATAGAGGACCTGCTGCTCGGGCAGGTGCTGGGCGTATCGCAGACAGACGTATTCGTTTCCCTTGGTATGACGGCCGTAGTACTGGCTGGGCTCTACGGCTTTCACCGCCAGCTTGTATACACGACGTTCGACGAAGTTGGCGCATCCGTAGTCGGTATCAACACGAGTCTGTTGGAGTACGTGCTGCTCGCTCTTCTCGCGCTGGTTATCGTCATTGGCATACAGGCGGCGGGCATTGTACTGGTCATGGCGATGTTGATAACACCCGCGGCCACCGCCTACCTGCTCGTGAAGAGGTTCGTGGAGGTCATGGCGTTAGGTGCGTTTCTTGGAGCCACGTCGGCGGTGACCGGCCTATACTTGTCGTACTACGTCGACCTGCCGTCCGGGCCGGCGATGGCGCTGGTGGCCACGACGCTGTTCGCTGCTGCGGCGTTGCTGACGCGCGGCCGTACGGTGCGCAGAGCAGTCTAGGGGGCTGGCTTCCGCCACGGCCGAGATTCTCTGACTTGGCGACTTTCTACCACGTTGGGCGCCTGCTGGCCACTCACACGGGGCTGAGCTCAGGGAGCGCCAACCCGGCCTATACGGTTTCTAAGTGATGACCGCCTGCGTGATTCGCACCGTGTAGTGGAAGACCTCGTTCAGGAAGCCTAGCCAGGAATCACCATCGTTGGCGAGTTCGTCAAGCATGAATACGCGGCCAACACCCATCTCAGCAAGACGGCTCTCCATTTCTCTTGTTACGACACCTGCGATGAGAATGTTCATGCAACCGGGGGGAGTTGCCTGAAAGCTCTTCTGGACAGCTCCCAGTCTCTCCAGCGCGCCGGCGCGATCCTTCCCTCCCTTAATCTCTATCGTGGCAACAACCCTAGCTTCACCGGAGACAATCCGGCTAAACTCGATGTCCGGCTCTGATCCAAAGCGCATCGCGTAGCCGCTGGGCAGCTCGAACCTGGTCTGGTCTTCGTTCCGACCTGCTATAAGCTGTCGGCTGTCAAGCCAATCCCTGATTCTGGTCTTGATGAGCTGCTCCGCGTCCTGGCCGATTAGATTGCGCACGGTCCCGTCCAAACCGATGCCCATGTTGGCGATGATGTTCCTGTAACCGTTCTCCAGCGTCCATCCCGTGGAGCCCTCGATAATGGACGAAATGACGGCATTGTACAGTCGCGCTACGCGCAGGGCCTGCGCTTCCTGGATCTCGCTTGCGCGTCTGCCCTCCTCCCAGGAGTCGACTGGAGATGCCAATTCACTGACGCGCTTCCGCGGAAGCAAAGCAATACCGCGATAGTACGTGGAGATGCGCGGGTGTTTCCTTAGCAAGTCGGGATGGGCAAATACGAGTTTGGGGTTGAAGCCGGAGGCGGCAACGTGAGCCCACGCTGCCTGGCTTATCATCAGTCCGTCCAGAGGTGTGAACGTCAACTCATCAGAGAATTCATCGATGATCTGGCGTAGAGCGATATCCGTCCTCTCTTGGATTCGCTGGGCGATGACTGACGAACGCCTCTTTGCGTCTTCCTGCTTGTTCATTGACACCGTACCCACTTGTACACGCACTTCCGAAGCTCTCGACGTCCAAAGCGCCCCATTTGTTGGCTGGAGTTCCCCTTTCCTCGCGGCAGCGCCCAGATGTGCTCGCAAGTGAATCCAGATTGCTCGGCGAAGTCAGATAAGATCAGGTCCACCGGCACCTCTTCGCCATGATACTGCACGTTGTCGTTGACCATGAACACGGCGCCTCCCGGCGCTACAATGCGCCCCAGTTCGGCAACAACCAAGGCCATTTCGAGGAAGTACCCTTCCAGCAAGCGTATCACGTGAGGGTTGCTCAACTCACTAGCGTGTTCCCTGAGAATGGAGAGTGCTTCGTTCAGCGCGCCCTGACCCTCGTACATTTCTATCGCGGCTGCTAGTAGCGGCGAGTCGCCGTACTGTTTCTGCAGGTAGCCCATCTTGGACCTGTTCTCAACGGTGGCGGACAGCAACCTCTGGCGAAGGATGCCGAACGCTTGATCGTTGTATCCGAGCCACGCAAGCTCTAAGGCGTATGTCCTCGTGTAGTCGTAGCGATTGGCGTAAGGCGGCGACGTCACAACCAGATCGAAAGAGCCGTCCGGCAGCCGTCTTAGTTGGTCCAGGCTGGAGCCCTCGACGAGTTCCGGACGGCCGCCACCGTACCTCCGCTTCAATGGTTCCAGATCCTCTGACATCTCGCCCAAGCGGGCCTCGAGAGCGGCTGCGAAAGTCAGGACCGGCCCTTTGTGAACGCGTGCTCTCAGGGGCCGCCCAGACCTGTAGTCCCATCGCAGGTACTGTCCGTCCTTGCGAGTGTAGCTCGCTTCCTCCAGAACGCTCATGCAGGCGAAGTCGAGTATGGCGCGGGTTTCGGAGTCGTCCACTGCATTCAGGAACTCCCGCGCTTTCGCGATCTCTATCTCGGTTTCAGGAGGGAACGCCGACGCCGTAATTCGCACATGGGGAAACGCGTACTCTGGCCCAGGTTCGGCGCCCGACAGGCCGTGGTCAAGAATAGCAGACGCAGCACATCTAAAGTCAGCCGAGCTCAGGCCGTTGGCAGCGAGGGCAATCGCGTTTCCAGTCAACACCCCTATGGGCATTATCTCGATGCCGGTGGCTGATAGGCCACGGCCGGCGGCCAAGAGGGGCGTAGTGCCGATGCCTGCGAATGGGTCTAGGACAGAGGTGGGCTTGACGTCATCTATGAGGTGGCCCACCAAGGCTGCGGAGAATGCCTCCTTGTACTTCATCCAGCGAAACCCCGGTGCGCGTCGGTTTCCCTGGTATGACACCACTTTGCGAGTCAGGAATGAGCCAGTGGAGAGCCGATCCTCAAATCTCCGGTATAGGGCAAGGCGCTCAGCGTTGCCACCACCGTTTGGCGATGGGTCGCCCGAGGAGCGGGCGTGCTCAGTTCCAAAGGGGTACGAAAGTCGGGGAGTTAAGCCGGGAAGCGGTTGCTGTCGCTCGTTCGCATTCATAAGGGAGTAATACAAAGTCGCTGGAGACCTACGCACTACCTAGAAGCAATTGACGCCCTTCAGCCTGAGAATGAGGGACCCGTAGCACTCATGCTGGTCGTACTGCTGCAATGTGCCCCCTCTCTCGCAAGATTTCGGCCTTGCAACAGTCGAACGGCTCAAGTACAGGATACTTTCGCACTGTGGGGGTGTCAACGGTTAGCTCCAGCACACCGCCGTACCTATTCCTGCCTGTTGTGCGGTAGGCGTGCCGAGTGATACAATCGCGGTCAGGCACCTGAAGTGAACACCCCGGCTCTAGAGTCCACCTCGACGGCCCGCCGATGGCGGGCTTTTGCTATCTTGTGGTTCTCCATGTTCGTGATGGCCAGCGGGCTGGGCATGGTGGTGCCCATTCTGCCGGTGTTCGTGCGAGACTTGGGCGCATCGGGAGTGTGGCTGGGCCTCGCATTCTCAGGCTTTGCGATCACGCAGACGCCCCTCACTCCAATCGTCGGCAGGCTGGGCGATCGACTGGGCAGGCGTCGCTTCATCCTCGCCGGGCTCTCCGTGTACGTGTTTATCGGCATCGGGCTGTCCATGGCCGACTCGTACCAGATCGTCACGCTGCTGCGCATGGGTATGGGTATCGGCGCAGCCTGCATGTTCCCGTCAGCGCTTGCGATGGTCGGGGAGCTTTCGCCCAGGGGCCATGAGGGGCGCTACATGGGCATGTTCATGGTGTCGTTCACGGCGGGGTTCGGCGCCGGGCCGCTGGTTGGCGGAGTGCTCAAGGACAACTTCGGCGTGGACGCCACGTTCCTCACACTGGCCGCCGCCGCGGTGGTGGCGGTGCTCATGGTGACGTTCCTGTTACCGGATACATCAGGCGGGAGAAGAGAGGATGATGTGGTGGTGCCCAGCTTCCGCGAGATGGCCGGCGACCTGCGCGTGTGGTCACTGATGATCTTCAACTACACCTTTGGCCTGGGCATGGGGTCCGTATTCACCTTCATTGCCATATTCATGACCGAATCGCTTCTGGCCAGCGCGACGCTTGTTGGCCTGGTGATCGGCTCGCGCGCAATCATTTCGAGCATATTCCAGCCGCTGTTCGGGCGCCTGGCCGACCACGTACCGCGCAGCCTGCTGGTCGTCGGCGGAGGGTTGCTGATGGCAGCCGGCACGGAGGCGCTACCTCTGGCCAGCACCGTCATGGTGCTGCTGGTGCTGTTCCTGATTCTGGGGCTATCGGAGAGCGCCGCTCTTCCCTCTTCGCTGGCCATCACCACGGACCTGGGCAGGATCTACGGCTACGGCACGCTGATCGGCTTCACGAATGCCGTCCTCATCATGGGCGTGCTCACCGGCTCTGTGGGCGGCAGCCTCATCGAGAGCGGCGGCAGCATCGAGGACGTGTTCCGCGCATCCGGACTGGTGATAGCCGTGGGCGTGATGGCCTTCATGATCACCTGGAGCCAGGGCAGACGCAGGGCCACGCGCGCGCTGCAGGCCTAGCCGCCCTCCGCGTATCCGGGGCACAGCGACTCAGCCGATGCTGCGCAGTGCTCCACGCGCCCGCCGACCATCGTCACCAGCACCTCCAGCCGGTGCAGCGACTCAGGGTCGGTCTCCAGCGGGTCGTCCGACAGCACGATCAGGTCGGCGAGCTTGCCAGGCCTGAGCGAGCCGGTCCTCTCCTCCATGAGCAGCGCGTAGGCCGCGCCCGTGGTCATCATGCGCAGCGCGTCTTCGACGTCAACGGCCTCGTGCTTCAACCACTCCGGCGCCTCGCATATGGGCGAATCGTCCAGAAACACCTCGTTGCGTGTGACCAGGCTGTAGAGATAGGCCAGAGGGCCCGGCTCGCCCCACGACATGTCGCTGTGGAATGCAACGGGCAGCCCCGGATTGGCGTCAAGAAGCGAACGCCAGGGGTTGATCCACGGGTGCGACTCTGGCCCGCCCCAGCGATGCGTCAGCCGGCCATCCGAGTCGCGCCACGACGTATTTCGGATGTGGCACGCCCCCGAGCCCCAGATTACGGGCACTGCGCCCGTCTCTCCGTACCGGCCCATCAGGTCAGGACGGATGAACATGTTGTGTTCGATGCGATGGCGCAGGTCGTTCGGCGCGCCCGCGAGCACGCTCTCGATGGCGTCCAGCGCATTCTCGACTGCGCGGTCGCCGAGCGCGTGCACAGCCGCCTGATAGCCCATCGCCTCCAGCTCGGCGAGCACGCGGGCAAGCTCGTCCGGCCCGACGAGCAGGTGGCCGCGGCTGCTCTCCGCGTCGGGGGCGTCGCGCAGCTCAAAGCTGAAGGCCGGCAGCAGGTCGCACGTCCAGCCGTCGGGGAAGATCTTTGCGCCGAGAATTCGCAGCATGGCGTCGGGGTCGCGTTCCGGCGGAAATTCAGCGTACCAGTGACCGAGCAACTCGCCGCAGTGGAGGTTGTACGGCGGGTAAACGCTCGTGCGGACACGCAGCCTGCCCGCATCGTGGAAGTTGCGCAGTGCGAGGAGCACGGGCGCCTCAACGGACATGTCGGCCATTGCGGTGATGCCCAAGCTCAGAGCGTAGTCCTGGGCCTCTTGAAGCGACGGGTTTCGCGTGCGGATTGCCTCGCTGAAGATGTGGTTGTGGGCGTCGATGAAGCCGGGCAGCAGCGCCCTGCCCTGTAGGTCGACGACCTGCGTGGACGGCCCCGCCAGCGCCAGCAGCTGGTCACTGCTGCCCACGGCGACGATCTCATCGCCGCGCACAGCTATCGCCTCCGCGCGAGTCATGTCCGGCTCCATCGTGATCACGCGGCCGCCGTGAAGGATGACGTCAGGCGGCAAGCCTTCAAGCGTCGGAGGGACTGTAGGCTCTGCGGGCGCGCAGCCCACGACCGACAGTACCACGGCCGCCATCGCGACAGCCGGCAGCAACACACGCCTCATGAAGGCGAGGGACGTCATTCGCGGGCTCGGCGTGAGCAGGATCATGGCACAAGTCTAGCGGGTTGCCGCAGGCCGGACAACGGGCGGTGCCCGTGTCCCGTGGACTCAGGCCCGCTCAAATGGTTCGACAGGCTCACCATGAGCGGGCTATCGCGAGTTCGCTCACCCTGAGCCTGTCGAAGGGCGTGAGCGGACTACGCGCGGAGGCTCGCGACAGGCTGAGCCTCCGCCGCCCTACTCCTCCCGCACGTGCACAAGTTGGTTCACGTCCAGCGGGCCTGACACGCTCTGCCGCCGCCCGGATGGCCACGCCACCTCAATGCTCTCGATTGAGGGCGAGTCGCCCAGCCCGAGGTAGAGCGGCAGCAGGCTCTGCGACAGGTATCCCGACTTGCCGTCGTGGACGCGGGTGTACGTGTTGCCGCCAGCATGGACGGTCACGGTCGCGCCCAGCCCGTCGCGGTTGGACTCGGTGCCCTCCAGCGACACCTTCACATAGCTGAGCCTGTCCAGCGATTCTGCCAGGCTGCTCACCAGCAGCTGCGGCCCCGCGTTGAAGTCGCTTGTCACGATGTCCAGGTCACCGTCGCCGTCCATGTCGAACACGGCGGAGGAGCGGGAGCCGATGGAGCCCCATACCTCGACGCGGCCGCTCAGGCCCTCCTCTTCGCAGAGGCGGTGTAGACGGTCGACGCCCGCGCAGTCGATCTCGAACGCTGGTGAGGCCGTTCGCCTGTCGCGTCTCGGCTCCGCGCCCAGGATGAACTCGCTGTCCACAAAGCCCTCGCCGCGGTTGTTGAGCAGCAGCGAGTTGACGGCGTAGCGGAATGGGAAGCTCATGCTGCCCGTGACGAACGCGTCCTGGTAGCCGTCGGCGTTGAGGTCGCCCACGCTGAGGCCCCAGGGCCAGTACGTCTCCGCGCCCAGCTCGTCGGACATCTCCCGGTAGGTGCCGTCGCCCTGGTTCTCGTAGAATGCGTTGCCGTAGATGCTGCGGCCGTTGCTCTGCACGAAGCTCTCCGGCCACTGTATCCTGGATTTATCCTTCTCCCTCTCCGGCCCAATGTCCTCGCTCATGTCCGAGTGCATGTCGGTCACAAAGATGTCAACGTCGCCGTCGTTGTCGTAGTCGAACGCCTTGACGCCCATCGCGCCCCAGGGCGTGCGCGGGAATGCGTCCTCGCTGAGCACGAAGCGGCCTCCGGCGTTCAAGTAGAGCCGGTCGTGGCCCTGCATGTTGAGCACGTACAGGTCCGGCAGACCGTCGCCGTTTGCGTCCAGGGGCGTGGCGTCGCCGGACCAAGCCGCATCCGCCAGGCCGGCCTCCTCCGTGACGTCCGCGAACCGGCCGCCGCCCAGGTTGTGGTACAGCACGCTGCTCTCCGAGCGGTCCGGGTACAGATGACCCTCGAACGCGTCCTCCAGGCCGTTGAGAAACTCGTAGCTGCCCGACTCGTACTCGGCGAGGGGCTCATCGCGCGACACCGGCCGCTGCTGCTCCGACGTGTAGCGGCCCACGTTTGTCACGTACAGGTCGAGCAGGCCGTCCGCGTCGTAGTCGAAGAACACGGCGCCGGAGGAGTGGCCCGCGTAGCCCGTGCCGGAGGCGGCCGTAATGTCGCGGAACCTGCCCGCGCCGTCGTTCTCGAACAGCAGGTTGCCGGCGCGGACGGCGGTGACGTACAGGTCTGGGTCGCCGTCGTTGTCGATGTCCGCGAAGGACGCGCTCACGCTCACTCGGTCGTCGACGGCCACGCCCGCGGCCGCCGTCACGTCCTCGAACCGGCCGCCGCCCAGGTTGCGCCACAGCTGGTTTGCGCCAATCTGGTTCACGAAGTAGATGTCGTGGAGGCCGTCGCCGTCCACGTCAGCGACGGCCAGGCCGTTGCCATGGTCGTAGTGGACGGCCTTGTAGGTGCGGGCCGCGTCGTCCACCGGCCGGTGCCGGAAGGTGATGCCGCTCTCCTCCACGAGGTCGACGAAGCGGAAGTCGCAGAACACGTCGAGGCGGTCAGCATCGGCAATCTGGTCCGACCTGCGCTCGTCCAGCCACGGCGGGTCGAGCGCCTCCGTGGGGTAGGCGTACACGCCATCCGCGACGGGTGTGCGTTCGACTGTGGCGTGCTCACCGCACGGCGGACCCGCGGGCTGCGGCGAGGCTTCCGGCTCGACCATCCTGTGCCCGCACGCGGCCGCCGCGAGGAGCATCAGCGCGGCGAGCGCGGCGGCGCCCCAGAGTCTGTTCGAGGCATTGGTCACAGCGGCCCAATTAAAGCACGCGACCATACCGCCCGCAATGCGGGGGTGAGCGCGCGACCATTTCGCAGGCTCCGTAGGTCTACCCTGACGAGAGGGAGCCATCTTGTCCGTTTTCTGTTAGAATGGGCCGACACCATAATTTCGCACCAAGGCTACACACAGGATAACGGACTGATCCCGTCTTTCGCTTTTGTGGCCCATTGGGATAAGGAGTCCGTTTCCTCATGGCAATACAGTCCACCACTGTCCGGCGTGCTAACGCCGGCTACAGGCGCCGTCATCAGGCCGTATGCGCCGTTTGCGGCACTTCCACCACAGTCCCGTTCCGGCCAAGCCAGGACCGCCCGGTTTACTGCTCTCCGTGCTTCAAGACGCAGCGCGGCAGTTCCTCGACACGGTCAGTCTCACGACCCGAGGGGCCGTTCGACGCAGATCAGCTTGACCAAGCGGCTCCAACCTCGCGCGATGCCCCCTCCGTCTCCTCCGCTCCGGTGTTTGCTGCAATGGCACTGCAGGCCTCCACGAGGGCGGCGCTTTCCCGCATGGACATATCGGAACCCACGCCAATCCAGAAGAAGACCATTCCCCTTCTTCTGGCGGGCCGGGACGTGATTGGGCAGGCACGTACGGGGTCGGGAAAAACCCTGGCATTCGCCATACCACTGGCAGAACAGTGCGACCCATCCGACCGGCGCGTCCAGGCACTGGTGCTGGTTCCGACGCGCGAGCTGGCCATACAGGTGGCCGGAATAACGGAGGCAATGGCGTCGCCGCGCTCGCTGCGCTGCACGCTGCTATACGGCGGCCGGTCGTACAGGCCGGAATACACCGCGCTGAAGACCGGCGCCCAGATCATCATCGGTACCCCCGGCCGGACACTGGACCACATCCGGCAAGGCACGCTTGACCTGCAATCGGTCCGCTTCATGGTGCTGGACGAGGCGGATGAGATGCTGGACAGGGGGTTCGCGCACGACGTCGAGGCCATCCTGAGCCGGACGCCCTCCGGCCGGCAGACAGCACTCCTGTCGGCGACGATGCCGGAGTGGGTGTCCAGGACCGCCTCGAAGTACATGCGCGACCCGGCCACGGTGGAGGTGGACGCAGACTTGAAGTCGCTGCCCGCAGTGAAGCATCTGGTCTACAACATCGAGAAGTCCGACAAGATGGGTGCGCTCCGAACTCTGCTGGACCGGCGTGACGGCGAGGCTGTCATCGTCTTCGGCAAGACCAAGCGAGGCGTGAAGAAGCTGGCCTCACAGCTGGGAGAGAAGGGATACCCGGCCGGCGCACTGCAGGGGAATCTCAGCCAGAACGCACGCGAGCGCGTGATGGCTGACTTCCGCTCCGGTGCCATACCCATACTCGTGGCGACCAACGTAGCAGCCCGCGGGTTGGACATCGACGGCATTGGCCAGGTAATCAACTATGACCTGCCGGACTCCGACCTGCTGTTCACACACAGGGTAGGGCGGACGGGGCGAATGGGCCGCGCCGGTGTGGCCGTGACGTTCATCACGCCGGATGAAGAGCCGAAGTGGCGCGAGATCAACCGGAGCATGGGAGGCGGCCTCACTCGCCAGCCCTGGGAGGCGTCCCGTGTTACGAGACACCGACCGCGGAGCACCCAATAGCCGCGTAAGCCCTAGGGGCTCCCGACGACCGCCGGAGCAACGCCAAACGGCTCCCGGCCATTGCGGGCCGCGTTCACCACGGCTGCCTCTACCGGGCCACCCCTGCGTAGGCAGCGGTCTATCCCTATCCGCTGGATTGCGGTCCCGTATCAGGGTGCGTCCCATGCAGTCAGATCACACTGAGCCCGTCGAAGGAAGTGAGCGCACGTCGGTGAAGGACTGCCCGCTCAAATGGTTCGACAGGCTCACCACGAGCGGGCGGGGAAACCTCTCCCCCGCAGGGGTTCAGCCAACTTGCAACATTCGCGTATAATGGGGCGAGGGTCGGAACCGGCGGCCGCGGCCGCATTCCATGTCGCCGGCCCCGCGGGAGGTTCGCAGTGGCACTGATTCCAAAGGTGATGAGCACGCAGCACCCGGACAACGCAAGGCCCGCGCCCTTCGCCGATGCCGACGGCGTCGTGAAGGGTGAGGGCGAGGTCGACGAGGCTGTCGACGTCTTCGCGCTGGGCTGCGACGAGCAGATGTGGGACTCCGAGGGCAAGGAGGCCGACAACCACGTCGTGCGCAAGCTCCTCACCGGCTACTCCCGCGTCTTCGACAGCCTGCGCCTGGGCCGGGACGTGTCCCTGACCCTGCGCGTGCCCAACCCAAGCGTGGAGCGGAATATGCGCAAGTCCATGGTGGAGGCGCTGCAGAGCATTCCGTCCGCCTGGGACACGGCCACCACCTTCTACGGCGAGGGCGCCGACGCTCCCATCCAGGAGGTGATCCTGCCTCTGACCACCTCGGCGTGGGAGCTGGCGATGGTGGAGGCGTACTACCGGAAGGTTATAGTGGAGCAGGAGGAGAGCGCGCTCCTTGGCGACCAGATCGTCAAGGACTGGGTCGGCGAGTTCTGCCCCAAGGAGCTCAGGGTGGTCCCGCTGGTCGAGGACCTGGACAGCATGCTCACCTGCGACAGCATCGTCGAGGAGTACGTGCGCAACCGGGATCTGCCGTTCCAGCGAGTGTTCCTGGCCCGCAGCGATCCCGCCCTCAACTACGGCGTGGTAACCGCAGAGCTTGTGCTGAAGGTGGCGCTGCAACGACTGCACGGGCTGGAGCAGCGCATCGGTCTCGGCATCTACCCCATCATCGGCGCAGGCAGCGTGCCCTTCCGCGGCCACCTGACTCCACTCAACGTCGACCGCGCCTTCACCGAGTACCCCAGCGCGCACACGCTTACAGTCCAGTCCGCCTTCAAGTACGACTACTCCAGGGACGAAGTCCAGCGCGGCATCGCCGAGATCCTGGCGCACGATAAGAGCGAGCCGGTGCCAATCGACGAGCAACGCGCCCGCGAGGTGATCGACAAGGCCAGGGCCGAGTACCAGTCGCAGGTGCAGCTGCTGGCCAGCTTCATATCGAACGTGGCCGCATACGTGCCCAGGCGCCGGGAGCGCAGGATGCACGTCGGGCTGTTCGGCTACGGACGCACGCTGGGCGGCGGCGTCACGCTCCCTAGGGCCATCGGCTTCTCCGCGGCGCTCTACTCCATCGGAGTTCCGCCGGAGCTGCTGGGCATGGCCGGCCTCAGCCCCAACGACTTGGAGTTCGTGCGTGAGGTGTATCCCAGCCTGGACGGCGACCTCCGCGCCGCGCTGCGCTTCACGAACGAGCAGCGCGTGCGCGAGCTGCTGGGCGAGAAGTACGTTAGCCTGGTGGCTCAGTTTGCCAACGACATCGACCGCGTCCACGAGGGGCTGACCAGCGCAGTCTGGGCCGGCCTGGACAGGGGCGACGCCGCCGTCAACGTCTTCAACTACGTCGAGGAGGCCGCTCAGCTCCGCCACTTCCTGGGCTAGCCGGCGAAAGCGAGGATCAGGCATGACCAGAGTCAAGATTTGCGGCCTCAGCAAGCTGGACGACGCCCTGGCCGCGGCGGAGGCGGGCGCCGACTACCTGGGCATACTCTTCGAGCCGCGCAGCCGGCGGCGCCTTGACGAGGACGACGCACGCGACCTCGTGCGTGCGTTCCGCGAGCGATGGCAGGGCAGCGCGCCGCAGTGGGTGGGCGTGTTCGCCAACCAGCCTCTTGAGGAGGTCAACCGGCTGCTGGTCCACTGCGACATGGACGTGGCCCAGCTGTCCGGCCATGAGTCGATGGACTACTGCGCGGAGGTTTGCCGCCCCGTCGTCAAGGTGGTTCACGTGCGCAGCGACGCCCCGCAGGCGGACGTGCTGAAAGACATTCAGGATACAGTGAACGCCTATCGCAATGGCGGATTCACGGTCCAGCTGGACACCTACAAGGAGGGCGTCCTGGGCGGCACCGGACAGGCGTTCAACTGGGACGTCGGCAGGGAGCTGGCGCTCAGCCACCCGTTCGTGCTGGCCGGCGGCCTGAGCCCGGAGAACGTCGCGGAAGCGATGCAGCGCGTGAGGCCTTGGGGCCTGGACGTGTCCAGCGGCGTGGAGACGGACGGCCGGAAGGATGCGGCGAAGATCGCGCGGTTCATCGAGCAGGTGCAGCACACCGACAGGGAGCTGTCGCCCGGCGGCGAGGCCTCCGGATGAACGAGAGCATCCTGAATCTGCCGGACCCCTGGGGCCGCTACGGCAACCACGGCGGGCGGTATGTGCCGGAGACGCTGATGACCGCGCTCGAGGAGCTGGTGACGGCGTACCGCGACGCCCTTGAGGACACGGTGTATCGGGCGCAGCTGTCCTACTACCTGAGATCGTACGTGGGGCGGCCCACGCCGCTGTACTTCGCCGAGAACCTGTCGCGCAGGCTGGGCGGCGCTCGCATCTACCTGAAGCGTGAGGACCTGGCGCACACCGGCGCGCACAAGATCAACAGCGCGCTCGGACAGGCGCTGCTCGCCGTGCGCATGGGCAAACAGCGCATCATAGCCGAGACGGGCGCTGGACAGCACGGCGTCGCAACCGCCACGGCATGCGCCATGCTGGGGCTGGAGTGCCTAGTGTACATGGGCGAGGAGGACATGCGCCGGCAGGCCATAAACGTGTACCGGATGCGCCTTCTCGGCGCAGAGGTGCGAGGCGTGACGTCGGGCAGCCGCACGCTTAAGGACGCCATCAACGAGGCCATTCGGGACTGGGTGACCAACGTGCGCACCACCTACTACCTGCTCGGAAGCGCCGTGGGCCCGCATCCGTACCCCATGATGGTACGCGACTTTCAGTCGGTCATCGGCGAAGAGGCGCGTAGTCAGGCTATCGAGGCAGAGGGCCGACTGCCGGACTACGCCGTGGCCTGCGTGGGCGGAGGCAGCAACTCGATAGGCCTGTTCCACCCGATGCTCGGTGACGAGTCGGTGAGGCTCGTGGGCGTGGAGGCCGGCGGCGAGGGCACCGAGTCGGCGAAGCACGCTGCTACGCTCGTGGCGGGCAGGCCGGGCGTGCTGCACGGCGCCATGTCGTACCTGCTGCAGGACAAGCACGGGCAGGTGCGGGAGACCCACAGCATATCGGCGGGTCTGGACTACCCGGGCGTCGGGCCGGAGCACAGCTATCTGAAGGACACGGGCCGGGCGGAGTACGTCGCCGTGACCGACTCGCAGGCGCTGGAGGGATTCCACCTGCTCTCGACGGCGGAGGGCATCATACCGGCGCTGGAGCCTGCGCACGCGGTGTACTACGTGAGTCGCCTGGCGCCGACGCTGCCCGCGGACGCGGTGGTGGTGATGTGCCTGAGCGGCCGCGGGGACAAGGACGTGGACACGGTGATGGGGTTGGGGGAGTGAGTCCAAAAGGTAATTTGCTTATACCGGCGTTGACATTGCTACGCCAACGTGTTAGAACATATGTAGCCTTTGATCATGGCGCACTAATCTACGCATTCAATCAACATCATGTCTGAACCCAATTTTCCTAACCGCTCCCTCTATCACGGCGATAACTTGGACTTCTTGCGCGGGATGAACAGCGAGACCGTTGATCTTATCGCCACCGACCCGCCATTCAACAAGAGCAGGGACTTCCACGCCACGCCTGACTCTCTTGCTGCCGGCTCCAGCTTCCAGGACCGATGGAGTTGGCGAGACGACATTCACGACGACTGGCTCATCAAGATTCAGCGGGACAGCCCAGAGGTTTGGCACGTAATCAACGCCGCCAAGAATGTCTACGGCTATGATATGGGAGCCTTCATCTGCTGGCTGGGGGTACGCCTACTAGAGATGCGCCGCGTACTCAAACCCACCGGCTCCATCTACCTCCACATTGACCACACGGCTCACGCCTGGGTTAAGGCGTTGATGGACGCCGTGTTTGGCAAGGCCAACTTCAGGAACGAAATCGTATGGCGCATCGGCTGGATTAGCGGCTTCAAGAGTCAGAAGCGCGGATGGATTAGGAACCATGAGACACTTCTCTACTATGTTAAGACGGCCAGTGGCATAAAGCAATTCAACAAAGAATACATTCCCTACACAGCTGATTATGTCAGACGCGACGGCAAGCGGCCGACGGGCAAGGGCATACCTATGGAGGATACTTGGAACTGCTCATCGGCAGACGTATTGGACTCCATAATGATCAAGAGCTTCTCTACAGAGAAGACAGGGTACCCTACTCAGAAGCCATTAGCCTTGTACGAGCGAATTATACGGGCCAGTAGCAACCCGGGCGACATGGTCCTTGACCCTTTTTGCGGATGTGCAACCACCCCGGTCGCCGCCGAAAGGCTAGGCAGGCAATGGGTAGGCATGGATATATGGGATAAGGCATACCAGATGGTGCTAGACCGACTTGAGAGCGAGGGGCTGGCTGTTCCGTACGAAGACGACGATAGGTACAGTACCCATCTCATTACCTTCGGCTCCGTCCACTACTCCACAACACCACCAGTGCGGACGGACGGCGGGGAGGAAGCCGTATTGTATCTGCAAACGCCCACGGCGCGCGCGAAACGCTACCCTCCACCTCGCTCCCAGCACGAGAAGCTGCTGGGGCACATTGGACCGTATTGCCAGGGTTGCGGGCGTTACTACGGCTTTGACGTCAGAGTGCTGGAGGTTGACCACATCAGGCCAAAGTCCGACGGCGGGAGCGACGCCTACGACAACCTCACTCTACTTTGCCCCCCGTGCAACAGGGAAAAGCGTGACAGGATGACCTTGACGGGCTTGCAGGACCACAACCGGAGATTCAGGTACCTGTCTCAGGAGAACGAAGCGAACATTCAGCACGGCCGGGCGCGGGCCTCCCGCCGGAGAAGGCGGTAGCGCAATGAATGTGCCTGACAAGAGATTGCTGGAAATCTTGCTTAGAATTCGAGCCGGGGCCGTAGACCAATCGGATGCAACGAACGCGGAGATAGAGTACTGCGTAAGCGAAGGCTTGGCTGAACGCGTATTGCCGCAGGGCATAACTATGACTGCACCGCGCTACATTTCCGAACATGAAACGGTGGACTTTGATAGTGTACCGAAGTTACATCTCGTTGAACTAACTCCGATGGGAAAAGCACGGCTACAGCAGTGGCTAGGATTCTAATAGGCAGCAAGCGAAAAGCAACGACCACGAAAGTTGCTGCACGATATGGAGGGAAAGGATATATGGCCGGTAAGAGCATCCATAATGTTCAACGAGTGATGGAGATTGGTGGCGACGTCATCCACTACAGAAGCGGACAAGAGATGGGTGTCAATGAGTATCTCGCTGAAGGATGGATATTATTGCACATCTATTCAGATAGCATTGACAGTGACCACGGGCCTGCTCAGAGACCGATATATGTTCTGGGATGGACGAACGCCGAGGAGGCACCGTCTTATTAAATGTAAGCTAGAGTCGACGCCGAAAAGGGTAAGAAGCTTGCAGAGGAAATGAGAAGTTCCTTTCAAACAGAGCGTCAGAGCAGTCGGTGAAAGATGGCAGACGGTTGAAACCTAACTGCACTTGCAATTGCGAGGAAGGGCCACCACCTCACCCACAACAAGAGAGGGCCGGCTGGCGCCGGCCCTCTTCGCAATTCGCACTGTGCTATGTACCGCTACCTGATCGCAGCCATGTGACGCGCCTCGTCGTCCGAGAGCACGTAGGGACGCTTGAGCCAGCGGTACACCTCGAACCAGCGACCGGCCACTCTCACCGCCAGGATGGGGTCGACCTCCTCGGCCAGCACCGCCGTCTCCTCGATCTCGTTGAGGGTGGACAAGGGCAGCCGGTAGGCCTCCGCCTCCACGCTCATCAGCACCTTGTCCGCGTTGTACTTCGTGAACACGCCGCTGCGGGGCAGGCGCATCGAGATGCTTGCGACACCCGGGATGCCCACACTCACCGCCTCTCGCCACGACACTCGATAGGTGCCGGCCGTCTCCCAGAGGCCCATCAGGCCCCCGCCGAGCAGCTTGATGTTCAGCGGCTTGGGCGTCATGCCCAGCGCCGAAGCCCTCGCAAGGAAGCGGTCGATGACCTCCTGTTCAAGGGCCTTCTGCGCTCCTCGCGGCGCGTATACTGCACCTGAACCCGTATTGCTGAAGGTCGTCATCTCCACCTCCTTGGGGACACCGGATGTGTGCCCCTGGTTCGCTTCCGCCGTTCATTGTAACGCAGTGAGCCGGGTTGTGGTAGTACCCGCTGCAAAATGTAAGATTCGTAAGCTGTGCGCTCCCCGCTCGTGCTTCCTTGAATCCGCGCCGTTTCGCCCTGTATACTCGTGCTATGCGTTCACGAAGCGTCAGCGTGCGAGTTCCCGCCACCACGGCCAACCTGGGCCCCGGCTTCGACTGCCTGGGCATGGCGCTTGACTGGTGGAACGACGTGCACGTGGAGCTTTCCTCAACGCCTCACGTGCGCGCCATCGGCGAGGGCGCAGACACTCTGAGCACCTCGGAGGGCAACCTGGTCTACCGCGCTGCGCAGGCCCTCTTCCGCGAGGCGGGACAGGAGCCTCCGCACCTTTCCGTCACCTGCGAGAACCGCATACCGCTGGCCCGCGGCTTGGGGAGCAGCGCCGCCGCGCTGGTCGGCGGGCTGGTCGCGGCGAACGCACTCTGTGAGCGTCCGCTCGACGAGCCGTGCCTTCTGCAGTTGGCCGCGCGGATGGAGGGCCACGCCGACAACGTCGCTCCCGCCCTGCTCGGCGGCTGCCGCATCGTGGTGCGCAACGGCGACTCGATAGTCGCGGACGCAGTGCCCACACCTCCAGACCTCAGAGCCATAGTCCTCGTGCCGGAAGTGCCAATGCCCACCCGGCAAGCGAGGGCCGTGCTCCCCTCGGAGGTTACGCGTGAGGACGCTGTGTTCAACATCGGCAGGGTGGCGCTGCTGGTGAACGCACTCGCGCAGGGTCGCGGTGAGAACCTGCGCGTGGCCACGCAGGACAGGCTGCACCAGCCCGCTCGGGCCCAGATATTCCCGGCCATGAAGTACGTCATACGCGCCGCCGAGAGCGCCGGCGCGCTGTGCGCCTTCCTTTCCGGCGGCGGATCGAGCGTGCTGGCGCTAGCCGCATCCCGGTTTATGACCATCGGATTCGAGATGGCGGACGCGGCCGACAAACTGGGGTACCAGGCAAGCATCAGGATCACGACGCCCTCGGCACTGGGGGCGCACGTGGTGAACTGCAACTGACGGAGATACGGAGCGAACCATGAACAGCCTCATTGTCCAGAAGTACGGCGGAAGCTCGCTTGCGAATGCCGACCGCATCAAGTCGGCGGCCAGACGCATCGCTCGCTCGAGGGAGGACGGCAACCAAGTGGTGGCCGTGGTCTCGGCGATGGGCGATACGACGGACGACCTCATCAAGCAGGCCCACACGGTAACCGACAGCCCGGACCCGCGGGAGCTTGCTCTGCTCCTCTCCACCGGCGAGATCGTGTCCTGCACGCTGGTGACGATGGCCCTGCGCGCCTTGGGCTACTCTGCCATCGGGCTGAGCGGCGGCCAGGCGGGCATTCAAACCGACACCGACTACACTCGGGCCCGCATCGTGGGCATCGATCCGAGCCGCATTCTCGCAGAGCTGCGCGAGGATCGGATTGTGGTGGTGGCCGGCTTCCAGGGCGCTACTGAGGACAGCGAGATCACGACCCTGGGCCGCGGAGCATCGGATACCACGGCCGTGGCGCTGGCAGCAGCCCTTGAGGCGCGCGTCTGCGAGATCTACACCGACGTGGACGGCATCTTCACCGCCGACCCAAGGGTGGTGCCGGACGCTAGAGTCCTGGAGAGCCTCACCTATGAGGAGATGCTAGAGCTGGCGAGCTACGGCGCCAAGATGCACCCCCGCTCGATAGAGCTTGGCGCCATGTACAACATTCCCATCCTGGTGACGTCCAGCTTCAAGGACGTGCCGGGTACACTCATACACTGAGAGGAACTTATGGAGACGCGTAACCGGGTAAGCGGCATAGCCCACAACAAGAACGTGGCCAAGATCACCGTGCTGGGGGTGCCGGATCGTCCAGGCATCTCGGCCTCCCTGTTTGAGCCACTTGCGGAGAAGGGAATCAGCGTGGACACCATCGTCCAGAACGCCAGCGTGGAGCGCATCACCGACCTCACCTTCACAGTCGCACGCGCCGACCTGGCGGCCTCAATGGAGATCGTGCAGCCCGTGGCCGAGGGCATGGGCGCCCGCGGCTGCGTCAGCGACGCCAACCTGGGCAACGTCAGCATCGTGGGCACGGGCATGCAGCACAACCCCGGATACGCGGCGCGCATGTTCCGCGCCCTGTTCGAGGCTGACGTGAACATCGAGATGATCACCACCTCGGAGATTCGCATCACCTGCATCGTGGCCGAAGACAGGGTGGAGGACGCAGTCCGCGCCCTGCACGCGGCCTTCCGCCTGGACCAGGTGGACTGAGCAGGGAGTTGGTTCCTTGGCGCAGCCCTTCCTCTCCATCGTGATTCCTGCGTACAACGAGGAGGCGCGGATCGCCCAGACCCTGGACACCGTCGCCGCCTACGCGGGCTCGCAGGACTACTCGTGGGAGGTGGTTGTCGCGGACGACGGCAGTGTGGACGGCACAGCGGCCTTGGTCGAAGCCGCCGCCCGCGAGCACGGCGAGATTCGACTCGTGCGACTGCCCCACGGCGGCAAGGGCTCGGCGGTGCGAGCCGGTATGCTGGAGGCCGGCGGCGAGTTCCGGTTCCTGGCCGACGCCGACCTGTCGATGCCCATAGAACAGGTGGAGCGGTTCCTGCCGCCGCGGATGACTGACTTCGAGGTGGCTATCGGCTCGCGGGAGGCGCCCGGCGCTAGGCGCATCGGCGAGCCCGCTTCGCGGCACGCGATGGGCCGCGCCTACAACGGCATGGTGCGACTGCTCGCCGTGCCCGGCCTCTCAGACACGCAATGCGGCTTCAAGTGCTTTGCCGCCGGTGCGGCGGAGGCCCTTTTTCCGCTCCAGCGCGCGCTGGGGTTCGGCTTCGACGTTGAGGTGCTCTTCCTGGCGCGCAGAATGGGCATGCGCATCCAGGAGGTGCCCATCGACTGGTACTTCCGGGAGGGCAGCAAGGTGAAGCCGGTCAGGGACAGCTTCCTGATGCTGAGGGACTTGCTGTCGGTGAGATGGAATTCTGCCAGGGGCCGGTACGGCGACCTCCAGCCGGTGTCGCGAGAGCCGGAGAGCACTGCACCAGCCGCGGATGAGACCAGCGACAAGCGGGACAGCTCCGGCTAGGGGCGCGTTGTACGTGGCCTGATGCCCGCCTGGCTCGGCGACCGACCGCGTCAGCTCTCGATGCCAAGCTCTTCCAGCAGGTCCAGGAACTCGTCGTAGCTTGAGACGGCCGCCACAGTCCGCACGAAATCGCCGAGCGAGTCGCTTGCCTCACGCACCGCCTTGAGCTGCCCGTCGATCGGGCTGACCGACGCTGCGCTGTCGGCGTATGAGCCGTGGAACGCGAAGTACGCCTGGTTCAGCTTGCGGATGTGGTACCCGTTGTCGGCCAGGAACTGCCTGCGCTCCTCCATGTAGCGCTCCGCCTCGTCGATCCGACCTTCCGCAAGCAGCTCCTCCGTCCTGATCCTGGTGGCGCGCATCTCCGCTCGATAATCGAACGGCTCCTCCGCGGGCAGAGGCGGCGTACTCTCAGGTGTGGGAGGCGTGGCCTCCTGCGGCGGCCTGAACCGCTCATACGCGAGGTTACCAACCTCATCGCCGACGATGTTGGCCACAGTCTCATTGAGAGTCGTGAGCTCGTCGGTCCTGCCATAGCCTTGGCCCAGCGGATGGAAGAAGAGGTAGTGGTGCATCCACTCGTGGGCTGCGGTCACCAGCGTGCCGTGCATGGAGAAGTTGGGCGAGATCACTGCGGGGACGGTGGCTACTCCTCCGGTTGGCTGCACCAGCGCGGACAGATTGCGCTCATCGAGAATCGCCTGCTCCAACGCCTCCCGTTTCTCGATTGGCGTCTCCGGCCTGAGCAGCACGTCCTCGAGCCTCTCGATCCGGTCGCGCGGAGAGACCACGGTCACGGGTGGTGATGCCTGGATCCGGAAGTCGACCGGCGGGAAGTGAACGCCGATCGCGCTGAGCGGCCCACCCACGTGCAGCCCATCCCGGTACACAATTGAGTCGATCTCCCCCTCCATGATCTCCTCCGCCCTGTTGCGAATGGCAGCCTGGTCAGCCTCCACCATCGCCAGCTCAGCCCGCAGAGACTCGAGACTGCCCGTCCCGGCGCCTGCGCTTGCATCCCTGATCGCCGCTTCAAGGCTGCGCCGCCGGTCGGCCAGCTCGAAAAACTCCCGAACTAGCTCCTCTTCGGCATGCCTGTCCAGCGCATTGCCGGGAAGAACCAGTCCGAGCCTGTACAGCCACTTCTCAGGAAAGGTGGCAAGCTCCCATTGAACCAGGGAGTAGCTGTGGGGCGCGGCCAGCTCGCCAACGGGCGACAGGTTCAGCGTGCCCCTGCTGGTGAGCAGCAGCAACGCAACAAGCGCAAACATGGCGTAGCGGAGCGCTGGCCTGGCTACTCGCATGGGCATCACCTGGTCTCAGCTTAAGGCATCACGAGGACGCGCTCAACCTGCGCGTAGCCGCGATAGAGCGAAGGAAGCGAAGATCGGCGCGCTTGCCAGAGGCGATACTTGAGGTGCCGGAAGGTGAGGCGCGATTCCGCAGCTAGGCCGGTGCCGGCGTCAGGCGGAGGCGGCTGCCGGAGCCGCGGCCTCTTTGGCCATGGCTGCGAGCTGCGCGAAGGCAGCTGGATCCCTGACTGCGAGGTCGGCCAGCATCTTGCGATCAACCGCAACCTGCGCCTGGCCCAGCCCGTGGACCAGCCGGCTGTAGGACAGCCCATGCTCGCGAGCCGCGGCGTTGATGCGCGTGATCCACAGGCGCCGCATATCGCCCTTGCGCTCCCGGCGATGGTTGTAGGCGTGACTGAGCGCGCTCAGCATCGACTCCTTGGCCTGCCGGTAGAGGTTGTGACGGCCGCCCCGATGACCCTTGGTCATCTTCAGCAGCTTCTTGTGCCGTTGCCTTGCGGCAACGCCGCGCTTGATTCTGGCCACGATTGGTCTCCGTGCGGTCTACAGGTACGGCAGCACCTTGTGGATCCTGTTCAGATCCGAGGAGCTGACCTCGTGCTTCTTGTGATACAGCCGGTGCACCCTAGCGGGCTTCTTCCGGCGCAGGTGGCTTCTGTGGCCCTTCATCCGCAGCACCTTGCCGGTGCCCGTGACGTGAAACCGGGCCTTTGCCCCCTTGTGAGTCTTGAGCTTAGGCATTCGCCACCGCCTCCTGTTCTCTCCGGTCCTTGGTGTCCTGCTCCTTCTCGACCTTGGCTCGCTGCTGGCCGAGCGGAGCTATCACTATGCTCAGCCTGCGCCCCTCCATGGTGGGCGCCTTCTCCAGCTTGGCCTCATCCTTGAAGGCCTCCGCCGTCCTCCGCAGGAGCTCGACTCCCAGGTCCTGATGCGTGATCTCTCTGCCTCTGAACATGACGGTCAGCTTGACCTTGGAGCCTTCGTCGAGCAGCTTCTTGACTATCCGGCGCTTGGCCGCCATGTCGTGCTCGCCGATGCGGGGCCGGAACCGGACCTCGCGCAGCAGGTTCACCTTCTGTGTCTTGCGGCCCTCGCGCTCCTTCTTGGTCTGGATGTAGCGGAACTTCCCATAGTCGAGAAGGCGGCACACGGGCGGTTGGGCCGCAGGGGCTACCTCCACCAGGTCCAGGCCTCTCTCCTGTGCAAGCTGAATGGCCTGAGGCGTGGGCATAGTGCCAAGCTGCTCGCCCTGCTCGTCGACGACAAGCACCTCAGGCACTCTGATACGCTGGTTGGTCCTGTACTCCCTTGGTATGCCCTTCCCCCCGCCGTTGGTTCTGGAATTAGTGACGCAGAATATAGCACAATACTCAGGCTTGCGTCAATTGTAATATCTCACTTTCGCCTGCCTGTGTGAGTCCATGCGACGGTCCTGGCTTCCTTGACACCCATATATGCGTCGCCTATAGTGGCCCTGCCTTCCGTGTGAGCTCCCCATTGAAATCCTCGATTCAGCTCATCCTCCTGCTTCTATGCCTGTCCGCCCTCGGAGTGGGAGCTACTGTGCTGTTGCTACGGCCCTCTCCCGGCCCAATCGTGGTGACGCTTCCCACTGCCACGCCGCAGCCTGAGCTCAAGGTGTACGTCAACGGCGCGGTGAACCGGCCTGGAGTCTACGTCGTGCCGCCAGGCGCCAGGCTGGAGGATGTGCTGGTCATGGCAGGAGGCCTCACAGGAGACGCCGACCCCCGGAGAGTCAACCCATCGCTGCGCGCCAGAGACGAGGACCACTTCTACATACCCGGCATCGGGGAGGAGGTCGATTCGCCCAATGCGTCGCCGGCAGGGGCCGCGGTGAACATCAACACTGCCACGGCCGAGGAGCTGCAGGAGCTTCCCGGTATCGGACCTGGAAGGGCTGACGACATCATCGCGTACCGAACTGCGGTAGGCCCGTTCTCCCGGGCAGAAGATCTGCTGCTGGTGCCCGGCCTTGGCCCAAAGACCGTGGACAGCCTTCTGGACTTCGCGACGGTAGAGTAGCCGTGCGGCTGGTCCTGCTCGCGGCGGGCTGGACCGCTGGAATCTACCTGGCCACGCTGGTAGACATCCCCGCGATCGGCATGATCGCGGTGCTGGTTGAGGCCCTCGTGCTTGCTCTGCTGCTCAGGCTACGGGCGCGGCCCGTGCTGCCGGCCGTGGTGATAGCGCTCATTGCGCTTGGAGCGCTGAGAGCAAGCACAGGAATGGGTGAGGAGATGGCGCCACCCATCCAGACCTACAACGGCCAGGGTAGCATCGCGGTGCAGGGCGTGATCGTAGCCGACCCGGACCGCCGCTCCTCCGGCTGGCACTTCCGTCTCGCCGTGGAAAGAGTGCTGCTGGGAGACGACTGGCAAGAGTCTCAGGGCGGGCTGCTCGTGACCGCGAGGCCGCCGGCCGCTATGGTCGAGACTGGCCGCGACCCGCTCCTGCGTTACGGCGACCGGCTGGTCGTGACCGGGAAAGTCGAGCAGCCGGAGTCCTTCCAGGACTTCGACTATCGTGACTACCTGGCACGTCAGGGCATCCACTCGGTGATGCTGTATCCAAGGCTGGCGCTCGCAGGCGAGGGTGAGGGCAACCCACAGCTTGGAGGCATCTACCGCCTGCGGCACAGGCTGTCTCAGAACCTGTCGCAGTCTCTCTCCGAGCCTCAGGGGGCAATGTCGCAAGCAATCCTGCTGGGAATCAGAAGCGCGTTGCCCTCAGACCTCGTCCGCGCATTTCGGGAGACCGGCACGTCCCATCTCCTGGCCATCTCCGGCCTGCACGTTGGAGTGTTTCTTGCCCTCTCCCTGGCGGCCAGCAGATGGGTGTTCGGAGCGCGGGGCCAGATCTACGTGCTGGCGCCTCTCGCCGCAGTGTGGATGTACGCTGCACTGTCCGGTATGTCGCCCTCGGTGCAGAGAGCGGCGATCATGGGCAGCGTCTACCTGGCCGGACTGTACCTGGGCAGGCAGAACAGCGGGATGCCCGCGCTCGCCGCGGCGGCCGCGGTGATGGTGGGCCTCAGCCCTGCGATTCTGACCAGCGTCTCCTTCCAGCTTAGCTTCGCCGCGATGGCCGGGCTTGTGCTTCTCGCGCCGCCCATTGAGCGCCGGCTCCAGCTCGCGCTGCCCGCTGGCCCTGAGCGCCCGTGGAGCCGCGAGCTCACCTTTGGGGTCGCGGCATCGGTGGCGGCCACTCTGGCAACGCTACCGTTGGTGGCCTACTACTTCAACTACGTGTCGCTGGTGAGCCTTCCCGCCACTCTGCTGGCCATGCCCGCGATGCCGCTCATCCTGGGTTCCGCGCTTCTGACGTCGGCGCTTGGCATGTTGGACGCGAGCGCAGCGCGGCCGACGGCCTGGATCGCGTGGCTGTGCCTGTCATACCTCAAGCAGGTGGTGGAGCTATTCGACGCCATACCGGGCTCGGCCGTCCGCGTGGGCTGGATGGGCGCGCCCCTCGTCGCGGCCTACTACGCGGCGCTGGCAGGCGCGATGATGCTGCGCCCGCTGTCCGGTATGCTACGCGCGGCTCCATCTCGGTCAGAGACGCCGGCAATGCAGGGAGCGGCGGCGGGCGAACGTGGCCGGTCTGGAGGCTTGGGTCTCTGGTCGATCATTGCGGTGACGATGCTGGCTACCGCGGCCACGTGGGGCGCAGCCCTCGAACGTCCCGACGGGCGTCTGCACGTCACGTACCTAGACGTGGGCCAGGGCGACTCGATATTCATCGTTACGCCGGGAGGTCGGCAGGTGCTGGTCGACGGCGGGCCTGACCCCAAACTCCTGCTCAACCTCCTCGGCGAGCGCATGCCGTTCTGGGATCGCAGCTTGGATCTGGTGGTACTCACACACCCGCACGCCGACCACACTGCAGGACTGGTCGACGCGCTGCGCCGGTACGACGCGGCGCTTGTGCTGGAGCGCGAGGTGGAACATACGTCGTCCGAGTACGCGTCCTGGCGGGCGGCGCTGAGCGCGAGAGATGGACCGGTGGTGCAGGCTCTGCCCGGTCAGCACATCAAGCTGGACCACGGGTTGGTGCTGGAGGTGCTGTACCCTCCAAGTGAGTTGCTGGTGGGCACATCCTCGGACCTCAACAACTCGTCCGTGGTAACCCGCCTTGTCTACGGCGAGACATCGTTCCTGCTGGCGGGCGATATCCAGTGGGACGCCGAGAACTACCTGCTGCGGCGTTCCCTGCACCTGGACAGCACGGTGCTGAAGGTGGGCCACCAGGGCAGCCGCACATCGACCACGCCGGACTTCCTGCGGGAGGTGTCGCCGCAGGTGGCCGTCATATCGGTCGGCGCCGAAAACCGATTCGGGCACCCTCACCCTGAAGTGGTGGAGACGCTAACGGAGGCTCTCGGCGCCGACCGCGTCTTCGCGACCTACCAGCATGGCAGCGTCGAGATCGTGTCGGACGGGGCGAGCCTGAGCATCCATACTGAGCGGTAGGCGGGGCTCGGTGTGCTATACTTGGCAGTCGCAAGGAGGACGCCACCGCATGTTCAGGGTTGACGGCAGGGCCAACGACCAGCCGCGCGAGGTCAGAATTACGCCTTCCTACCTGGCGTTTCCCGAAGGCTCCGCTCTCATCGAGGTTGGAGAGACTCGCGTAATCTGCACCGCCTCCGTGGAGGAGCGAGTGCCTCCTTTCCTGCGTGGCCAGGGCCGCGGCTGGGTCACCGCCGAGTACGGTATGCTGCCTCGCTCCACGCTCACCAGGCGCGCAAGGGAGCGCGAGGCCGGCCGCGTGGACGGCCGCACTCAGGAGATCCAGCGCCTGATCGGCCGCTCCCTCAGGGCCGTGGTCGAGATGAAGGCACTCGGCGAGCGCACGCTGACAATCGACTGCGACGTGCTGCAGGCCGACGGCGGTACGCGGACGGCCGCCATCACCGGCGCTTACATCGCTCTGTACCAGGCGCTGGCGTACCTGGTCAAGACCGGAGCCATCGCGTCCGTGCCTCTCACCACAGCGGTGGCAGCCACGAGCGTTGGGCTGGTGGATGGCGAGGCAATCCTGGACCTGTGCTACGACGAGGACTATCGCGCGGACGTAGACTTTAACGTGGTCATGACCGGCGACGGCGACTTCATCGAGGTGCAGGGCACGGCTGAGGGAAGCGCCTTCTCAAGGCAGGCAATGGACGGGCTGCTCTCTCTTGCAGAGAAGGGCATACGGGAACACATCGACTTGCAGAGGAGCATCACTGCCGGGCTGTAGAGACCGGCGCAGGAGTGAGTAGCCATGCCATACGCCAAGCTGAAGGACGTAGAGCTATACTACGAAGAGACGGGCGACGGCTACCCGATCTTGCTTGGGCACGGCGGCTTCAGCGACGTGACGGAGTGGGACCCGCAGGTCGACGCACTGTCCCGCGAGTACCGCGTGATACGCTACGACCGCCGCGGCTGCGGCCGCTCTACCCCCGTTGACGTTCCGCAGAGGTCGGAGCTGTGGGTGGAGGACATGAAGCAGCTGATGGACAGCTTGGGACTTGAGCAGGCATTTCTCGGTGGTGTGTCCTACGGCGGGATGCTGCTAATCGAGTTCCTCATGCGGTACCAGGGCATGTGCCGCGCGGCGCTCATCGTCAGCGCAACGGCCAGAGGGCGCGACGGCGGTCGCCCCGGATCGGTCTACTTCCCGCGTCGTCTCGGCGAGCTCTCGGCCATCACGGTGCCTGCGCTCGTGGTGCAGGCAACCGACGACCACATCTTCCCGCCGGAGCACGGCGAGGAGATGGCGGCGGAGATGCCCAATGCAGAGCTGGTTGTGCTG
Source organism: Dehalococcoidia bacterium (assembly GCA_034423135.1). Lineage (GTDB taxonomy): Bacteria > Chloroflexota > Dehalococcoidia > Lucifugimonadales > UBA2985 > JAPPHY01. The sequence continues at coordinate 79,586 of DAOUJC010000006.1, read as the reverse complement.
GAGGGAGGCCACACCATCAACAACGAGCAGCCGGACGAGTTCAACCGCGTGGCGCTGGAGTTCCTGGCCAGGGTGTAGGTCAGGCGGTCCGCCTCAGGCGATGCGCCGCCTGCGGTTCGACATGTAGTCCACAAGCACGTACTGCCCCAGGCTACCGGGACCCGAATAGAAGGCGCGGCCGCGGTTGATTCGCATCATCTTGTCCACAAAGTCCACCAGGTAGGCGCTGCTCTCCAACATGAAGGTGTTTATGGTGATGCCTTCCTGCGTGCATCTTCGCACTTCTTTCAACGTCTCGCGTATCGTCTGGTAGCTTGGCGGATAGCTGAAGTAGGAGTAGTCGCCCTCCAGGTGGCATGTGGGCTCGCCGTCCGTGACCATGAGGATCTGACGGGTTCCGCCCTTGTCCTTGGCCAGCAGCTTGCGCGACAGCATGAGCGCGTGGTGCATGTTGGTGCCGGACTGCCAGTCGTTCCATGTCACCTGCGCTAGCTCGTCTTCGCTGATCTCGATGGCGTAGTCGGAGAATCCGACGATGTAGAGCCGGTCACGCGGGAACTGCGTGCGAATCAGGGTCGAGAGGGCCATCGCCATCTTCTTGGCAGCGACGAAGCTCCCGTACATGCCCATTGAGCGGCTCTGGTCAAGCAGGAGCACCGTTGACGCCTGCGCTGAGTGCTCCGGCACGTGCACCTCGAAGTCCTGCGGCGCGATCCTCACCGGCGTGCCGCCACCCCGGTTGAGCAGTGCGTTCCTGATGGTGCGCTCCAGGTGCAGATCGAACGGGTCGCCAAACTCGTACTGCTTCGTGTCGCCGTAGCGTTCGCCGCCTGCGCCTCGCATGTGCATCTGGTGCTGGCCGATGCGGTCGCGCTTTATCTGCGCGAAGATGTCCTTCATGGCCTTCTGACCGATGCGCCGGATGCCTTTGGGCGTCAGCTCCAGCCGGTTACCTCGCTGCGTGACGTAGCCGGCCTCCTCCAGCATTTTGGCGATGCGCTGAAGCTGCTCCAGGTCGCGCCGTGCGTCGTCGCCGAGAAGCTCCTGCACCTCGTCCAGGTCCAGGTCTTCGAGGTTGCCCCTGCGGGTGGCCTCGCGTATCTGGTCCTCAAGCTCATCCATGTTCTGAAGCTGGCCCATCAGCTCCATTGCCTCGTCGTACGTGAGCGAGTCGTCGCCGAGGAACGGATACCGGTTGGCCATCTCGTCCGGCGGGTATAGGCGGTTCATGGCCGCGGCCAGCTGCGCCATCTCGCTCATCGTCTCCGCGTCGAGGGCCTCCTCCATCAGCTGCTGGATCTCCTGCCGCATCTCCGATGACATGCTGTTCATCAGCGACTGGGCCTGGCCCATGCGACTCTGCAGCTGCTCCAGTAGCTCGTCGAGGTCCTGCGGCCGCTCGTCTCCGAACAGGTTCCCGTACCGGTCCATGAAGCCCTGAAAGTCCGGCTCCTGCCCGCTCATCCGGTCCTGCAGCATTTGGTTCAGGTCGCGGAGCATCTGGCGCATGGCGGCCATGTCCCCGGGCGTCATGTTCTGCAAGCGCTGCCGCATGTCCTGGAAGGTGTTCTCCAGCACGCGCTGCTTCAGCAGGTCCATTAGCTCCTGGAACTGGCGCTGCGCCTCCGGGTCCATGAATTCGTAGTCATTGAGCTCGCGGATTGCGCCGGCGGGGCTTTCCGGCAGGTTATCGAGGCGCTCTCGGTTGCGGGCGGCGCGCTCCTCCAGCATGCGCATGAGCTGCTCGCGCTGGGCGGCCTCGTCGGGCGGCGACTGCGCCTGCTGCTGCCTGGCCTCGTCCAGGCGCCGGTCGATGCCCTGGCGCTCGGCGTCAGTGATGTTGCTCAGGCGTTCCTTGATGTCGTCTAGGACGGAGTCCAGGTTGTAGCGTCCCAACTGCTCCTGCCGCCGCTCGCGGAGGCGCTGGAGCATGTCGCGGAGGCCCTGCATGCGCTGGCCGGACGGGTCCTGCACGCCGCGCTGGAACAGGTTGCGAAGGGAGCGCATGAGGTCGCCGTGGCCCATGAGGTCGTCGGCGATCTCCTCCATCACGTCCTCTTCCGACGGCTCGAAGACCTGCTGTGTTCCGTCCCAGCGAGAGTACCTGAAGTCGTCCATAGCGACCTGCCGAAGAGAAAGAGTGGTAGCGAACGGTCCTATGTTACAACAGCCGGGAAGGCAGGTTCAACGGTGGGTCTGCTCAACGTTGGCTTCCGTGATTGTGCTCTTGGCTCACTCCCTGATGCGCAATCGAGCGTCTTCTACTATCCAAGTCTGACCTTGGGGTGATGATTGCGCCAGCGCGTCAACCAGGGTCTTGCCAGCCTCCAGAATACTATCCCGACTCTGGCTGCCCAAGCGGATGACGATGATGCCCGGATACAACGATGGCGGATATGTCTTGATGTTGGCAAAGTCCAGATCTTGCGTCACAAGAACGCGGTCTTCGACTAGGCACGCCGACGCCACTTCTGCGTCCGTTGCCCCGCCGATACCCTCGTCAACCACCGTGGCCGCGTCATGGCCGGACTCAGTGAATATGCGCTTGAGTTGAATCGGCAGGTTCTCGTCCAACTTGACCCGCATGCGGCCTCTTACGAACCCAGGGGCGCCGACCGTTCCTTGGTCAACTCTGAGGCATAGTGCAAGGCCGCCTTGACTGCCTCAACGGATACGGAGGGGTAGCTTTCCGCAATCTCCGCAGCAGACAACCCCGCGGCGAGGTTGTCCAGTACCACAGACACCATCACGCGGGTGCCTGCAATGCAAGCCTGGCCGTGACAGACGTTGGGGTCTACCGATATGTGCTCTTGCCAGTCCATGCTCAACCTACTGGGGGGACAGAGTGGCTATCGGTGCTATGTTACAACAGCCGGGAAGGCAGGTTCAACGGAGGGGTTGGGTATCAAGCCTTAACGTACCACCACAGTCATCCTCCGATAGGCGCGGGCCAGTCGCTGTAGCCCTGCCTGGATTCCTGCCTCCCCAGGAATGGACGAAGCTCTTCGAGCCCCGATCATAGGTCCTTCAGAATTGCGTCAACATCGCTGACCAGCACCGGAAGGTGAGTCTCAATCACATCCCATACCAGCCGGTCGTCCAGGTCGGCGTACCCATGAATGAGCACGTTGCGGAAGGCGATGATGCGCTGATAGTTGCTTATCCGGCCAGCCACCTGCTCATCAAGTCTGGCAAGCCGTGCCATCGCCTCGCCAATGATCTCGAATTGACGCTCCACGGCCGCCCGCAGCATGGCATCGCCTCTATAGTCCGCAAATGTCTTTTCGCCGGTGAAATCTCCCAGCAGTCCCGCAGCGCGCTTGATGTCATGCAGGTACTTCCTAATCTCAAGCTTCATAGACAGGAGTCCTCGTCTGCTCTACGGATTGCAGGAAGTAAGGATTCTTGATTGCCGACTCCACCACCAGGTCTACCCGCCGGCCGAAGAGCCCCTCGAGAGCCTCAAGCAGCCCAAAATAAGCGTCGGCATATGCTCTGAGGGCCTCCGGTTGAAACTCAACCAGGAAGTCCAGGTCACTTCTCCCAGCATCGTACCGACCCGTTGAAGCCGACCCGAACAGGTCAAGCCGTTGAACTCTGTACACCGAGCAGAGTCGCCTCAGTTCGTCAGCTCTCTCCTCAATCTCTGGAATCATGCTTATCTCTCCGTCCATCACTGTCCCCGGCCAGATCGGGTTGGCCTAGGTTGCCGAGTCGCCTACCCGCCCCCACTCCCAAACCACTGCAGCGTCTCGCGTAGCCCGTCCTCCAGCGCGTACCGCGGCGCCCACCCAAGTCCCTCGCGCGCCTTCGCGATGTCCAGGTAGATCCTGAACACGTCGCCGGGCCGCGCAGGGCCGTACGACGCCTCGCCCGCGTACGCCGCGCCCTCCTTGAGCAGCGAGTAGATGCGGTTGATCGACGTGCCCGTGCCGGTGGCGATGTTGAACGACTCGCCGCCACCCTGATCGATGGCTGCGACACTGGCCTCCACCACGTCTCGCACGTAGACGAAGTCCCGCTCCTGCTCGCCCGTGCCATATATGGTTAAGGGCCTGCCCTGCAGCATGGCCTGAGCGAAGATGGCGACCACTCCGGCCTCTCCCGTGGGGTCCTGCCGAGGGCCGTAGACGTTGCCAAGCCGCAGCGCCGTGTAGTCCAGCCCGTGCTCCAGCCGGTAGACGTACAGGTACTTCTCAACCGCGTACTTGGACGCGCCGTAGAACGACAGCGGGTTCACGGGGTGCGCCTCGTCGCAGGGCAGGTACTGGGGCTCGCCGTAGATGGCCCCGCCACTGGACGTGTAGACCACCTTCCGCACCCCGTTTCGCACGCAGCTCTGGAGCAGGTTCAGCGAGCCGAGAATGTTGATGCCGGCGTCCGCGACGGGATCGCGCATGGACTGAGGCACGCTGATCTGGGCGGCGTAGTGGCAGACCACCTCCGGCCTCTCGGCGCGGAGCACGTCGTCGAGGGCCGGTCCGGCGATGTCCGTATCGTAGAGTTTGGCAGCAGGCGAGAGGTTTGCCGCTCTACCGGAGGTGAGGTCGTCGACGACCGCGACTTCATGGCCAAGCTCCAGCAGCCGGTCCACCACGTGGGAACCGATGAACCCCGCGCCCCCTGTGACCAGAACCTTGGTGGGTGTCATTTTCGTCTCACAATGGCAGGTGTCGAGCGGCCGGAGAGCCGCCGCCGATTGCGCATGCCTGCGACAGGGCCGTAGCATAGCACAGGGGCAGCCGGCCGTACATATCGACGGTGCGCACCGGCGCGGCCGCCGAACCGCGAGCATATATGAACCTCAATTGCTCTACCGGATTCGCATACTCTGCACAAATGCACTTCTTACGTCTTGACTAAGGCGCAGTCTTGTAGTAGGCTTACCGCTAGCTTTCGCCAGAGTGACGGCGGAGAGGTTGTACCGCGCACCTGCGAGCCTTCCCTGCCGGTGACGGACTCGAGTTGTCGATAGCAGATATGGACGCCAGGAGGGCACAATGCCTGCACTAAGGGAATCGAAAGGGTTGCTCTATACCCTCATCGTAGTAGGGATCCTCGCACTAGTTGCATCGCTTTACCTTACCGCCTGGGCCGGTAGCCCGCAGAGTGCCAGCGCACAGGATGCGGGCACCACTTCCACGGACGGAGAAGCCACCGAAGAGGCCGAACCCACCGAAGCCCCGGAAATCGACGTGCCCGAAGGCGGAGCAATTGTTGAGCTCACACCCGGCATGGCCGCAACCCTGACCTCCCCTGACGGCAAGGTTACAGTCTCCGTTCCTGCATCAGGCCCCAAGGCCGCAGGCTACCTGCTGTATGCTCCGATGAGGACCAGGGCCGCTCCTGCACCGGCGCCGGACGGCGGCTCCTTCGGTGATACGCTCTTCGAGCTGACCGGTTACGACGCGGCCGGCGAGAGCATGGCCAGCTTGAGTCTCGATAGCGCCGCCGGCATCACGATTGCCTACTCCGATGCAGACCTCTCGGCTGGAGACGGCAACCCCACCAGACTGACCATCTACAAGTACGACAGCGCGTTCGAGACCTGGTCGCTTCTCACCACCGAGGTCGACGTGGTCAACGATACGATTTCGACCTCCGCGAGCAGGCTTGGCTCATTCGCAGTAGTGGGCTTCCCCGCTCCCCCCACGCCCACGCCTACACAGACGGCCACGCCTCTGCCAGGTATCCCAACGGTAACGCCCACTCCGACCGCGACGCGGCCTCCGACGGCAACCCGCCCGCCCACGGCCACGCCCACGCCTCTGCCTCCCGTGGTCGGCGACGTAGCCCCCACCTCCGGTCTGATGATCGGTCTGGTGGCAGTGGCCCTCGTCCTGATGGCAGCCGGTGGCTACTACATCAGGCAGAACAGGCAGCAGAACTAGCGCCAAGAGCGATAGGGAATGAACAGGGCCGGTGAGCAAAAGCTCACCGGCCCTGTCAGTTAACGCCACCCTGGTGCAACCTCGTGCTTGGCACGGCCGGTTGGCATGCGGAAACCGTGGTCAGTAGCCACGCTCGCGATCGTGTATGTTGAGCAGCTCCCGGCCGTCCAGGAACCTGCGCAGGTTCTCGATGAACAGCTCGGTGGCCCGCCCCTCGTACTCATACGAGTGCGCGGCGTTGTGGGCGGTCAGCATAATGCGCGGCTCGTCCCAGAGCGGGCTGTCCGGCGGCAGCGGCTCCTGTGTGAACACGTCGAGCGCCGCGCCCGCAAGCCGACCAGTTCGAACGGCATCGACCAGCGCGCCCTCGTCCACCAGCCCGCCACGCGCCACGTTGATGAGGAACGCCCCCTCCTTCATCTCACGCAGCTCGGACGCGCCTATCAGGCCCGCAGTCTCGCGAGTCAAAGGCAGGGTGAGCACCAGGAAGTCGCTCTCGCGAAGCATCAACGGCAGATCGCCAGGAGGCAGAATCAGGTCGGCATCGCCCTGGCCCTCCTGCGCCGCGGTCACGGAGCGACGTATGCCCAGAACGCGCATGTCCAGCGCCCTGCACAGGCGCGCCACCCTGCTTCCGATGCTGCCCATGCCGAGAACGCCAACGGTGCGTCCGGCAAGCTCGCCGCCCATGATCTTCCAGAACTCACGGCGGTCCTGGGCGCGGATGGCGCCGGGGAACTGCTTGCTCAGCGCGATCATCGCGCCCACCACCCATTCCGACAGCGGCACGGCCTGCACACCCCTGGCAGTGGTCACCGCGATCCGGTCCCACGCAGGATCGTCGCTGATGGCCATGTCCGCGCCTGCGCTGAGCAACTGAATCCAGCGGAGGCCGGGCGCCAGGCTCAGCGCATTAGGCGGCAGCCTGGACGTGAAGACCACGTTGGCGCTCGGAAAGAGCGGCAGAAGCTGCTCCGGGAACGGGAATGGCGGCCACACCGGCGGCCTTGGGACGTCCAGGTGCGGGTCGTTGAGTAGGCGCACGCGAGGGTCGGCGGCCGCGATGCGCTCCATCAGCGGCGGCGGCAAGGCCCAGCCAACCAGTACGTTCACGCTCTCCATGTCACTGCCATTGTAAGGCGCAATCGACGGCGCGTCACACCCCGTCTATCGCGCGGGCAGCCCCTCTCACGTGAGAGGGGCTGCCGCATCGAGTCTATGCCAAGCTCCGATGGAGCGAGCGTCGCTGCCTAGACCGCTCCGCTCTCGGCCAGGACAGCCAGCTCAGCGCGGCTGAGGCCAAGCTCACCGCACAGCACCTCTTCGTTGTGCTCACCGACCATAGGAGCGCGCCGGGAGATGCGCCACGGCGAACCGTTGAAGATGCCCGCGGGCCCGGGATGGAGGAAGCTCTTGCCCACCTGCGGCTGCTCCACGGCCGTCCAGAATCCGCGATCCTCCAGGTGCGGATCCTCCATCACCTCGTCGGGAGCGCGGACTGCGCCCAGGTTGAAGCCCCGCTTCTGCCCGCCGTGGTAGATCTGGTCGCGGGTGGCGCTGGCCAGCAGCATCATGAACAGCTCGTTGTCGGTGATGACCTCCGGGTCCCGCTCCTTCTCGTCAATCAGGTCGACGGGCAGGCCAAGCTCCTCATACCAGCCGCGCAGCACCTTGAGCTGCTCGCCGGTGATGCGCGTGACGATCTGCGCGCCCACGTTGACGAACTTGCCGTCGCCGCACATGTGCTGGGACTTCTGGTTGGGCTGTGCGGCAGCGTGGCGACCCGTCTGGCGCTGCACCACCTGCTTGCCGTAGATCCAGGTGTTGACGTGCATCTCCGTGGTCAGTGCGCACGACTCATGCACGGAGGTGTCGATGTACTGACCCTTGCCCGTGCGCGTCCGGTGCATCAGCGCGGAGATGATGCCGATGCAGGCGAAGTGGCTGCCGGTGTGCCATGCTTGGCCACCGCCCGGCGCGATTGGAGGCGCTCCCGGCAGGTCCTCGTCCGAGTAGCCGCAGCAGGCCATCTGACCGCCGGCAGCAAGGTGCAGCAGGTCGTTGCCCACGTAGTCCTTCCACGGCCCGGTCTGGCCGAACGAGGTCAGCGAGCACATGATCAGGCCAGGGTTGGACTCCTTCAGGTCGTCGTAGCCCAGGCCGAGCGAGGCCATGTAGCCGGGGTTGAACGTCTCCAGTATCACGTCCGCGCCCTCCGCCAGCTTGCGGAACAGACATCGGCCGTCCTCCGTCTCCAGGTCCAGCGTGATGCCGCGCTTGGAGGTGTTGTAGTGCCAGAAGTAGAGGCTCTTCTCGCGGTCGGGCATGTCCTGGTAGAACGGCCCAATGGTGCGCGTGGTCTGGCCTCCGGGAGGCTCGATCTTGATGACGTCGGCGCCCAGATCACCCATGAGCTTGCCTGCCCACTGCCCCTTCTCATCCGAGAGCTCCAGCACTCGCAGGCCGCTGAACGCCCCGTCCGTCTCCGCGTCCGGCGTGCGTGTAGGCGCGGGCGCTGCAATCGGGCCCTTGGGTTGACCCGTCCACTCAGGCGCCGTCCCATCGTCAATCATCTCCTGCAGGTACGGGTACGGAGAGCGATCCATGTCCTTGGGCCAGAAGGTGCCGTCTCCAAAGCCGTCCACCAGTTCCTCGTGGCTTATGCCCAGCAGACCTTCGAACACGTCCTTGTTGTGCTGTCCGACCAGGGGCCCGGTCTGATGGTTGTACACGGGCGTCTCAGACATCTTGAACGGCGAGTTCTGCAGAGGCCACGTGCCCAGCACGGGATGCGTCATGTCCTTGAACATCTCGCGTGCCTGAAGCTGCGGGTCGTTCTCGAACCGGTCCTCGTTGCTCTGGACCGGCATGGAGGGCACGCCGGCCCTCTGGCACCGCTCCATGATGTCGTACTTGTCCAGCGTCTGCGTCCATGCCTCGATGCCTGCGTCCAGCTCTTCCTGGTTTGCCAGCCTGCCCGACAGCGTGTCGAACTTCGAGTCCTTGGCCCACGGAGGCGAGCCCATCACCTCAACCAGGCACTGCCACTCGCGGTCTGTCACGCACACGATGGTGCACCAGTCGTTGTAGCCGCCTGGGCTGGTGCGATAGGCGTTGTGGGGCGCAACCGTGCGCTCCCGGTAGGCGTTCATCAGGGGCGTCCCAGGCCAGTGGGCGCGGTTGCCGGGCGGGTAGCCCTCCCGGATCGAGGAGCGCTCGTTTGCCTGCATGTCCAGGAACACTGCGCCGTTCAAGGGTACGCCGGTGATCCACTGCGACTGGTCAACGTGCTGGCCCTCGCCCGTCACGTTGCGGTGGTACAGCGCGCTCAGCGCGTAGATGGCGCCGAAGTAGCCGCCGGTATCGTCCATGTACGACCAGCCCCAGCCCGCGGGCTGCTCGCCCGGCAGGCCGGAGGTGTACGTCAGGCCGGACAGCGCCTGCGCGATCGGGCCCATCGTTTGATAGTCCCGGTCGCGGCCGGTGTGTCCGAAGCCGGACATCGACAGGTAGATGATGTCGGGCCGCAGCTTCTTCATCTCCTCGTAGCCCAGGCCCCACCGGTCGAGCACGCCATAGGCAAAGTTCTCGATCACGATATCTGACACGGACACGAGTTGCCGGACCAGGTCCTGGCCGCGGGGCGTGCGGGTGTTCAGCGTAATGCTGAGCTTGTTTGCGTTGGTGTCGCTGAAGTGGCCGGAGGTGTTCAGAGTCGGCTCGAAGCCTGGCACGGGCTGCCCGCCGATGCCCCGGGTGTTGGGGCTCTGGGGCCACTCCACCTTGATGACCTCGGCGCCAAGAGCGCCCAGCCACCGGTTGCACCAAGGACCCGCTCGGACCCACGTGAAGTCCAGGACGCGGATGCCGTCCAGCGCCCTTGGCGCGGTTGCCACCCTGGTTTCGGTCTCCAACATTCCCTCACCTCCTGTCGAGATGTTCTATGTCAGGTATCGATTGGCGGCTGAGTCTCGCCGATTCTTCACCGTGCAACCGGTCGGCTGCTGAGGGGGTGGTGGAGCCGGCCGGGCACTTGCGGTGCTCTATGCTAGCTGTAGTCCGACAAATTCACTATGGTGGCCTCCGGCCCTTCCGGCAGAAGTTCCAGGATTCCGACTTCGCCCAACCTGCGCACCTGCTTTGGCAGCGTGGGGCTGCCAGGATTGACCAGCAGGACTCCCTGGTGCTTCTCCACCACGTGGTAGTGCGTGTGGCCGAATACCACAATGTCGATGGGTGCGCCGAAGACACCCTCAAGGGCCTTGGGCAAACTGCCCTCCGCCGTGAACTGCCGCGGGATGGTGCCCTGCATGACCTCGCCGCCCATGCCTGGGATGATGAGGTCGTGCACCATTGCGAAAGTGTAGCCTCCCATCTGGAACACGCGCTTCTCTTCGACTCGGGGGTCGTCGCCGAAGTGGGCGGTGGAGCCAAGCTCAACCGCGGTCACGGGGGCTATGCGCTCCAGCCAGTCCAGGCACGATGGGATGAAGATGTCGCCGGCGTGGAGGATGTGCTCCACGCCCTCGAAGGCTGCTGCCACCTCCGGGGGCGGTTCCTGGCCGGTTCCCGGGGTGTGCGTGTCCGATATCAGTCCTATTCGCATTCCTCAACCGTTCCCTCGGCAGCAGTGCGATTGGTGCGGGCACAGCGCCGAGCCGTTCAACGAGAGATACATCATTGTAACGGCGCAGGCTGCCGCCGTCAATTCGCGGTTGATAAGGACGAATTCCCATCGTGATATGATCATCAAGGCCGGACAATCCGACGCAACAGGAGGAGAGTTTACATGACCAAGAGTGTGTTCGTAGGAGTGGACGGCTGCCGCTACGGCTGGTTCAGCGTGGGACTGGACGCGGACGGCAATCTCGCCCGGTGCGGCGTGTACGACACCTTCGAGAAGCTGCTGACCTGCAATGCTGACGCTAGCCTGATACTTGTGGACATTCCCATAGGGCTGCCGGATGGCGAGGATGAGCGCGAGTGTGACACGCAGGAGCGGAAGAATCTAAAGGGCCGCCGGTCAAGCGTCTTTCGAACGCCGACGCGACAGGCGGTGCAGGCGGTAGTGAAGTCAAAAAGCTATAAGGTTACTTCCGGTGTCCAATGTGAGGTCACAAATAAGGGCCTTAGCAAGCAGACTTTCAACATCACTCACAAGATCGCACAGGTGGACCGTGCCTTGCACTTGCGAGGCGCGGGCGCTCAGCCACCGGTGCGGGAGGCTCACCCGGAGGTATGCTTTTGGGCGCTGAGTTCGTCGGACGCCAAGAAGCGAACTGCCATGCGCCACAACAAGAAGATACGCGAGGGAGAACGGGAACGCCTTGACGTGCTCAAGTGCCACTTGACTCAAGCCCCTAGCATCTACAAGGGACTCGCCAGAGGCTTTCCCTCAAGCCAGGTCGCCGACGACGACATAATTGACGCGCTGGCGGCTGCGGTCACAGGCTGGCTGGGCATGCCCGACGGGAGCAAGATCGCTACGCTACCAGCCGAGCCGCCGTGCGACGCCCTAGGCTTGCGGATGGAGATGGTGTACTGGGAGCCAGTCCCGCAAGCGGCATCTGACCGCGGCTGACCATCGTCGCCGCATCACAGCGGCAGCTGGTCCTGCACCTCCCGAAGCCGCCGCCTGCGGTCTGCAACGTCCGGCATCGCCCACGCCACGAGCGCCCAGAACTCCTTCGAGTGGTCCATGCGCGTGAGGTGCGCCATCTCGTGAACCACCACGTACTCGATCAGCTCCGGCTCCAGCATCATCAATCGCCAGCTGAAGCGTATAGTGCCATCCACTGAGCAGTTTCCCCACTGCCTGCGCTGGTTGCCGATGCGAACGCGCACGCCGTCGCCCCGGCCCAGCGTGGGCCACCAACGCTCGACTTCAACCGGCAGCCGTTCCGCGGCCTGTCCTCGCAGCCACTCGACGACCGACCGTCTCGCCACCTCCTTGCTCTGTCCATCATCAAGACTTGCCGGCGCCTCGACGCGCAGAACGTCATTGACCAGCCGCGCCAACCCCGACTTCACCGACGCCCGTTCGACGATCACGGGAAGGCTCCGACCCATGAACGGAAGAACGTCGCAGCCGTCGACCAGCAGCTGCGGCGGCTGAGCGGGCCTCCTGGCCAGCTGGTCCAGGATCCAGCGCTCGCGTCTGCGGATGACGTCCTGCACCTCACTCAGCGGCGTGCGTAGAGGCACTGCGAGCACAACGCGGTCGTCCTCCACGCGGATGTTGATTGTCCTGATGCGGCGGGCGCTGCGCCGCAGCTCAAACAGGATGGTGGCGGCGCCGTCCAGTCTAATGGAGTGCAGCTTCGGAGCGGCCTGAGTTCCCTTGCGGGCAAGTCCGCGCTGTTTCGGCATGTTGCTATCCGTCACCTGTCCTCCGCCGCGTCCTAGTCAGCACGCGTGCCTCCAGACAGCGGCAGGCGCGATTATGGCAGGCCGCCGGTTGCCGCCCGGGTCGCTACGAACCCTCGGGCGGCGGATACGGGTCCGCCTCGCTGATTCGGGACTGGTGCTCCACGATTGATACGCCGCGGGCCTGCCTGTCCACCCAGAGACTCTTGACGTACTCGATGACGGCAATGATCTCCTCGCGGGTAAGCTGCATCTCAAAGCCGGGCATGCCGCCCTTGAGATTGGGCAGGCTCGGATCCACCCAAAGCTCGCTGCCCTTGCTCACTATGCGATAGAGGAGGCCGTCGGCGTGGTGCCACGTATGACCCGTTCCATTCAATGGAGGTGCAGGCAGCGTCCCGTCCTCCTTGCGAATGTGCCAGTCGGGCTGGCCCTCGCCGGCGGCTCCGTGGCACGCCGCGCAGACCGTTGCGAAAGTCTCTTGACCCGGTGGTGGCCCGACGGGCGTGGCCGTCAGCACGGGGGCAGGCGAGAAGTTGCAGGCGGCCATCGCGGCAAGCCCTGCGATCACGACCAACAGCGCAATCCAGGTGCCGGTCACTCGACCTACGGCGTTCATGCAATTGCTGATTTGGGATGCTCTCCACTCACTCAGAATCAAGATCACATGCCGCCGGGCCTGAGCGCCTTGAACATAGCCGACAGCCCGAGTCCAGACTACATTCTAATGTAATCGATATGCGCGTCAAGCGGACAGGCCATTTCGGGAAGGAATTGAAGTGAGTCGCGGCCGGCCGCCTGCATAAGGACTCACTGGGCATCGACTATTGGAACGCTCTCCCGTGATCAACGTACGCGCGCCCGCTCTGCCGCATGGGGCTATGCTTCACCTTCCGAGAGTCTGTCACGGTTGCGGCCCACGGGCAGTTGAGCATCATGCCCCGCGGCTGCTAGAATCGTTGCCACCCAGAACGGCAATCTCAACGCGAGGCTGGTGCAGGATGACCGCTACACACAGAATATCCCCGTTCATATGGTTCGACGGGCAGGCGGAGGAGGCTGCCAAGCTCTACGTCTCTGTTTTCCCGAACTCAAGGGTCGTAAGTTCGTCCCCGCTGCCGTCAGGTCCGGGCGAGGGTAGCGCCGTTGTGCAATTCGAGTTGGACGGCCAGCCCTTCACTGTGCTCGACGGCGGTCCGGCATACAAGATCACGCCTGCCATTTCCTTTGTAATCTCCTGTGACTCGCAGGAGGAAATAGACTACTACTGGAGCAAACTTTCTGAGGGAGGAACGCCCGGCCCTTGCGGCTGGCTGGATGACCGGTTCGGTGTGACCTGGCAGGTCGTTCCATCCATGCTGGATGAACTGCTTGCAGGCGACTCCGGCGCCGTGATGGATGCTCTTCTGACTATGAAGAAGATCGACATCGAGGCGCTGCGCGTTGCTGCCGGCCTCGGCTCATAACCGGAGGTTGCCTCGGCGCCCCGCATATGCCCTGCGTGAAGTGAAGCGCTACTCGTACCAGCCGGACGCGAAGATCAGGCCATCGTGGTTCACGGCCCAGGTGTGCTTCTTGCGCTCCGTGCCGAGATCCGGGTTCGTCAGCACGTAGCTGACCCAGCTGCCGGACTCGGTTGCTCCCAGCAGGTCATCCCCGTAGAAGTACCCTGTGGAATCGACGCGCTGGTCTGGGTCGCGGCCGATGAACATGGGGTTGAAGTGCGCAATCGTCCGCCCGTCCTCGCCGACGATGAACACGTACCAGGCGCCGTCCACGCTCTCCTCCGCGTTATAGTAATCGACCGTAGCGTCACGGCCGAGTGCGTCGTAAAGCGCAATTGCCTTCCTCACAAAGTCCTGCGTGTATTCGGGGGCGTCGGACTTGAGAGTGCCGGGCTCGTACCAGCCGGAGCCGAACAGCAGACCGTCGTGACGTACCACCCACGAGTGCTTCGTCTCCGGCGCGCCGGACTGCGGGTTGATGAACGAGTAGGTGAACCACGACCCGGCCTCGTCGGCCACGGCTTCCAGAGCTTCACCTGCGGGGTAGCCGTTGGGGCCTACCGCCTCCGATGCGGGGCGGCCCACGAGGGCCGGATTGACCGCGTGCGCCAGACCGACGTCGTTTTCGTCATAGATGAACACGTACCACTGGCCGTCCACGCTCTCGGGCGTGTTGTAGTATTCGACCGTGGCATCCAGACCGTCCGACTCGTACATGTCGATGGCCTGCCTGACGAAGTGCTGAGTGTAGGCGTCGTTGTCCGACCTCAGGGGCGCGTCGGCCGCGGAGCCCGGGCCTGAAACGGACGCCGGCTCGCCGGTATCGCAGGCGGCCAGCACAGCGAGGAGTGTCAGCAGCAGAGCCGCGGCGGCGGTGGCTGAGATTGTACGGCGGTTCATCAGAACTCTCTCCTTACGTTTGCGGTGCAAGGCGTGGCGGCGCCAAGAATCGGGAGCGAATCCGCCTCCATTCGCAATGGGAAGCATATACGAGCGTCACGGGGGTAGTCAACTTTCGCCGCAGCGCGGAATGGCCGAGTTCCCAGCGGGGCTCTTACCCCCAGGGGTTGACAACATCTGGCCAGGTGTTTATCTTGTAAGCGAACGCTTACTTTCATCGGCTTATGGCTATTCGAGTAGACAGACAGAGCACCACCGTCCGGCGGCGTCAAATCATTGACGCGGCGCGGGACATCATCACATCCAAGGGCATGGAGAGCGTCACCATCGACGCCATTGCCGAAGCCGTGGGGGTCACCGAGGGAGCGATCTACCGCCACTTCCAGAGCAAGCGCTCCATCCTTTCGTCCCTCATCGACGACATCGAGGAGAGCCTCATGAGCACACTCCGAGGCGCACGCATGGAAGAGTCGCCCGCGAGGGAGAACATGGAGCGCATCCTGGAGGCCCACCTGAGCGACGTGGAAGGCCGCGGCGCCGTATCCTTCATCATCATTGCGGAGGCCACCGGCTTCGACGGCATCGGCCTGCAGAGCCGCGTGGCGCTCATGCTCACCCACTACCTGGAGTTCCTGCAAGAGGTCCTGGAGGATGGCAAGCGCGAGGGCAGCATAAGGCCGGACGTTGACGTCCAGGCGGCGGCCACCGCCTTCCTGGGACTTGTGCAGAGCACGGCTACTCTCTGGGCCCTCAACAGCTACCTGCCCAGGCTGGCAGAGAGACGCGCCGAGATGTGGCGCATTTTCATGCGAGGAGTTGCCTCTCAGGCATAACTCCATCTCAATACCGCCTCCGGAGCGCCTCGCGGCAGCCAATGCAGACCGCACCACAGAGAAGGCTCCACGGGAGGCATGGATCCGCCAGGATTACCGGTTTCGGCAGTCGCAGGGAGCGATAGAGCGGCGAGGGGACGGCCCCGGAGGGCTCGTCAACCCTCGAGACCTGGTAGGAGGTTGAAATTGAGCACGGAGAACGGGCTTCAGCAGAGTGCAGCTACCCTTTCGCCCGACGTCACCGGGACCAGAATCTCGGTGCGTGACCTCTGGAAGGTGTTCGGGCCAATGCCTGAGCGTGTGATGACGGGGGAGTACGAAGGCCGATCCAAGGCCGACATACAGTCCGAGCTGGGATGCGTGGTGGCGCTGCAGGACGTAAGCTTCGACGTAGGCCTTGGCGAAACTTTCGTGGTGATGGGCCTTTCCGGCAGCGGCAAGTCCACACTCATTCGGTGCCTCATCCGCCTCATCGAGCCAACCGCAGGCCAGATCTGGATCGACGGTGAGGACGTCCTCCAGTACAACGACAAGCAGCTCACGCAGTTCCGCCGTCGCAAGTCGGCCATGGTGTTCCAGCACTTCGGGCTGCTCCCGCATCGCACCATAATCGACAACGCCGCCTGGGGCCTTGAGGTGCAGGGCATGAACAAGCGCGACCGCCACGAGCGCGCCCGGCAGTCACTGGAAATCGTGGGACTGCAGGGCTGGGAGAACGCCTTTGCCACGGAGCTCAGCGGCGGCATGCAGCAGCGCGTGGGTCTGGCGCGGGCCCTCACCGTCGACCCCGAGATCCTGCTCATGGACGAACCATTCAGCGCCCTGGACCCGCTCATCCGCCGTGAGATGCAGGACGAGCTGATCAACCTTCAACAGCGCATTCATAAGACGATCATCTTCATCACCCATGACCTCGACGAGGCCCTGAAGCTGGGCACTCGCATCGCAATTATGAGGGACGGCAAGATCATCCAGATGGGAGCACCGGAGGACATCGTCGAGAGGCCAGCCGACGCATACGTCGAGGACTTCATCCGGGACGTTTCCAAGACGCGACTCATGGGTGCCGGCAGCATCATGGAGGACCCAGCGGTGAAGGCGCTTGCAACCCAGTCGCCGTCTACCGCGCTGGACGCCATGCGAGGCACGGGAGCGGACGTAGCATCGGTGGTGGACGCTGCGGACGGTTTCATGGGCATGATCACCGCCGCGCAGGCCGCGGAAGCCGCCGGGCGCGGAGTCGAAAGCCTGCAGGACCTGGACTACCCGGAGTCCCCGGCGAGTCCGCGGGTTCCGCCGGAGACCTCCATCGACGACCTTGTCCCGCTGGCGGCGGCGACGGAGCATCCAATCTCGGTTGTGGACGAGGACGGAAGGCTCCTGGGCGTCATACCCAGGACCGCCCTCCTGACCAGCCTGGCCAGCAACCATCAGACGGCAGAAGCAAGCCGCGAGAGCGCGGTACGTTGAGGACGCCATAGCGGACCCAAACGCGAAATCAATACCGGGACGGCCCGGCGAGACAGCGCAAGGAGGATGTGATGGATATTCCTCGTAGTATGAGTACAGTTCGCACGTTGGGCGGAGTTGCATCCCTGCGGCAGTGGGGCCTACGGGTCGGCTTCGCGGTGGTGGCAGCCTTTCTCATTTGGGACCTCTGGGTCCACCTGGAGGGCCCCACGATAACGGGCTTCTTTCCGAGACTGTTTCTCTGGCTCTTTGTCATTGCCATGGGGGCAATAGTTTGGCACACCCTGAAGTCGCTGGACTCCTGGCCGTGGCGAATTGCCGGAGGCCTGGTGGTGACGCTGTTCACCCTGCTTGCCGTGATGGGGCCCGCCGACTCGTTCCCTTTCCGCGCCCCCGGCCAGGAGGTGCAGGTGAACGATCGGGAGGTCATCGTGAAGCCCCTCTCGGTGCACGTGCTGGGCCTGGAGGTCCGCCCCGGCGGGCTAGACAACTGGTTGGACGACAGGGTCGACTGGATGGTGGAGCAATGGAGACCGTTCTTCCAGTCGGTCAGGAACGGCATGAACAAGATACTGGTGCCGCTGGAGAGGGGTCTCATTGCCCTGCCCTGGTGGCTTACCATTGCGTGTGTCTCACTGGTGGCGTGGAAGACCAGCGGCACGCGCATAGCCGTCATATCAGTGGTGGGCCTGGCCGGTATCATGATCTTCGACCTGTGGGACGACTCCATGCGAACGATCGCCGTGGTCGGCACCGCAACCGGGATGTCAGTCCTGGTGGCCATCCCCCTGGGCATCTTGATGGCCAAGAGCGACCGGTTCCAGGCTGCCATGCGGCCTATGCTGGACCTGATGCAGGTTATGCCTGCATTCGTGTACCTCATCCCAGTCATATTCTTCCTGGGAATCGGCAAATCTCCTGCGGTGATGGCGACGATGGTCTACGCCATACCTCCTGCCATGAGGCTCACAAACCTCGGCATACGCCTGGTGTCGCCAGAGCTTGTGGAAGCGGCCAGGTCGTTCGGCACCACGCCGTGGCAGCTTCTGGTGAAGATCCAGCTGCCGCTGGCAAGGCCAACCATCATGGCAGGTGTCAACCAGACCATCATGATGGCGCTTGCGATGGTGGTGATAGCAGCGCTGGTGGGCGCGCCTGGCCTGGGGACGGCCGTGTTCGACGGCATATCCCAGCTGGAGCTTGGTAAGGGCCTGCTGGCCGGCCTGGGCATCGTCATCCTGGCCATCATCATCGACCGCACGTCCCAGGGCTTGGCCAAGGACCCGCGCAGCGAGCGATCTACCTCCTAAAGAGGCGCTCAACTTAGGCACACGCAACGCCCCGCTCACCCGCTTCGACAAGCTCAGCGTGAGCGGGGCGTGCTGTACCGGCGAGCTTGCCCACCTGCCCGCTCATCTGGTTCGACTGAGCTCACCATGAGGGGGCCAAGGCTGATACCCGTCGGCCGCCTAAGGCTAACGGACGGTTGCCCCGCCGCAGCATCGCAAGCCGCAGCCCATTCGGGTATAATGCACGCATCATCTACAGGAGGTCTCCCATGCCGGCAGAAGTAGGAGACAAGGCGCCCGACTTCACCCTCCGCTCCCACACGGGCGAGGACGTCACCCTGAGCCAGTACCTCGGGCAGAAGATCGTGGTCCTTCAGACGCACGTCCTGTCCTTCACAGGCGGTTGAACGCACCAGTGCTCCGGGTTCCGGCTGGAGAACCGCCGGTTCGAGGAGAAGGATGCCCAGGTTCTGGGCATGAGCGTCGACAGCGCACCCACGCAGAGGGCCTTCGCAACGGGCCTGGGCAACCTGCCCTACCCGCTCCTGGCCGACTTCCACCCCAAGGGTCACGTGTCGCAGCTGTTCGGCATCTACAACGAGGAGCGGGGCGTCACCATGCGCGCAGTCATCATCATCGACAAAGAGGGCGTCATCAGGTACAAGCGGGTCTACACGCAGGGCCTGCCCGATCCCAGCGAGATACTGGAGGAGCTGGACCGGCTTTAGCCGACTCCGCCTGGCTCACGCATGGCACCCGCCGATAGCCCTGACGGCCTGAATGGGCCGCGCCCGTTCGCCGAGGGCGACCCCGCTCTCCTGGTGGACAGGCGCGGCAGGCGATACCTCATAACGCTGACGCGGTACAAGTCGTTTCACACGCACGTGGGCGCAATCGACCATAACGACCTGATCGGCCGCACCCACGGCGCACGCCTGAACACCACCACCGGTCACGTGCTGCTGGCCTTCGCACCCACGCTCGGCGACTTCGTGGAGGAAATGCCCCACCAGACCCAGGTGATCTACGGCAAGGACCTTGGGGCCATCCTGATGCACGGCGACATCTTCCCCGGCGCACGCGTGCTGGAGGCGGGTCTTGGCTCCGGCGCACTCACCATCGCACTGCTGAGGGCTGTCGGCGAGCGCGGCCACGTGACCACCTACGAGATCAGGCCGGAGCTGTTCGAGGGCGCAAAAGCCAACATCCACACGCTGGTCCCGCAGGCTGCCAACCTGGAGGTCAGACTGAAGGACGTGTACGAGGGCGTCGAGGAGACTGGTCTGGACCGCATCGTGCTGGACGTGCCGGAGCCGTGGCACGTTGTGCCGCACGCGGCTGTTTCGCTGGCGCCCGGCGGCATCTTCCTCGGCTATCTGCCGACCATCCTGCAGGTGTACCAGCTCTACGAGGCGCTGGCAGAGAACCCCAACTTCGAGATGATGGAGACCGTGGAGGTGCTCACGCGGCCGTGGTCGGTCACGAGGCGCAGCGTCAGGCCGGCGCACCGCATGATCGCACACACCGGCTTCATCACCACGGCGCGCAAGTGCGACCCGAAGGAGGAGCCTACGGCCGAGGCGGAGACCGGCGTCTGAACCGCGCCCGGCGCGCCCCGCAAGGAGGACGAAATGGATAGAGACACTGCATGGGCCCTGGTCCAGGAGTTCGCTCAGTCCGAGCGGCTGCTCAAGCACTGCATTGCGGTTGAGGCGTCGATGCGCGCCTACGCCCGCAGCGTCGGCGAGGACGAAGAGACGTGGGGCATCGCCGGTATGCTGCACGACTTCGACTGGGACGCATGCCCCTCGGACGACCAGCACCCGGAGTTCGGCGCGGCCATCCTGCGGGAGCGCGGCTACCCGGACGTCATCGTTCGTGCCGTCCTCTCGCACGGCAACCACACCGGCGTCGCCCGCGAGAGCCTGATGGAGAAGGCGCTCTTCGCCGTCGACGAGCTGTCGGGCTTCGTGACCGCCGTGGCGCTCGTGAGGCCGACCAAGAGCCTGGCAGACACCGACGCCCGCGCCGTGCGCCGCAAGATGAAGGACAAGGCGTTTGCCCGCAACGTGAGCCGCGACGACCTGGTTGAGGGCGCCGCCGACCTGGGCGTTGAGTTGGACGATCTCATCGAGTTCGTGGTGGAGGCCCTCAAGCCGGTCGCGGGACAGCTGGGTCTGGCTGCCGGAGAGTAGGCGCCGCGCGGCTGTGCCCGCTCACGCCCTTCGACAAGCTCAGAGCCCGCCCCGTACTTGATACGGGGGTGAGCGGGTGGGCAACCGCTCAAACCCGCTCATGGTGAGCCTGTCGAACCATATGAGCGGGTGGCAAGCAACCTCCGTCTACGCTGCCGACTCCCCTGCAATGCCTCACCGACACCTCTGGCAATCCGTTCAACTACCTACCTGTCGTGTCCGAAGAACAGGGCATGACGCCTCTGCCTGGCTCGATTCGACCAGGGTCGGAGTCGGGGTCAAGGAATGGCTGGGTAACGGACTTCTCGAAATAGAGAGCCTCCGCTGGCCACTGGGACCGCAACATGGGCAGGCCCTGTCCCCTGAAGTCTGAGGCGTCCAGGTATGCATCGGGGAATTGCTGAGCCATAGGAAGAATCTGACCTACTGGGAGCAGGACACCCACATAATACAGCTCGTCCGTGGACGAGGGATTGGGAAGGGCATAGATGCCGCGCTGGGCAAGCCAGTCGAGAACTCTGCCCTCCGTCTCGGCGTCAGGAGCCTGAATGATGACGGCTACGGAGCCGCCGCGCACGAAAAGAGCGTACAGCGCCGCCTGGCTTTCCGGCATACCGCCCTGATGAGCCGCCACGACGTCGTTCAAAACGGCGTTCAGGTTCTGGTACGGCATCTCCCGGCTTTCACGACTCGGCGTGCCGTCGGCGTCTGCCAGGCCGGCATAGTACACGTCCGGGCGGCATATGACCGAGGGGACCAACCCGATCGGCATCAGCCAGACGTACTCGCCTTCAGGGGTTCCTCCACTTTCCTCGATGTACGTGTCCAAGGCGGGACCGCCATGAGGGTCTTGGGGATCGTAGCCAATGGCGAGCCTGACCGTGTCTGGCGTAGCCTCTCCGGCAGCGTGATCATATAGCAGGGCAACCAGCGCAGGATCAATGTATTCGACGCTTGGTCCGAGGTAATCGGCCTTGTCTCTATCGTCATCTGCGGGAGAAACCTCCGTTGGGGCACAGAACTCCAAATCGAGCTCTTCCGCGAGATAGTAGTGAAGTCGCAGGCTGTCCGGTATGCACCCGCTCAACTCGTTCCAGCTTAGGCCCAGTTCCAGCAGCCAGACAAGGTTTCCCAACTCCGGCGGTATCCCGCCTGTCAACCGGTTGCCGTCGAGCTTCAATTCCTCCACCCTAGTCAGGTTGCCGAGTTCAGGCGGTATTCTCCCGCTCAACTGGTTGGAGACGATGTCCAGCGTCACGAGGTTGCCGAGTTTGCCCAGTTCGGATGGCAGCTCCCCCTCCAACAGGTTGGCGCCGAGGTCCATGCTCCGCAGGTTGGCCAGGTCTCCCAGTTGAGGGGGTATCCTGCCGGTCAGCTCGTTCACTCCGATGTGGAGCTCTTCCAGCCTGGTCAGATTCCCCAACTCCGCCGGTATCTCTCCGCTCAAGAGATTGTAGCCCAGCACCAGCTTACTCAGGTTGGTCAGGCTGCCCAGCTCCGCCGGTATCTCTCCGCTCAACTCGTTGGAGTAGAGGTCAAGGACCTCCAGATTGGACAGGCCGCCCAGCTCGGGCGGTATCTCGCCTCTGAGCAGGTTCTTCCGGATAGTCAACTCCTTCAGGCTGCCCAAGTCGCCCAGTTCGGACGGCAGCTCTCCCTCCAACAGGTTGCTGCTTAGCTCCAGCGCGATGACACGGCCATCGGCGTCGGCGGTGACCCCGTACCAGTCTCCGATCTCTGACGAACTCAGCCAATTCCCGCGGTGTTTCCAGTTGGGGCCGCCGGTGGCCAGGTAAAGGGCGAGCAGTGCCTCTCTATCGACGCTAGGCGAGATCGACGCCGCGGGCGTTGCGGTCGCAGTTGCACTATCGGCTGATTCGGCGGTTGCCGTTGGGACTGGCGGTGTCGGGCTGGGCGTCGGAGCCGGCGTAGCGCTTGGGACCTGAGTGGGCGCCTTCGTGGGTTCCGGCGTTCCAGTGGGTATTAGGGTGGCGGTTGCCCTCGTGTCTGTTGTCGGGTCCGAGCAGGCCAACTGGGCCATGAGCGTCAGAATGAGGAAGCCGTACAGTGCTCTCTTCACGGAACTGAATCACTCCTGACTATCGTTCGTTCCCCAGCATTGACAGGAATCGCGGTGTGTTGAGGACGCTCGTACCCCGATGCTCCGATAGCGGCAGCAGGTGCCGCCGGTCGCCGGTGACCAGGTAGACGGCGGACGCCTCCGCAGCGCACTCCAGGATGCGGTTGTCGGCGTGACCGCCCTCGATCACCTCCGGGAGCCGCGGGGGCTCAACGACGGTGGCGGCATCACTGAGCGTCCTGAGGGCCTGAGACGTGCGCTCCTCGTTCCAGCCGAACTTGCGGGTCAGCACGCCGGCGACTTCCTCCAGGATGAACGTGGACAGGTAAAGTTCGAATCGTCCTCTGAGAGCCAGCTCGAGCACGAGCCGTTCATTGCCGGGGAAGTTCAGGCCGGAAACGATGACGTTGGTGTCCAGTACGACTCTCATGTACGGGACGAGCCGACCTCGGCCCGGTACTCTTCCACCAGGTCGGCCACGTCCTCAGGACCGATACCCTTCTCCCTGGCCCGTGCCTCCCCATACTTGAGCAGCTCTCTCCACTCGCACTCCTCAATGTAACGGAGCACCGCATCCCGGAGGAACTCGCTCCTGGACCGTCCCTGTTGCTTCATTGCCTCATCCACCCGCTCCGCCATCTCCGGCGACAGCGAGAAGGTGATGGTCCTGGTCGTTCGCGGCATGATCAGATCTCTATTATCGAATCTTACTCAGATACTGCGTCATCTACGGACAACTTGTCAACCGGGCCTGCGCGGGAGCGGGTACGCCCTGGCCTGTATAACGACGCTGCCTCCAGTCTCGACGTCGATGCTCAGGTTGTGCCCATCGAGCAGCAGCATGCCCACCAGTGGGGTGCTTCCAGTCGCGTCGGCCTCGATGTCTCTCGGCTGGCCGTCCCAGAGCACGGTGGCGAAGTGAACGTCGAAATCCACTTCAGCATCATTGGCCAGAAACGCCTGGCCCATGTAGGCGAATGGAAGCCCTGGCTCATCAACCAAACTTGGCAGCAAGGTCAGGAATCCGCTGTAGCCGGTGTCCACTACAGCCTCGATATCCCGCGTCCGTCCCTCAGGGTCCTGAAGTGAAAGGGTCACGACGGCTTCGTGGGCGGCGTTCACCACCCCTTGGATCAACCGGTTCTCCTCAGAGAGCCGGCCCCAAAGCTGCGGAGCGCTCGGTAGCCGACCCGTTCGCACAAAACGTCCACCGCGTCCGGGCGCTGCTCCCGCAGACGTTCTACCGCGATACGGGTGGTCTGGGCGACAGCCCAGTCCCCAGTCTCAACGTCTATGGCGACATACTCACCGAAGTGTTCGGATTCGACCTGCGGCAGGATGTCCCGCTGGTATATCTCCTTACCCAGGCGAACCGCTTCCTTGCGGGGCCTGCGCTGGCGGGCCGGAGTCCCAGTGCCTATCATTTGACCCCTCCCTAGCACATTGCTACAAGTGACATTTTACCGCTTCGCGGCGGTTGCCAGCAATAGAACGGACTCGTACAGGACATATGAGACTGGTGGGACTCCGGGCGACACAGGAGAACGATGCCGGAGTGGGCGGCAGTCTTAGGACATTGATGAGCGGGAGGCGAGCCGCCCAAGCCCGCTCACGCCCTTCGACAAGCTCTGGGTGAGCGGAGGGATGAGCAGGCATCACAGGCATGGGGGCAGGCTAAGGGGAGGCGGTGGGAGGTGGTGCGGAGCGAGGCGCTGCGGTCGCAGGGGCGCCGCTGCTCGGCGTGCGGGCGTGCGGGCAGGCTGGAGGTGCATCACGTGCGGCCGCTGAGCGAGGGGGGATCCAACGATGCGGAGAACCTGGCGGTGCTGTGCCGGAAGTGCCACATTCAGGCGCACAGGCCCGCCCTAGGTGATCAGGAGCGGGCGTCGCAGGAGTTTGTGGGGGAGCTGCGGTGAGGGGGCTAGCTCATAACGTGATGGAGGATGAGGGCTCCTGATAGCGCTCATACACGAAAGTTGCTGCCGAGCCATTGCTATGTGGGACAACAAAAGCCAGCCTGAACCCATCCTTTGCATGTTCGTTCAACGTCCTTTCTAGGACTCCGTCTCGGATGGATTCAGCAAACGCCAACTCGGTTACCACCTTGTACTCGTACATCGGTTTCCTTTCATGTGGTCACTCCGAACTCAGACTATGCGGACTGGTACCGCTCTCCTCAAAAAAGACTTCAAGCCACTTGATGGCGGACTCCCGGTCAGTCTCCACGTGGGGCCCCATCAATTCCTCAACCGCCAACGTGAACACGATATAATTCCCGTTCTCCACTTCACTTATGCAAAATAGCTGGAACTTTCCATCCCTCACCCCAGATCGTACAATCTCAAAATTCGCCATTTCTAATCACTCCTTATCATGTTTCCGAGATTACCATGCGGGTCTGCGTGGAGCCGACCAGCGAGCGGGGGTCAACCGGGGGTAGCTTTGGCTCCTCGCCCTTGGTTAGCATTTCCTCCACGCTCAGGATCTGCATGACCGGGTAGTCCTCGCCGTGAAGCTGGACACGCCCCTGCTGGGCAGCGAATGTCCGCAGGTTGTTGGGCGGAGGGTAGAGGCTCACCATCAGCGACATTGGGGCGTGAATGCCCTGATTCTGCATGGCGGTCTGGGTGCCCAGCAGCCTGTCCAGGTCGGGGCGCCCAATCGGGCGGCGCGGGTTGAACATCTTCACCTGTATGGGTATCACCTCACCTGCCGCGCCAAAGTATCGAGCGTCCACGCCACCATCGCCGGTCTTCTTCTCATTGGGGATGGCGGTGAGCAATCCGGCCACCTTATCCTCGGCCCAAGCCCAGCCCGGCACGCCGTCCTCGGCGTCATCCCTCTGCATCAACGCCCTACGCTCGAACTGCGCCCAATCGTACTCGCTCCAGCCAAGCCCATAGACGGCGGGGATAGCGGCCTGGCCACGTGAGAGAAGGCGCTGCTCCATGACCCGGACTGCGATGGCGCTTATGTCCATGCCAAGATACCTGCGCCCCAGCTTGGCCGCTGCGTCCACAGCAGTCCCGCAACCGCAGAAGGGGTCCAGTACCAGGTCACCCTCGTTGCTACTGGCCTTGATGATGCGCTCCAGCAGCGCTAGAGGCTTCTGAGTGGGGTAGCCGATACGCTCCGGCGACCAAGTTTGCAGAGAGTTTATGTCTGTCCACCAATCCGGCATTGTCGCGCCTCGTTCTAAATCCCGCTCCCGATTGTCAATGCTGACACCGCCTCGTGATTGCACTAGCTTCTGACTCGCCTCAGAATAGGAAACATACTGCCTGTTGAATCTGTTTCTTCCTTCTGCCTTAGCGTAAACCAACAGAGTATCGTGCTTTCTCGCGAATGCATTGGTCGGTACCCCCCCCCCGGTAGCACCACACGATTTCATTCCTGAAGTTCCCTGCATTGAACACGGCGTCCATAAGCAGCCGGAGGTAGTTATTGGCGTGGTAGTCGCAGTGGAGATAGATGCTGCCCGTGGGCTTCAACACGCGGTGCATCTCCTGGAGGCGTCTACCCATGAACACGCAGTAGGCGGCCATAGGAGACGTGCTCCCTGCCTGCAACCGGATACCCTTGATGGTGTCAAACAGCTGGCCGATGGGGAAGCGGCTGAAGGTCCGCTCCGTTTCGGTCGTCCACTGCCAGACGTCTTTGAGCTGTTGGGCAACCTGGCCCTTGTCTCCAAAGATGGCGTTGTAGTTGCTGTTGGACTGGAAGGGCGGGTCAAGGTAGATCAGGTCGACGCAGCCGTCGGGGAGCTCCCTGAGAACGTCGATGTTGTCGCCGCAGACCAGGGCGTTGCCGGCCAAATACCGGGACTGGGTTTCAGACGGCAGGAACGTGGCCTGCGTTTCGGGACGCGTTCTGCCTTCGAAGTTGGGGACAGCCATCATGTCACATCACTTTCATGAGCAATTCTACCCCGAACCGCGGGACTGTCAAGATTGTGGTGTCATTTCAATCGCGGGCTGTCGGTGTCTATACTACAGGTGTTCCAATCGCGTATGGTGGGGCGGTGAGCCACCTTGGCCCGCTCATGGTGAGCGTGTCGAACCATTTGAGCGGGCTTTCCCCCAACCCCTCAGGGATTGTCGAGCCTGCGCGCTTTGGGCTAATATAGAACCAGCCCCATTCCTCCCGTCTTCCGGTGCAAGGAGGCAACATGGACTATCCCATCATCGCAAAGCCCGGACTGGACGACTTCAACGTTCGACCCAACCTGGACCGCTACGACTCCATGCGCGAGAGCTTCTCCTGGCAGGAGCTACGGCAGGAGTTGGACGGACTCCCCGGCGGCGGCCTGAACCTGGCCCACGAGGCCATCGACCGGCATGCAATGGGCGGCCGCGGCGACAAGGTGGCCATGTACTGGGAAGGCTCAGGCGGCGAGGAGGAGCAGTACACCTTCGCCCAGATGCAGGGGCTCACCAACCGCTTTGCCAACGTGCTGCAGGGGCTGGGCGTGGAGAAGGGCGACAGGGTGTTCATCTTCATGGGTCGCGTCCCGGAGCTGTACGTTGCATTCTTCGGCATCCTCAAGGCGGGGGCCATAGCAGGCCCGCTCTTCTCGGCATTCGGGCCGGATCCTGTGCGGGATCGGCTGGAGGACAGCGGCGCGAAGGTGCTGGTGGTCACGCCGGAGCTGCGAGGCCGCATCGCTCACATCCTCGGCGACCTGCCGGACCTGAAGCACGTCATCGTCGTCAACAAGAACGGCCGCTCAAGCGAGCCTCTCGCACCCGGCGACGTCAGCTACGAGGAAGCGATGGCCTCGGCGTCGCCAGACTTCGACATCGTGCCCACGACGGAGGAAGACTACTCCATCATGCACTACACCTCCGGCACCACGGGCAAGCCCAAGGGCGCCGTCCACGCACACCTGGCGGCCTTGCAGCACATGGCCACGGGTAGGTGGGCGCTCGACCTCCACGAGGACGACATCTACTGGTGCACAGCCGATCCGGGGTGGGTCACCGGCACGTCCTACGGCATGTCCGCGCCCTGGACCAACGGCGTGAGCCAGGTCATCTACGAGGGCGGATTTCGCGCCAGCGCGTGGTACCAGATCATCCAGAAGTACGGCGTGACGGTCTGGTACACGGCCCCAACCGCAATCCGAATGCTGATGAAGGCCGGCGACGACATACCGGCGCGGTACGACCTCTCCTCGATCCGTCACGCTTGCTCCGTGGGCGAACCGCTCAACCCTGAGGCGGTCGTCTGGGGCGAGAAGGTCATCAACAACCAGGCGTTCCACGACAACTGGTGGCAGACGGAGACGGGGGCGATACTCATCGCCAACTACCCGTTCCAGGACATACGCCCCGGCTCGATGGGGCGGCCTATCCCGGGCATTCGCACAGCAATCGTGGACGAGAGCGGCAACGAGGTTGAGCCAGGCGAGGAGGGAGACCTGGCGGTGGAGCCTCGCTGGCCCTCCATGTTCCGAGGCTACTGGCGCAACCAGGAGATGTACGACTCCAAGTTCAAGAACGGCTGGTACATCACCGGCGACCGCGCCCGGATGGACGCGGACGGCTACTACTGGTTCGTGGGCCGAGCGGACGACGTGATCAACACGGCGGGCCACCTTGTGGGCCCGTTCGAAGTGGAGAGCGCGCTCATCGAGCACCCGGCGGTGGCGGAGGCGGGCGTGATCGGCAAGCCCGACCCGGTGGCGATGGAGGTGGTCAAGGCGTTCGTGTCGCTGCACGAGGGGCTGGAGCCGTCGGACCGGCTGCGCAACGAGATCATGGGCTTTGCGCGCCAGAAGCTGTCGGCGGGGGTTGCGCCCCGCGAGATCGAGATCGTGGATTCGCTGCCCAAGACACGGAGCGGCAAGATCATGCGGCGGCTGCTCAAGGCGCGCGAGCTTGGCCTGCCGGAGGGCGACACGTCCACGCTGGAGGAAGACTAGGCTGGGGGCAGCAGGCGTCGCACTCGGCGCCGCGCCCAGGCACAACCAGGGAGGAGGAAGTCATGGCGGAGTATCACATAGACCCGGAGGTACGCTACTACAACTACCAGGGCAGGTTCCCACCTCTGCGCATGGAGGATGAACCCGCGCCCATTCCGGCTGTCACGGACAAGACTCACCGCAAGCTCATCACCGACACCACCCTGCGGGACGGCGCGCAGGACCCGCACTTCGCGCTCTTCCCCGTGGACGCGCGCCTGCGCTACTTCGACCTGCTGCACGAGCTGGACAACGGCACCGGCACCATCGAGCAGATCGAGGTGTTCATCTACCAGCAGCGCGACCTCTGGGCGCTGGAGCGCCTCCTGGAGCGTGAGTACGCCTTCCCGCAGGTCACCACCTGGACGAGGGCCATTCCCAAGGACATCAGGGACCTGGTCGACGTGTCCCGCGGCTCCATCAAAGAGACGGGCATGCTCGCATCCAGCTCCGACCACCACATCTTCGACAAGCTGAAGTACCGCAGCAAGGCCGAGGCCGTCGAGAAGTACCTCGCGCCCATCCTCACCGCCTGTGAGAACGGCATTCGGCCGCGCATCCACCTGGAGGACACCACCAAGGCCGACATTCACGGCTTTGTCATTCCCTTCATGCAGCGCGTGCTCGACGAGACCGACAACTGGGCCAAGTTCCGCATCTGCGACACCATCGGCTGGGGCTCGCCCGACCCGTACGCGCCGCTGCCCGTCGGCATACCGCGCCTCATCTCCACGCTGGTGCAGGAGACCGGCGCGGAGCTGGAGTTTCACGGCCACAACGACTTCGGCATGGCCACCGCCAACAGCATGGCCGCCCTGCGCTACGGCTGCCGGCGCGTCAACGTCGCCTTCGCGGGCCTGGGCGAGCGGACCGGCAACACCGCCCTGGAGCAGGTGGTGGCCAACTACATCCGCGAGTACGGCGATCCGGGCCTCAAGCTGGGCGTGCTCGGCAGCATCAGGGACCTGATCACAAACGAGGTGTGCACCATCCCGCCCAAGCAGCCGATCATCGGCGAAGTCTTCTCCACGCAGGCCGGCATTCACCAGACCGGAGTGCGCCGCTCGGACGAGGCTGGCGGCGGGCCCATCTACCTGCCGTTCGACGCCGCGCTCGTGGGCGACGAGGCCGTTGAGCAGCACCGCATCGGCGCTCTCTCAGGCATGGACGGCATCGTCTCCGTACTCAACCGCAAGGTCAAGGAGGAGACCGGCGAGGAGGGCACCTACTCCAACGTGAGCCGCGCCGTCAAGCACGTCTACGACCACATCCAGGCATCATACGACGGCGCCTACGACCGCGACAGCGATACGCTGGTGGGGCAGCGGCGCACCTTCTTCTCGGCGGAGGAGATCCTGGCACTGGCCCGCGAGGCCGAAGACGAGCGTCGCGGTTCCGCCGGGAGCTAGAGGTCGGCGCCTCCCCAGCCCATGTCAACCGGCTACAGGCGCATACCGAGCGTCGATAGGCTCCTGTCCGACGAGCGGCTGCGCGCCCTCGCAGCGGAGGTCTCGCACGATACGGTGGCCGACTTGGCGCGTGAGCGGCTTGAGGACGCCCGCCACGGTGTCGCCGATGGCGTCGCGCCGCCTCCCATCGACGCGCTGGTCGAGGACGTCTGCGCCATGGCCGCCGCGCTCCTGGCCCCCGCGCCTGCGCCAGTCATCAACGCAACGGGCGTAGTGCTGCACACCAACCTTGGCCGCGCGCCACTCAGCGAGGCCGCCACCGAGGCCGTCGCACGCGCCGCCGCGTCCTACTCAGACCTGGAGCTTGACCTGGAGGACGGCACACGCGGATCGCGGCAGGCACACGTGTCGAGCATCCTGCGACGCTTGACTGGCGCAGAGGCTGCGCTGG
Organism: Dehalococcoidia bacterium; assembly: GCA_034423135.1. Lineage (GTDB taxonomy): Bacteria > Chloroflexota > Dehalococcoidia > Lucifugimonadales > UBA2985 > JAPPHY01. Next base: position 49,235 of record DAOUJC010000006.1, on the reverse strand, counting down.
TCGTGAACAACAACGCCTCGGCCGTCCTGCTCGCACTGTCGGCTATTGCGCACGGCAGGGAGGTCATCGTGTCCCGAGGCGAGGCCGTCGAGATCGGCGGCGGCTTCCGCATACCGGACGTGCTGAGTCGCAGCGGGGCCGTCCTGCGTGAGGTGGGTACCACCAATCGCACCTACGCCGCCGACTACGAGAGCGCGATCTGCGCCGATACGGGCGCGCTCCTCAAGGTTCACTCAAGCAACTTCGTCATCACGGGCTTCACTCACGAGGCGACTACCGGCGAGCTGGTGGAGATGGGGGCGCTTCACGGCGTGCCGGTGATCCACGACCTGGGCAGCGGCTGCCTCCTAGACACCGCACGCTTCGGCCTGGCGCACGAGCCGATGGTGCAGGAGAGCGTGAGCGCGGGCGTGGACCTGGCCTGCTTCTCCGGCGACAAGCTCCTGGGCGGCCCGCAGGCCGGCATAGTCGTCGGCAGTCGGGATTCGGTGTCACGCTTGGCGAGCCATCCGCTGGCGCGAGCCATGCGAATCGACAAGCTCAGCCTGGCAGCCCTCACGGCCACGCTCGTCCACTACCTGAAGGGCGAGGCCGTGGAGGCGGTACCGGTGTGGAGGATGATCGCCGCGCCGCTCGATGCGCTGGCGGCGGCAGCCCGACGGCTGCAGGGGACAGTCGGCTGCGGCCGCGTCGAGCGCGGCCTGTCGACCGTGGGCGGCGGCAGCCTGCCCGGCGAGACGCTGCCGACCTGGCTGCTGGCCATTGACTCGGGAGACGCGGCAGGCGGCGCGAAGTCGCTAGCCGCGCGACTGCGAAGCGGGGATCCGACCGTGGTCGCACGCATCGAAGACGACATGGTGCTCATCGACCCGCGCACAGTGCTCCCCGGCCAGGAGGAGACGCTGGCGCTTGCGCTGCGCGCGGCGCTGGGGTGATGGGGGCGCACGAGTTGACTGCACGCGTGATGGTATGTACTGTCGTTGCACACTCTTGACGCAGCAGGTGAGGTGACAACATGGCCAGAGTGGAACTTGTGATACCTGACGAGGAACGAGAGCGCTTTGATGACCAAGCGCGCCGTGAAGGCATGTCCCTCAGCGAGTGGCTGCTGGCCGCAGCTAATCAGCGGCTGGAGGCCGGCCTCGGCGCAAGGCCGCTTGAGTCGCCGGAGGACCTTTGGGCGCTGTTCCATGGGTGCGACGAGATGGACTGGATGGACGAGCCGCAGACGTACCTGAGCTCGCGCTGATTGAGCGAGATGCTCCCCCCGCCGAGCGCGAGAGGGACACATCTGGGAGTGCATCACTAGTACTCACCTACATTCCAGAGCCAGGTCGCAATTGTTGCCGCGCTTGACCCTTGACAAGGGATGTCTAACGTCGTTACACACTCTCCACATCGGGATAAGTTAGAGGCCTCGATCTTCCGCACCAGACCCGGTTTCTGACACAGGCGCCCAATATCGGCTACAATGTACCTATGATTGCTCCGATCAGGAGGCACCCGCATTGGGAACCTTCACTTGGCCGCTGCGCATAACCAGCATGGACGGCCAACAGAGCCTGGATATCGAGGCCACGGTGGACACTGGCGCCTTCTTGACCATGCTGCCCGCTCGCACGCTACGCGACCTCGGCGTGGAGCCGACCGACAGCCGACGATTCGTCATCGCAGACGGAAGCAGCATGACCATGGAGATCGGCAGGGCGTGGGCCACGATTGACGGGGACAGCGAGGTCACTCTCGTAGCGTTCGGAGAGGACAACGCGCCGCCCGTGCTCGGCGCCTACACGTTGGAGGGTCTGGGGCTGGCTGTTGATCCCGTCAAGCAGAGGTTGGTTCCAGCCAGACTCATCATGCTGTAGGGCCGGGTCGATTCCCACTCATTTGGTCGACGTGCTCACCGTGAACGGGTCGGGGTGTCCGCTCACCCAGAGCTTGTCGAAGGGCGTGAGCGGACGGCATGGCGTGAGAGAGCCTGGGCAGGCGCGCCCTACCCCTCATACCGGCGCAGCACTATGCACGTGTTCTGGCCACCGAACCCGAAACTGTTCGAGAGCACCACGTCCACGGGCTGCCGGCGCGCCACGTTGGGCACGTAGTCCAGGTCGCAGGCCGGGTCCGGCGTCTCGTGGTTTACCGTCGGATGAATGACGCCATCGAGGATCGTCTTGACGCACGCCACCGCCTCCAGCGCGCCCGCGCCTCCCAGCGCGTGCCCGATCATCGACTTGGTCGAGCTGATGGGCACCGAGTAGGCACTTTCGCCGAACAGGCTCTTGATGGCCATCGTCTCCACCGCGTCGTTCAGCGGCGTGGACGTGCCGTGGGCGTTGATGTAGTCAACGTCCGCGGTGGTGATGCCCGCGTTCTCCAGTGCCCATCGCATCGCACGGCTTGCGCCCTCCCCGTTCTCGTCGGGCTGCACGGCATGGAAGGCGTCGCTCGATGCGCCGTAGCCGGCCACCTCCGCTAGGATGGTCGCGCCGCGCTCCAGCGCGTGCTCCAGGCTCTCAAGAATCAGGATAGCCGCGCCCTCCGCCGGCACGAAGCCGTCGCGGTTGGCGTCGAATGGGCGGCTCGCCTTCTCCGGCTCCTCGTTGTGCGTGCTCAACGCCTTGAGGATGCAGAAGCCGGACAGGCCGATCTCACTGATGCTCGCCTCGGAGCCGCCGGCGAGCACCACGTCCACTGCGCCTCGTCGAATGGCCTCGGCCGCCTCGCCGATGGCCTGGTTGGAAGCGGCGCAGGCCGTGACCACGGTGGAGTTGTACCCCTTCGCGCCCACAAGCCTAGCCACGTTGGCCGCCGCCATGTTGGGCAGCATCATCGGGATGAAGAACGGGTTGATGCGCATGACGCCCTTGCCGGTCATGTCTGCGCAAGCGTCCTGGGTTGTGGAGAGGCCGCCGGCGCCGTTGCCCAGCAGCACGCCAATCCGCTCCGAGTCCTCGCTCTCCAAGTCCAGCGATGCATCCTCCATCGCCATGTAGGCCGCCGCCAGCGACACCTGGCTGAAGCGCGCCATCCTTCGGGCCTCGCGGGAGTTGATGTACTTGTCCGGCTGGAAGTCCGGAATCTCACCCGCAATGCGCGTGGGATAGCCCGTGGTGTCGCACAGCGTGATTGGGCCGATGCCTGAGCGGCCGGCCACCAGCCCGTCCCAGAACTGCTCCACAGACGACCCCAGCGGTGTTACGGCGCCCATTCCCGTCACCACAACTCTAGCTCTGTCCGTGTTCATGCGAAACCTCTCGTTTCAAGAATGGCGCGCCGGCGCCGCTAGCACGTCGAATACCGGATACAGCTCCGGCTCGATGCCAATCGCATGCTCCCTGGCCTCCGCAGCCACGAACAGCGATCCGGTGACCAGCACGACGTCATCCTCGAATGCCGAATCGACCACCTCGTCCACGGCTTCCGCCACGGAGTCGGCCGTGCGAGCAAGGGAGCCGTACCGCTCGAACTCCCTCGCCAGCAACTCAGGCTGTGCGGACCTCGGATGGCGGGAACGCGTGGTCACCACGTCCGTCGGCGAGAGCCGGCTGAGCTCGTAGGCCAGCCCGTCCACGTCCTTGTTGCGGGACACGCCGACCACGAGCGTGAGGCGCCGACCGGGAATGAGTGACCGCATGGCCTCCACCAGGCGACCTGCGGAGTGCGGGTTGTGCGCGCCGTCCGCTATGACCAGCGGCTCTCGGCGCAGCACCTCCAGGCGGCAGGGCCATTCCACGCGACGCAGGCCCTCCTCTATTGCCTCGGGGGGAACGTCGATGCCGCCCTCCGCGAGCGCCTCGACCAGTCCCACGGCGACAGCCGCGTTCTCCATCTGGTGCTCGCCAAGCAGCGGAACTGAAAGGCGATACGTGCGCCGGGCGGTCTCCAGCGTGAACGTCTGGCCGTCCAGCGTGGCGCTCTCTGACGCCCAGCGAATATCCAGCCCAGCCAGGGTCAGGCTGCTCCCCTGCGCAACGCAGACTTCCCGCACCACTCCCAGGGCTTCCGGCCTCTGCGGCGCGCACACCACGGGCACGCCCCGCTTGATGATGCCGGCCTTCTCCATCGCGATCTCCGCCAGCGTGTCGCCAAGCACCTCCGTGTGGTCCAGCCCGAGCGAGGTGATGCCGCACGCCAGGGGATGCACTACGTTGGTCGAGTCCAGCCTGCCGCCCAGGCCCACCTCGATGACCTGAGCGCCGACGCCGCGGTCGCGGAAGCAGCGGAAGGCCATCGCCGTGAGCAGCTCGAATACGGTCACGCGGCCGTGGCCCGTGCGACGCATCTCCTCGACCGCAGGCCACAGCGCCTCGACCAGCCCGGCAAACTCTTCCTCGGAGATTGGCCTGCCACCGACCCGAATGCGCTCGCGAAAGGTGTGCAGGTGCGGCGAGGTGAACAGCCCCGTTGTGCAGCCGGCCGCTTCCAGGATAGATGCAACCATTGCCGTGGTGCTGCCCTTGCCCTTTGTGCCGGCAACGTGCACGGTGGGCACCCCAAGGTGCGGGTTGCCCAGAACCTCTAGCAGCGCACCGATGCGCTCCAGGTCATAGCGGGCGCGGCCGCCCGGAATGGTGGCCGGCCGCTCGTAGTCCACCATGCCCATGATGCGCTCTATGGCCTCAGAGTACCTCAACCTGCTCTCCCTAACCGCCCCTTATGCGGCCTGGCATGAAACCGAGCGCAGTCCTCAGGGCCTCCAGGTATGACATGCTGCGAATGTACCCCACGTTGCCCTCCAGAGTGCGGGGCTTGATCCTGAACACAGCCTCCACCGGCGGCTCGTGCGTCACGTTGTCCAGCGCCAGCATCCGCAGCTGGTTCGTCGTCGCCGGCGGATTGGGGATCACCGCCTCCATGATACGCACAGCCGCGAACATCAGCGACAACGGAATGTGCACCTTGATGCGCCGAACCCCCAGCGTCTTCTTGACAACGTCCACGATTTCGTCGTAGGTCAGGCGCTGTGGACCGCCCAACTCTATCGTCCTGCCTCCGTAGCGCAGGTCGCCGGCCACCTCCGCCACTGCCGCGCCCACCTCCTCCACCGCTATGGGCTGAAGCAGCGCCTTGCCGTCACCGGCAACGGGCACTATAGGGAAGGCCCTCACCATTCCCGCCAGCGTGTTGATGAACTCGTCGCCCTCTCCGAACAGAATCGATGGACGGAGTATGGTGTAGGTCACGCCACTGCTCCGTACCGCCTGCTCGCCCTGCCACTTGGAGTGCAGATACGGGTATGTGGGGTTCTCCTGTGCGCCTATCGCGCTGACGTGCACCATGTGCCTCACGCCTGCCAGCCGCGCCTCGCGGGCGACCGTCTCGGTGGCCTGCCGGTTCACGAGATCGAAGGTGCGTCTGCCCCGCTCGCGGATGATGGCCACCAGATGTACGACCGCGTCGACGCCCTCCATTGCCTTCGCAACGCTTGGGGCGTCCGTCACGTCGCCGTAGGCCAACTCAACGCCGTAGTCGAGGATTCGGCGCGCCCTGCCGGGAGTGCGAACCAGACAACGCACGTCTTTGCCGCGGGTTCGCAGCGCCCTGACCACGTTCCTTCCCACGAAACCCGTGGCGCCGGTGACAAGTATCATGTTGCGCCTGAAGATGACGGTACTGGAAGACTATCAGATGGCCTGTGGGGTGTCAACGCGGCGCAGTTTTGGCTCCAAATGGTGTATAATTCAGTATCAGCCTCGCGAGGAGCGTCATGGCCCAACTGGAAGATAGAGTAGCTAGACTGGAAGCGAACGAGGAGAGGATGGTCTCGGCGCTGGAGTTGGTCGTCGAGACGCAGCGCGAGATGGTCGCGAGGATGGATACATTTGTCGCTTCCCAGCAGATGATGCTAGAGATTCTAACTGAGCAAGGCGCGATTCTTGGCCAAGTTGTCGAGACGCAAGGCAGTATTCTGAGGACCCTGGACGGTGTTCTCGAAACGCAGGGCGGCATTCTAAAGACCCAGGACGGGATACTCCAGACCCAAGAGAGAATCCTGAACAAGCTCATAGAGCACGACGCGGAGTTCACACTGCTCAAGAACTATCTGCGCCGGGATGAGACGTAAAGCCCAGGAACGCCGCGCGCCGGTAGGTGGCGTAATCTAGGCCCTTACCCCGGCATCGTCAGCATTTCCCGCGTGCGACGGGCCCGCGTACAACAGGGCTTACACCGGCCAGTCCTGCAAATTGTAGGACATCTCCCAGAACAGGTACTCGTAGCGGGTTGCCGTTAGGAAGTGGTCCTCCAGCCTCCGCATCTCCGCCTCGCCCGCGTTCTCCGTCAGCGAGTCCAGGAAGCCACGCAGCCACTCCACGAACTTCCCGAACTCCTCGTCCGAGTACATGCTTATCCACTCCGCGTACGGGTTCGCTTCCGATGCATCGCCGGTGCGCGCGAGGTGCAACCCAGTCTCGTAGTAGCCCCACTGGCACGGCAGCAGGTTCGCGATGACGTCAGTCAGCGTGCCCTCGTAGGCGACGCGCAGCAGGTAGTCCGTGTACGCCAGCGTAACAGGCGCAGGGCGCACAGCGGCAAGCTCCGCCGCCGAAACGCCGAGTCGACGACAGTACGAGCGGTGCAGCTCCATCTCAGTGTTCAGCGTCTCGCCAAGCAGCGCTGAGAACCGGCTCACGCCATCCAGGTCGGGCGCCTTGGCCGTCGCCAGCGCGAGCATGCGGGCGTACTGCACCAGGAAGAAGTAGTCCTGCTTCATGTAGAACAGGAACCGGTCCGTGAACAGACTGCCGTCGCCGACGCCCACGACGAACGGGTGGTTGAACAGCCGGTCCCACAGGTAGCCGAACTTGCCCCTCAGATGCTCCGACGTGCTCATGCTCGCTCGACCTCCCCCCGGGGCTTCTCGCCGGCGTGAATGGCCACCGTGCCAAGCCCCATCTTCTTGAATTCCACGCCCCTGAGGCCTACGCCCTCCATCATGGTCACCAGCTCCTCAGCCGTCACGTAGTACTGCACGGACTCCGGCAGATAGGTGTACGCCTCCCTGCTGCCGCTTATGAGCGATCCCATCCACGGCACGGCCCTGCTGAAGTACCACCGGAACAGGCGGCTCAGGCCGTCGCTGCCCGTCACGGGCACGATGTCAAGGATCACCACGCGGCCGCCCGGAGCCGCCACGCGCGTCATCTCGCGCAGCCCCGCCTCCAGGTCCGAGAAGTTGCGCAGCCCGAACCCGCAGGTTATGCAGCGAAAACGCCCGTCCGCGAAGGGCAGGCTGAGGGCATCACCGCGCACCCAGTGCACCCGAGGCGCCTCGCCCATGTGCCTGCGCGTCTTCGCCTTAGCGCGGGCCAGCATTCGCGGCGCAAAGTCCAGCCCAACCACACGCGACACCGATGGCCTGTCCGCCAGCTCCCACGCCAAATCGCCCGTGCCCGTGGCGATGTCCAACGCCTCGCCGGAGCCCGCCCGACCGGCCACAGCCGTGGTGCGCCACCGCCACAGGTGGTGCATCCCTCCGGTCATCAACGTGTTCATCAGGTCATAGCGGCCGGAGATGCCGTCGAACATCGAGGACACGTAGCGGGCCTTGTCGTCGCCCTTGAGCTGCACCATACGACCGCTCCTAGTCGCTCCGCCGCCGGTATCGCATGCCCTCGTCCATGAACCCGTCCAGGCCCAGTGCCTCCAGCGCCTTTGCCACCACGTACTCCACCACGTCATTCATCGATTGCGGCCGGAGGTAGAACGCAGGCTCCGGCGGCAGCACTGTCACGCCCAGCCGCGCAAGGGCAAGCATGTTCTCCAGGTGGATCGGCGAAAGCGGCGTCTCGCGCGGCACCACCACCAGGCGACGCCGCTCCTTCAGGCACACATCGGCAGCCCGTTGTAGCAGGTTGGACGACATCCCGTGCGCGATGGCCGCGAGCGTACCCGTGCTGCACGGCACGATCACCATGCCTGACGTACGCGTGGTGCCGCTGGCGATTGGAGACTTAAGGTCGCCGATGGCGTGATAGGTGAAGAGAGGCGACTCCTGCCACCTCGCCACCGCCGAGTTGAAGGGCGTCTCCATCTCCTCCTGCCACACCATCCGGCCCGCGTTGGTGCACGTGGCAATGACCGGCACCTCGCGATCCAGCAGGACATCGATCGTGCGCTCCGCCATCGCCGAGCCGCTTGCCCCTGAAATTCCGACTACAACCGGGTCCATGACACCATAACCTTACCGCTACACGTAGATCGATGCAAACGTGAACACGAACACGATTACGGCTATGTAGCCGTTCACGCTGAAGAACGCCAGGTTGAGCCGCGACAGGTCTGTGGGAGACACCAGCCTGTGCTCGTACACCAGGAGCCCCGCGGCCAGCGCCCAGCCTATGTAGAACGGAAACCCCAGCCCCAACCACGGGCCGATGGCCAGCAGGGACGCCGCTGTGAGCACGTGCATGGCCTTGGCCCACCAGAGGGCCGCCGCGATGCCGTACTTCTGCGGTATCGAGTGAAGCCCCGTCTCCCTGTCGAAGTCGTAGTCCTGGCAGGCGTAGAGCATATCGAACCCGCCTATCCACGTGGCCACGGCAAACGCCAACAGCACCACCTCCCAGCTCAGCGAGCCGGTCACTGCGATCCATCCGCCCGCCGGCGCGATGCCGTCCGCCCATCCGAGTATGAAGTGCGACGTCCATGTGAACCGCTTCGTGTACGAGTAACCGACGACTACGATCGCCGCCACCGGCGCCAGCATGAGCGCCAGCGTGTTGAGCATAGCGGCCGCCCCCAGGAAGACCGCCAGCGACACCAGCGCCATTGCTCGCATCTCCCACAGCCTCAGCCTGCCGGTTGGCAACGGCCGAGACGCCGTGCGCGGGTTACTGGCGTCAATGTGCCGGTCAATGATGCGGTTGGCGGACATGGCCAGCGTGCGGGCTGAGGCCATTGCCACGGTGATCCAGACGAACTGCGGCAGAGTGGGCAGACCGTCGGCGGCCAGCACCATGCCCAGGTACGCGAACGGCAGGGCGAAGACGGTGTGCTCGAATCGTATCGAGTCCAGGAGCAGGCGCAGCTTGGACAGGGGCGCAAAGCCTGCCTCTCTTGGATGTGAAGTTGCCACTGACGCAAGTCCTCCGCGCCGACTCAGATGCCGGGCTCAAGCGTAGTATAGAGCAATTCCGCCACCAATGACAGCCGAGGGGCTGAGGCGTCCCCCTGCCCGCTCATAGCCCGCCCCGCTCGCCGATGCGGGGGTGAGCCTGTCGAACCAGATGAGCGGGCCGGATAGCCGTCCCCCACCCAGCGCGCCCACTGAAGGGCGCTACCAGGCGTCCTTGCCGAGCAGTGGCACAAAGCGGCACGGCCCCAAGGTGCTGGTGGCGTAGCCGCCCTTCTTGCGAGTCACCTTCATCAGCCACTGCTCCTGCTGCGAACCGACCGGTATCACCAGCCGTCCGCCCACCGTGAGCTGCTCCATGAGCGACCTGGGCAGCCGCGGAGCCGCCGCCGTGACCAGAACGGCGTCGAAAGGGGCCTGCTCCGGCAGGCCAAGCTCTCTCCCCGCCGCGTGCACCTCCACGTTGCAGTAGCCCAGGGCGTGCAGAAGCGTCGAAGCGCTTTTGGCCAGCGACGCAACCCGCTCTACCGTGTGCACCTCTCGCGCGAGCAGCGAGAGGATCGCCGCCTGGTACCCGCTGCCGGTGCCCAACTCCAGCACGCGGTCGCGCGGCCGGAGGTCCAGTGCGTGCGTCATGAGCGCAACAATGTATGGCTGGGAGATGGTCTGCCCTTCGCCTATGGGCAGGGGAATGTCCTCGTAGCTCTGGTGCCGGCTGTGCTCGGGTACGAACAGCTCGCGGGGCACCCTTGCCATCGCGTTCACCGCAGCCTTCCAGCGGCGGTGCTGCCGAAGGCCCGCGAACAGCCGCTCCCTGGCCCGCTCCAAATCGGTGGACACACCCGCACCTCCTCCGCGAATGTACCATCCGCATACACCGGCGGCAACCGGCAGAGGGCTGCGCTGCCTGAGACCCAACCCGCTTGCGGGCGTGTTGCGCGCAGCAAGGTAGCGGTGATAAACTCACTCGCATCCGAGGCAGGTCCCGGCCGTTTCATCACGTATGTTCCCATACGGACTAATAGGCGATATGTCCTCCGCTGCGCTCGTCGGGACCGACGGCTCAATCGACTGGTGTTGCTTCCCGCGCTTCGACTCCCCAAGCGTGTTCGCGGCCATCCTGGATGAAGAGGTGGGCGGCCGCTTCAAGATCGCCCCGTCCGGGACGATACTGGAGTCGAGCCAGAAGTACCTGCCCGACACCAACATCCTGGAGACGACGTTCCGCACTGAGAACGGCCTGGTCTCCATCACGGACTTCATGCCCGTCACCGACGACGGCGATCCGGCCACACTGCCCGTGCACCTCCACGAGATCCACCGCGTCGTCACGTGCCTCTCGGGCGAGGTGCAGATGCGATGCGACTTCCAGCCCCGCCACAACTACGGCCGCAGCACTCCCGTCTTCCGCATGCTGCGGGCCAATACGGCAGTGGAGGCGCGCGGCGGGCGCCAGACCATGACGCTGCTGTCAAACGTGCCCATGTTCACCGACGAAAGCGGCGCGTACGCCAACTTCGGAGTCACCGAGGGGCAGAGCGCGATCTTCGTGCTGACATACGGTCACGGCCGCCCGAGGCGCGTGGAGAGATTGCACACCCCGGTCAAGCTCTATCAGACACGCCGATACTGGCAGGAACTCGTGGCCCACATGGACTACCAGGGCCTTTGGAGGGACGCCATAGTCCGCTCCTTCCTGGTGCTCCACCTGATGATGTTCCGGGAAACGGGGGCAATTGTAGCCTCGCCGACCACCAGCCTGCCGGAAACTATCGGCGGCACGCGCAACTGGGACTACCGCTTCGCGTGGCTGCGCGACTCAGCCTTCACCGTGGACATCCTCTATCGCCTAGGCGACTACTACGGCGCCGACCGCTACATTCACTGGCTGCTGGAGCAGTGCAGGATCGCGGAGGGCAACACGAGCATAGTGTACGGCATCAGCCGCGCGTCGTCGCTAAGGGAGCAGACCCTGGACCATCTGTCGGGGTACAGGGACTCGCGTCCCGTGCGCATAGGGAACGGGGCGGCGCGTCACCTGCAGCTGGACGTCTTTGGAGAGGTCATAATCTCCATCCACTCGCTGCTGCTGCTGGAGGGTCACATACCCCGTCAGGCGTGGGAGCTTGTGCAATCGCTGGCTGAGACCGTCATGGCCAACTGGCACCGCCGCGACCGCGGCATCTGGGAGGTTCGCGGCGAGCAGAAGCACTTCGTGTACTCCAAAGTGATGTGTTGGGTGGCGCTCGACCGGGCAGCCTACATTGCGGACCAATTGGGCGACAAGCGCCGGTCACGCCGCTGGGCCGGCACCGCCCGCAGGATTTCACGCGAGATCCTCGACTCCGGCTGGAGCACCGAGAAGAACGCTTTTCGTCAGCGATACGACGGCGAGGCCCTGGATGCGTCCAACCTGGTCATCCCGTTCTTGGGCCTGCTGCGCCGCGACGACCCTCGCATTCGACAGAACCTGGACGCCACCGAGCGTGAGCTGACCGAAGGACCGCTGGTCTGGAGATACCTCCCCGAGGAGACGGACGACGGGCTGTCAGGCCAGCCTGAGGGAGCGTTTTCGCTCCTCAGCTTCTGGTTGATCGGCAACCTGGTGTACACGGGCCAGACCGACCGCGGCTTCGACTACTTCCACGAGATCATCACCAAGCGGGCCAACCACCTGGGCCTGCTGTCCGAGATGTTCGACCCGGTCACCAACGAGCAGCTGGGTAACTTCCCGCAGGGGTACTCCCACGTGGGCCTCATTCACACAGCCCTGAACCTGTCGAGGTTCATTGCCGACACGAGCATCCGGCGGGCCCGCCGCACTACCCGCCGCTCGCGAGGCTGATCTTCCGGCGCGGCGGCGCCTACTCCTCCTCTTCCTCCTGCTCCACCTTGCCCAGAAACACCTCGGTCAGTATGCCGGTCTCCAGGACCTCGTCCGGCGTGCCGTTGAAGACCACGCGTCCGGCGTCCAGCACGTAGGCCCGGTCGACGATGTCCAGGACGCCCCGGATGTTGTGCTCCACGATCATAATGGTCGTGCCCAGCACCTTCCCGACGGTCTCGATGGTGCGGAACACCTCCTTCACGATCACCGGCGCCAGCCCGAGCGTAGGCTCGTCCAGCAGGAGCGCCTCAGGACTGGCCATCAGGCCGCGGCCCAGCGCGAGCATCTGCTGCTGCCCGCCGGACATCTGGCTCGCCGGGTCGCGGCGCTTCTCGCGAAGGATGGGGAACAGGTCCATGACGGTGTCCCGGCGCCGCGCCCTTTCCGCGCCGTCCTTCACGAAGAGACAGCCCATCTCCAGGTTCTCCTCTATGGTGAGATGTGTGAAGAGCCTCCTGCCCTGCGGCACGAACGAAAGGCCCTCCTTCACGATCTCGTGAGTGGCGTGGGGCAGCTTCTGTCCTCGCCAGAACACCTGGCCGGATACCACGGGCGCCAACCCCATGACGGCCTTGAGCACGGTTGACTTGCCCGCGCCATTGGGGCCCATCACCGCCACCACCTCCCCCCTGCGAACGCCCATTGTTGCGCCGGTCAGCGCGGAGACTGCTCCGTACCGGACAGACACGTTCTCAAGCGCCAGCAGCGGCGCGGATGCCTCGCCGCCGTCCCCGGCCGACCGTCCACCGCTATTGGCCTGTGAGTCTGCTACCGACATACCACTCACCTCGTATCGCCGCGCGAGTCTCTACACACCCAGGTACGCCTCGATGACCTCCGGGCGCGAGAGTACCTCCTCAACGTCGCCCTCCACCAGGAGCTGGCCGCTGTCCAGGACGATGAGGTGATCGGCCAGCTCGCGCACCAGGTCCATGTTGTGGGACACGAATATGATGGCGCGGCCGTCGTCGCGCATCCTCTTCACCAGCGTCTTGACACGCTCCACCATCTGCGGGAAGAGGCCCGCGAATGGCTCATCGAACAGGTGGGTGTGCACGTCCATTGCGAGGGCCCTGCCCATGTCCAGCAGCTTCCTCTGCCCGTAGGACAGGTCCATCGCCAGCGAGTTGCGCTTCTCCCACATGCCAACCGACTCCAGAATACTCCGAGCTCGCTCGCGTTGGCGTGCGCCCGTGCGCTGCAGCAGGGCCGGCAGCAGGCGACGCTCCGTCAGCACCACCAGTATGTTGTCCAGGACGCTTATCTGGTCGAACAGCCTGACGTCCTGGAACGTGCGAGTGATGCCCAGGCCGGGGATCTCGTGCGCACGGACCACCTTCAGGCCCACACCGTCGACGACTATCGCCCCGCCGTCCAGCGGCAGCATCCCGCTGAGCAGATTGATGAGCGTGGACTTGCCGGAACCGTTCGGCCCTATGATCGCGGTGATGCCGGTACGGGGTATTGAGACCGAGAGCTCATCAACGGCCGTAACGCCGCCAAAGCGCTTGGTCACGCCCAAGGTCTCCAGCGCGTACTCCTCCCGCGGCTTGCCGGACGACTCGCTCACAGCTTGAACCTCCCCAGCAGGCCCTGCGGCCTGAACAGCATCAGGAGCACCAGCATCACGCCAAGCGTCATCTGCCTGGCCTGGCCCACGTGCTCGTCCGGCACAAACGGCAGGAAGCGCAGCCCCTCCTCCAGCAGTACGAACGCCAGCGCTCCCAGCAGCGAGCCCCAGATGCTCGCCAGGCCGCCAAGGATCACGATGCAGACCAGCAGGACGGACTCCAGCAGGATGAATGCGTTGGGATCGACGAACCGTGTCCAGCTGCCGAACAGGCCGCCGGCCAGCGCCGCCATCATGGCCGAAATGACCCATATCGCCAGCTTGTAGTGCGTCACCCGGTATCCGAACACCTCCGCTGCCCGCTCATCCTCGCGGATGGTTGTGAGCACGCGCCCGAATGACGACGTAACGATGAGCCACGAGACCAGCGTTACCAGCGCAAGGCATATCAGGGTCAGCACCAGGAACTCGAACTCGTCGTCGAACACCCAGCCACCGATCTGCGGCCTGGCAACCTCGTGGATGCCGAACGCTCCGCGGGTGACGCCCCGGAGGTTCAGGAAGGAGTTGAAGGCGATGATGGCGAACCCGAACGATACCAGCACGAAGATGTCGTCGCGGAACCGGTTGAACACCACGCCCACGACGAGGGCCGTCAGCCCAGCGAGACAGACTCCCACTGCCAGCGCCGCGAAGAACGGCCACTCGTAGGTGGGCACTGACCCGGTGCGAAGCACGTCGTAGTCGGCCCTGGAGGTGAGGACTGCGACGGCGTACGCCCCGATGCCGAAGAACCCGATGTGGCCCACGGACAGCAGGCCGGTGTAGCCGACGACCAGGTTGAGGCTGACCGACAGTATGCCCCAGATTGCGAACACCGTGCCCAGCCCAATCGCAAACCCCATGCCCTGCCACACGGCGAACGCCACGGCCCACGTGAGTATGATCAGGTTGGCCCACAGCTCCAGGTTGCCCCGCATGCCGCTCAGCATGCGCCTGGGGTCCCACGCCGACCTCGACTGTCCTCCGGCGCCAACACTCACTGCACTACCTCCGGGGCAGCAGGCCCCTCGGCCAGAACGACAGGAACAGGATGAGCATCACGAAGGAGATGACGTCCCGCCACTCGCCGGCCAGGTCCCATATTCCAAACTGCTCCACCATGCCGAGCGCAAGCCCGCCGAGCGCCGCGCCGTACAGGTTCCCGATGCCGCCAACCACGGACGCGATCCAACCCTTGAGCAGCAGCAGCAACCCCATCCTTGGCTGAATCGCTGTGTCGTGCCCGCTCAGCACTCCGGCCATCGCCGCGTAGACAGCCCCAATGAAGAACACGATGGAGATCACCACCGTGGTGTTGATGCCCACCACCTTGGAGACCTCCTCATCGTCACCGATGGCGCGTATAGACCTGCCTAGCGACGTGCGGTTCAACAGGTACAGCAGCCCCAGGAATCCGACTATCGCCACGCCAACGGTGAAGAGGTTGAACCCCTTGATGTTGCCTCCCAAGATCTCCTGCGGCTGGCTGCCAAACACTGCCGGAAGCGGCCGCGGCGCGCTGTCGAACACCAGGACTATGGCGGCGGATATGGCCAGCAGTATGCCAAGCGTGGCCACCAGCATCACAAGCGGTGACCTGGCCCGCGCTCTCATCTGAGCGTACAGCCCCCGGTAGAGAGCCAGGCCGACCGTCCCCGCCAGCAGGCAAGACAGCACCCAGCTGAGGTACAACCGGCTGCCGGGCTCACCTGCCAGGTAGAGCGCGGTGAACACCCCTACCGGCAGGGCCACAATCGCGGCTGCTCCAATGACGAGCCTTCTGCCCGCGCCCGCGGACAGCCTCCCAAGGCCCTTGTACACGAGCCAGCCGGTCGCAGCGGCCGCCGCGAATCCAACGGCCGGGCTCATGGTCACGTTCAGGTGTTCCGCGTAGTGCAGGACTGCCAGGGTGTAGCCACCCGCGGCAGCAGACAGTATCCCGCCCGCGGCCAGCAGCACATCCCTGTTGTAGCGGCGGTTCAGCCGGTGATAGAGCGTCTCGTAGAGGATCCAGGCCACTACGCCCGCGACAATGGAGGCAAACAGCACGTTGACGTAGGCGTTGTGCACGGCGTGCAGGCCGCTCAGGGCGTCCTTGGAGCGGAGGTAGAAGACGCCGTATGCGCCGATGGCCGCTGCCGCGCCGTAGTACAGATCGAAGAACCAGACGGTGCTGTAGACAATGGTGAACCCCATTGCCAGCAGGGCGTACACCGCGCCGACCGAGAGGCCGTTGAAGCCGAATTGCAGCGCCTGGCTTGGAGACTCGCCTATCTTCCAGCCGACGTAGAGGAAAACCGCGGCTACCAGCGCCGCTGCCAGAAGCCTGCCCCGCCGGTCGCCGGACCATAGCGTCCGGCCGCTCCCCAGGCGCACCTGGCGCACCTCACTCTCCGGCCGGCCGGACTCCCGTTCCCGAATCCGTGAAGTGGCCGGGGTTACTCAACACTTGGCGCGGCTCCCAGAATCTCGTAGCCCTGATTGTCCAGGTTCCTCTGGGCCACGGGCAGCACCTGCACCACCACGTTTGCGAGGCCCACGACCTCGCCCTTGTCGTCGAAGGAGAAGTCGTCGCCGATGGCACCGCTGTACGTCAAGTCGTAGAGGCAGTCGCGGAAGCCGTCCGCGTCCTGGTCGTCCCCGGTCACACTGAGGCACTCCGCAGCGATGAACACGTCGTCATAGGCGGAGCCCAGGAACCACGGCAGGGTGATGAAGCCGTAGCGCGCCCGGAAGTTGGTGAGGAACTCCTTCCCACGCTCGGTGTCAAGGTCCGGGCTGGGGATGATGGCCTTCAGGCCGTCCGCGGCGGCCCCTGCGATCTCCAGGGCCTGCGTACCTGCCACCACGCTCTCGCCGTAGATGGGGCCGTCGTAGCCCAGCTCTCTAAGCTGCTTGACGATGGTGCCGCCGGTGAACTCCGACTGCGCAGCAACGTGGATGGCGTCCGGGTTGGACTCCGTCAGCTTGGTAAGCTGGCTCCGAAAGTCCGTCGCGTCCGAGGCGTACGACTCGGCTATGGTGACCGTGCCGCCAAGCGCCTCGAATCGCTCGGTAGTCATCCTGCGGACTCCCTCGGCGTAGTCGGTCAGCTCGTTGATGGTGGCTATGCTGCGTGCGCCGTCCGACCACATGGTGTTGCCGGTGTCCACGCCCAGCTTGTTGTCGTTGATGGCGGTGCGGAAGATGTAGTCGCCCGCCTCGGCGATGTCGGGGTTGGTTGCGGAGGCGGAGAGCATCACCACGCCGTCATCCTCGGCCAGCGGGGCTGCGCCGAGCATGGCGCCGCTGCAGGACGTGCCAAGGATGATCTTCACGCCGTCAACGTCCGTGAGCTTGTTGTATGCGGTGATGGCGTCTGCCGCGCCGCACTTGGAGTCCTCGATGATGAGGTGAAGCGGGCGGCCGTCGACGCCGCCGGCGGCGTTGATCTCGTCAGCGGCCATCTGCTTTGCCTGCACCATGACGGTTCCGTACGACTCGCCCGGCCCAGTCACCGACTCCATAACCCCAATCCTGAATGGTTCCGGAATGGGTGTGGCCGTGGGATCGGGAGCTTCCGTGGGCGCGGTCGTGGCCGTCGCTTGAGGGGGACTCGTGGGCGTAGGAGTAGGGTCCTCCTGGCACGCCAGTGCCGCCACCATGACGACGCCGAGCAGTACGGGAATTAGCAGCTTGGGATTCAACGCGTTTCGCAACATTTCTACCCCACGAAAGCGGATTTTACGGATCAACGTGGCCCGTTACCTAATCTTGAAGTCTAAAGCGAGAGTGCAGGCGTGTCAAGCAATAACGCGCGCGGGTCCTTGGGACTGACCCAGCGCGCGGCGGACTGAATCGGTTGCGTGCTATGCTCGGCGTCAGCAGACTAACCTTGACTTGGCGTGGCAGTCGGCTCCGCGGGCACAGGCGTCGGCGAGCCTGTCGCCCTCAAGAGAGCCGAAGGATGCCTGGTTGACTCCTAAAACCCATGCCAACCTGGAATGGCGGCCGCCTGTCGCACCCAGCTCGCAAAGAGCTCCTCGTCTATGTGGCCGTCCTCGTAGACGTGGTAGTAGCGCGCATCCTTGTCTCTGGAGTCTACGGGAGGCATGGGAGTCAGCGACTTACCGTAGAGGAAGCACACCTTGATGTACCTGTCGAAGCAGTGGTAGCTGAGAAACCAGCCCTGGCCTTCGACGCCGTACCAGGGCGAGTTCCACCGCACGGCCTTGCGCACCTCAGGCAGGGTTTGCACGATGAGGGCGTCCAGGCGGCGGCCCAGCTCGCTCTTCCAGCCGGGCATCGCTGCGATGTATGCCTGCACGGGCGCGTCGCCGTCCGCCTTGGCGATCTGCGGGTTGCCGCCCGAAAGGAGCACCGGCTGTTTGTCGCCCGCGTCTCCGGCTTGCGGCCTGTAGGCTGCCTTCCTAGGTCTCTTTGGCGAGCTGGTGCTCATTTCACTCCTCCCGTTGGCCCTACGTGCGACCGGTTGGGTTGGCCGTCGTCCGGCGCATCAGTTGGCCATCCCGGACGCTTCGTAGAGCGCGTCCGCCATCGCCGTTATCGTGTCCACCATTGCCAGCTTTGAGCGCCACTCCGGCGGAATTGCTTCTGAGCCGTAGTGCGCGCCGGCAATCTGCCCGTAGACCGCGCCGGTCGTGTCGGCATCGTCGCCCAGGTTGACGGCCAGCAGCGCGCCCTCGCGAAAATCCTGCGACTTGTTGAACGCCCAGAGCGCCGCCTCCAGCGTCTTGACGACGTACCCGGCCCCCGCAATCTCCGGCGGCTCCCGCCGTGCGAATGAGCCGGACGCAACCTCTGAAATCTCATAGTCAAGCGGGCTGCGCTCCCAAAGCCCATCGACGGGGCAGTAGCCCGGCGCAAGCAGCGACTGCTTGTCGACCCCGTTCAGCGCGCCGACCAGCAAGCCGCCGTAGTAGCGGCAGGCATCGACCGCCTGGGGAGCGCCGTGTGTAGTCCTAGAGCTTAGCGCCGCGCGTTCGATGGCCAGCGCGGCGTCAGCGGCGTAGAGCATCGGCACGGGCGCAAGGCGCATGAGCGAGCCGTTGCCGGCGGTCCCGCGATCCGGCAGACCGGAATAGGACTCGCCGGTTGCCTCAAACCGCGCGAGCGCCGCGCTGACCGTATTGCCGATGTCGAATGTGTGACCCGTCGAGGACATGTAGCCCTCTCGCCACCATCGCACGTAGCGCTGCATCTGGTCCCGTGCGTCGAAGCCGCTGCACTCCAGCAGGCTGGCCGCCAGGCAGAGCGCCATCGACGTGTCGTCGGTCCACTGGCCGGGCCTCAGGCCGAACTGGCCGCCGCCGACCATGTCGGCGATAGGCTCGAATGTGCCGGGCGACTCAAACTCCAGCGTTGTGCCGAGGGCGTCACACACCGCGAGGCCGAGAAGGCAGCCTCGAAATCGGTCTCTTGTCGTTGGCTCGCCCATTGCAGTCCCCGTACCTGCCGCTACTCGCTCCACTCCATAATGTACCGGCGCTGCTCGGACGTTTCCGGCGACCGCCGCTTGTAGTGGCGTTTAGCCACGCCCTTCCACCACGTCGCAATCTGCGAGAGCGCCTCTTCGCCCGAGTATCCCTGCCGCCGCAGCCAGCATCCGACCACGGTACCGGTGCGCCCGATTCCTCCCTTGCAGTGAATGTAGACAGTCTCACCCCGCTCCATCGCGGAGTCGATCGCGTCCAGAATCTCGACCATCCGAGATCGGTCGGGAATGGACATGTCGACCACCGGGTGACGCTCCCAATCGAACGACCGCGACAATCTCTCGGCTTCCTGCTGCGCCATCTCGAGATACGGTTTCAGCTCCCCCTCCTCCGTCAGATCGACGAAGCGATTCACGCCGGCCGACAGCAGCCTGCTCAGTCTGTCCCCGGCGCCCCGATACCAGCGGCGACCAGGATACTCTCCGGCCACAAACCTCCCGGGCACCACCCAGTAGCTGTTGGGTATGGGGCGTTTGTTGTGAGTGGGTGATGTCATGGGCCGGTAGTGCCTCCTCTGGTTTCCTCGTGCAGGCCACGCTGGACTGCTTTGGCCGGAGTGCAGTTCGCCGAACGGATGAGAGCAAGAACTGAGCATGACCCATCCGGTTGGCCAGCATCCATTCGCATTCTTTACCATGACGATTCTTGGAGTCAAGGGCGGTAGTAACCGCCTGACCGCCACGCCGGACTGGATGCGCCCGCGCCAGGAACAAAGCCTTGCCAACGCCTGATATTGCGGTAGAATGCCATTGACCTTCACGCCGCGCATTCCAAAACAGAGGAGGTCTCAATGTCCGTACGAATCGTGACCGACAGCTGCTCGGACCTTCCCCCTGACGTAGCCCTCGCCAATGACGTTACCGTGGTGCCACTCTACGTGAACGCGGGAGGAGAGACGTACCGCGACGGCGTTGACCTCGGCGCAGACCGGTTCTACGAGCTCCTGCAGGCGCTGCCGGACCTGCCCACCACCTCCCAGCCGTCCGCCGCAGACTTCGCCGAGGTATACGATAGACTGCTGGACGAGGGGCACGACGTGGTCTCCGTCAACGTCAGCTCCCTCCTGAGCGGGACTCACAACTCGGCGACCCAGGCCAGGGAGATGGCGAAGGACCCTTCCCGCATCACAGTAGTGGACTCGTATCTTGCGGGCGGCGCGCTTGGATTGCTGGCCCTGGAGGCCGCCGGGCTGGCTCGGCAGTCCGGCGATCACCGCGAGGTGGCAAGCGAGGCGGAAGAGCGAGTGAAGCGGCAGACCGGCTACGTCATGGTCGATACGCTCAAGTACCTCGCCAAAGGCGGACGCATCGGGAAGGCGCAGGCCTTCATGGGCGGCGCGCTCCAGCTCAAGCCCATTCTGAGCGTCCGCGACGGAGCAGTCCATCCCGTGGAGCGCGCCCGGACGAAGAGGAAGGCGGTCGACAGGCTTCGGAGTCTTGTCCGCGACCTGACGCCGGTGAGCCGGCTTCACGTCAGCTACACAACCGGCCCGGAAGACGCACACGCGCTGCGCGACACGCTGGCCGACCTGGTGGACCCGGCGAACGTCGTGGAGTCCCGGTTTGGTCCGGTACTTGGCACACACCTGGGGCCCGGGGCAATCGGTGTGGCGGTGACGCAGGCCTAGGCGGCTACTGGAATCTGTGGGCAGCCGCGAAACACCGCCGAGAGTGTCAGCCTCGGAGGCGGCTAGCATGGGAGAGGGGAGAATATGGCAAGCGTGGTGAATGAGCACGTCCGCTATGAGCCGGACGAAGTTCCGCCGCCGCTGGTAGCACTGGGCGCAGGGGCTCAGGCAGCGGCGCTCATAGTCGCGCCCGTGGTCCTCACCGTCGTCATAGTGGTGCGGATTGCCGGCGCGCCTGAGAGCTACATGGTATGGGGCGTGTTCGCTGCAATGATGGTCTGCGGTCTCACCACCGCGCTGCAGGCGGCGCGCGTTGGCCGATTCGGATCGGGACACGTACTCATCATGGGCACGTCAGGCGCATTCATCGCGGTCAGCGTGGCCGCGCTGCAGCTGGCCGGTCCGGCAAAGCTGGCGACTCTTGTGGTCATCTCATCGCTGTTCCAGTTCCTCCTGGCGGCGCGACTCTCCCTGCTCCGGCGCATCTTCACGCCCACAGTCGCCGGCGTAGTAATCATGCTCATCGCCGCCACCGTTACACCGGTCATATTCGATTCGTTGACGCAGGTGCCCGAGGGCACGGATAAGGCGGCCGCTCCGCTGGCTGCCGGGGCCACGCTCGCGGTGGTCGCAGGACTGATTCTTCGCGGCCCGCCGTCCCTGCGCCTGTGGTCACCCGTCCTGGGTGTCGCTGCCGGGTGCGCGGTTGGCGCGCCCTTCGGCCTCTACGACACAAGTACGGTGCGAGACGCTGCGTGGTTCGGCGTGCCTATAGCCGACTGGCCCGGATTCGATCTGACCCCGGACGCGGCCTTCTGGGCGCTCCTGCCAGCCTTTGCGGTGGTCACGCTGGTCGGAGCAATCGAGACGATTGGCGACGGTGTCGCCATCCAACGGGTGTCGCGGCGGCGGCCGCAGGCAACCGACTTCAAGGTGGTGCAGGGCGCGCTCAACGCGGACGGCACGGGCAACCTGCTATCGGGGCTCTCAGGCACGCTCCCCAACACGACGTATTCGACCAGCATATCCCTGGCTGAGGTGACGGGCATCGGCGCGAGGCGCGTGGGCATAATCATCGGCGCAATCATCTTCGCCCTGGCGTTTTTCCCAAAGATCGCAGCCGTTCTCATAGCAATACCCTCGCCCGTGGCGGCCGCATATATCCTAGTGCTGCTCGCCCTTCTCTTCGTGCAGGGAATGCGAATCATAATCCAGGACGGCGTGGACCATCGCAAGGCGACCGTGGCAGGGCTGAGCTTCTGGCTGGGCGTGGGATTCCAGAACGGCTGGATATTCCCCGACCTCCTTGGCGATGGCTTCCTGGCCATACTGCTCGGCAACGGCATGACCTCCGGCGCTATTGCGGCCGTCATCATGATGCTGTTCCTGGAGCTCACAGGGCCAAGGCGGAAGCGGCTGCGTGTTCCGCTTGACGACGAGACCTTGCCGCGCGTGAGCGAATTCCTGAGGGACTTTGCCCTCAGGGCCGGTTGGGGCGCACCGGCGGCCGAGCGGCTGGTACTCGTGGGTGAGGAGACGCTGCGCAGCATGTCGTCGGACGACCAGGACATGCCGGGCGGTCGCCGGCTGGTTGCCACGGCGCGCAGCCTTGGCCGCGAGGCGGAGGTGGAGTTCATCGCGGCGGCCGGAGGCGAGAACCTGGAGGACAAGCTCGCCTACCTGGGCGACGCTGCGGAGATCCCCGACGAACGCGAGATTTCATTCCGCCTGCTGCGCCACCTGTCGACCTCGGTCAGCCACCAGAAGTACCACGGCGTGGAGGTGGTGTCCGTGAGAGTGGCGGCCGGCCAGAGTGGGGAGCAGGCCGCGGCGGATTAGCGCGGCCTCGCGCAATTTGGACGGTTGGAGGTGCGCGCGGCTCAGCAGCGCCTACTCAAACGTGGAGGCGCCCTCACCCACCCACTTGACCAGAAGCGCATTGAGGGAGCCGTCAGCCTTCATCGACGCCAGGGCTTCGTCAAGCTTGCTCTTCAGGTCACTGCCCTTGCGGACTCCGATGCCGAGCCCCCGGTCCAGGGTCACGGTGGGCCCCACGATGTCCAGCCGGCCCTCGTGCGCCTCCAGATTCTCCACACCGTAGCCGTGATCCACAAGAGCGGCGTCTATGTCGCCGGCAAGAATCGCATCAGCCAGGTCTACCGACCCCTCTAGCGACACGAACTGAATGCCCTGCTCAGTGAAGTAGTCGGAGTATATAGTGTTGGCCGTCACCCCAAGCGTGCCCTGGATCGCGGCGTCTCCCTCGCCGGCCCTCGCCAGGTACACCGATGGCGTCGGCGGGTAGTAGGCTTCCGAGAAGTCGATCGTCTCCTCACGCTCGGCGGTGATGCTCATGCCCGCCATTATCGCATCGAACTCCTCCGCCACGAGGTCCGGAATCATGTCTTCCCATTGATTCTGGACCCACTCGCACTCCAGGTCGGCGCGCTCGCATAGCTCGTCCCCAAGCTCGCGCTCCAGGCCGTCTATCTCTCCAGCTTCATTGACGAAGTTGAAGGGCTCGTAGTCACCGCTGGCAGCGATCACCACAGGATCGGGTTCAGCGCATGAGGCAAGTGACAGCAGCAACACAGCCGACAGGATGAGCAGACCTAACGCTAGCGTGGATCGATGTTGCAATGTCATGTTGTCCTCACTTCGGCAAGCCCGCCAAGCGATTTCACTGTGACTGCACGCCGGGCGGTCGCCACGCCAACAACGCGCATGTCATAGCCTCAGGTAGCAGTATACCGCAGCGGCCCAGACATTCAACCGACCGCCCCTGCCGGAAAGCCCTTCTCGCACAGCACATTGTACAGGCGCCGGCCAGGTTCACCTTTCCGTCAGTCGTCGTATCCGCTCAGGCAGGCTACGAAATTTGTCACGCCTGAATTCGGAATGATATAATGCGCACGCAGCGGAACGCTTGGGGGTGGTTTCAATGACATCAGGCGGGGCACGAAGACAGGGTTCAGATTCTGTAACAACAGAGCGCGGCGCCACCGAAACGCTGAGCTTGCCGGATGAGCTGATCCTGATGCTCCTCAACGAGGACAACGGCTACTTCCATCAGGTGCCGGGCTGGAACCTCAACTGCGTCGTCATCGGCGCCGTGCTTGCGGAGCTGTCGCTCATCAACCGCATTGACACGGACCTCGAGTCGCTGTTCCTGATAGACAGCACAGAGACAGGCAATCCGGTCCTGGACCCTGCCCTGGCAGCCATCGCCTCGGAGCCGGGCCAGCGAAGCACCCAGTACTGGATTGAAAGGCTCGCCCCGCTTGCCGATTCGGTCATCGAGTTCACCCTTGACCGGCTCGTAGACCTGAACATCCTCCAACACTACGAAGGGGACTTCTGGACTCTGTCCCGCGCCACGCTGCGGGGAGAAACGGGAAACGCAGCCTCAGACTACTCGGCGGCAGACTTTGTCAAGAATCGCATCACAATTGCGATCTTCAACAACGAGATCCCGGACCCCAGGGACATCATCCTGATCTGCCTGATCAACACCTGCGACGTCTTTCGCTTCATCTTCCCGCTCGAGCCCGAGGACGAAGAGCGCATCGTCTTCATCTGCAACATGGATGTGATCGGAAGGTCTCTGGCCCAGGCGGTTGCTCACAACCTGGCCCCCCCGTTCCTCAGGCATAGCGGTCTGACAAAGAAGATCCCGTCCATATCGCTCCGGCGTCTACTGACCAAGCCACAGCTGAGGAACGGCAACCTGCCGTCGCTGTTCGCGGAGCTCACGAAGGAGTACGGCCCTATCTTTCAGATCAAGGTTCCATTCAGGGAACCCATGGTGTTCCTGGCCGGACCTGAGACGAATCACTGGGCCCACCGGCATGGCCGCATGTACCTGAGGACCAGGGACTACTTCTCCGACTTCGAAAAGATCTACGGCGCGTCCGGCGTGCTGCCGTCCCTGGATGGCGCCGACCACTTCCGGCTCCGGAAGTCGCTGCAGCCGGCCTATTCGCGAGAGCGGCTGGAAGTGCAGCTGGACAAGGTCTGCAAGTATGGCCGCGAAGTGATGGCGAATTGGAACGTCGGCGACGCCCTGCCCGCAAGCAAAATGTCCCGATACATGGTCAACTCGCAGCTTTCACCGCTTTTTGTGAGCGTGGAATCTCAGGACCTGATAGACGACCTGTTGAGGTTTAAGGAACTCGCCCTCAGCGTGTACATCATACAGGCGCTGCCCAAGATCTTGCTCAAAACTCCGGGCATGAGGCGCCGGGCCAGAGCAATCGACGTTCTGATGGAGAGGATAGAGTCCGTCCATACGCCCGCCCAGCGGGCTGACCAGGTGCGCGATCTCGCGGACGACTTCCTCAGCCTGCACGCCAGCGATCCGCAGTTCATGCCGGAGTCCAACTTCAGGTTCGTCTTTTCGGCAGCCCTGATCGCCAGCGCCTACCTGGGCGACATGATGAGCTTCTGCTGGTACTCGCTGGCCGCGCATCCGGAGCTGCACGCCGAGATCCGGCGCGAGGCCGACGCCCTGTTTGCAAATGGTGATCCATCAGGGGAGGACATCACTCCCGCCGCCGTGGACATCACGCGCCGGTTCATGATGGAGTGCCTGAGGCTATACCCCATCGTCCCCATGTCCATGCGCCACGTGATGAACGCATGCGTAGTTGAAGGCTACGAGCTTCCGTTGGGCACGCGCCTGCACATTGCGCAGACTGCAACCCACTACATGGACGACGTCTTTCCGAACGCAACCAAGTTTGACATTGACCGCTACCTGCCTCCGCGGAATGAGCACCACGGCAGCAGCTACGCGCCTTACGGCCTGGGCACGCACAGCTGCCTGGGTTCGCGGTGGATGGAGCTGCAGCTGACCACCAACATCCTGATGCTTGCGCGGCACTTCACCTTTGAAGTCTCTCCGGCCAAGTACAAGGACAACGTCAAGATCAGCCCCCTACCATCGCTGAAGCCTCACAAGTCCGTGAAGCTTGTGGTAACCGAAAAGCGCGGTCTTTAGGACTCCCGCTCGTGGCGCCGGTGCACGGCGTCGATGGCCGTGTCCAGCTCGTCCGCCCAGTTCTGCACCATCGAGCGCAGCCGCATATTCTGGTAGGCGCCCCAAACCGTCATGGCGGGCGGCACCAGCACGGTGGACACTATCAGCGAGTAGGCAATCGTGATCGCCGCCGTGAACCCGAACTGCTGCGACGCAGCAAGAGGAGAGGCGACCAGCACACCCAGACCGAGCGCCGTCGTCATCGCGGACCCCAGCAGCGCCGAGCCCGTGGTGCCCAGCGTCCTGATCGCCGCCTGCTCCGGATTGCGCTCCACCGCGTACTCCTCGCGGTAGCGGTGAATCATGTGGATGGTGTAGTCGACGCCTATGCCTATCGAGAGCGCCGTAATGATCGAGGTGATCAGGGTATAGGGGATGCCCAACAGCGCCATGGTGCCCAGGACTGAGATCAGCACCAGGACGATCGGCCCCACGGCAATGATTGCAAGCCCGGGCTGTCGCAGTGTCGCCCAGAAGAACAGCGCGAGCACGGCCAGGGCAACGACGATGGTGGTGCTTATCGCCTCCGTCTGCCGCTCCGTGATCGCGTCCGTCACAGTGACCGAGATGATGCTGTCGGATGTCGCAGTCAGGCTGTCGTCGTCTCCCAGCCACAGTGCCTCGATGTCGCTCTGCAGCGCCTTCGTGAGCGCAGGCACGCCCGAAAACGTCGGAAACTCGACCAGGATCACGTCGGGGCCGTCGGGGTTGTTCCTGAGCACCCGCTCAAGCGCGGGATCCATTGCGCCTATCCCGTCGAGGAACTGCTGCATCAATCCCTGGTCCAGCTCTAGGCCTGACGAGGCTAGGTCAAAGAGCTCAGCCAGGTCTGCGTCGTACTTGTCCCCCGGCTCGCCGCTTTCCGTGGTCCAGTCCTCTATCAGCAGGACGTAAGATGCCTGGATGGGTCCAGCGGCCGCGCCTGGACGTCTTGACTCGTCAGCAAAGGCGGCCGTGAGGTCCTCAAGGTTCAGCAGCGTGCGCGTCTCCGTGGCCTCCGCCTTTATCAGGACGCTGGCGAGCTCTGTAGAGCCGCCGACGGCTGCATCAAGCGTGTCCATGTCCCGCAGAAGGTCGCCTCCTCTTGGGAGGATGTCACGGATGCTGAACTCCGACTCAAGGTCGGTTGCGAGATAGCCCAGCGAAGCAGTTACCAGAAGCACACCGACTATGTAGGGCGCAGGCCTGCGCGTGACCCCTCTGCCAAGCGTCTGCGCCATGCGTCCCACACCGGGCAGCGCGGTGGCTATGGGACGCGGTTGAGTCAGCGTGCCACGCGCCTCTCGCCGGCGGTCGATTAGCGTCCGGCCTGCCGGCAGCAGCGTGAGCATGACCAGCAGGCTCAGGCCCACGCCCAGCCCTGCGTTGACGCCGAAATCGCCGACGATTCCAATGGGTGAGAACAGGCTGGCCAGGAGGCTCACAATGGTTGTGACGGCGGCCAGGATGAGAGGCACGGTGACGTTGCGCAGCCCGAATCGGGCGGCGTCCGTCACCGGCAGGCCAGCAATGCGCTGCTCGCGGTAGTGCGACACGATCTGGATCGCATAGTCCACTGTCAGGCCAATGATAATGACCGGCGTCAACGCCGTGAGCGAGTTCGGTGGGCCGGTCAGGGCCAGGCCGTTGGGGCCGAGCCAGCCCTCCGCTCCGATGGTCGCCGTGAGCGCCAGGACAAGCCCCAAGAGAGTGAGTAGCAGGTCGGAGATCGTTCGCAAGAAGAGCAGCAGTATGCCCGCGATCAGAAGCAGCGCCAAGCCTACCAGTGGCGCCATCCCCTCTTCCGTAGCCTTCCTGTACTCGTCCTCAACTATCGCGGGCGAGATGGTGCTCACCTGCAGAGGCCCTTCGTCCTCCGCAGCCAGATCTCTGATCCACCGTTCCGCTTCCGCCACGCTGTCGTCTCCCGTGTCCCGCAGGCGGACCACGGCGATGGCGACCTCCGTGCCGTCGGTGTCGGTACCCGTGAGCGCGTCGAGCGCAGCACGCAGCTCGGGAGGCGCCGGTGCATCATCCACCTGCGCCCGTGTGACCGACTTGAAGCTGTCCACCTGGAGCATGGCCTGCACCAGGAACGTGGGAGCGGCCACGGGGTTGTCGTGGGCAAGCAGCTGGCCGACAGCCGGATCCGCTACGACCCTGTTGAGCAGGTCTGCCATCTGGGACAGGCCGCCGGGCGAGATGACCTCCCCGCGGAACAGGAGCGTGACGACCCGTCCCGCGCCAAACTCACCGAAGTACTCATCTATTTCGTCAAGCGCCCTCTCGACGGCCCCACCCTCGGGCAGCGTATCCACCGTCTCAGGCAGCGGCGCGCGAAGCGAGCCACCCGCGCCCAGCGCGATGACGACGGCGAACATCACCAGAAGCGCAGTCTTGGGATAGGCCGTGACAAGGCCGCTGAACTTGCCCAGTACCGCGTTCATATCGAGCGTGCTCCACTATCCCGCGCGGGCTGGCCATTCAAGCAGGAGCGGCCGATGCCCTCATTCACAGCATGAATCGCTAGCGCTCCGCACCGTCGGTCCGGCTGGGAACGGGCGCGGTGGACGCCTCGGGAGCGGGATAGAACTGGCGGCAGTACCTGCGGAAGGGCATGATGTCGCCGTCGAGACGGAAGAGGCGCGGCTGGGAGCGGTACTTCTTGCGGCCCCAGATGACGATGTCCTTCTTGATGTCCTTTATCTGCTGGGACGCCACGAACTTGTTCAGGATGGGCGCGCGAATCTTCATGGGGAGAAAGCCCAGTCCGCTGAGGAGCCGCTTGGGACTGCGTATATCCCTCACCTCCGACAGGATCGACAGATCGATGAGCGTGCCGTCCACCGGCGTCGCGAACACCCAGAGACGCATGTCCATGCCAATGGAGTGCTCCCGAATGTCGACCTGGGAGATACCGAGTCCGTATACGAGCGTAGTGGCGGAGATTTCGTAGTTGACCGAGAACAGACCGGCAATCTTATTGGTGGTCTGGAAGTCAAAGCGACTCTCCAGACGGTGCCCCTCAATTACCAACGGCGCGGCGCGAGTCACTTCCCCAAAGCCGTGGACATAGTTCAGGTGGGAAAAGTCGACGGCGTTCTCTGTGGTCTCCTGCGGGTGACCGATAAAGCGCAGCCTCCTGAACTCCGTGGAGTTCCAGCCATCAGCCTCCGCAGGCGCCTCTGGCATGGGCCACTGGGGCTCCCGCCCGTCGATGCCCCACCACGCGAAGACCAGTCCCATCATCTCACCGGTCTGGAACACGCGGAGTCTTGCCGTCGGTGGAGGGTCGCCGTAGGGGGTATGCACGCACTGGCCCGAAGTTTCGTACTCGAAGCCGTGGAACGGGCAGATCAACCGCCCGCCGACTATGCGTCCGCCCACCTCCGGCCAGAGCAGCGCGCCGAGATGGGGGCAAAAGGCCTCGGCCAGGCAGATGCGACCGTCCCCGTCAATCCAGGCTACGATCTTCTCGCCCATCCACTCCCCGCGGAAGAGCCCGGCCTGCTCGATGACGCGGCGGGGCGCGACGAGATACCAGCCCTCCGGGAATGGGGATGGCAGAGGAGTATCCCTGATCTCCCTGCGTCGAGTCGTCATTGTACCCGATCCGCTAGCGGCTCCCTCGTGGTATTGGAGGCGAGGATACTCTGCATTCGTTTTTTGGGTCCAAGCGTTGCTGCCGCCGTCACTATATCGCCGGAGACTGGCCTTGGTCAAGCTGAGACATGGGCCGGGCTGGAATACGACGGCTCATTCAGACATAATGTCGAGGCGAGGCGTCCGATGCCGGCCGGCCCGGCGCAACTACCCGACAATCACGCCGCGCACGAAGGGAGCATCATGAACCTTGGCGCATTCTCCGTAAGCCTGGCCGTCGCAGACCTCAACGCTTCCCGCGAGTTCTACGAGAAGCTGGGGTTCGAGGTCGTCGGCGGCGCCGCTGAGGAGAACTGGCTGATCCTCAGAAACCGCCACCACACCATCGGCCTGTTCCACGGCATGTTCGACAGGAACATCCTCACGTTCAACCCCGGCTGGGACGACTTCGCACAGCCCGTCGACGAGTTCACGGACGTGCGCGAGCTTCAGCGCAGCCTCAAGTCCGCGGGCGTAGACCTGAGTATGGAGGCGGACGAGACGACCACCGGGCCCGGCAGCTTCGTTGTGGTGGACCCGGACGGCAACCCCATCCTGGTCGACCAGCACGTCTGAGGAGCGTAGCCGTCGGGCGAGGTGCTCTGAGAAGGAGCCGCGATGGAGATACTGAACCTGCGAGCAGCCGGGATGGTCGTAGGCGGGCTTGGGTCGGCGGCCGGTCTGTTCGGCGTCGCCAACGCACTGGCCAGGCACGAGCCCGGCGTTGCGCCAGCACCCGGCGAACCGGGAGCGCTGTCGATATGGGCAGTGGTGGCGCTCTGCGCCTACGCCGTTGGACTGCTGGGCGCGGTCATGTCCAACTCCCAGCCTCGAACGGCAGCGACGTTTATGGTGCTGGGCGGGGTGGGCGGCCTGGTAGCGCCAAACATACCGGCGACGGTGCTGCTGTTGTTCGGCGCGTTCCTGACCTTCACCGGCCGGGATGATGGGTAGGGGGATGAGTTGCGCTAGCGGTATGCTCCGCGCCTAGCAAGGCAACCCCTCACACCGACTAGGCTAAAGACCGCCCCGTCTCAAAGGGATTCAAAATCTCGACTCCGAACCTGGCGAAGTCGCTCACGTTGCGGGTCACCACCGTCAGTCCGTGAACCACCGCCGTTGCCGCGATCATCGCGTCTGCTTCCCAAGCCTCCGGTCGTCCGTGCATGAGGCGCGCACACTCTCGGAATACCATTGAGTCCATCGGCAGTACTTCGTAGGTAGCCAAGACCCCGTCCAACCACGCCTCCAACTCTTCTGCCCGGGCCTCGTCCTGCCTCCCGGTGACCTCTATACCCACCTGAATTTCGCCAATCGTAACTGCGGACAGAAAGAGGTGTTCTATAGCCACGCCGGATATCCAAGCCAAGGCCCCGCCGTGCGGACGAGTCCGTCGCAATTCCGAGACGACGTTTGTGTCAAGCAGGTACATAGCCCTGCCTAGTCCGAAAGGTCAACAGGTCGGGGGCGGAATCGAATGCGCTGCGGCGGCGCCAGGTTTTCCGTCCGCGGCTCCGGAGCGAGGAGCCACTCCTTGATGTTGGCGTACTTGGGCTTCGCTCCTTTGTCCAGCCGTCTCCACTCCTCGATTGGGACAAGTACGGCAGTTTCAACCCCTCGCTTCGTGACAATCTGCGGCCCCTCGGCCTTGGCGGTTTCGAGCAGCTCGCTGAACCTGGATTTTGCCTCTTGAACGGGCCATTTTTTGGTCATGACTTACTCCAACTCTCGTAGAGCATTAATCAGTAGTCTACTCCGATTACAGCGGGATGGCTAGCTGGCGCTTCTCCCGCCGCTCCCCACGTATTGCGCTTCCGGCCTCTGCGGCTGTACTATGAAATTGTGCGGCATCGGCGCGAGCCGACCTGCCGGCAGACCCAAGCGTGGAGCAACTCCACGCCATCCCAAAGCCGAAGTGGCGGAACGGCAGACGCGCTGCGTTCAGGGCGCAGTGTCCCTTGCGGACGTGGGAGTTCAAATCTCCCCTTCGGCACCATCAATCCCAATCCATGCCTGACAAGTGGCCTAGAAAGCCTATTGTGGGGCGGTTTGATACGGATTGACTACCAGATATGCCCGGATGGCAGCGCTAGGCCGCGGATGCCTTCGCCCGGGCAATGGAGGGGTAGCAAAAGGAGGACTGCACGGTGACTTCAATAGAGATACCCATCAGCACGGAGCAAGCCGCCTCCATGCTGGGAATCAGTAGGCCGGGTGTCATGGACCTGATCAAGCGCGGGAAGCTGGTGGCCCACCAGCCCGCGCCGAATCAGCAATGGCAGGTGGACAAGGCATCTGTGCTCGCTCGACTGGAGGAGCGGGCCAAGACACGGGATGTTCAGATGATCCAGGAGAATCTGCGCGTCCTCATGCGCGAGGAGCTGGGGCCGATGCTACGGGAGGAGATATTACGTGCCATCCGCGAGGCCCTGCCAGATCTCGTCAAGGAGTATGCGATGGAAGACCCAATAGAGATTCATCAAGAACGGTATCTACGTAGATTGAAGGATTTGGCGCAGGCACTAAACCTAGTGAGGCCGATTCTTGTTAGGGATGAATCGAAACCGGACCGGGACTTTTACATCCACTGGACGTTGAACGCATTGGCAGGAGCTATCGAGGCTCTCGGAAACTACGTCACGGTCTTGGATGAGGAGCTGCGTAAGCAGAAGTCTGGCAACTAGGGCTGATGGACGAGGAGCGAGCCGTCAGGATCCTGGGCAGGTGGTTGAGCTGCATGACGGCGGTGGTTTTCGTGACCGGCGTCATCGGCGCCGCGCTCGCGGCGGCATACTATCTGCTGTGGATGCAGTGAGCATGTCTTTGTGAGTATGGAGATGCGAGGAGGAGTAGCTGCATTCGCGTCTGGCCTGGTCATAGGGTTGGCCTGCGGGCTGCTGGTGGGCTGGATTCTGGGCGTCATCTTCGGACCGTACCTCCTCGCCATATTTGACTGACATCCATGAAGAAGCAGTACGTCGACACCATCCCCCACGCGGGTTCCGTGGAAATCTCCCCTTCACATACAGTTAGGCGAGCTGACTCGCTTGGGCGCGCCTCAGAACCGGACAAGCTCCTCCAGGCCTGCCCTCGCCGCACTCCGCACCATCCCGCTGTGTGATATGATCAGACTGGCGCCATGAAGAGCGAACTCGTAAGGTCTGACCCGGAGAGCCGCTGGCTGCTCTCGGGCGATCTCAACATGCACTACCTGGACTGGGGCGGCTCCGGTCAGACGCTTGTCGCGCTGCACGGCGCGGCCTCGTCGAGTCACTGGTACGACCTGGTGATTCCCCACCTGGACAGCGACATACGCGTCGTCGCGCCCGACCAGCGCGCCCACGGCAAGACCGACCAGCCCTCGACCGGCTACGACTGGCGCACGCTTGCCGGCGACGTGGTCGGCGCACTCGACCGGCTCGGCATCGAGAAGGCCGCAGTGATGGGCCATTCCTGGGGCGCCAGCACGGCCCTGGCCGTCGCCGCGTACCACCCGGAGCGCACGCAGGCCCTCATCATGGTCGACGGCGGGTTCGGCGGGCGGCGCTCGTCGGAGATGACGTGGGAGGAGTTCAAGACCAGGCTCAGCCCCAGGGACATCTACGGCCCCCGTGAGCGATACCTGGGCGCTCTGCGTCAGCAGTTCGCCCACTGCTGGAGCGACAAGCTGGAGCAGATGGTGATGAGCATGGTGCGAGTGGACCCGGACGGCAGCGTCCATGAGCGACTTGAGCTGTCCAACCAGCAGCAGATGCTGTGGGCCATGTGGTCGGAGCCTACAAGCGAGCTTATGCCGCACGTCCGCTGCCCCACCCTGATGGTGGCCGCGGCCGGCCGCCAGCCAATCGCCAACCCGGAGATGCTGGAGCGACGCCGCGCTGGCGTGGAGGCGGCGCAGGCAGCCATGCCGGACGCACGGGTCGTGTGGGTCCAGGACTCTGGCCACGACATCGGCTACGAGAAGCCTGAGGAGCTGGCCTCCGTCATCGGGGAGTTCCTTACAACACTCTGAACACACACGCCGGCAAGGGGCGCTCAGGCGTGGCCCTAGGCAACGTACTTTGCGTTCCGGCACACTTTGGGGTAAGATGAAATTGTGCCGCGCGGAATGCGCAGCCGGAACAGGTATGCAATGAACAGTCAGTGGCTGAGAAACAGCTTTGTCTACCTCCTCATCATAGTGGCGGTGGTAGCCATATTCTTCACCTTCTTCCAGGCGCCGTCCGGCTCCCGCGAGATACCCCTGAGCCAGGTGATCCAGATGGCCAAGGGCCTTCAGGTGCGCACCATAGAGGTCAGCGAGGACTCCCTCAAGGTCATCGACAACGGCGGCGACACGTTCAGGTCCCGCAAGGAGAGCAGCGCCAGCATCGTCGAGGTGCTGACCGACGCCGGTGTGGACGTCACCACCCTGGAGATCAAGGTGAAGGGCTCCGGCGGGCTGGGGAGCCTCTTCGGCCTGTTCATCAACTTCCTGCCCATCATCTTCTTCGGGGCCATCATCCTGTTCATGATGAGGCAGGCCCAGGGCAGCAGCAACCAGACCATGAGCTTCGGCCGCAGCCGCGCGCGCATGTTCGTGGGCAACAAGCCCAGCATCACCTTCTCGGACGTGGCCGGCATAGAAGAGGCCAAGCAGGAGCTGCACGAGGTGGTAGAGTTCCTGCGCTTCCCGGAGCGGTTCGTGGCGCTTGGTGCAAAGATACCCAAAGGCGTGCTGCTCGTGGGGCCGCCCGGCACCGGCAAGACGCTGCTGGGCAAGGCCGTTGCCGGCGAGGCAGGAGTGCCGTTCTTCAGCATCAGCGGCAGCGAGTTCGTCGAGATGTTCGTGGGCGTGGGAGCGTCGCGGGTGCGCGACCTGTTCGATCAGGCCAAGCGCAACTCGCCCTGCATCATCTTCATCGACGAGATTGACGCCGTGGGCCGGCACAGAGGCGCTGGCCTCGGCGGAGGCCACGACGAGCGGGAGCAGACGCTCAACCAGATACTCGTGGAGATGGACGGCTTCGACACGGGCGTGAACGTCATCGTGCTGGCGGCCACAAACCGCCCGGACATCCTTGACCCAGCGCTCCTCAGGCCCGGCCGTTTCGACAGGCGAGTGGTGCTGGACTCGCCGGACATCAACGGGCGCTACGCCATACTACAGGTGCACGCACGCGGCAAGCCCATTGCCGCGGAGGTCAGCCTGAACACCGTGGCGCAGCAGACGCCAGGCTTCAGCGGAGCCGACCTCGAAAACCTGATCAACGAGGCCGCGATCCTCACAGCGCGCCGCGGTAAGAA
This sequence comes from Dehalococcoidia bacterium, assembly GCA_034423135.1. GTDB lineage: Bacteria > Chloroflexota > Dehalococcoidia > Lucifugimonadales > UBA2985 > JAPPHY01. The sequence continues at coordinate 14,596 of DAOUJC010000006.1, read as the reverse complement.
GGAGCTCGGCAGGGATGAGTTTGCGGAGGCAATCGACCGGGTGATTGCAGGCCCGGAGCGCAAGAGCCGCGTCATCAGCGTCCGTGAGAAGGAGGTCACCGCCTACCACGAGGCGGGCCACGCACTGGTCGCTCACCTCCTGCCTCACGCAGACCCGGTGCACAAGATCTCCATCATCGCCAGGGGAAGCATGGGAGGCTACACCCGCATGCTCCCCACCGAGGAGCGCTACCTGATGACCAAGGACCAGTTCACGGACAGGCTGGCCACGTTCCTCGGCGGACGCGTGGCGGAGGAGCTCACGTTCAACCTGGTCACGACGGGCGCCAGCAACGACCTGGAGCAGGCAACCAACCTTGCGCGCACCATGGTGACGCGCCTCGGCATGAGCGAGCGCCTGGGGCCTCGCACGTTCGGCAAGCGAGAGGAGTTGGTCTTCCTGGGCCGCGAGATTTCCGAGCAGCGGGACTACAGCGACGAAATCGCCAGAATCATCGATGAGGAAGTGCACAACCTCATAGATTCTGCGTACACCACCGCACAGCAGATCTTGACCGACAGCCGGCCCAAGCTGGTGCAGATTGCCGACTACCTGATCGAAAAGGAGACGGTGGAAGGCAAGGAGCTGGATGAGCTTTTCAAGGCTGAGGTACCGGAGGGGCAGGATGCGATGCCAAGGGAGCCTGTTGTGATGGAAGCCGAGGTCAGGCAGCCGGATACGCCCGGGCCTGACGAAAAGGGCACGGAGCCGGACGAGCCACACGATCCGATGGAACCGGCGCCAACGTCTCCCACACCCACGCCACAGGCGGGATAAGCAGGTATCTGAACAGGTGAAGAGGCTCCTCCCCAAGAGGGACGGAGCCTTTTCTTATGCCTGAAGAACCTCCGCGTCCTCTTCCTGTGGCTCAAGGGGCCGGGGCCTGTAGTAGAGGCCCCATCGCTGCATCAGCTGCCTCACGGTTGGGTCGCCCAGCTCCATGAGCTCCCGGAAGAAACCGGCGATGGAGTGGGCGTGGAGATACTGCGGCTGGCAGACCCAGCTGGCCTCGGCGGGGACTGCGTAGAACATGCCACTCTGGTGTGAGCACTGGACCTCCACGCGAACGCCGCCGGTATCGTGCTTGACTGTCACACCGTAGGCCATGAGTTTCCTCCAAGAGTCGAGATTGAGCGCATCGGACAAGTGCACCGGGGCCGCCTGGTTACGGTCCTGAGCGTTCCGAGCTGCCCTGCATACCTGATTATAGCAGACCCTGCGTTGACACCCCTTTGGGCTGCGCCTACAATGTACCTAAGTCCAGATTTGAGGAGGCCCAGGTACAACGTAATGCAGTCTCAATCGCTACCTGTTTCGGAGGCACTGGCGCAGTACCTTTCGACTAGGCGCTCCGCCGCAGCGCAGGAGGCCCTGCAGGAGCTCAACAGATTCGTCCGATGGATCGGGCGAGACCGCAGCGTGATGGGGCTGACCCCCCAGGAGGCCGCTACCTACGGCGAGTACATGTCCGAGTCGGCCGGAGCCCAGGACACAACGGCTCGTGCACAGATCGTCAAGGACTTCCTCAACTACTGCTACAAGAGCAGCCTGACCTCTACGTCGCTTGCCAAGCACGTGCGGGTGAGAAGGGTAATGCAGAGATCCCGCTCCTCGGAGAAGGCGCCGGAGCCTATGGACATAACCGAGGAGGGATACCGGGGCCTGACCGAGGAGCTCAACTCACTGCGCGACGAGCGCGTGGTGGTGGCAAAGGAGATCAGCCGGGCCGCCGCCGACAAGGACTTCCGCGAGAACGCGCCGCTGGATGCCGCACGAGAGAAGCAAGGCATGCTCGAGGCGCGCATACGTGAGCTTGAGGACGGCCTGCGGCGAGCCCGGATCGTGGACATGGACTCGCAGGAGTCGGCACTGCGCGGCGAGCGGCGGGTCAAGCTGGGGAGCAAGGTCAGGCTCGCAGACCCAGCATCCAGGGAAGAGATGACGTACACGCTGGTCAACGCGTCGGAGGCCAGCCCCATGGACTTCAAGATGTCGGTTGCATCGCCGGTGGGCAGGGCGCTCATGGACCACACGGTGGGCGACGAAGTGGAGGTGGTCACGCCACGCGGCAACCTCCGCTATCGAATCGAGGAGGTGGACTGAACAGTCCACGATCCCTCGATCGCCGCGCGCCGACGCTGCGGACTGCGCGCGACGGCAAGCCGCAGACCGCAGGCGGCGTCACGGAGTGCGACTATGGCAGACGCGAAGCATGAACTCGGCCTCGTGGACGCCGTAAAGGCTGAGGCCATAGGCGTACCCGGTCAGAGGCGGTTTCGACTTCTCCTGGAAGGCCCCGGGGGCAACGCCTGCCTCTGGCTGGAGAAGGGCCAGCTGTTCCAGCTCTCGCTCGCAATCCAGCAGTTGCTCGCGCGGGCAGACGACGAGCAGGTCGGTCAATCGAGCCTGCCCGGATACAGCCCTGCAGCGTCCAATCCCGCCTCATTTGAGTTCGACGTGGGAAACCTGAGCCTGGGCCACGAGCCGGCCGGCGACCTGTTCATCATCGAGGCATTCGACCGGGAGGACGATGACGACGACGAGGCGCTGCTGGGCTTCTGGGCCTCTCGCTCGCAGATGGAGGAGCTGGCGGAGGAGGCGCAGGCGGTGTGCGCAGCGGGCCGTCCCCTGTGCCCGCTTTGCAGCGGACCCATAGACGCCGCGGGCCACATGTGCGTGCGCACAGACGGCCACCAGCCTATGTGAGCGGCCGCGCGCCCCTAGCGTGTTCGCGTCGAACCTGTGCCAGGCAAGACATGGCTTCGGACAACGGCCCTACACTCACAGCCGCCCAGCTCAGAAAGGCGCTACTCGAAGGCGAGATATCATCGCCGGAGCTGGTGCCGGAGGGTTCCAACTACACCTTCCTGGTGAGGGTCTCGCAGGGCTCGCAATCCATGTACGCCATCTACAAGCCCCGCGACGGCGAGCGTCCACTCTGGGACTTCCCGCGAGGCTCTCTCTACAAGCGCGAATACGCCGCCTATCTGGTGTCTCAGGCACTGTCGTGGGACTTCATACCATGCACGGTAATCAGAGGTGGCCCCTATGGCGTTGGGGCCGTGCAGCAGTTCATCGATGTTGAACCGCACTCAAGCTACTTCACCATCCGGCAGGAGTCGCCGGAGGAGCTTGAGCGAATCGCGCTCTTCGACTGCCTGTCCAACAACGCGGACCGCAAGGCGAGCCACTGCTTCCGAGACACCCGCGGGGCCATCTGGTCGATCGACCACGGCCTCACCTTCCACCCGGAGCACAAGCTGCGCACGGTGATATGGGACTTTGAGGGCGAGCCGATTTCGGCGCCGCTGCTGGAGCAGATGGCGAGCTTCCTGGAGAGCCTGTACACTGAGGACGACCTGACGAGTCAGCTGCAACGGCTGCTGGACGACGAGGAATTGTGGGCGCTGAGGAGTCGCATCCAGTCACTTCTGGCCAGCGGACGCTTTCCGCCGCCCGACCCGTTTCGCCGAAACGTGCCTTGGCCGTGGTTCTAGCCATTTCTAGTTGACCTATACCCTTGACATTAGTAACGGCATGTGATATTATTCCCACTAGTGGAACGTTTCAGAAATGAGGTCGCCGAACGACTCTTCTACGGCGAATCGGTCCGGCAGTTGCCGCCTGACATTCAGCGTCGGGCAAGAATGAGAGTCCAACGAGTGGTAGCCGCCATGACGCTTACCGACCTCCTAGTCCCGCCGTCTAACCGGCTCGAAGCGCTGAGAGGAAATCGAGCGGGCCAGTTCAGCATACGAGTCAACGACCAGTGGCGGGTGTGCTTCCTCTGGACCAACGAGGGCGCTATGGAGATCGAAGTCACAGATTATCACTGAGGAGCAAGAATATGACTACCATTGCACCCATACACCCCGGAGAGCATCTGGCGGAGATCATTGAGGAGCTCGGCATCACGCAGTACCGCCTGGCCAAGACCATAGGTGTGCCACAGGTGCGCATTCACGAAATCGTCCGCTGCCGCCGGTCCATCACTGCGGACACGGCGCTGCGAATCGGGCAGGCGCTCGGCACGACTCCCGACTTCTGGCTGAACCTGCAGCGAATGTACGACCTGGACGTGGCCCGCTCCAGGACCGACGTCAGCACAATTGAGCCGCTGGTGAACACGTCCGCCTGAAACACGGAGGGGCGGTTTAGCTCTTAGCGCCCCTTGCCAGCCACGTTTAGGCACCGAGCCGAGGTTTGCGTGCTCGTTTTTGCTGATTTTGTGCAACCCCCTTGACAAAGCCGTACGTCTGTTCTATTCTGATATCCATCACTAGCCAGGAGGCACAAGCGATGGAGCTGCACCCGGATGACAGGTATCAGCTGATGAAGGCACAGATGGACGCGGACAGGCGAGCCCTGGAAGCACGAAAGTCCCAGCAGGACTTGGAACGCCTGGTCCTGGAGTTGGAGCACAGGTACGGCCTTATCGCCGACGGCAGGAGCATTGATCCCAGGTCAGCGGCGGTGAACGGCCCGGCGGCGGAGCAGCCGACCGGACGCAAGGGCAACGGCAAGGAGACCCAGGAGGCGCTTGAGGCGTCGGTCTTGGAGCAGGCCGCGGCGGGATAGCGCTGCTGCGCCCTACCTGTGGCCTCTGCGCCCGCCGCGACGCAGCCCCAAACGCCGCGCGAGCGAAGCGATGAGCGGCCTGCGTCGGGGACTCAACCGCGAAGCCACGTACGCCGCGATATCGCGGCCTCCGGCCAGCATGGGGTAGCCCGGCCCGCGCAGCCCTCCACGCGGGTCGCGGCTCCCTCCCTCAGGCAACACCGGGAACCGCTCGAACGGCCGCCAGGCGCCCTCGCGCCACACTAGCACGTCGCCTCCCGCTTCCTGCACGAGCAGCACGCCCGCAGCCACGTCCCACACTCTCGGAGCGGTCAGCAGCGAGTACTGCAATACCCCTCTGGCAACCAGCGCCAGTTCGCAGGCTATGCTACCCATGATGCGCGGCTCCCCAAGTCCCCATCCACGCTGCCGGTTGACGCTGAACGACCGCGCGAAGCCGGACGGTACGCCTGCAAGGCCGGAGGGCTTGGGCTCCGGATACGTCAGCGCCGTCAGTGGGCCGTTCTCATCGAAGGCGCCGCCGCCCGCACGTGCGTAGAGCACGCCATCTCCCGCCAGCGTGTTGGGCAGGAACATGCTGCTCACCACCGGCTTACCGCGGTGCAGCAGCCCTATCGAGACTGCGAAGAATGGCACGCCCGCCGCGAAGTTCGCTGTGCCGTCCACCGGATCGATCGCCCACACGTAATCGGCGTCATGCGCGGCCGGTGAATCCTCGCTCTCCTCCGCGACGATTCCGTGGCCGGGGAACTCCCGGCCAATGCGGTCCCTGAGGTACTCCTCCACGCGCAGGTCGGCCTCTGTGACCGGGTCCGTGTCGCCCTTGCCCTTGAAGTCGACGTGAGTCGAGCCGGGCCGGTAGCGCAGCAGCACCTCGCCCGCGCCGCGCGCAAAGCTGACGGACGCCTCCGATAGCTCCTTCAGGGTTGCATCGTCCGGTATGCCCGCGTTCATCTCTTCAGTCGTGCGTGGTTGTCAAAGGCCGCCGCATGGGCCGGGGTCCGGCCCTGCGCTTTGACACCCCTATGGGGCGATGGTATCATTGCGCGCAAGCTGATGGGCGTGCAAACTCTCCCCTGCCGGCTCCTCTCCCGATCGTGACCACTTTCCGCGCTCCTATCTTGCCACGAATGCCAGGCCGGCGCCAGCCCGCGAGCCTGCAGGACGCATGCGCCCTGCCTGCCGGGGCTTTCGACCACGCTCCCATCCGCACCAGGAGAACGCAAGACGGCCTTCCGGCCGCATAGGTGTACTGCAATGGATCTTTCGACGCTCTACTTCGCCCTGTTGGTCCCATCCCTGCTGCTCTCGGCATTCTTCTCCAGCTCGGAGGCCGCTTTCCTCTCGCTCCGGAAGGTGCGCATCAGGCGCCTGGTGGAGGACGGAGTTCCGGGCGCCGAAAGGGTGGCCCGAATGGTTGACGAGCCCGCCAAGGTGCTGCCCACCATCCTGCTTGGCAACAACCTGGTCAACACGGCCTTCGCTGCGCTGGCCACAGTGATCATGGTGGCGCTCATCGGTGAGGGACGGGGCGTGCTGGCTGCGACCGCCGCGAGCACCATCGTGCTGCTTGTGCTTGGAGAGACGCTGCCGAAGACGGTGGCCATCCGCCACTCGGAGCGGCTTTTCTTCCTGTACGCAAGGCCGCTCCAGCTGATCGAGCTGCTGCTCCTTCCCTTTGCGGCCACGCTCCAACTCGTCAATCGCTTCCTGGCAGCGCTCCTTGGCAGCGATGCACGGGCGCTCTTCACGGAAGAAGAAATCAAGACAGCCATCTCCATCGGCATGGAGGAGGGATCGGTGGACGAAGAGGAAGGGGAGATGCTGGAGAACGTCTTCCGCTTCGGCGACAGGCAGGTTCGCGAGGTGATGACGCCTCGAACGGAGATCGTGCAGCTGGAAACCGGCACCACGCTGAGGGAGTTTCTGTCCATATACCGGGACCACTACCACACGAGATTTCCAGTCTTTGAGGACGACATGGAGAACGTGGTTGGAACCCTCTCCGTGAAGGACGTGGTCAGCGCCCTTGCGCGAGAGGACATATCCGGCGATGCGCCCGTGACCACGCTGCTGCGCCCCGTCGTGTTTGTGCCGGACACCAAGCTGGTGGGCCAGCTCTTCCGCGAGATGCGCGGCGCGGGCAACCAGATGGCAATTGCCGTGGACGAGTATGGGGGCATTGCGGGTCTGGTCACCCTCAAGCAGCTCATTGAGGAAATCGTCGGCCCGGTTGGCGAGGAGGGCAGACAGCCGGAGGTCGAGTACGAGGCCATCGACGAGAACACCTACCACATAGACGGGGGCATGCAGATAGACGAGGCGAACGACGAGCTCGATCTGGGCCTCCCCCGCGGGGACTACAACACTGTCGCCGGCTTCATCCTGGAGGCTCTCGGACGCATCCCTGTCGAGGGCGACCACTTCCACCACGACGGCCTGCGCCTGGAGGTGACCCACGTGCGCGGCATGCGCATCGAAAAAGTGATGGTGACCCGGGAACAGCCGGCCCACGAGGGCTGAGACTCCGCGCCGGGCGGTTGAGCGTGAACGACACCACTCAAGGCGGCTCACCTCTGGAGCGGCGGCTGCTCGCCGGCGTTGAGCGCATTCTGGTCGGTCTGCTGCCCAAACTGACCAGCCGACGCATTGTGGCGGCCGTTTCGGGCGGCCCGGACTCAATGGCACTGCTCCTGCTACTGGATCGGCTGCGCGGCACTCTGGGCTTTGCGCTGCACGTGGGCCACGCCGACCACGGCCTCCGCGGCGAAGAAGCCCGCGAGGACGCACGATTCGTGGAGTCCGCGGCGCGGGACATTGGGCTGCCGGTAACGCTCGGCCGCCTGGACGTGAACGCGCTGCGAGATGCCAGGCGCATGTCCGTGGAGGAGGCGGCGCGGGAAGCGCGCTACGCATTCCTGGTCGAGACCGCCGCAGGCGTGGGGGCTCCAGCCATCGCGCTGGGCCATACGGCCGACGACCAAGCGGAAACTGTGCTCATGCATTTGCTCCGTGGTAGCGGAACCTACGGGCTGGCAGGCATGCCGGCCGTCTCGCACCTGCCTGCCGACCGGTATGGCGAACGCGTTGCCCTGGTGCGGCCGCTGCTGGACTTCACGAAGGCCGAGACACGCGCCTACTGCGAGCTCAGGGGCGTCACGCCCCGGGAGGACTCGACCAACAGCTCACTAGAGATCACCCGCAACCGCGTGAGGCTGGAGCTGATGCCGCAGCTTGAGCGGTTCAACCCCCGCTTCCGCGATGCCCTGCTGCGTCTGAGCGCGTCGTCGGCGCACGATCTCGACTTCCTGGAGCAGGCAGCCGGAGAGGCACGCCAAAGGATTGATGCCACAGGTGAGCACGGCGGGGTAGCAGTCTCGCGTGCGGGCTTCCAAGCGCTGCACCCCGCCGTGCGGCGCCACCTCCTGCGCCTGATGTACCGGGAGCTTGCGGGCGCAACGAAGGAGCTTACGCACCGGCACGTGGAGGACATGGTGCGTCTTTCGAGCGGCAGGACCGGCGCGTGGATTGCACTGCCCGGAGGCCTCAGGTTCGAGGTCGGCTACGACGCGTTCCGCCTTGCGCCCGCGGGAGATCTGCCCTCGACGGCTCCCTTGGCAGGAGAGAACGCGCTATCGATACCGGGGGAGACCTGCGTCGGGGCGTGGTGCGTTCGCGCGGAGCTGCTCCATCACACACGCGGCGATGCGGAAGGCGGCAGCCATATCGCCGTGCTGGACGCCGACCGCGCGGGCCGTCGCCTGTGCGTCCGTTCGCGCCGTCCCGGCGACCGCATTACGCCTCTCGGCATGAGCGGCTCCCGCAAGGTGCAGGACGTGATGGTCGACGACAAGACGCCGGCGGCTGAGCGCGACGGCGTGCCTCTGGTGGTCTCGGAGAATGGCGTGGTGTGGGTCGTTGGTCACCGCATAGCCCACTGGGCCAGGGTGAGGGAGGACACGGAGCGAGTGCTGCGCCTGGAGTTTCGTCCGGTAGCCGCTAGATGAGCTCCACCAGCCGTGAGTTCTCGGTGACGCCGGGAATCTGCCCGCGCCTGGCCAGAGGCCTGCCGTCGACCTCGTGAATGTCGGCGCGGAACCCTATGGGCGGGGCGCAGCCGATGTAGCTTCCGACCTCAAAGGCTGTGACGGGCGCGCCAGCCTTCACGAACTCCCTGATCTGGTCGCTGTCCATCTCCCCGCTGATGAATATTTCGACATGAGAGAAACCGGCCAGGTCCAACCGAGCGCGGACCTCCTTCACCATGCGGGGGCTGACTTCGTCGTGGGCCCGCATCGCTTCCAGCACCACGCCCCGCAGGCGCAGCCTCAGCGACCTCGCCAGGGAGAGGGCTTCCTCCGCCTCATCCTTCATGACGTTGACGGGGGCAACCCGAGAGATCTCCTGCGGCAGGTGCTTGTCGAAGGCCTGCATAGCCTTGATGGAGTCGCCAAACATCAGCACAACGTCGGGCGATATGGAGCCGGCTGGGGTTGTGCCCGCGAGCTTGGAGCCAATGGGGGTCGAGCAGGAGACACACCCCCCAACGGTGGCGGCGTAGTCCATGGCGCCTGCGACGCTGGGATGGACGTAGCGCGCGCCGGTGGATATGACGGGTATGCCACCGGCTGCGGTCACGCACTCGTGGCTGGCGGTAGCCCAGCCTGTGCAGTGCGAAAGCGTACCGCAGATCGCGGTCTCGTAGAGGCCGAGGGTACCGTACGGCGCCGTGACGCGTAGCGCAACCTCGCCTTCCGATACCGTGTCACCCTCCTCCAGCGCCCATGCATCTCGGCTGGCCTCCGGGAGCACCCTCTGGAGCAGCGCCTTCACCTCGCGGATGCCGCAGAATATCCCATTGCCGGCCGCCGCGAACTCCACCGTCACTACGGGGTTGACCCCCTCGCTTCGCAGTACCGTCAGTCCTCGATGGAGTCGCGCGTCCGCCGTGTCGCCCACCTGGACCGAAGGCCTTACCTCGAATTCAGGATCCGCCATTGTGCTCCCTTTGGATGCTCAGTGTTTGGGCCATTGTAGCCCGATAGCCTAGGTGGCGTTTCGCTATCATAGACCTGCGGAGATCATATCAGGAGGGGTATCCCCCGCGCAGTCTCCCTCGGCGTGTGAGTCCGGCAACGCGCCAGTCCGGTCATGACCGGGCGGAAGCCACCACGCTTGCTCCCAAAATGCTCTCCATGTGCTGCAGCGCCCAACGGTGTGCCTCCTCGTTGAAGGACGCAACCGCGCCCGTGGGCACCTCGACTGTGTAGTCCCTGTTGCGCGCGTCCGCCGTGGTGTGCATCACACAGATATCCGTGCACACGCCGCACACGATGATGCGGTCAGGGGCCAGCTCACGCAGACGCTGCTCCAGGTCGGTGTTGTAGAAGGCGCTGTACCGCTGCTTGCTGATGCGCTCGCCGGGGTAGGCGTCAAGCTCGGGGATGACCTCGGACTCGGCGGTCCCCTTCACGCAGTGCACTGGAAACATCTTGAACTCCAGGTCGTCCGGCTCGTGGGTGTCGCAGATGTAGAAGATGCTGGAGCCGCGAGCCTTCTCACGCTCAAGTATGGCCTGCACCTCCGGGATGATCCTCCGAGCGCCATCACCGCAGTAGAGGTTGTGCCCCTCTTCCAGGAAACCCCGCAGCATGTCCACCACTAGCACTGCGTCCGGCATTGACTCACACCTCGTGAAGTACTCGGATGCGCCTATATTACCCAAGAGGTGGCGGAGATTCAAGGCGAAGGAATCGATACTTGCGCGCTTTCCACTTTCGCGTCGCGCGTGCTCCGGTCAATCGACGGAGCGGCCGTTGCGGAAGACAAGCGGCGGGTGCGCCGGGTCGAGAAGCGCCTCCACGCGCTGGCCCACCTCCATGCGCTGCGTGTGGTGGCCAAGGCTGTGCACCACCGAGCCGGAGTCAAGCGCCACCCGGTACAGGTAGAACGCCCCCTGGAAGCTGCGCTCGACGACAACCCCCTCGCCGGACGCGGATGGACTCACGGCAACGTCGTCCGGGCGTACCATTGCCTCCAGGCCGTCCTCGTCAGGCGGACGATCCGGGAGGTGCGCGCTGCCGATCTCGGTCCGGATGGCGCCGCCCATCACGCTTGCCGGTATGAAGTCCGCCAGACCCATGAAGCCGGCAACGAACCGGTTGGACGGCGCGTGGAAGATTCGCTCAGGCGTATCCACCTGCTCGATCCGCCCGCTGTCCATCAGCGCGATCACGTCGCCTACCAGAAGCGCTTCCTCCCGCGAGTGTGTCACGAATATGGCGGTCGCGCCCCCGGCCCTCAGGATTTCCGCCGTGTCCCTGCGCACCTGGTCGCGGAGCGCTGGGTCCAGGTTGGAGAACGGCTCGTCCAGGAGCAGCACCTGCGGCTCCGGGGCCAGCGCGCGAGCCAGCGCCACACGCTGCTGCTGCCCGCCCGAAAGCTCGTGAGGCATCCGATCGCCCAGCCCCTGAAGTCCCGCCAGCGACAGCATCTCCTCCACGCGGCTCTCCCGCGCCGCTCCACGGGGCAGCCCGTAGGCGATGTTGCCGGACACGCTCATGTGCGGGAAGAGTGCGTACTCCTGGAACACCATCCCCACGCTCCTGCGCTCCGGCGGCAACGATGACTCCGGCGTGGCAACCACACGATCGCCGATTTTCACGCTCCCCGCGTCCGGCGTCTCGAATCCGGCTATGAGGCGGAGCGCAGTGGTCTTGCCGCAGCCGCTGGGCCCCAGCAGCGCCAGAACCTGCCCGCGCTCAACGGTCAGGTCCACGCCGTCCACGGCAATCGTGGAACCGAACGCCTTGGCAATGCCGGTGCACACCACTGCCGGAGTGTTCATCGCTCTCGCACCTCGCTTCGAAGCACCAGGAAGGCCATCGGCACCGAGGATACAAGCACGAGCAGGACGCCCTCGACTGCGGCCCGCGCAAAGAACGCCTCACTGGCCGCGCCCCAGATGGACGTGGCTAGGGTCTCGAACCCGACCGGGCTGAGAATGAGCGTGGCTGGCAGCTCCTTCATAACCAGCAGAAACACCAGCGCGGCGCCTGCCAGAACACCCGAACGCGCCAGAGGTATCGTGACGCTGAGGAGGGTGCGGAGCGGCGCAGCCCCCAAGCCCCTCGCAGCCTCCTCCAAGGCGGGACTCACCTGCAGCAGTGACGCCCTGACGGAGCCCAGCGCGGTGGGCAGGAAGAGGACAACGTATGCAAAGACCAGCATGGCCAAGGTCTGGTAGAGAGGAGTAGCGAAGCGTACGCCAAAGAACACTAACGCAAGCGCCACCGCGATGCCCGGAAGCGCGAACCCCACGTAGCTGACTCGCTCCAGCAGCCTGCCGCTCCAGCCCGGGTATCGGACGGACAGGAGCACCACGGGCAGCGCAGCCGCCACGGTCGCACCGGCGGCCAGCGCGGATACGAACAGCGAGTTCCACGCGCGGCTCCCCAGCAGCGGCAGATTCTCGCCGGCGAGGAATCCGCGTGCCGCCCAATAGGTCAGCACGCCCGTGGGAAGCAGCAGCGCGAAGACCACAACCGTGGCGCAGAATGCCACGGCCGGCCATCGCCATCCGCCAAGGCGCACCACCACCGAGGGTCGCCCGCCTCCTGTATCCGTGCTGTCGTATCGGGAGCGGCCTCTCGTCCACGACTCCATTGCCAGTATGCCAAGCGCTATAGCCGCCAGTATGAGCGAGAGCACGGCGGCCGAGTCCCTTGCGAACGACCCGTAGTGCACGTAGATGGCCCACGTGAAGGTCTCGAATCGCAGCAGCGAGACTGCGCCGAAGTCGCTCAGCGTGTACAGGGCCACAAGCAGGGCGCCCGCTGCAATGGCCGGTCTCAGCAATGGCAGTGTCACCAGCAGGAACGTCTGCCATGAGCCCCTTCCAAGACAGCGAGAGGTCTCCTCCAGACCGGGTTCCATGCGCGCCAGAGCGGCCCGCACGGGCAGCAGCACGTAGGGATAGCTGAGCAACGTGAGCGAAAGAGCTGCGCCGGCGTATCCGTATATCGAGGGAAGGCGCTCGACGCCCAAGGGAGACAGCCAACCCTGCACCAGCCCCTTCGGCCCGATAGCAGTGATCAGGAGGAATGCGGCCAGGTAGCTCGGAATCACCAGTGGCAGTGCCGTGAGCACAGTCCAGAGGCCCCGTAGCGGCAGGTCAGTTCGGGTAGTGAGCCACGCCAGCGGCACCGCTATCGCCACAGATGCGGCCGTCACAGTCGCAGCCAGCAGCACGGATCGCGCCAGAATGCCGGCCGTGCGAGGCCGTAGCAGCAGGTCCCACGCCTCCGGGCCTGCCTCCAGGGAGCGCAGCGTGAGATAGGCCACGGGCAGCAGCACGGCCGCCCCAACAAGCGCCGCGGGTATCAGGAGAGCAGTCGGAGGACGCGAAACTCGCGCCCGGCGACCCTCGAAGACTCTGACTTGCGATCCGGCCAGCTCGCCTAGCGCCAAGTCCGCCGGCCTCCGCATGCGGTTTCAGCTATGGGAGTACTCCTGTCTCCTCAAGACGCTTCACTCTGCCCTCCGGTACCGCCAACGCCCCTGGAACCATGCGCGGCTCCTTCAGGCCGCAGGCGTCGTCCGGCGGGTCGGGATCGAATAGGGCGTCGGTATCGCACATCGGCGTTGTGACGGGCACGGATGCCTCGATTTGTACGCTCCTGTGCAGTGAGACGCTTCCACGATGTATGCGCAAACACTAGCGCACTGCATTCGAGTAAGTGCAGACTAACTCGGTGACGCATACCATACTAAAACAGCGCGCTGCTGTCAACTCCAAGGCTGGGATATTGACGCGGACGCGGGCGCGGGCTATCTTTATGGGCGAGGCTGGACATGACTAACGCCGAGAGCAGAGCTACGCGCGGCTCCAATACCACCCCCGAGCGCATGTCACAGGTGGCAGAGAACTACCTGCTATCCCTCTATGTGCTCGGCGAAGAGGGGACGCGTCCGACCGCCGGCCACCTGGCAGACTTCATCAGGAGGATACCCGCCGGCGAGGGTCTGGGAACCACACTGCCGTCCGTGCTGGGAATGCTGCGCAGAATGGCCAGAGAGGGCCTGGTGGTGCTGACCACCGACAAGGAGGTCAAGCTGACCCCGCGCGGGCTGGAGCTTGCCGAGGGCATGGCGCGGCGGCATCGCCTGGCGGAACGGTTGGTGGTAGACCTCTTGGGTCTTGAGCTGCACAAGGCCCACGAGGAGGCACACCGGCTTGAGCATGCTATCTCCGCGGACCTGGAGGTGAAGATCCGCGAGAGGCTGGGCAATCCGACTACGTGCCCGTTCGGGAGGCCCATACCCGGCAGCGGCCACACTCCACCAACCGCGCCCAGGCTGTCACTGGACCAGGCCAAGCCCGGCTTGACATACACCGTCGACCGTGTGCCGGAGGAAGACACCGAGCTGCTCAGGTTCCTGGTTGAGCTGTGCCTGCTGCCGAACCGGAGCATCACCGTGGTTGACGCCAGCCGGTCCCGCGGCGTCATTTCCGTAAAGACGGAGCAGGGCGAGGGCGCATTGGGCTACGGCGTAGCCGCCCGCATCTGGGTGCGCCAGGACTCCGCCAGGGAGTAGGCGTCTCCCGGCGACACAGAGCCTGACCCTCGCCGCGCGCGGCGCCGGCACAACGACTACTGAGACGTCCACGACAGCAATTGATATTGCATGCGTGCGCTTGCCAGACGCACACTCGGACCTGCACGACCCCAAGCGCTCAGCCCTGAGAGGCAATCCCTCGTCACTCCTCCGGCAACAATGCCTCCATCAGTTCATTGCACAGTCTCCGATCCCACGCTGGGCTCGCCGGGTCGCGCACCATAGCGACGTAGCCTGGTTCAAGACCTCGTTCTTTGTCTGGCAATCGACACAACAAAGTACGGTTCTCGTGGACAGTCGAACTAGAAGCTACTGGGGTTGACTAAACGAGCACACGCTAGAGAGGTGGAACGTGCCCAG
>DAOUJC010000005.1:0-98358 GCA_034423135.1 Dehalococcoidia bacterium | reverse complement strand
TATTTCCCGAACGGCAAGAGCTCTGAGGAGCGGCTGGACTACAAGATGCGCTTCTACGACGCCTTCCTGGAGCACATCAATGGGCAGACAGCATCGGGGCGCAACGTGGTCATCTGCGGCGACGTGAACACGGCGCACAGGGCCATCGACCTGGCGCGGCCCAAGGAGAATGAGAAGGTGTCCGGGTTCCTGGAGATCGAGCGGGAGTGGATCGACAGGCTGCTGGCCCACGGGCACCTGGACACCTTCCGCATGTTCAACAATGAGCCGGGCAACTACACATACTGGGACATGATCACCCGCGCCCGGGACCGCAACGTGGGTTGGCGCATCGACTACTTCTATGTGAGCAGCGGGCTGGCGGACAAGGTGACGGGCGCCTTCATCCTGCCGGAGGTCATGGGGAGCGACCACTGCCCGGTGGGCGTAGACATTGAGGTGAGCGGCTAGCGATGGGCAGAACAGTGCCCGTTGACTTCCGGCAACAGGCCGCTTCAGTCAGGCCCACCATCCGGAAAGAATCTAGAACCCTCACGCTGGCACTGTAACGCATCCTAAGGGCTGGGTCTGTTACTCTGCTATCAGACGCTCCTGCGGACCACCGCGGAGAGACCATAACCGACTTCCCTAGGCATAGGCGAAGAGAGCAGGCCATGTCACTGAAAGTGATTTCATGGAATGTGGAGTGGGCTACACCCGTCTCACGTCGAACGGCTCAAGTCCTGAACCGCATAGACCAGCATGCTCCCGATGTTGTCTGTCTCACCGAGGCCCATGTCGAGTTGCTGTCGCGACATGGACACACTATCTGTTCTCAACCCGACTACGGATACACGATCAAGGAAGGGCGACGCAAGGTTATGCTCTGGTCACAGGAACCCTGGGAGCAGATCGATGACTTGGGACTCGATTCGATGCCGCCCGGACGATTCGTGGCCGGAGTCACGCAGACATCTTTAGGCCCGGTCACAATTGTCGGAGTCTGTATTCCGTGGTTCGGATCACGGACTGAGGCCAGACGCAAGGTGGGACGCAAGAAGCAGTGGGAAGACCATCGACAGTACTTGGGCGGTCTCACCGAAGTCCTCGCACGAGTTTCTGCGAAGCATCTGATCGTAATGGGGGACTTCAATCAGACCATCGGACCAGACAGTCGTGCCCCATCTGAACTTCAATTGGCGCTCCAGAGAGCCTTCCCGTCAAGCATGACGGTCGTAACCGCTGCACTTGCATTCCAAGGACGCAGGAGTATTGATCACATCGCATCGAGTGATGATCTGACAGTCAAGTCACTGGGCGTCATCAGCAACTTCCACGATGGTGGGAGTCTGTCAGACCATTTCGGAGTCGTTGCCGAACTGTCTTCCCGGCGCTCTCCCAAGGTGTTTGAATGACTAAGGCAATTCCGGCCTCTTGGACCCGCGTATCGACAGGTCCATAGCCAGGATGGTTCGCAGCCGGGCCACGGATGCCAGCGGCGTCTCCACCATCGTCACCACTGATCTGCCCATGGATGACCCTTCCCGGCGAGACTCGTCCCGAGCCCCGTCGCAGCGCGAGCGGGCGCCGTGACTACAGTGAGTCCACCGCGGCCTGGGCGCAGACCTCGTCCT
This sequence comes from Dehalococcoidia bacterium, assembly GCA_034423135.1. Classification (GTDB taxonomy): domain Bacteria; phylum Chloroflexota; class Dehalococcoidia; order Lucifugimonadales; family UBA2985; genus JAPPHY01. Next base: position 96,745 of record DAOUJC010000005.1, on the reverse strand, counting down.
GTTCACCCGTGCCACCACCGACTCCACAGGCCCCCTCTACGACACCATCGCGGATGACGGGTACCGCGCCCTGGCCGGGGATCATGCCACTGCCTGAGGCGGCGATGATGCCCCGGATGGTCGGGTGGTCGGCGCGCTCCTGAAGCATGGCGCTGGGCCTCCCGAATCCGACAGATGCGGTTGCCTTACCCTGGGATCCGTAAACGCTGGCCCAGATGGCCCCGTCCATTCTGTTGAAGGCGATCAACTTTCCGCCGGGGTCGCACACGGCCACGCTGATCTTGATTCCCAGCTCGTTTGCCTTCGCTATAGCGGCTTCACACAGCTTGATCGATTCGTCCAGGGTCAGCGCCATGTCGGTTTCCTCCAAAGTTGTTGGTGGTAAGCATATTATATCAGTGCCTCGGGCTTCACAAGGAAAGGAGGTTGCGCTGCGTATACCTTCACGAATACTCTTTACACCTGATAGGGGAGAACCGCGTCAACCGCGCCGCGCCCTGCTCCTGGATTTCTACCCCGCATCGCGATACGGAGCAGGCTCTCCGCCGCAATGACGGTGGGACATCGATACGTAATCGCCCCTTCCGTGCGAATTGACGCTCAACGCCCGCGCCGATACAATCGACTGCACAGCGCGAGTGACGTGTTCGCGGGGCTATAGCTCAACTGGGAGAGCGCTGCGTTCGCATCGCCGAAGTTGGGGGTTCGAACTCCCTGTCTCCACCAGGGTGGGACGAACCCACATAACCTGTTGCCCAGCCGACGATACGAGAAACAGTCGACTGAAGTCTTTTGGATGCCAGGACGCGGAGATGTCGATGAAAATAGCGGATCTCGGCAGGGACCACGATGTCCAGCTTGAGGACCGGAGCGGCCGCAGCCTGGATGCGACGCGCGCAGCACTTGACGCCAACCTGGATTTCCATGGCACAGATGGAACCTACGATTCTCACGCCTGGCATCCTTTCCCCGCAAAGTTCCCACCACAGCTGCCTGAATTCTTCATTCGCCAACTCTCCCGCCCAGGAGACCTCATTCTCGATCCGATGCTCGGCTCCGGTACAACACTTGTCGAAGCCCTACGGCTCGGCCGCCGTGCCGTTGGCTGCGACATTGACCCGCTGGCAAGACTGATTGCGACTGCCAAGCTGACCCACATCGACCTGGTCGCGGTCCTCTTGGAAGGCAAGAGAATCTTGTCTGATGCACGCGAAGACTACCACCAATCCCCTAGCAGGTTGGAAAGGGCATTTGCGGCTCGGTTCGACGCTGCAACACAGAATTTCATCAACTATTGGTTTCCATCCCAACAGCAGCTTGAATTGCTCGCCCTTGTGCAGCGCATTGAAGCTCTGCCTGAAGGCGGAGCGCGGAATCTTTTGCAGGTGGTATTCTCCTCTACGATCATTGCTAAATCGGGGGGCGTGTCGCTGGCGCGAGACCTCGCTCACACCCGACCACACAGGGATTCACAAAAGACACCTGTTTCAGCTTTCGCAGAATTCAGCAAACGCCTGCAACGTACCGCCTCTGGACACACCCAGCGCAAGACTCCTCGCGCTTACATGCCTGCCCTTTTTGAGGGCGACGGAAATCCGGTCCAAAGGTATGCCACCCCAGTTCCCATCCACGCTACTAGCGCTGCTGACACTGGCCTACCGGCCGAAAGCGTCGACCTGATTGTGACATCGCCTCCCTATGCCAGCAACGCCATTGACTATATGCGTGCCCACAAATTCTCCCTGGTGTGGTTCGGTTGGAAGCTTTCCGACTTGGGCCACATTCGTAGCAAATATGTTGGGCACAATGCCACGACCGGCCTGAATTCCGGGATGCTTCCTGTGCAGTGCGAAGACATCCTGGCGAAACTGTCGGCTCTCGACCACAAGAAGGCTCTTGTGCTGCGCCGATACTTTGAGGAGATGAGGGGTGTGATCAGCGAAATGAGACGCGTTCTGAAGAGGGACAGGGCGTCCATCATGGTTGTAGGCTCCTCAAGATTGCGCGGCCTCGACGTAGAAACACATAAGGGACTGGCCTCAATCGGTGAATGCGCAGGCCTTCTTCTGGCTGGAATTGGAACGCGGTTGCTGGACCGAGACAAGCGCATGATGCCCGCGCGATGGGACCAGTTGAAGTCCTCGCAGATCGAAAAGCGCATGCATGAAGAATATGTAATCGGCTTGGTGAAGCCATAATGCCCGGCAGGCTAGAGACACTTCGGCGGGCTTACCACCGCCAGATTGCCCGTGACGTCCTGCGTCTGAACTCCTCAGGGATTCCAAACAATGCCGATGGCGCAAGCGCCTCCAGCGTCAGGCTTGCCGAGAGTGTCATTGACAATATCGGGCTTGAATTGGGAACGGGTAAGGTGGTGGGACAGACTGCAGGCCGCATGTTTGAAGCGGCTACAATGACTTTCTTGCGTGACGCCTTTGCCTTACTTCAGCATCTGCGACCGGGGGAATGGGAGTTCTCGCTTGGTGGGAACATACGGGACTACGAGCAGTACTTGCACTTATCGGATGTACGAAGAGTTGTTGAACAGCATGAAGAGCTGCGAATCATATTCGGTGACTACATCGTCACACCGGACATCGTGATCTGCCGAGAGCCGGTTACTGATTCCAAAATCAACGCGAACGACAACCTCTTAAACGACGACGCGGTAGCTACACATACGCCATTGCGGAGCACTAATTCACAAGCGAGAATCCTACACGCAAGCGTCTCATGCAAGTGGACTATCCGTAGTGACCGCTCCCAAAATGCAAGAACGGAAGGCCTCAATCTTATACGCAACCGCAAAGGCAAGACGCCACACATAGTAGTCGTAACGGGAGAACCTCTGCCTGGTCGAATTGCCTCACTCGCCTATGGTACCGGTGACATTGACTGTATCTACCACTTCGCATTGCGTGAATTGAAGGCCTCGGTCTCAGTTGGCGATTCGGACTCTGATCTGCTAACCACACTTGTCACAGGCAGAAGACTGCGTGACATCAGCGACTTGCCCTTTGACTTGGCGGCCTAGTCGCCGCGCTAGGATGCTTTGCTAGTCAGCCGGTTGCTAACGCTCATCACCTCGCACTAGAATGACAGAGCGATACAGTGACTGAGGTTGTTGCCAATGGAAGTCCACGTTCGGGAAGTTGCCGCGTGAGAGAGTACCTGGCGATCGTTGCCGTACTCTTGCTGGCGGTTGCGTGCAGCAGCCCGGCCACGCCCACGCCGGAGCCTACGGCGACGCCTCGACCTACCCCCACGCCAGTGCCAACCTCGACGCCGTCGCCAACTGCAACACCGACTCCCACTGCCACTCCTATTCCACCGACAGAAGTGCCTGAGCGCATCTCACGAGTTGCTGACCCTCGCTTGGACGCAATCCGCGAAAAGATGGAGTCGGTAGATCCAGTGTGGACGGTCTATTTCCATAGTGACGACTGGCTGACGCCTGGGAGAAACACGCTGATGAACGACGTCTTCGAACTGCTGAAGATGGAAAACGTCGCCACCCACGAGGGATACCAACCGATCAGCCCGGCAGTGATTCTCGACCTTGAACCTGACATTATCGTAGCGGACTCGATAAGCAGCGTGGTGTTCAACCCTGAGCTGGCCAACCTCCACATGGTGCAGGACCCGAGTCATATCCGACATCACATCTTCGTACTGAGTGATGACCACTCATTCAGCATAGACAGCCCTCATTTCCTGGACGCGTTGGAGGAGTTTGCTGCTTTTGTGTACCCGGATGTGTTCGCCCAGGAAGAGGAAGCAGACGAGGGCCACTCCCACGATAATGGAGGGCAGCACTCACATTAGCTGGCACTCACTCGGCACCCCTGGGGAGCACATCGAGATCGTCGAATACAACGCTGAGTGGCCTCGGATCTTCCAGCGCGAGGCGATGGCCATCCTGGCGGCGTGCCGGCCCTTGATCACCGAGGTACACCACATCGGCAGCACGTCCATGCCGGGTCTCGCGGCGAAGCCCATCCTGGACATTCTGCCGGTCGCGGCGGGCCCCGCGGAGGCCCTCGAAGCCGTCTCCCGGATGACGGCTCTCGGGTACCGGTACCGCGGCGAGAACGGCATCGCAGGCCGCTTCTACTTCGACAGGGTCGTCGAGGGGCGCACGGTCATGCACGTCCACATGTTTCCGGCGGGCCATCCGGAAGTCCAGCGACACCTGGTATTCCGCGACCACCTCCGGTTTAACCCTGACGTGGCCCGCGAGTACGACCGTCTGAAGAGGGAGCTAGCGATTCGATACCGGGAGGACCGGCGGACCTACACCGACTCCAAGGCCGCCTTCATCACGGGCGTCATTGATGCCGCAATGCGCGATGCGAGGTGACGCGGCATCGCGCTCCGTTTGACACCGGAGCTTCAGTTCAGCTAGGCTTCGTATCTGCGGACGATGCCGGGCGGAAGCGTCGGCAGACGGGAAATCGGCGGTTCGGAGACATCATCGAGCTATGCGTGCACTAGCTGCAGTTGTGATTCTGGCCAGCGTGGTAGTCATGGTGGTGCGCCTGTTGAAGGCGTACAGGATCACCGCGAAGTTCGAGATGACCCGACGCGACCAAAACCCCGGCGACGCCACGGAAATCAACGCCCTTTTCGAAATGAACCATCGCGACTGACATCACGGCATCCGGCGACCGTCGCTAATCTCACCCCTCACCGGTGTAGAACGCGGCCGCTCGCGCAGCCTCCGGATCCTCCCCTTGCTCATCAACGTTCAGGTCTGCATCCCCTCCTCAGCTAATGTCCGGTCAGCGTCGATCCGACGATGTCTGCGTGCCCCTGCATGAACTCGGCAGCATCCATGATGCGGCGTCCTTCCGGCTGCACCTTCACCAGGCCAAGCACGCCGTCGCCCGTCGCCACTCCCACGGGGGCCGGCCCGCCGGGCGGCAGCCGTAGGACTGTGCCGGGCGTCGAGTCGACCTGCTCAGGCAGCGGCGCCGCCTCCACGACCTTCAGCAGGCCGCCGCGCCATCGCGTGAAGGAGCCGGGCCAGGGCGTGAAAGCCCGGACCTGCCGCCACAGCTCCACTGCCGGCAGCTCCCACCGGATGGCGCCGTCCTCCTTGGTGAGCTTGCGGGCGTAGGTTACGCTGCTCTCGTCCTGCGGCAATGGCGCGATCTCGCCGCGGCCGTAGGCGGGCAGGACGCGCGCCAGCAACGCGGCGCCGCGTTCGAACAGCTCGTTCGTCAGGGTACCGGTCGTGTCCTGGGGCTGCGACGGCCTCTCCTCCTGAGCGATGACCGGCCCGGAGTCCGTTCCCCGATCCAGCAGCATGAGCGAGACGCCGGCCTTATCGTCCCCCTCCAGGATGGTGAAGGCGACCGGCGACGGCCCTCGATGCCTCGGCAGCAGCGAAGGGTGAATGTTGACGCACCCCAGCGGCGGCGACTCGACCACGGCCCGCGGCAGGATCAGCCCGTAGGCCGCAATGACGATCACCTCAGGCTCCAGCGCCCGGATCTCGGCCTGAGCGTTCGCGTCGCGGAGGGTGGTCGGCTGGAGCACTCGCAGCCCCTGGGACTCCGCGTACACCTTGACCGGCGGAGGCAGCAGTCCGCGGCCGCGGCCCGCCGGTCGGTCGGGCTGCGTCACGACACCGGCTAAGCAGTGGCCGCTCTCCAGCAGTCCGGCCAGCGGGGTAACTGCGTAGGCAGGCGTACCCATGTAGACTACACGCATTCCGGCTCCTTCGCGGCGATTATAGTGGGACGAAGGGGCCCAAACAACAGCCCTCCAAAAGTCTCCCAAAATTCCCGTCGCAACCCTCTTGTACCCCCCAAACTAGCCCCCTGTTATATTCTCTGTGACCGACGAAACGACCCGCCTTACCCCGGTTCCAACCCCGTCGCGCTCCCCAAGCCGCCCGGCCTTAGGGCGCCTCTCCAGTGCCTTCCGGCGCTATCTATACCGGCATGTCCAGCCCGCGCCGCGGCCGTCCGCGGCTCACCTGAGGAGAGGCGACACAGCGTTGAACCATCCGAGTCCACGCACCACTTGGGAGGCCGTCCTGGGCCGCCTGGAACTGCAGGTCAGCAAGCCCAGCTTTGCCACCTGGCTCCGGGATACCACGGGAGTCTCCTACGACGACGGCAGGATGGTGGTGGAGACGGCATCGCCCTTCGCGGCCCGCTGGCTCGAGCAGCGGATGTCGGCTCTCGTCGAGGCCACGCTTTCGCAGATCGCGGGCCGGCCCTCCACGGTGCGCTTCCGCGTTGCCGGCGCGCCGCCGGATTCCAGCCCCTCGCCGGTCGGAGCGCACGTCCACGCCGGTCACGGGGAGCAACGCCCAGACGAGCGAACGGCGCCGCCAGTCCGCGGCAACTACCCGCTCAACCCGCGCTACACGCTGAGTTCATTCGTGGTCGGCGAGTCCAACCAGCTTGCCTATGCCGCGGCGGTGGCCGTCTCCAGCCGGCCGGGCACAGCCTACAATCCGCTTTTCCTGTACGGCGGCGTGGGCCTGGGCAAGACACACCTCCTGCACGGCATCGGCAACGCCTCCTCCAGCATGGGCCTTTCCTGCCTGTACGTGAGTTCCGAGCAGTTCACCAATGACTTCATCACCTCATTGCAGACGAAGCGGATGCGCGAGTTCCGCGAGAAGTACCGGTCCGTCGACGTCCTCCTGATGGACGACATCCAGTTTCTTCGCGGCAAGGAGACCGTCCAGGAGAGCTTCTTCCACACCTTCAACGACCTCCACAACTCCAACCGACAGATAGTCCTGGCATGCGACAGGCCAACGTCGGCGCTTGCCCCGATAGAGGACCGTATTCGCTCGCGGCTGCAGTGGGGACTGAGCGCGGACATTCAACTGCCCGCGCAGGAGACGCGGCAGGCCATCCTGGAGTTCAAGGCGCAGGAGATGGGTGTGACCGTTCCAGCAGATGTGCTTGATCTGCTTGCAGCCAAGTTCCCGGGGAGTGTTCGGGACATGGAGGGCGCGCTCAACCGCGTCGCCGCCTACGCAGACCTGACAGGCAGTGACATCGACCTCACTCTTGCCTGCAGCGCGCTAGGTGATCTCCTGTCGTCGCCCCAAGTGGCTCTGCCTGCGCCCGAGGCAATACTCAGCTGCGTCTGTGAGTTCTTCGCCGTAGACGTACAGGCTGTCATCAGCAAGCGCAGGGACAGGAAAGTCACACTTGCTCGCCAAGTGGCAATCTACCTGTTGCGAGAGCTGGCACAGTTGCCTCTGAAAAGCATTGGTGTCCTCGTCGGCAACAGAGAGCATCCCTCCATCCGGCAGGCTTGGGCGAAGATCCAGAGAGCTCGTCATGCTGACACCACACTGGACAAGCAGATCCGACGCATTTCGGAGAGTATCACTTCTCAGTCATACATACCTGTGTCCTAAAGTGTCAGTGCTTACGCTTTATTCCATTACCTCCAATTCCTCCCAGCGTCTCTAAGCAGTCTCACACTTCCTCATCTATTCCGAAATTATGCTTAGTTTCACATTAGCTCTGCATTCAGCTATTATTCCTAATACTCTCTTCACTTCTCTAGAAGGTTAGCATAGTGATAGATACAGCAACTGTTGTTGTACGCGGCGGTAATGGAGGCTCGGGAGCGATCAGCTTTCGCAGGGAGAAGTATGTGCCTCAAGGCGGTCCTGATGGGGGAGACGGAGGAGATGGAGGAAGTGTGGTGCTGCAGGCAAGGTCTGGGCAACATCTCTTCAGGAGCTTCCGCTCGAAGCAGCTATTTGTGGCAATGAATGGACAGAACGGTCAGACGAGCAACAAGACTGGCCGCAGTGGGGAGAACCTCCTGATAGGCGTACCTCCAGGAACACTTGTGAAGTACGCTGATGAAGGTAACGGTGGGCACCTGCTGGCTGACCTCACTGACCTAGGGGCTTCAGTGCTGGTCGCGGCCGGAGGCAAGGGGGGCAAGGGCAATGCGCGGTTCGCTCATGCGCAGAACCGCGTGCCTGTTATTGCTGAAGGTGGAGAGGTGACTTCTGAGATCACACTGCAGCTAGAGTTACAACTCCTCGCGGATGTGGCGATTATGGGCATGCCGAGCGTCGGGAAGTCTTCGCTGCTCCGGGCGTGTACGCGCGCTCACCCAGAGGTGGCGGCGTATCCGTTCACCACACTTGAGCCTGTGCTTGGCGCAGTGGAAGGACGTTCCCGCGACTTCGTCCTGGTTGAGATTCCAGGGCTGCTGGAGGGTGCCCACCGCGGTGTAGGTCTCGGCACTGAATTCTTGCGGCACGCAGGCAGAGTGAGCACTGTCGTGCACCTTCTCGATGGAACCGCAGACGACCCGCTCGCGGACTATCACCAGATCCGCGAGGAGATGCGTCTGTATGACGCGTCGCTGGCTGCAAAGCCTGAGATTGTGGCAGTCAACAAGATGGACATGCCGGAGGTGGAAGCCCGCCGCGATGAGATCGAGGCCTCCCTCCGGGGCCGCGGCCTGAGGCCCAGCTTCATCTCGGCTGCCGGCGAGGTCGGCATAGCGGAACTGCTGCTGCGTGTGGAGCACATGCTGAGCGAGCAGGGCGCACCTGAGCCGCAGCAACAGCCGCCGCCCGTGCTCACGCCGCGACCTACAGGTGAGCGCGTGTCCGTCGCGCGGGACGGCGACGTGTTCGTGCTGCACGCCGATCGGGCGGAGCGCATCGTCCGCCGCGTCAACATGGACGACTGGATGGTGCAGGTGCAGCTGTGGGCCGAACTGAAGCGTATGGGCGCCGTCCGAGCCCTCGAGCGCGCCGGGGCGCGTACTGGAGCGACGGTGCGAATCGGCAGCTGGGAGCTGGAGTGGAAGTAGCGTGAAGCTTGGAGTCTTCGGGGGCACCTTTGATCCCATTCACGTAGGTCACCTCATCATCGCGCAGGAGGCCGCGGTCGAGGTCGGTCTCGACCGGGTGCTCTTCGTGCCGGCGGGGCAGCCGTGGCTGAAGGCAGGAACGCAGGTGTCGGAGGGAAGGCACCGGCTGGAGATGACGCGGCGGGCCGTGGCGCTCAATGACCGATTCGACGTCTCCACCGTTGAGGTCGACAGGCCGGGGCCGACCTACACAGCCGATACGCTGGAGCAGCTGCGTGCCGGCATGGACGCCGCCGACAGCCTCCACTTCATCCTGGGTATGGACTCGCTGGAGAACCTGCACAGGTGGAGCAGGCCGGAGCGCCTCTTCGACCTCTGCACCATCGTGGCGGTGGCGCGGCCCGGCCATCGTAACTTCGACCTGCAGTCGCTGGAGCAGATCCGCGTCGGGGCGTCCAGCGGCGTCGCAGTGGTGCACGGCCCAGGCATAGGAATCAGCGCAGCTGAGGTACGCCGTCGAGTCGCCCGCGGGCTGCCCATCACCCACTGGGTGCCCAGCGCAGTGGAGGAGTACATATACGAGAACGGACTGTATCGGGAGGTCTAGCGTGAGCAATGATCCGGCTCGCAGGATCTTGGAGATTTCGGAAGAGGTGGGCGCGCTCAAGTACGGGGAGTTCACCCTGTCATCAGGTGCGACGAGCAGCTACTACTTCGACGGGCGGCTGGTCAGCCTCCACCCGGAAGGCTCCTACTGGCTGGGGCGGGCCTTTCTCGCTGCAGTCCAGGAGGACGTGACAGCCGTGGGCGGCCCCGCGACGGCCGCAATCCCCATCGCCACCGCGGTGGCCCTGACCGCCGGGTTGGAGGGCAAGCCGGTGCACGCCTTCTTCGTCAGGTCGGAGGCGAAGGGCTACGGTATGCAGCAGCAGGTGGAGGGAGGCCTCCGGTCCGGCAGCCGTGTGATGATCGTGGATGACGTCTGTAGCACAGGGGGCTCGCTCTTCACGGCAATCGAGGCGGTGGAGGCCGCGGGCTGCAGCGTTGCGAGGGTGATGGTGGTGCTGGACCGCCACCAGGGCGGCGGCGAGGAGCTGCGACGGCGCGGCTACGACTTTCGGGCGCTTCTGGAGCCGGCGCCGGACGGCAGAATCCGCGTGGTGGAGCAGGCCTAGAGACCCAGTATCCGTATGGCTGTCCGCGCCCTGTACTTCCGGTTGACGTTGAGCAGCAGAGGCGTGATGCCCTCGACGTAGCGCGAGCCTGCCAGGCCTCCGCCGTCCACAGCCCGCAGCGCAGGGATCCGCTCCACGAAGGACATCACGAGCGACTTCGCCGCGTCGTCGTCTGCGCACACGACTACGTCGCCCTCCACGGGATGCGCGGCGTCCAGCAGGTCTTGGGCGCTGATCGTCTGGAAGGCTGCAACCACGTTGCTGTCCGGTAGCAGGGCCTGCGCCTGCAGCGCCGCCGACCCCTCCTCCACGTGCATCAGGTCGAAGCGACCGCCGGAGCGGATGAGCGCAACCGCCGTGTCCACCACGGTCTTGCCCCGCAGCGCGTCTCGCACCGGCTCTAGGACGGCGCGCTGCGCCTCGAACGGCACGGCGATGATGACTGTGTCGGCTCGCTCGGCAGCCTCCTCGTTCAGGCCTGCCTGTACGTCTGCCGTGACGCCCTGGTCGCGCAGGCTCTCGGCCGCAGCGGCGGCGCGGGCCGCGTCACGCGAGCCGATGAACACCGGCTCACCCGCCAGCCCAAGGCGCAGTGCCAGCCCCATGCCCTCCGGCCCAGTTCCTCCCAGGATTCCCAGCAATGGTCGCCTCCCGTAGTGCCAAGCGTACGCAGGCACTATACCACCGGCGCGCTAGCGGGACAAACTGCCCGTCGCCGGAGAGCGCCGGGAGTTGCTAGCGCGGGCTGCCCGTGCTATAACTGGACTGGAACATGGGAGGGACAGGGTTGAGCATCTATACTCGTCTGGTACGGCCCCTCCTGTTCAGGCTTCCTCCTGAGAGGGCGCAGCGCCTCGCCGAATCACTCCTCGTCGCAGGTCCCGTCTGGCGCGCCCTGTCCGGCCTGAGCGACCCGCGTCTTCACTGCGAAGTGGCCGGTATCCGCCTGCCGAACCCCGTCGGCCTGGCAGCCGGCTACGACAAGGACTGCCTCATGCTGGACCGCCTGGCCGGCCTTGGATTCGGCTACATGGTGGGAGGCACGGTCACCGCGGAGCCGCGTCCGGGCAACCCCAGGCCACGAATCGTGCGCAACCCGCATGATGGCGCGCTGGTGAACTCGTTGGGATTCCCCAGCCGCGGCGTGGAGGAGGTGGCTGGAAGACTCGGTCGGCGGTTGCCAGGCGTGCCTCTGCTCGTCAGCATCTCCGACCTGAACCTACATGAGTTCGCGCTGTGCTACCGAAAACTGGCCCCGCTCTGCGACGGCGTCGAGCTGAACGTCAGCTCCCCAAACACCCAGGGCATTCGCGTGTTTCAGGAACCCGAGAGACTCGCCGAGCTGCTGACCGCGCTCCGGCCGCAGAAGGCTGGACCGCTGTTCCTGAAGCTGCCGCCGTACTTCGACGACGACCAGAGGGGCGGCGTGCTGAAGCTGGTGGACGTGTGCATGGAGCACGGCGTGGAGGGCGTGACCGTGGCCAACACGCACCCTGTGCCGGACGAGCGGCTGGCCGTGGGAAGGGGCGGGCTGAGCGGCAAGCCCTTGCTGCCCCACACGTTGCGGATGGTGGCGGACATCAGGAATCACGCCGGAGACGGGCTGGCGATCAACGGGTGCGGGGGCGTCTCCTCCGGCGAGGACGCACTGAGGGTGCTGCGTGCCGGCGCCAACTCCCTGCAGCTGTTCACAGGCTTCGTCTACGAGGGGCCCTGGCTGGTGAAGCGCATCAATCGTTACCTGCTGGAGAGCATGGAGCGCGAGGGAGTGTCGTCGCTGGCTGAGTTGGTTGGCGGATCCGTCCGGGCCTAGCGCCCCTCGCTTTGCCACTGCGTGATGGCTGGGCAAGACGGTGAAGTTCACGCCGACGCGCCGTCCAGGGCGCGGTCAATCCCCACAGAGGCCCGCATATTCGGGCTGTAGTCGCCGGTTCAGCCGAGCGGATAGGTGGTATAATGGCGCTGGCCTAGCCCTCCGGGGCGGGCCGGAAGCAATCGCGGAAGGAGGATGTTGAACCATGTATTCACGGATCCTGGTGCCCCTGGATAGCAGTGGACTGGCGGAGAAGGTTCTCCCCCATGCGACGCAGATCGCCAAGGGCATGAACATCCCGGTGACGCTCGTGCGAATAATCGACCCGGTTGACCCACAGTTGTCCGACCCCCGCCACGGCTTGTACCTTGATCAGGTCTCCCTGAGCATACGGAATAACGCGCAGGAGTACCTCAACAAGGTCGCCGCCTCCATGCGTGACGAGGGCGTCGAGGTGAACTGCGAGGTTCGGGAGGGCGACGTCGCCTCCCGCATCATCGACGAGGCCGAGTCGGAGCCGGACACCCTCATAGCCATGACCACCCACGGCTACTCAGGCGTGGCGCGATGGGTCATGGGGAGCATCACCGACAAGGTGCTGCGCGCCTCCACCAACCCGATGCTGGTGATTCGCGCCGAGTAGCGCTTCGACCAGCCTCGGCCGCTGTTGGGCTCGCATGAAGCCATGCCTCCCAGAGTAGACGTAGTAATCCCGGTCCTGAACGAGGAGCGGGCACTGCCCGTCTGCGTGGACACGCTTCTGCAGTTCCTGACGGACTCCTCGCCCTACCCGTTCCGCATCGTCATTGCTGACAACGGCTCCACGGACCGGACGCCGGAGATCGCGGAGTCGCTCGCTCAGGAGAACTGGCCGCGCGTAGCCTGGAGCCGGCTGGAGATTCGCGGACGGGGCAGGGCGCTGCGCAAGGCGTGGCTGGAGAGCGACGCCGACATCCTCACCTACATGGACGTGGACCTCTCGACCGACCTTGCGGCGTTCCCGCCCATGGTGCGGGCCATTGGCGAGGAGGGGTTCGACCTGGCCGTGGGCTCCCGCCTGATGAAGGGGTCCAACGTGAGCAAGCGCACGCTCAAGCGGGAGATAACCTCACGCTCCTACAACGCGATCATCAAGGCGTCGTTCTTCACTCGGTTCTCGGACGCGCAGTGCGGGTTCAAGGCAATCAGCAGCAGTGCGGCGCAGGCGCTGGTGCCCAAGGTGCTGGACCAGGGCTGGTTCTTCGACTCGGAGCTGCTCATCCTTGCTGAGAAGGGCGGCTACCGCATCAAGGACATCCCGGTGCGCTGGGTCGACGACCCGGACACGCGCGTGCGCGTCGTCAAGACGGCCATCGACGACCTGAAGGGGCTGTACCGGCTCAGGTTTGGGGGCGTGTCCCGCGCGTTGAAGTCGGACGGAGGATAGGGCGGCGGCCGCCCGCGCTCGGCTTGCGCCCGATAGTGCTCTACGGCGTGGTGGCAGCCGGCGTTGCCGCCGTGTCCTGCGCCGCTGTGCTCATCCGGCTTGCCGACGCCCCGGCGCTGGTAATCGCCGCATACCGGCTCAGCATGGCCAGCCTGGTGGTGGCGCCGCTGGCCGCATCCCGTGACCGGAGCGGCCTCCGCTCTCTGACCTTCTCGCAGGCGGTGTGGTGCGCGGCCTCCGCGATTACGCTTGCCGCCCACTTCGTCGCCTGGACCGCTTCACTGGAGCACACCTCCGTCACCAGCTCCGTGGTGCTGGTGACCACAAGCCCACTGCTGATAGCCGTGGTCTCATACGTGGCATACCGGGAGAGGGTCACTGCGCACCTGGCGGGCGGAATCGCACTTGGCCTGGCGGGCAGCCTCGTGATCGCCGTCGGCGACCGCGCCGCGGGGGACCGGGAGCTCTTCGGCGACCTGCTCGCGCTCCTGGGCGCCGTTGGCGCCGCGGCCTACTTCCTCATCGGCAGGAGAGTCAGGCGGGAGATGTCAAACGTCAGCTACATAGCCATTGTGTACCCCGCCGCGGCCGTGTTGCTGCTGGCGGCGGTCGCAGTGACGGGCGCCCCGATGACCGGCTACAGCGCGTTCACGTACCTGATTCTGGCGCTGATGGCGCTGGGGCCGCAACTTCTGGGGCACTCGTCGCTCAACTGGGCGCTGGGCCACCTGAGCGCCACGCTGGTGGCCGTGGCGGTGATGGCGGAGCCGGTGGGTGCGACGATTCTGGCGTGGCTGGTGCTCGGCGAGGCACCGCCGCCGGCGAGCGTCGCGGGAGGCGCGCTGGTGCTTGCGGGCGTGTACCTGGCGTTTCGCAGGCCGGCCGCGGCCTGGGGCAGAGGGTGACGGCCAGAGACTGCGGCAGCCACCGCCGCCCTCGTTTCGAGATGCCGGAATCGCCTCTGCCTCGCGCTTTGCCCCTGCGCCCTCCAGCGGCTACAATGTAGCGCAGCTATGCTCTACCTCGACCAGAAGTACGCCCGGGATATGGTTGCCCACGCCCTGGAAGACGACCCCAACGAGTGCTGTGGCATACTCGCCGGCAGCGATGGCGAGGTCCACAACCTGTACCGCATGGTCAACGTGGAGGCGAGTCCCTACCGCTATCGCATGGACCCCAAGGAGCTGCTCAACGTCTACCGGGAGATCGACGATCGCGGCTGGGAGATAATGGCAATCTACCACTCACACACCCACTCGGAGGCGTACCCATCGTCGACTGATATCCGGCTCGCCACGTGGCCGGAGGCGTACTACATCCTTATCTCGCTCCTCCAGCGCGACGATCCTCCAATCCGGGCCTTCCGCATCGATGGCGGCGAGGTCACGGAGGAGGAGGTTTGCGTGGGTGAGCAGCAATAACCTCAACGCATAGCACTTACGCACTCTGAACCGGGAGGAACCCGCCTTGAGCTTTCCCAACGCCAACCTGTTTCCCTACACCGCCGAGGTGGACGCCCGCGGCCGGCTGTTGCTGGGCGGATGCGACACCGTGGATCTGGCTGCCGAATTCGGAACGCCGCTGTACGTGTTTGACGAGGACACGCTGCGCGGAATGTGCAGGGAGTTCGTCGGAGGCTTCAGGTCTCGTTACGCCGATAGCTCGGTCATCTACGCCTGCAAGGCCTTCATCAACGTGGGGCTGGCTCGGCTGCTCCATGAGGAGGGCTTGGGATTCGACGTGGTGTCCGGCGGCGAGCTCGCGGTTGCGCTGCGCGCCGACTGCCCGCCGGAGCGCATCTACTTCCACGGCAACAACAAGAGCCGCGAGGAGCTGGCGATGGCGCTGGAGTGCGGCATCGGCCGCGTGGTGGTCGACAACTTCCACGAGCTGTCGCTCCTCGCAGAGCTTGCGTCCGAGCGGGGCGTGGTACAGGACATCACGCTCCGCGTCTCGCCGGGCGTGGATCCTCACACCCACGTCTACACAACGACGGGCGTCCTGGACAGCAAGTTCGGATTTGCCATCCAGACGGGCGATGCGGCTGAGGCCGTGGCTCGCGCCTCCGGCGTGAGCAGCGTTCGGCTGGTCGGCCTCCACTTCCACCTTGGCTCGCCCATATTCGAGCTGGAGCCGTACACCCGCGCCATGGAGGTCACGCTTGAGTTCGCCTCCAGGCAGGGGCTGACGATGTCGGAGATCAGCCCGGGTGGCGGCTTTGCAATAGCCTATACGCGAGACCAGGAGCCGCCGCCGGTTGAGGCGTACGCGGAGGCCATCGCCGCGCCTCTGCCCGCGGAGGGCGGCCCGCACCTGGTGGTGGAGCCTGGCCGCGCCATAGTCGGACGGGCCGGCGTTGCCCTCTACAGCGCGGGCGCGGTGAAGGACGTGCCGGGCGTTCGGCGTTACGTGTCGGTGGACGGCGGCATGGGAGACAACATACGCCCCGCGCTCTACCAGGCGCAGTACGAGGCGGTCATTGCCAACAAGATGGTGGAGGAGGAGTGGGAGGCCGTGTCGGTGGCCGGCAGGTTCTGTGAGTCGGGTGACGTGCTGCTGCGCGACGTGCTCATTCCTCGGCTGGAGCCGGGCGACGTGCTCGCGATTCCTGCGTCCGGCGCCTACGCCCCCGCCATGGCCAGCAACTACAACCTTGTGCCCCGGCCCGCCATCGTCATGGTGAAGGACGGGCGCGCCAGCCTCATTCGTCGCCGCGAGTCGTACGACGACCTCATGCGGCACGACGTGGTCTGAAGGTGCGGGCGGGCTGACTGCCGAACCATGTGGCGAATCGCGGGTCACGACGAGGCCGTCTCGCTCCTCTCCAGGAGCCTGCAGCAGGAGAAGCTGGCGCATGCGTACCTGTTCGTGGGGCCGCCGAGAGTGGGCAAGACCACGCTAGCAATGCTACTGGCGCAGGGCGTGAACTGCATCTCAGACACCGGCGAGCGGCCGTGCGACGAGTGCTCCCAGTGCGTGCGCATCGCGGCGGGGCAGCACCCGGACGTGCAGACGATAGACCTATCATCCGCACAGTCGCCCACGCGGCGCGAGATAGGCATCGACCAGGTGCGTGAGGCGCAGCGGGCCGCGGCGCTCAAGCCGTTCGAGGGACGCCGCCGCGTGTTTATCTTCCCGGATGCGCCCGCGCTCAGCCAGGAGGCCTCCAACGCACTGCTAAAGCTGCTGGAGGAGCCTCCTGAGTCCGTGCTGCTGCTGCTCATCGCCACCGACGAGGGCGCTGTCCTGCCCACCATCCGCTCGCGCTGCCAGCGAGTGGAGCTTGGCCGGCTGCCGGTCGAGACCATCGCGGGTGAGCTAGTCCGTTCTCGCAATGTGACGCAGGACGAGGCCGAGTCTCTGGCCAAGCTGTCGGGTGGCAGCATCGGCTGGGCGATGGAAGCCGCCGAGCGTCCCGAGGTGTTGCAGGAGTACGCTGACGAGCTTGAGCGCGTGGCCTCGCTCCTCGACGAGGGCCTGGAAGGGCGGTTTGCATTCGCCGAAGAGACGGCGGGCCTCTACTCCAGGGACAGGGAGAGGGCGCTTGCGCGGCTCAGGACGGCGCTGGGCTGGTGGCGCGACCTGCTGGCGCTCAAGGAGGGCGGCGAGGCGCTGGTGTCGAACACGCCGGCGCTGGAGTCGCTGCGGCGTCACGCAGAGTGGGTCGCCTCGCATCAGGCGGTCGAGGCCGTGGGCCGCATTCGGGAGGCTGTCGGCCACCTGGAGGCCAACGTCAACCCGAGGCTGGCGCTGGAGGTGATGATGTTCGGGTTCCCCCGCCGACCGGCGGAGGCGCATGGAAAGGCGGTTTGAGTGACCATGCTGATAGGCGTCAGGCTTCAATCCGAGCACCGGGTCCGCTACGTGGATTCTGGCGACATCGATGTGGAGCTTCTGGACAGCGTCGTGGTGGAGACCGAGCGAGGCGAGGAGACCGCGCAGGTGGTGATCGGCCCGGAGCAGGTGGCGTACAGCGAGGCTCGCGGCCCCTTTGGGAGCGTGATCAGGAAGGCTGATCCGGACTCACCACAGGTGACCTGACCGCTCTTGCAGCCGCGCCGGGCCGGAGGTCGCTGAGCCACGGCACGTAGTTCAACCACTCCTCGCGAATCGGCCCGTGCGCGAAGATGGCGTACGGGTTCGGCTTCGGCGGGCGGATCTCGCCGGGCAGGTTCATGCCCGCCTCCTGGGGCGTGCGCCCCGCCTTGCGGTGGTTGCAGGCCATGCAGGCGCTTACCACGTTCTCCCACGTATGGGCGCCGCCGCGATACCTCGGAATCACGTGGTCGAGCGTGAGCTGGCGGGTCTCGCGGCCGCAGTACAGGCACGTGTAGTTGTCGCGCAGGAAGACCTCGCGCCGGGACAGGCGGCGCTGGAGCAGCGGCCTGCGTATGAGGTACACAAGCCGTATCACGGACGGCAGCGGGAACGAGGTGGCAGTTGTTCGCAGCCTGCCGTGGCCGTCCTGCAGAAGCTCGGCCTTGCCCACGTCAAGCAGGACTACGGCGCGGCGCACAGTGCACACGTTGAGCGGCTGGTAGTTCTGGTTTAGGACCAGGACTGGCGCGCCGGTCGACGATGAGCCGTTCATGAACCCTCCCGGCCGCCGCCATCGATCTGGGCCTCCAGGATGTCCAGCGCAACGTCGAAGTCGTCCGGAACGAAACCCATCGCCTCGCCGGGGATGGAGCGGCGCGCCTCCAGGTAGGCGGGGACCAGTGCGGACTCCGTCAGCGAGTCGTTTAGCCCCGCCTGGAGCTCAGTCCTGTCTATGCCCTCCAAGTCTATCACCTCGATCTCCTTCGGCAGATCGCTGGCCAGTCTGGCCATCATGGCGATCAGGCCGCCTGTGAGCGCAAGCCCCAGCACAACTCCGAGGACGGTGCCGCTCAGATTGTCCATCCAGTGAATCGAGACCAAGTTCATTATCCTGTCGAGCGGCCCCTTGAGAAGCCCTCGAAGCGCCTGCACCGCAATGAAAACGACCGTAGTTATGGCGGCGTATGCGATGACCGTTGCGAGCGTGTCGCTGAACAGCGAGTCTGTGAACAGCTCAGAGACGTCGTCGCTGATGTGGCCGGCCACGAATACGCCGGCGGCTGCGCCTGCCGCGAGGAAGGCGGCATTGAAGAGCCCGGTCCTCCAACCCAGCAGAATGCTGATTCCCAGCAGGAATAGGATGGCTACGTCAAGCCAGTTCAACTATGCACCATGCCGAATATGGCGCTCACTTCAGGAACAAGACACAGTTTAGCACACGGCCATTGCAGGGGCAAAGCTGAGAATGTGGGGCACATCCAACTTCTTGCGCTCTCAGCTGCGGGAGCTACACCCCAATTGAGACATGCCCGCGGCAAGTCCACTTTACCTGTCATTCTGAGCGGAGCGTAGCGGAGTCGAAGAATCCAAAGCCTTCGCCGGCTCAACCCACCCATCCCCGGAACCGGACCAGTCTCCTCGCTCCTAAAGACGGAGGCATGCGAACGTCCTGGATTCCTCGCCTTGTGGCTCGGAATGACGGTCGAGGTAGTGTCGCACTCCAGCGGGCGGCTGGCTACCGCTGGAATGCCTCAATCACACGCTGCGCCGCCGCGTAGTCGCGCAGGCCGCGGGGCAAGACAGGCGGCACTAGGTAGATGCGGTCGTGTCCCACGGCCATGAGGCGGCGCCCAAGCTCGATTGCTATCTCCTCGCCAGGCCGACCGGCGTCCAACTGTCGCTGCAAGTCTTCCGGCATCTCGCTGAACGACAGGCCTCCCTTCGCCGGCACCTGCAGCCCCACAAACAGAGGGCAGGACGGCTCCTCTCCGGCAACGTCGCGGTAGCACGAGAGGAACTCCGCAACCCGCGCAGGCTCGAAGACCGGCTGCGTGACCAGAAAGTCCGCTCCCGCCGTCACCTTGCGATGCGCCAGCGCTGCCTCCTTTGCGATGTCACCGCCGGGGTCAGCTACAGCGCCCACGCAGAAAGAGGTGGGCGAGCGCAGGGGCAGTTCTCGGTAGTCCACGCCGCGGTTCATGTCCTTGATGGCGCTGATGAGCTCCGTGGTGCGGAATCCGTCTCCCCCCGGGCTTGCCGGAGATCCGTCTCCCGCGAGCACGATCACGTTTTCGAGGCCCAGCAGCGCGGCGCCCAGCAGGTGGCTCTGAACGGCCAGCCTGTTCATGTCCCTGGTGGCGATGGTGAACACAACCTGCTTGCCGAATCGCTGGCTGATGGCATGCGCCGTCATGGCGGAGTTGGCTCTCACGGAACCTCCGGGGCTGTAAGCCACGGACAGGAATTCGGCGTCCAGCAGGCGTGCGCCGTCCAGGAGTGCTGGGTCCGGCCCGCGCGGCGGCGAGAAGTCGCAGATGAAGACAGGCCCGCCCCGGCCGGTGCACTCGGTCACGCGTGTCACGACCTGCCCCGCATCGCAGCCCATTCGCTACTCATCTCGCCAATTCTACAGTCGCCCTCGCGGTGAGCACAATGCGCGGGCTGCCGGGTTGAGGTCGCACCAGTGCAGCAGCGGGCAAGGTGAGAACGCTTTACAGCCGCCCGCATGGGCCTTACAATAGCACGCAGTTGAGGGGAACCCGCGGTTCCTCTCTCACTTTTTGCGTTTCGGAGGGGAGCCGTGCCAGGTAGAGAGAGCTATCTCACCAGGGAGGGGCTGACCAGGCTGGAGGCGGAGCTTGAGGAGTTGCGCACCGTCCGGCGACAGCGCGTCGCGGAGCGGATCCAGAAGGCCACGGAGCTGGGCGGCACGGTGGACAACGCGGAGTACGACGATTCCAAGAACGAGCAGGCCTTTGTGGAGGGCCGCATTCTCACGCTGGAGCGCATCACCGGCGGCGCGATCATCATCGGCGAAGTGGCCGCGCTCTCCGGCGAGGTGAAGATGGGCGGCCGCGTTACCCTGCTGAACCAGAACGGCAACGAGGAAGAGTACACGATTGTGGGCAGCCCGGAGGCGGACCCGGCGCAGGGACGGATCTCCAACGAGTCTCCCGTGGGCAAAGCCCTCCTGAACAAGCGCGTCGGCGATGAGGTGGAGGTCAAAACCCCCGCCGGCACCGTAACGCTGACCATATCGAGCATAAGCTAGCCGTCGAGCGGGATACACCACACGCCATGGCCGGACAAGGCGGAGACCTCCTGTTCAGCCGTCGAGAGAAGCTGCGACGCCTGAGAAGCAGAGGTACGGAGCCGTTCCCCAACAGCTACCGGCGGACCCACACTATCCGGGAGGCAGTCGATTGCTTCCGGGCGCGGGAACGCGAGGACGGGCCGCAGGCCCGTACGGAGGCGGTATCTCTTGCAGGGCGTGTCATGTCGCTGCGGGGTATGGGCAGGGCCGCATTCCTGAACATCCAGGACGCCACCGGAGACGTACAGGTGCACCTGAGGCGGGACGTTCTGCAGGACGAGTACGAGCTGACCCGCGACCTGGACCTGGGCGACTTCCTGGGCGCACGCGGGCCTCTGTTTCTCACGCGCACCGGCGAGGTGACGATCGAGGCAGCCGAGGTGACCGTCCTGGCCAAGTCTATGCGACCGCCGCCGGAGAAGTGGCACGGGCTTTCCGACGTGGAAACGCGGCACCGGCAGCGTTACCTGGACCTGATGGCCAGCCCGGAGGTGCGTCAGGGATTTCGGCTTCGGAGCACCATCGTCGGCGCGGTGCGCCGCTTTCTGGAAGGCCGCGGCTTCATAGAAGTGGAGACGCCAGTGCTCGTGCCCGTTGCCGCAGGCGCGATGGCACAGCCGTTTTCCACCCACCACAACGCCCTCGACCGCGACCTGTATCTTCGCATCGCAACGGAGCTCTATCTCAAGCGTCTCATCATCGGCGGGATGGACAAGGTGTTCGAGATCGGCCGCGTGTTCCGCAATGAGGGAATCGACCAGGACCACAACCCGGAGTTCACCCTGCTGGAGAGCTATGAGGCCTACGCAGACTACAACGACGTGATGGAGATGGTCGAGCAGATGGTGTCCAGCGTGGCAATCGAGGCTCTAGGGACTGCCGTGGTACCGTACGGCGATGATGCCATCGACTTCACGCCTCCGTGGCGCAGGGTTAGCCTGCGGGATGAGACACTGCGCTGCACGGGCATCGACTTCCAGCAGTACCCGGACGCGGCCTCACTCGCCGAGGCGATGCGGGCCAAGGGCATACACGTGGAGGGACGCGACAGCCGCGGAAGGCTCATCGACAAGCTGGTGTCGACCGGCGTGGAGCCTCAGTTGGTGCAGCCCACGTTCCTCATGGATTACCCCGTGGAGATGTCGCCTCTGGCCAAGCAGAAGCCTGGAGAGCCAACCCTAGTGGAGCGGTTCGAGGGTTTCGCGGGAGGCATGGAGATCGCCAACTCCTTCAGTGAGCTGAACGACCCGGACGAGCAGCGCAGCCGCTTCATGGAGCAGGAGGAGCTGCGCAGAGCGACCAACGCGGAGGAGGACACGGACCGCCTGGACGATGACTTCCTGCTGGCCCTGGAGTACGGCATGCCACCCACCGGCGGACTCGGCATGGGTATCGACCGGCTGGTCATGCTGCTGACCGGCAAGCCGTCGATACGAGAGGTTGTCCTGTTTCCGCAGCTGAAGGAGAGGTAGCCGGATATGCTGAGCATTGAGCTATTTCGCAGCAACCCGGACGCGGTCAGGCTGGCGCTTGAGCGAAGAGGCGAGCACGCGCCCCTGGACGCCATCGCAGCCCTGGACGCCGAGAGGCGCTCGCTCCTCACGGAGCTGGAGGGACTGCGCGCCGAGCGCAACCGCGTGAGCCGCGAGATGGGCCGCATGTCGGAGAGGCCCGCCGGCATGATTGAGGAGATGCGCCGCACCGGCGACCGCATCCGCAGCCTGGAGGAGCGCGTGAAGGAGGTCGAGTCCGGCCTGGAGGCGGAGCTACTGGCGCTTCCCAACCTGCCCCTGCCCGGCGTGCCGGACGGCGCTGACGAGTCAGCCAACACAGTCGTGGGCACGTGGGGAACGCCGCGCACCTACGACTTCGAGCCGCTGCCACACTGGGACCTTGGCGAGCGCCTGGGGATAATCGACCTGTCCCGCGGCGCCAAGCTGTCCGGCTCGCGATTCTTCGCGCTCGCGGGCGCAGGCGCACGGCTGCAACGCGCTCTCACCACCTGGATGATCGACCTCCATGTGCAGGAGCACGGCTATCGTGAAGTCTACGTGCCCTACCTGGTGCGCAGGGACACGATGTATGGCAGCGGCAATCTCCCGAAGTTCGCCGACAACCTGTACCATGACGAGGAAGACGACCTGTGGCTCATTCCGACGGCGGAAGTTCCGCTCACCGGCTTCCACGGCGACGAGATTCTGGAGCCTGGCACTCTTCCACTCTACTACGTGGCGCATACGCCGTCATTCCGCCGCGAGAAGGCCGCGGCGGGCAAGGACACGCGGGGCATCAAGCGCGTTCACCAGTTCGACAAGGTGGAGCTGTACAAGCTGGTCGAGCCGGAGTCCTCGGGCCAAGAGCTGGAGAAGCTGCTGGAGGACGCGCAGGACGTCTGCCGACGCCTGGACATCCCTTATCGCATGGTGCGGCTGTGCGCCGGGGACATGGGCTTCCCGTCCGCGGAGTCCTACGACCTGGAGATGTGGGCGCCGGGCTGCCAGGAGTGGCTGGAGGTCAGCTCATGCTCCAACTGCACCGACTTCCAGGCCAGAAGGGCCAACATACGCTACAGGCCACAGGCGGGCGCCAGGCCGCAGCTGGTGCACACCCTCAACGGCTCGGGGCTGGCCCTCCCCAGGGTGCTAATCGCGATATTGGAGACCTACCAGCAGGCAGACGGCTCAATCAGCGTGCCGGACGTACTCAGGCCCTACATGGGGCTTGACACGATCGTCCCCTGACGACGACGAGCCACAGCCTGCGCGGGGGCAGATAACAGGTATGGAAGGCTCACGGGAAAGGAGAGCATCATGGCATACGATATTACAGTTCTCATAGACGACCTGCCGGGCGCGCTGGCGCAGGTGGGCGAAAAGCTGGGTGAGTCCGGAATCAACATCGACGGTTACTGCTCCTCTACGGTCGGCATCAAGACGCAGCTTCACGTGCTGGTCCAGGACGCGGAGGCGGCGCGCAGTGCGCTGGAGGCCGGCGGCATTCAGGTGCTGCAGGAGCGCGAGGTGCTGACCGTGGACATGAAGGACAGCCCAGGCGAGTTGGGCAAGGTGGCCCGGCGAATCGCTGACGCGGGGATCAACATCGACATGGTGTACATGGGCACCGACTCGCGGCTGGTGGTCGCCGTCTACGACCTGGACAGCGCCCGGCAAGCGCTGGGCTAAGGCGCACTCTGGCCTGTTCTAGCGAGCAGTTCAGGCCCGCTCATATGGTTCGACGGGGCTCACCATGAGCGGTGGTTTTTGCGTCCGCTCACCCAGAGCCTGTCGGAGGGCGTGAGCGGACGGGACTTTCCCTCTCTCCCCCATCGAGGGGGAAGGCTCGTGCGCCGCTCGCCTCCCCAACGAAGCCGCCTGGCCTTGGATGACGAGTCGCTTGAGGCCACGTGTGTCCAGGATTTCTCGACTCGGCTACGCCTCGCTCGAAATGACGGTTGGGGACAGCCCGCTCATATGGTTCGACGGAGCTCACCATGAGCGGGCCGGAGGCGGCTCACCGAGCATTCGTCACGTTAGTCCGCTCACCCAGAGCCTGTCGAAGGGCGTGAGCGGACGGGACATCCCTTGTCCAGGAATTCTCGACTCGGCTACGCCTCGCTGGAAATGACTGTGGAGGCGGCCGTTTCCGCACAAACGGAGAGGGGGGAGCATTCGCTCCCCCCTCTCTCATAGCGTCTCCGTGGTTACGGATACGACCGGTTTCCGCTGCGCTGCGCGCCTACTGCTCCGCTGCGAGCGCTGCGTCAACGTTGGCGATGATCTGGTCCGCGTTGTCGTCCGTGATCCAGGTGGTCCACACGTCCCTGTTGTTCTGCAGGTAGTAGACCGCAACGTCCCGCCACTCGGCGTCGTTCTCGTCCTTCCAGATCTCCAGATCGCCCAAGTTGAGGGCGCCGATGAAGACATTGGCCAGGAACTCCGTCACCTCGGGGGCGCGCTCCTGCAGGTTGGTGTGGACAGCGCTGTGGACGTCCCAGACCTGGTAGGCGCATGCCTCCGTTGCCGTGTCGAAGGGCGCCTGGACACCTTCGGCGGTTGCCTCATTCAGGGTGTCCTGGCACTCCTGGGTCCACTCGGGCTCCTCCAGCCGATACAGGTCCAGCTCGTTGACGATGGTGGTGGGCTCCCAGTAGTAGGCCAGCACGGGGTCGCCGGCCGTGTAGGCGCCCTTGATTGCTGCGTCGAGCGCGCCTGCGGAGCCTGGCTCGGCGACGTTGTAGGTGTCAAACAGGCCGTAGGCATGCCACTTGGCCCTGTTGATCCTCTGGCACTTCCAGCCGAGGATGCAGTTGATCATCACGCCCTTGCCGGGATCCTCGGGGTCCTCGAACAGCTCCCAGTACTCCGGCAGGTCGGACACAGACTGCAGACCGGGGTTCTCGTCCACAACGTACTGTGGTACGTAGAAGCCCTGAGCCGACTGCTCCAGAATCTGTCCCTTGGAGCCGTTGGGAAGGCTCTCGCCCGTACCGGCCAGGTCGATGATGGTCCCGGCGGCGATCTGCTCTTCGTACCAGTCGTAGATGTTCTGGCGCCAGAGCTCCATGTTGACGTCCATTTCGCCGGCCGGGAAGGTGGCGAGCATGGTGGTCGTGGTGCCGGGAATGTACTCTACCGGATAGCCATAGCCGTGCTCAATGATGTAGGCGGGGATGCGGGTGTTGAGCTCGACCGATGTCCAGTTGGAGGTGTAGACCTTGACGGCCTCCTTGGGCTCCATGGAATCCATCGCGGCCTCGGTCGGTTCCATCATCGCCTCGGTAGGCTCCATCATGGCCTCGGTTGGCGTGGGTACCGGCGTGGCCGTTGGTTGCGGAGTTGCCGTGGGATCCTCACTGCAGGCTGCCACAACCAGAAGCATCAGCCCTACAATGCCCAGGAAGAGCCCCATAGTTCTGGGGCGCGAATATCTGCCTTTCATCTGCAATTGCCTCCTTGTGATGTTCAATGTCCGTTTAGGTCCAGGGACGGGAGAAACCGTGTAATTCGGATTTGGCCTGTTCCCATCCGTTCGGAGATCTGACTCCGATACCAGTTTCTGGGCCGTTCACCTCCTGTCCTCTTTATTTGCCGTCCCCGCTGCGGTCGCAAGCCAATTCGCGCTACCTGCCGCGTGTCCTATCGCGCGATGCAAGGCATTTGAATACCTTGGGATGGATTCGGAATTGGCGAGTGAGACCGCGGATGCAGCCCCATCTTTTGAATCGACCTGTTGGGGTTCGGTCGAGATAACTAAAACTAGTCGGTTTGCGCGCTAATGTCAACCCCTGTGACGCCGGCATCCGGGGCCTTCTCGGATATACCGGAAGGGTGATCTTCCCTCTCATGGAGAGCTTGTCGAACCATGTGAGTGAGAAGATCAATGAGGCCAAGTCACCCCGCTCATTTCCTTCGACAAGCTCAGAATGAGCGGGGCGAGGAGATTATCCCCTTACCGTGTTTTCTGGGACGGCTGGTCACAGCCCGCGCATCACGGCAAACTCACGTGGCTTCTCTTGCGCCGCCTAGTGCCAGAATGCGCGCTCGCCGGTGAGCACCATGGCGATGCCCGCAGCGTCAGCGGCGTCGATGGAGGCTTGGTCATTGATCGAGCCGCCCTGCTGCACGATGGCTGCGATGCCGTAGCTTGCCGCCAGCTCCACGCTGTCCTGGAACGGGAAGAAGGAGTCCGACGCCAGGATGGCTCCGCGGGCGCGCTCGCCGGCTTGCTCCAGCGCAATGCGCGCCGAGCCAACGCGGCTCACCTGGCCGCTGCCTATCCCCAGGGTCACGCCCGCTGCATCGTCCCAGACCATGATGGTGTTGGAGCGGATGTGGCGCATGAGCATCCAGGCGTCCTCCATGCCGCGCAGCTGCTCGGGCGTGGGCTCGACTTGCGTGGCCACGCGCCACGCCGAGCTATCGATGGGTGAAGTGTTGGCCTGCTGGTACAGGAGCCCGCCGGGCACCTGCTTGACGTTCACGCTTCCGGCCGGAAGCTCCCCAAGCTCGTCGACGGTGTAGAGCACCATGCGCCTGCGAGTCCTGCGCAGGATGGCCACGGCCTCCTCGGACGCGCCGGGTGCCACGATGGCGTCTATGTTGGACGACTCAAGCTCGCGGAAGCGGGCTACTACCTCTGCCGTCTCGACGTCCATCGGTCTGTTCAGACCGATGATGCCGCCGAATGCAGACGTGGCGTCCGCGTGGATCGCCTTCTGCAGCGCCTCAGCGGAAGTCGCGCCGAACGCAAAGCCGCTGGGCGTGGCGTGCTTGATGACCACGGCCGCGGGCCTGTCCATGAAGTCGCGCACGCTCTCCAGCGCCGCCGACATGTCGTACACGTTGCACAGCGATGGCTCCTGGCCCAGCACCTGCGAGCCTGTCGCGAGGCTGGCGAAGCTGGGCAGAGGCTCCGCGTACAGCGCTCCAAGCTGGTGGGGGTTCTCTCCGTAGCGCAGCTGCTGAACCCTCTGGTATGCCAGCGTGAGCTCCTGCGGGAACGTCCCATCGGGATCGCCGCGGCGCAGGTACGATGCTATCAGCGTATCGTAGTAGGCCACGTGCTGGAACGCCTTGTGAGCCAGTCGCCGCCTTTCCTCCAGTGAGAGGCCATCGCCTGCCAGCTTCTCGGCAACCCAGGCGTAGTCGGCTGGGTCCACCACCACGGACACGAACGGGAAGTTCTTGGCCGCCGCGCGAATCATGGTCGGGCCGCCGATGTCGATGTTCTCCAGCGCGTCGTCGAGGGTTACGCCGGGCCTTGCGATGGTTGCGGCGAACGGGTACAGGTTGACGGCCACCACGTCGATCGTCTCCATGCTGAGGCCGGCGAGCTCTTCAACGTGGCCGGGGTTGTCGCGTCGGGCCAGGATGCCGCCGTGAATGGCGGGATGGAGCGTCTTGACGCGGCCGCCCAGAATCTCCGGCGAGCCGGTGAAGTCGGAGACCTGCTGAACGGGCAGGCCCGCGTCCGCGAGCGTCTGATGGGTGCCTCCCGTACTGATGAGGTCGGCGCCCGCCCTGTGCAGGTCCTGGGCGAAGTCCACCACGCCGTTCTTGTCGAATACGCTGAGCAGGGCCTTCATCGGCCACCTCCTCGTGTCGAAGTATAGTCAGTCCAGTGTCACGCCCTCGCCCGCCACAACCTCACCGGCCGGGACGGCCTCGGGCACCAGGCGGCGCACCTCGTCCGCGCTCTCCGGTGAGCATGCCACCACCATCCCCACTCCCATGTTGAACACGCGGTACATTTCGTCGATCTCTACCCGTCCCGCCTCGCGGATGAGCGAGAAGATCGGCGGTACATGCCATGCAGCGGTGTCGAAACGTGCGCCGAGTCCCGCAGGCAGTATGCGCGGGACGTTCTCCGGCAGGCCGCCGCCGGTGATGTGCGCCATGCCCTTGATGAGCGGTAGTACAGGCTCCAGGAGTGGGTAGTAGCAGCGATGGGGCACCATGAGCGCCTCCCCTAGGGTGATGCCAAGCTCCGGCGGAACGCGGTCGAGGACGGAGGGGTTGTCGTCCACACCGAACACCCTGCGGGCCAGTGAGTAGCCGTTGGTGTGCAGGCCGTTGGAGGGTACTGCAAGGAGCACGTCGCCCTCCGCGATCGTGGACCCGTCCAGGATGGCGTCCTCCTCGACCACGCCAACCGCGAACCCGGCCAGGTCGAAGCCGTCCTCGGGGTAGATACCCGGCAGCTCAGCGGTCTCGCCTCCGATCAGGGCGCATCCCACGGCGGTGCATGCCTCCGCAACGCCTCGCACCAGCGCCTCCGCTCGTTCCGGCTGCAGCCGTCCGACGCCAAGGTAGTCCAGGAAGAAGAGAGGCGTTGCGCCGGAGACGAAAACGTCGTTGACGCAGTGGTTCACAACGTCTATCCCGACGCTTTCGAATCGGCCGGTCAAGGTGGCAAGCATGAGCTTGGTGCCCGGCGAGTCGGTGCTGGATACGAGCACCGGCCGTCGATAGCCCTGCAGCCGGTACATTCCGCCGAAGAAGCCCACGCCTCCGATGACGTTTGGGCCGTGCGTGGCCTCGGCAAGCCTCTTGATGGTCTCGGTTGCCTGTCGCGCGGCTCCCAGGTTCACCCCGGCGGCGAGGTAGGTCTCACCCGGCATTGTGCGTCATCCCAGGGCCGGGACTTCGAGGGCCAGCTTGTTCATCTCCAGCTGGACGGGTATGGGGTGATTGCCGGTGAAGCAGCCCGCGCAGTGCGAGTTACCGTCGCTACTCACGGTCTCAAGCAGCCCATCCACGCTCAGGTAGCCGAGCGAGTCGGCGCCCACGAACTCCTGGATCTCTTCCACGCTCTTGTTGGCGGCGATGAGCTCGCGGTAGGAGGCCATGTCCACGCCAAGCTGGCAGGGGTGCCTGATGGGTGGAGCGCACACGCGCAGGTGTACCTCCGTGGCGCCGGCCCGTCTGACCAGGCGCACGACGTGTGGCGTCGTGGTGCCCCTGACGATGCTGTCGTCGACGACAACAACGCGCTTTCCGGCCAGCACTTCAGGCAGGGTGTTGAACTTGAGCTGGACTCCCAAATCGCGGACACGCTGGTCCGGCTCGATGAAGGTGCGTCCCACGTAGCGGTTCTTGAGCAGCCCCTCGCTGTACGGGATGCCGGCCTCCCGGGCGTAGCCCACTGCCGCCGCCGTAGCGGAGTCCGGCACGCCGATGACCACGTCCGCGTCCACGGGGTGCTCCTTCGCAAGCTGAGCGCCCATCTCTTGGCGCAGCGAGTAGGTCAGCCGGCCTCCCAGGACGCTGTCGGGCCGTGCGAAGTAGATGTACTCGAATACGCAGAAGGCGCGGCTGCGCTCGCCGCCGCGGTAGAGCGTCCTCATGCCCTGGTCATCGATGACGATGGCCTCGCCGGGCTCGATATCGCGGAGCAGTGTGGCGCCAAGGTGGTCGAGAGCGCAGCTCTCCGACGCCACGATCCAGCCGCCGTTCATCCTGCCCACGCACATGGGCCGCACGCCGAGTGGGTCTCGAATGGCGATTAGCGAGTCTTTGGTAAGAACCACCAGGGAGTATGCGCCCTGCAGGCGACGCATGAGATACTGAATGCGCTCTGACCAGTCGCGGCCCGGTGCGTTGGCGAGGAGAAGCGCCACGATCTCCGAGTCGGAGGTGGATGAGAAGCGGCAGCCCCACTCCTCGAGTTCCTTTCGCAGGGGCACGGCGTTGACCACGTTGCCGTTGTGGCCCAGGGCCAGTTCGCCGTATGGGCCGCTGGCGAGGATGGGCTGGGCGTTGCAGAGGATGCTGGAGCCGGCGGTGGAGTACCGGGTGTGCCCTATGGCCATGTGGCCGGTGAGCCGCTGGAGGTCTTCCTCGCGGAATGCCTGGGCGACCAGTCCCATGGCGGTGCTGTGTCGGAGGGATTCACCGTCGCTGACGGCAATGCCGGCGCTCTCCTGGCCGCGGTGCTGCAGGGCGAACAGTCCGAAGAAGGCGATGCGCCCCACGTCCTCGCCGGGTGCATATACGCCGACAACACCGCAGTTCTCCTGCGGCATGTCCCGATCCCCAGCCGCCTCCACCCCGGTCGGAAAGGTCACCTTGCTCAAGAGCTCCCTTCCAAGGGCAACGTGGGTTGCAGGGGGATTGTATTACCAACGTTGCGGGCGGGTCAAGGGCTGGGGCGGGACTAATGTTGAATAGCCAGGCTTGCCAAATAGCTATCCAGTAGTTCTTCCAGGCGAGGGCGATTAAACGAGTAATCTTGTCTTATTCCCTCGCTGGGTCTTCTGTTATGGGCCACACAGTTGCGCATCCGCTCAATAGCATTCAAGTGTTGCTGCAAGTTATTCATGAGTTCGGTATCGCGCCCGTCTGATACTGGAGACCGCATGAGTTCTTGACGTAAATCGCCGTATTGCTCCGAATCAAGGATTATGCCTACTATGTGGCGGAGGTCTATTTGGCGGCGCTGGTTTAGGCCTATGTACTGGCTGAACGTCAAGTGAAAAAACTCGTTCTCGCTAAGGTTGTTCATTTGTGTCTCTTGTGGTTTCACACCTTGTGGTATTTGAACCTGCTCTTCTTGAAGTAGCTCGAAGGGATTGCTGACCTGATACGCGTGCAGATAAATGAAAGACAGCACTCGGCGCAGTTTCATCTCCAGCGAGAAAATCTCGGCGGCCCACTTAGATAGTTCGGCTTGAAGGAGTGGATCTTCAAACCGCACTAGATGCATGACTTCTGACCTGTCCCTTAGGGCCCCAACAAAGCCGTCAACCACGGACTTGATTCCAGCGTCATCTTCCGGCAGTTCCAGAGAGAAACCGACTAGGAGGTTGCCTCTGTCGGCCGGTGCCTCGTTTAGCGGCCGCTGGCAGTGAATCTGGATCATGCTCTCATCAAAGTCTATTGGGCTATACTCCAAGGCCTGATTCAGCGCATCCTCCAACATCTCGCTTATGCCCGCAAGACCATCGTTCGGTGGCATGTGACAGGAAATGAGAATCTCAAATGTCATGGCGAATCCGCTCCCAACAGTTGCTCCTCGAACCACCGCTTGGCCTCCTGCCAGCCCGCCTCCGCTTCGGCGCGCAAACGGCGTGCCTCCTCGCGCCGAACCGCAACGTCCACTGCGATGGTCTTTTGAACATTCACCTTGGGAATAGGGATTCGAAGGCTCTCTACGTGAGCGTTGACTAGACGCGGGTGGGTGTTACCGGTCATCATGTGGACAGTTTGAGCCAGTATCAAACGGCTGCGTAGGATGGTGCTGAGATACTCAGGTAGCAGAGTATTCCGATCCTTGACCCGAAGGACGTGGAACTCCGTTGAGCAAGTGCCATTCATTTCAGCGTGATATACCTTGTTAAGGTAGGGACGCAATCGAGCAAATAGAACATCATCGACTTGGAACATAAAGGCATTGCCTGACGCCTTATCCTGGGAGTCAGTCAGTTCGCCGGTATGGCTTTCCACGTGCGCTAGACTCAGGTAATTCTCATCCGGTGACTTGATCTGTGCTCGCTCAAAATTCACGACTTTAGCAAGTGGCGTCAGTTCCGTATGCATTCCCGCATTGTTCAATTCGTCTAAGGTCCGAATACGCTCCGGATGGTAGAAGTCCGCATTAAGCTGTCCCTGGGTGCGTGACTGGCCAAGCGTTACTGCAAACGCACGTCTGGAGTCCTTCTCCGGTGGTGCAATACCTAGCGCGTCCAGCACGAAATCATCTAGACTTGCCAGTAGTGCGATTGCCTCAGCTAGCTTTGCCTTGCGCTTCGCACGGGAGGCATCCATCGCGACCAATAGCTTGTCTTGCGCTTCCAGCGTATCAGGCAACGGCACTAGGATGCTGCGAACAGCTCCATAGTCAAGAGCGGGGCGTGTGCCTCCAGAGACAGAGCGATTGGACAGCTGTTGCCCAGCGGGGCAGTTCAACCATTCACTGAGGAACTCCGGCCTGCAGCGTTTCAAATCAATCCTCAGTCGAGCAATGTGCTGATTGATGTTGGCTGGAAGATGCTCTTCGCGAATTACTGCGGCTGAACCTACACGCCCCGTAATTGTGATAAGCACGTCGCCAGCTTCAAGCTGGGAACGCCCAAGTTCCTCTTGATGAACCGCATCGGTGATGTATTTGATATCCTGCTCAATAATCTCGCCATCTTCTACGTTGAGGATGCGTAGGAACTTAATCCCGGAATCGGTGTAGAGAGAAGCATCACTTAGTTTTGGCGTTGCACCGCCGGCTATTGACCACAGGAAACCGTCCAACTCGGTCGTTTTGACTATTGAAGCGTCCAATCTGGCGCGCAGCAACTCATACCGGGGATGATTGAACCATGTATCTAACCTTCCGACAACTTTGCCCCGCTTCACCGCAAAGCTTTCCGGCTTTGCCAGTCTGGCGGGGTCTACACTAAAAAAGGTGTCGGTTCCCGCTGGAAGGCCTGCCACTGGGCCACTATGCCGGTGCCTGGTATGGTTTCCCTACGGCGCTCGCTCCAATTGGTTTCAAAGAGATTCGTGGAGACGGGTTCGTAATATACGCGGTAGTCGAACAGGTCGCAGCTGTGCCGCTCAACCTTCTCCACGCCCGGCTCCTCCCGCTCCACGGAAACGTCAAATGTCTTGCGCCCGGTGGCGTCGTACCCGATGTTCTCGGCCAGGGCCATGAATATGGCTTCATTGTCTGAGACTGTTTCGCCATCGGCTAAGCGGCGCAGGAATATTATGCTGGCCTTCACACCGGCGTCGTAGTGGCTGAAGGCGAACTGGGGCAGGCTGACCACCGCCAGAAGCTGGAAGTTCTCGAGCAGCCAATGCCTCACGCCCTGAAGCGATGAGTTGGTCAGGATGCCGTCCGGCACCACCACGGCAGCCCGGCCCGTGCCGGGCTTCAGGAAGGAGTGAACCCGCTCCAGGAACAGGAGCTCGGTCTTGATGCTGGCCCGTGCTCTTACTGCTCTTGCGCCCGTCTTCGCGCTGGAGTCGCCGTCTTCTCCCGTCATGTCGGAATATACTGGATAGCTCTTGCCCAGGTAATGCCTCAAGTCGAACTGCTCTAGGTAGCCGTCCCCCTTCTCCGTGCGCTTTACGACTGCGCCGAAGGGCGGGTTGGTGAGGATGAGATCGAATTTGCGTAGGTCGACGCCGCTATTCTTGCTGCGAATGTTCTCAGAGAAGTCCAGGGCGTCGTGGCCAACGATGTTGGTATGGCCGTCGTCGTGAATGATCATGTTCATCTTGGCGACCCGGGCCAGTTCATCGTTTATCTCAATGCCAAAGAGGTTCTTCTGGGCGAAGTCGTGCCAGTACAGGAGGTGCTGTTCGCCGCCTGGAGAGTACCTTTGATCTGCCTCCCGGCGAACGTGGTCCATTGCGTAGAGCAGGAATCCGCCGGAGCCGCAGGCCGGGTCGAGCACTAGGTCGGTGCGCTTCGGGTCAAGCATTTCCACGCAGAAAGCGATCAACTCCCGGGGAGTGAAGTACTGCCCGAAGTCACCCTTGAAGAAGCTGCCCATGAATTCCTCGAAGGCCACTCCTTTGGTGTCAAGCTCGGTGTGCTCAAGGGAAATGCCTTCCAGGTGTTCCACGCACTGCGCCAGAATGGGCGGATCTACGTTGATGCTCTCGGTAAAGACGTCCGGCTCCCTGCTCTTCTCGCTCTCATACAGAATCGTTATGCGTCTGGCCAGGTCGGGGGCAGTTTCCCCGTCCTTTCGCTGGAATTCATAATGCTGGCCTTCCTTCCGGTCCAGATCCTTCTCATCACGATGCTTGATGAAGACCAGCTTGCAGAACTCGCCAAAGGCGGCGATGGC
Source organism: Dehalococcoidia bacterium (assembly GCA_034423135.1). Classification (GTDB taxonomy): domain Bacteria; phylum Chloroflexota; class Dehalococcoidia; order Lucifugimonadales; family UBA2985; genus JAPPHY01. The sequence goes on along the minus strand of DAOUJC010000005.1, from coordinate 63,088 downwards.
ACTGCGCCTGCCGCCCTCCCAGAGGGTCTGGTGGCACTTGCGGATGGCGGCCCGCAACTCTTCCCGCGAAACAGTCGTCAGATCACGGCCTTGGACTTTCTTCAAGAAGCGCCAGGATGGGGGGCTCCCGTAGCGAACGGGAATATCGGTCATGTGGTTTCTCTCCCGCTCAGCTGGCGGGTAGCGGTCAAAGCGCAGCAGGCGGCGAGTGAGACCGGCCACCGCGCCGCAATACTTGGCGCCAAGGCTGGCTCGGTTGCCGCAGGCCTGTTCTATGGACTGGCCAAACGCGGCGTCGGATACGTCGGGGCGCTTGCACTCAAAGACCATGTAGGGTGACTTCAGGTCGTCGTCTTCGTAGATGACCAGGTCGGCGTAGTCGTTTGGAGTCCGGCGTGGAACGTTGACCTCGAAGCCTATTCGTTCGGGTGAGTATTCGTACCTGTAGATGAGCTCCGCCCACAGCTCGGCCCGCACTCTCTCCTCCGGGTCGCTCCACCGCTCTGAGCGGCCGGCGGCGATATAGCGGATGCGCTGGTTCCGCCCATCGCCTGTAATCTCGGCATGCCCTTCATCAAAGGCTCGTTCGAGATAGTCCAGACCGATAGTGTCCTGATTCATAGTCTTTACCCTACGTAAGTGTTGTGACCGATTGTACCATAGGCAATCGCCCGCTCGTATGGTTCGACAGGCTCACCACGAGCGGCAAGGTCGCGTGGACGTGGTCGGATAGCACCTCGGCGCATCTGTGCATGGTTTGACTGCCGGTATAGAATGTTGGCGCATTGCATTGACCAAAGGCAGATCTGCACCCTAACTCGCACAGGGGGTTGGCATGGAAGACACATATAGCTTCACAATCGGCGTGGAAGAGGAGGAGGATGGGCGATGGAGCGCATGGCTACTTGCGATTCCCTGGTGCACGGCATTCGGCGACACCAAGGAAGAAGCCATTGAGGAATTACGCGACGCGGCGCAGGTTGCGGTGCAATACCTCAAGGCGAGCGGTCGTCCTGTTCCGGTGGATGATCCGCAACGTCTTGAGGTAACTGCGTGACGACGTTCTCCCAGCTGCTGTCGTCTCTCCGGAGCGTCTCCGTCCCTAGATTGGTTACACCCTTCGAATCGCTCATCACGAGCGGCCAGGGCGGCGGTGGATGCTTCAATTGACAGTCCCTATTCGGTGATATATCCTTAGCCCAGTCTGCAAGCCCCGTAACGGCGGCCGAACGCAGGCCGCCGGTCTGGAGGACCAATTGGCCCCTGAAGGCTTTGCCCTCAACTACACCGCCGTGGTGATAGCAGGGATCGTGGGGTTTGTGGGCATGGCGATCATGTTCGGCGCCTCCTTCATCCTCTCGCCCAAGAAGCGCACCCCCCTCAAGGACATGCCCTACGAGTGCGGCATCCCGCCCGCACCCTACTCCTGGTCGCAGCTCCACATGCGCTACTACATATTCGCCATCCTGTTCCTCATCTTCGACGTCGAGGCCGTGTTCCTCTTCCCGTGGGCCGTGGTGTTCCTCACCAGCATCGACGCCGTGTTCTACGAGATGCTCCTGTTCATCGCAATTCTCTTCTTCGGGATCGTCTACAGCTGGAAGAAGGGGGTGCTCCAGTGGAAGTGAGCATTGGCTCGGGCAACCAGGAGCCGCGCAGCATCCTGAACCGGGCTGCGCCGGGCATTGTCACGGCGAGGTCGGAGGAGCTAATCGCTCTGGCCCGCAAGTCGTCGCTGTGGCCCATGACGTTTGGCCTGGCCTGCTGCGCCATCGAGATGATGAGCACCTACATGGCCCACCACGACCTGGACCGGTTCGGCATAGTCCCGTGGCCCTCGGCCAGGCAGTCGGACGTGATGATTGTGGCCGGCACCGTGGTCAAGAAGATGGCGGAACCAATCAAGATTCTGTACGAGCAGATGCCGGAGCCCAAGTGGGTCATTGCGATGGGAAGCTGTGCGACCAACGGCGGGCCCTACTACCGCTCCTACTCCGTGGTGATGGGGGTGGACCACATCATTCCCGTGGACGTCTACGTGCCGGGATGCCCGCCCAGGCCTGAGGGCCTGTTGGACGGCATCCTCAAGCTGCAGGACAAAATCATGCAGGACGCCAGGGAGCGTGGTAGAAAGGCATAGACCCGGGCACACTACCCCCCAGGCCGCCGTTTCCCTGGACGAGAAAGGGCTGGCCCTGGAACGACTGCTCCCGGAGGTCCTGGCGCGGTTCAACCCCGAATTGGGCGCCGCAGTCGACCTTGTGACTGCCACCGTGAGCCCCGCCGACGTCGCGGACGCCTGCCTCACGCTCAGGGACTCGCCGGAGCTCCAGATGGACTACCTGACCTGCCTGTGCGTGGTCGACTACGAGGAGCACCTGCAGGTGGTCTACCACCTCTACAGCACCTCCATGAAGCACATGATGGTGCTCAAGACCAACGTCTCGCCGGACGACCCCGTTGTGCCCACGGTGACCTCTGTGTGGCTCGGCGCCGACTGGTACGAGAGGGAGGGCCACGACCTGTTCGGCGTGACCTTCGAGGGGCACCCCAACCTTGCGCCGCTGCTGCTGTACGAGGGCTTCGAGGGGTACCCCGGTCGCAAGAACTTCGAGATGCCGGAGTACACGGAGTGGTAGACGTGAGCGTGGAGAGCCAGTCGGAAGGCCAGCTGGACACCGTCCAGATGCTGGTCAACATGGGGCCGCAGCACCCCAGCACTCACGGCGTGTTCCGCATGGTGCTGATGGTGGACGGCGAGCGCGTGGTGGACGTGGAGCCTCACATCGGTTACCTGCACCGCGGCTCGGAGAAGCTGTGCGAGGGCGAGATCTACGCCCAGATCGTCACGCTCTTCGACAGGCTGGACTACATCAGCAACCTGAACAATGAGATGGTCTTCTGCCGCGCCGTCGAGAAGTTGATGGGGCTGGAGGTGCCGGAGCGCGCCGAGTACATTCGCGTCATCCTGTGTGAGCTAAACAGGGTTGCCAGCCACCTGCTCTTCTTCGGCACATTCGGCATCGACGCCGGGGCCATGACGCCCATCATGTACGCCTTCCGCGACCGCGAGAAGATTCAGTCGATGTTCGAGGCGGTGACGGGCGCGCGCATGATGCACAACTACATTCGCATCGGCGGCGTCAAGAACGATGTGCCGGACGACTTTCGCCAGCGCATGACCGGCCTGATTGGTGAGATTCGCCAGGGCATTGACGAGGCGGACAGGCTCCTGAGCTTCAGCGAGATATTCCTGGCCCGCACCAAGGGCATCGGCGTCATTGACGCCAAGAAGGCCATAAGCTACGGCGCAAGCGGCCCCACTCTGCGGGCCTCCGGCGTGCCCATGGACGTGCGCAAGGACGCCCCATACTCCATCTACGACCGGTTCGACTTCGGCATTCCCATTGGTGAGAAGGGCGACTCCTGGGACCGTTTCTACGTGCGCGTTGAGGAGATGAGGCAGTCGCTCGGCATTATCGAGCAGGCGCTTGGCCAGATGCCGGACGGTCCGACCATCACGCCGACGCGGCTCGTTCTGCGCCCGCCGCAGGGCGAGGTTTACGTGCGCGGCGAGAACCCCCGCGGCGAGATCGGCGTGTACCTGGTGAGCAACGGCGCTGACAGGCCGTACCGCGTGAAGGTACGCCCGCCGTCGTTCTGCAACCTGATGGCCATCAGGGAGCTTCTGCTGAACACGTATGTTGCGGATGCTGTGGTCATCTTGGGGTCGCTGGACATCGTGCTCGGAGAGGTGGACCGGTAATGCTGCTTGACACCGCGCTGCTTGTCACCGCTTCCTTTGTGCTGCTGACGGCGCTGTCCGTGGTGGTGCTCTCGCTGGTGTGGGTGGAGCGCAAGTTCCTTGGCCGCATACAGATGCGAATGGGCCCCATGCGCGTCGGCCCGTTCGGGCTGCTGCAGCCCGTTGCGGACGCCATCAAGCTCATGGCGAAGGAGGACCTGCTGTCGTCGTGGGTCGACAGGGTTGTGTACTGGGTGTCGCCGCTGGTGGTGTTCGTGCCCATATTCATGATATGGGTCACGATTCCCGTTACGCGAGACCTTGTGATACGGAACCTGGACCTGGGCTTGTTCTACATCATCGCCTTTTCCGTGCTGTCGATCGTGGGACTGGTGGCCGCCGGATGGGCGTCCTCCAACAAGTACGCCGTCCTGGGCGGTTTCCGGGCCGCCGCGCAGCTGGTGAGCTACGAGATACCGCTCATACTGGCCGTGCTGGGCGTGGCCATGCTGGCGCAGTCGATGAACCTGGTCCGCGTGGTGAACGAGCAGGACGTGCTGGTCTACGCGCTGATACAGCCGCTGGGACTGGTCATATTCTTCATCGCGGGATTGGCGGAGCTTGGGCGCACCCCGTTCGACATCCATCCGGCGGAGTCGGAGGTCGTGGGAGGGCCGTTCGTGGAGTACAGCGGCGCCCACTGGTCGGTCTTCTTCCTGGCCGAGTACATCAACACCTTTGCCATCGCCGCCCTCACGGTGCTGCTCTTCTTCGGCGGCTGGCTGTTCCCGGGGCTGCCGGGCGACGTGCCAATCATCAGCCTCGCCGTGTTCCTGGCCAAGACCTACCTGGTGATACTGGTCATATTCTGGATACGCGGCACGTACCCCAGGCTGCGCATCGATCAGCTGATGTCGCTGGGGTGGAAGGTGCTGGTGCCGCTGGCGTTCCTGAACATTCTGATAACGGGCGCATACCTCTTCTACGGCTGGCCGGCGTGGGTGCTGAGCCTTCTGTCCGTGGCCATCCTGGCGGCGGCGGTCTGGGGGCTGAGCAAGGCCATGCGCACGGCTCCCAAGCCCGAATACACGGTGCGAATCTACAATCCAACGTCGGAGGCAGGCCATGCTGGGTAATCTCAAGGGCCTCCTGGTCACATTTGCGACCATGATCAGAAAGCCCGTAACCTACCAGTACCCCAACGAGCACAAGCCCATTGAGGACCGCTACATGGGCTTCCCCGTCCTCATGTGGGACCAGAAGGTGGAGGAGCCGTACTGCACCGGCTGCATGGTGTGCGTGCGGTACTGCCCGACGCAGTGCATGACCGCAGTGATGAAGGACAACCCACTGCACGCGGAGGGGAAGAGCTCCCGCCGCAAGATCGTGGACAGCTTCGAGATCAACCTGGGCCGGTGCATCGTGTGTGGCATCTGCGTGGACGTCTGCAACTTCGACGCCATTGAGATGAGCCACGAGCACGAGCTGAGCAAGTACGCTCGCAACGACAATCGCAGCGACCTCGGCAGGCTGCTGGAGATGGGCTGGGCCTACCAGCAGGAGACTGGATGGAGGCCCTCCAAGGAGAAGGAAGAGGAGGAGGAAAAGGTGGAGGCGGAGAGTTGAGCCTGTCCCTCGCGGTTTTCTACCTGCTGAGCGCGGTGTGCCTTGCCGGCGCAATCGGCGTGGTGGTCTCGCGGAACGTGGTGTACGCAGCGTTTCTCCTGTTGGTCTCGCTGGTGGCCGTGGCCGGGCTGTACCTGATGCTGCTGGCTGAGTTCCTCGCGCTGGTTCAGGTGCTCATCTACGGCGGGGCGATTACCATAGTCATCCTGTTCGTCATAATGCTCACCCGCGTCCAGGAGTTCCGGGCCATGCGCGACAACCCGCAGTGGCCGCTGGCGCTGCTGACGTCCCTCGGCGTGTTTGCGCTGCTAGCGCTTGCGCTGATCAACGGCGCGCCGGACGAGACGGTGAGGCGCAGCGTGAGCTTCAGCAGGCTGGGCGACAGCCTGTTCGCGCAGTGGGCCGTGCCGTTCGAGGTGGCTTCACTCGTGCTGCTGGTGGCGCTCATCGGCGCCATCGTGATTGCGCGGGAGCGTGAGGAGGGGGAGGAAGAGTGACACTTCTCCACTTCCAGCTTCTCGGCGCGGCGCTCTTCTCGATAGGGGTGTACGGGGTGCTCGCGCGCCGCAGCGCGGTGCTCATACTGCTGGCGCTAGAGCTGATGCTGAACGCGGTCAACGTGAACCTGATAGCTTATGCGGCGTACGCGACGCCGGCGGACTCGACCGGGCAGATCATAGCGATATTCGTGATTACGGTGGCGGCCGCGGAGGTTGGCCTGGCGATGGCCATCATCCTGCGACTGTTCCGTGACCGCGGTTCCGTGGACCTGGATGAAGTGGACCTAATGAAGGGGTAGCCATCCGCTAGACGATGCTATTTCAGGCAGGAACGACTACGACCTCAGGGGTGGAGCTTGCGTGGCTTGCGCCGGCCGCATGCGTAGCCGCATTTCTCGGCATTGTGGTACTGGGGCGCTTCCTGCCGTGGCGCGGCGTGTTCCTGTCTATTCTGGCCATCCTCGGCTCATTCGGCCTGTTCTGGTACGTGCTGACCGAGTTCCTCGCGTCCGGCGGTGGCGTGTTCACCGAGGAGTGGTTCAGTGTAGGCGAGAGCACGTTCGCCGTAGGCATGATCATCGACGAGCTGTCGGTGGTGATGCTGGGCCTCGTGACATTCGTGGCGCTGATGGTGCAGATCTACTCGCTGGGCTACATGAGGCACATGCCGGGAGACATCGGCTGGTACTTCGCAGTCCACTCGCTGTTCGCGGCGGCCATGCTGGCGCTCTCGCTGGCCGACAACCTGCTGCTGGTCTACATAGCGTGGGAGCTGGTGGGCGTTTGCTCCTACCTGCTGATAGGCTTCTGGTACGAGAGGCGGTCTGCGGCGGAGGCGGCCAAGAAGGCGTTTGTGACCACGCGCATTGGCGACGTGGGCCTGCTGATAGGCATCCTGATGCTGTTCAAGGAGACCGGCACGTTCGACATATCCGCCATCTTCCACGTTGTGGAGCAGGGCGGTATTGACTCCGGGACGTTGACGGTCGCGGCGCTGCTCATTTTCCTGGGCGCGATGGGCAAGTCGGCGCAGTTCCCGCTGCACGTCTGGCTGCCGGACGCGATGGAAGGCCCCACGCCGGTCAGCGCCCTGATCCACGCAGCGACGATGGTGGTCGCGGGCGTGTTCCTTGTGGCGCGCCTGTACCCGATATTCGTCACGTCCGACACGGCCATGCTGGCGGTCGCCGTGATCGGCCTGGTCACGGCTCTGGTCACGGCGCTGATGGCACTGGTGATGACCGACCTCAAGCGCGTGCTTGCGTACTCCACGGTTAGCCACCTTGGCCTGATGATGCTGGCGCTCGGCTCGTTCGGGTTCACGGCGGCGTTGCTTCACATGGTGGCGCACGCCTTCGCCAAGGCGCTGTTGTTCCTGGGCGCCGGCAGCATATCGCACGGCACGGAAGACCACGACCGGCCGGAGGGCGCAAGGGACATTCGGCAGATGGGCGGCTTGTGGAAGGTCATGCCCGTCACGTCCATAACCTTCGCCATCGGGGTTCTTTCGCTGGGAGGCATCCCGCTCATGGGTGGGTTCTTCAGCAAGGACGAGGTGCTGCTTTCCGTGCTGGACGGCCGCGGGCCGGTGTTCTTCGCGCTGCTCCTGCTGGCGGCTTTCCTGAGCGCGCTGTACATGGCGCGGCTGCTGTTCGTGGTGGTGCTGGGCGACCTGAAATCTGAGAACGAGCACGCGCACGAGTCTCCTTCCGTGATGACGGCGCCTCTCGCGATTCTGGCCGTATTGGCGCTTGGCTCCGGCCTGCTGGCCGTGGGCGGCTGGTGGCCGGGCTTCGACGGCTTGGGCGCGTGGCTGTTCCACGATAAGCCGCATCCCTACAAGGTGAACGTGCTGGTCATGGGGCTGTCCGTGCTGCTGGCCGCGGCCGGATTCGGCCTTGGGTGGTATCTGTACGGGCGCGGCGTCGAGTCGGCGGAGGAGGTGCGGAGGCGTCAGCGGGCGTCCGGTCAGCAGGATGAGCCAGCGTACGCCAGGTATCCGATACCGGCCAGGCTCCAGGAGCAGTTCTCCGGCCTGCACACGCTGGTCTTTAACAAGTTCTACATCGACGAGCTGTACCAGTGGGTCATCGACCGTGTGGCGCTGGCTTTCGGCAACTTCATGGCCCTGTTCGACCGCGTCGTCGTGAACGACACTGGCGTGAACGGCACAGGTCGCTCGGTGGTGCTCTCCGGATGGGTGCTGAGGCTGCTGGAGACCGGCAAGGTGTATAACTACGCTCTCGGCATGGCGGTTGGGACTGTGGTCGTCGTGCTGATATGGTGGCTGGCGCTGCCGAGATTGTGACGCAGTGAGGCGAATCGAATCGAGAGTGCGGGAATAGCAGGCTGAAGTGGAAACGCTGGACTCATACGTGCTGATGGCGCTTGTGGGCGTCCCATTCGTCTGGGGCGTCGTGCTGGCCTTCCTGCCCAAAGACAGGCTGCAGCACATTCGCATGACCTCCGCCGCCGTGGCCGCGGTGCTCATGGCGCTCACGGTCTACGTGTTCCTGGTCTACGACCACAAGGCGGGCGACTTTCAGCTGACGCAGGAGATTGCGTGGCTGGACTCGCTGGGCATCACCTTCTCGCTGGGCGTGGACGGCATATCCGTGCCCATGCTCCTGCTCACGGGCATTGTTGGACTCACCGGCGTGCTCATCTCGTGGAACATCCAGGACCGCGCCAAGGAGTTCTTCGTCCTGTTCTTCCTGCTCGTGGCGGGCGTCTACGGTGTGTTCGTCACGCTGGACCTGTTCTTCTTCTTCTTCTTCTACGAGCTGGCCGTGATGCCGATGTACCTGCTCATCGGCGTGTGGGGCAGCAGCAGCGATTTCGGCAGCTTCCTGCGTCCCAAGGAGTACGGGGCGATGAAGCTGATGCTGTACCTGGTTGCGGGCAGCATCCTGGTGTGGGTGGCGCTGATGGCCGTGTACGTGGACGGCGGCATCGGCAGCTTCTCTCTGGTGGAGCTGCGAGAGGTGTCCTTCTCGCCCGAGTTCCAGCGCATCTTCTTCCCGCTGTTCATGATCGGGTTCGGCGTGCTGGCGGGCCTGTGGCCCTTCCACACGTGGTCGCCGGACGGCCACGTTGCCGCGCCGACGGCGGTGAGCATGCTGCACGCTGGCGTGCTGATGAAGCTGGGCGCATACGGCATCATTCGCGTGGGCATTGACCTGCTGCCGCAGGGCGCCGACGACTGGATGCCGGTGCTCATCATCCTGGGCACGATCAACGTCGTGTACGGCGCCATCTCCGCGATGGGGCAGCGGGACCTGAAGTACGTCATCGGCTACTCCAGCGTCAGCCACATGGGCTACGTGCTCATGGGCTTCGCCACGCTGAACGCAATCGGAGTGAGCGGCGCCGTGCTCCAGATGTTCTCGCACGGCGTAATGACCGCTCTCTTCTTCGCTCTCGTGGGCGTGATATACGACCAGACGCACGACCGGGACATCGGTCGGCTGGAGGGGCTAACCAAGCGCATGGGGGTGACTGCGGCGTTCTTCGCCGTGGCGGGCCTCACGTCGCTGGGGCTGCCGGGGCTGAGCGGGTTCGTGGCTGAGGTGATGGTGTTCATCGGCGTGTTCCAGGACTACCCGCTCCTGGGCGTGCTCGGCATCGTGGGCGCGGCGATAACCGCCGTCTACATCCTGAGGCTGCTGTCCAAGGTGTTCTTCGGGCAGCTTGACCCGCGATGGGACCCTCTGCCAGACGGCGGCCGGCTAAGAGACGCCACCCGTGTCGAGGGGTTCTCGGCAGGGGTGCTGGTGTTCTTCCTGGTCGTCGTGGGCCTGTATCCGAAGCCGTGGATAGACATGATCGATAGCGGCGTAGCCCCAATCCTGGCACGAGTGGCGGGTCTGCAATGAACTGGTGGCTCTTCTCGCCGGAGTTTGCGCTGACGGGGGCGGCGTTCGCCGTGCTAGGAGTCGACCTGTTCCTGCCCCGCGAGCGGAAGAACTACCTGCCGGCGCTGAGCATCGTCGGGCTGGTCGCCGTGCTCGTGCTGTCGCTGTGGTACCTGTGGGGCCGCGACGAGAACCTCTACGACGGCCTGTTCCTCATCGACGACTTCTCGCTATTCTTCAAGGGGTTCTTCCTGGTGCTTGGCATATTGGTGGTGCTGGTCTCGGTGGAGTACGTGAGGCAGCACCTGAGCCGCCCCGGCGAGTACTACGGCATACTGCTGTTCTCCGTGCTGGCCATGATGCTGATGGCCGCGTCCGGCGAGCTGCTGACGGCCTACATCTCGCTGGAGCTGCTGAGCTTCAGCCTGTACGTGCTGGTCTCGTACGGGAGGCACGGCCTCAAGCCGAGCGAGGCGGGCGTGAAGTACATCCTGCTGGGCGCGTTCGCCTCGGCGCTGCTGCTGTACGGCATCAGCCAGGTCTACGGAATACTCGGCACGACGCGCTTCGACGAGATCAACGCAGCGCTGGCCGCTGCCGACTCGCCGCTGAACCCGGCGGTGCTGGTTGGCCTCGCGCTGATCATAGCCGGGCTGGGCTTCAAGGTGGCGGCCGTGCCGTTCCACATGTGGGCGCCGGACGTCTACGAGGGCGCGCCGACGCCGGTCACCGCATACCTGGCCGTCGGCTCAAAGGCCGCGGCGTTCGCGCTGATACTGCGCCTGTTCACCCAGGCGTTCATGCCGGCCTTCGACGACTGGCAGATCGTGCTGGTGGTGCTGGCCGCGCTGACGATGACGCTCGGCAACCTGGTCGCGCTGGCGCAGTCGAACATCAAGCGGATGCTGGCGTACTCCAGCGTGGGACAGGTGGGCTACCTGCTGATGGGCGTGGCGGCCATATCACCGGTGGCGGCCACGGGGGTGATATTCCACCTGGCGGGATACGCGGTCACCAGCCTGGCGGCGTTTCTGTGCATCATCGTGTTCTTCAACGCGACGGGCAAGGAGAACATCGCGGACTTCGCAGGGCTGGCGAAGCGCTCGCCCTACGTGGCGATGGTTCTGACGGTGTCGCTGTTCTCGCTGGCGGGGCTGCCGTTCTTCGCCGGGTTCACGACGAAGTTCTACCTGTTCACGGCGGTTGCGCAGGGCGATCTGCTGTGGCTGGTGGCGCTGGCGATCACGAACAGCCTCATATCCTTGTACTACTACATGATGGTGATGAAGCAGATGTACATGGAGGAGCCGGAGGACGAGTCGCCGATGCCGGTGTCGGGGCTGAGCCGCGGCGTGTTGGGGTTGCTGCTGGTGGGCATCATAGCGATTGGCGTGTACCCGGCTCCCCTGGTGGACGCGATAGACGCGGCCCGGAGCGCGCTGCTGTGGTGGGTGGTGTAGGGGGTACTCTACAGCGCAACGCACTTCTCTCTCCGCTGTAATCGCCACTTGTGACGCTGGCCCCGTATTGTTATGATGTTTAGCCAACAGGCAGGAGGGATCGCATAGAGGCCTAGTGCGGTCGCCTGCTTAGGGGTGAAAACTCTCTATTGGGTTCGAATCCCATTCCCTCCGCCAGCCTACGTTGCTCCACTTAGTCAAGAGAATCCTATAGTCCCTCAGGCATCCTTCTCTTGGGATTGAGGCGCCAAATCGCCCACGTATCATTCCAAGAAATTCCAAGCCAATTCCTACGCAATTCCTGTGATTCCACACTAGGGGGGGTTAATGGATTGCTGACCTCCGTTTCGTCGAGCGGGCTGAGCGGGCACCTCCGTTGGGGAGTGCATCTAGGAGCGCTGTGCCTAATGATTGCAATGTCGTCGATGGCATGTGAAGACGGCGCCCAAGTGACAGATTCAACTCCGGGGGGTCAGGATCCGGAACCAGCCTACGCGCCGACAGCTTCCGCCGTACCTATACCTACCAGTTCGCCTACTCCCACGCGAACCCCAACTCCCGTTCCACTACCGACCAGCACGCTCGCACCCGCACCTACCCCAACTCTCACCAGCACTCCCCCACCCACACCTACTCCAACGCTCGCCAACACCCCCACACTCTCCCCTACCCCCGCACCCACCAGCACACCCGCGCCGACATCTACGCCCACTCCTGTGCCTTCTCCTACCGCCACACCCACTCCAGTTCCAACGGCGACACCAAATCCCCGAGATGTGGCTGCCTCTGAGCTGGCTCAAGTGATTCCATGGTTCGAGGATCCCGAGGGAGCTGCTTCAGCCGATGCGGTTGGGATACTGATTGATATCTTCCTTTACGATCCTGATGCCGGCCATGAAGTTGCCCAATTGCCTTGGGTTGTAGACGAAGCAACTCAAGTAGAAGTGGACCTGTTGCGGAGTCTTCAGGGCATCGCTGACATGGATACTGACCTGGTCAGTCAACTAATTGCCTTTACCTGGCTAGCGAGCGTCGTTACCAGTGAAGAGCTGACTGACCTCCGAGCCTTCGAGAGAGTAGCGTCCAAAGACATTGAGTCGGCTAGGTACATCGCTGCTCTTCCCTGGTTCATTGACGGTTTGGACGAGCACGAACTGAGTGCAGTCAACGGCATTGGCAGTTTTGTCGGATCGGAGGACGATCTCGACAGTCGCCTCGCTGAGCAAGTCTTCAATGCGGGGTGGTTCACCGACGGCATCAATTGGGATGAGGCGTGGACGGTAAACGTCTTGGCTTCCGTTGCCGAAACGTACCGGGATGTGCTCCCTGGTATCGTCGAGCTAGAGTGGGCCTTCGACGACTTGACTGGGCCCGAATTTAATACGGTCACTCAAATCAGAGACCTGGAGCATTTCAATCGCGGCTCTGGAGTCATGCTGGTACATTTCACTTGGCTACAAGATGGCATCACAGATGTCGAGCATGGCGCACTCGGCATCATAAGACACTTGGCGGAGTTTACCCCGGAGCTGAGCGTCAGGCTCATCGAACTGCCTTGGGTGGCAGATGGGATTACGGAGAGCGAACGCGGCGCAATTAATGCAATTAGAGACTATGACGTCGCGGGAAACTGGCTCCTTGACCAAGCTTGGGTGACGGACGGCATAACCTACACTGATGTCCAGCAGATGCGTGGATTGGGAAATATCTTGGCTGTGGCCGATACCCTTGACCGCGATCCCTTTGAACTCCTAAGCCTTCTAGTGGACGAGGCTGACGGCCCGTATAGTCCCATTGAGAATATGCTGATGCGCAGCTTTGGATATGGCTTGGAGGAACAGGAAACGAGGCGCAAGCTCCTCGAAGAGATGATGGCTGCGGACTGGTTCGTCGACGGGCTGACGGACATGGAGAGGGTTCATGTTATCGGCCTGAGTAGTGAATACGGCTCTTATCGAGAATGGCCGAAACTAAACGCGGGAAGGATTAAGTTGAGGACAATTGAACTCCCGCTTGCAGGTGAGGTCAAACTGTGGATGGTTGAGGGCAGCATGAACTCTTGGGAGGGTGCCATGGATTGGCTTGAAGATGCCGCTAGGGGAGCGGAGCGGCTCATGGAGGAGCCGTTCCCCCATAGTGAACTGGTTGTTGCCACGGTGCAGAAGTACGGCTATGACGGCAGATCTCCTACTTTCGCTGGGAAGTCTTTCGACGGGGGGCAACGTATCGAGATAGTCGATAATCTATCCGACAGAGGCATGCGGGACGTCATTAATCACGAAGTAGCCCATTCCTATTTCGATAACCTAATAGGTCCCCTGTGGTTTAGAGAGGCGGGCGCAGAGTACGTCCGTGAGTATATACAAAAGTGGAAGGGCTACGCTGACCAGGACGTATACACCCGCGTGACAAACCTGGTCAGGGATGACTGTACGTCCCAAGGGGTCTTGCAGATTGTGGAGGCCCTCGTCGACAGCCCAGGAATACCGCCCTTCTGCAAGTTTAAGATTGGCTTGCACCTGCTGCTCAGCTTGGAGAGGGAGGTTGGATTCGAGGCTGTAGTGGCAGCCTTGGGAGATCTTCAGCGCACGAGCTTGGCTAGTCAGGTTCCCAATAGCGATAGGGACATATATGAGGCATTCTTGAGACACACACCGCCAGGTGCAGAGAATAAGATGCAGGAAGTCTGGGACAGGTTGTACGGCTCCTCTACCTGGTAATGTAAGTCACTGGGAGCCCGGCTGCTTTTGACCCAGCGGTCGGCAGCCTACAGATTGCAGAGATTGGTTATCATGAGGTCGCCGTGATAAGATTCAACTGCCCAGCCCTGCCAGGCCGGGCGATCATAGGGCGGGGACACCCATCGCCAAGGCGAGTGTGAAGGGAGAGCCGTGACCGTAGAAGGTAGTGTGACACTAACGCTCCGGTATACAAGGGAGGAAGGTAAGTGGGTAGGCGTTTGTATCGAGTTAGGCACGAGTACATTCGGTAGGAACTTCGAGAGAGTCACGGCGGATCTGGAGGCATTGGTGGAAGAACACCTGAATCTCCTGGAAGAAGCCGGAGAGCGTGAGCGCTTCTTCGCGGAGAACGGGATTGAAATGAATCCCGCCGAGCTGGATCTTGAACGGCTGCGGAGAAGCATAGAGGCCGCAGTGGTCGCTAACTGGGTGGACATATTCGACGTGTCGAGCGGTCCATACTTTCAACCTCGCATCGTGAAACTCCCCCCGTCGCAAGTTGCTGGGTAGGCCGGTGACGGGCAAGGAGCTCATTCGGCTTCTCGTAGCCGATGGCTGGGTGAGAGTGCGCAGCAACCCCCACGGTGTCTGGATGCGCAAGCAGGAGGAAGGCCGGACGCGATTCACCACGGTGAAGGATACGCGCGAGAATATCCCTCAGACGACACTCAGCCAAATCCTCGGCCCCAAGCAGACCGGACTTGGACGCAATGGCTTGGAGCGCTTGGAGAAGCAGTACAAGAAGTAGTTGCGACCTTGCGCCCCATCCACTTTGCACTTCTGTCAGAGAATTTCGCGCCCCTTGCCCCCCTCCTCACAATTTGATATGATGTATTGTCAATAGGCAGGAGGGATCGCATAGAGGCCTAGTGCGGCCGCCTGCTAAGCGGTTAGGGGGCGAAAGCTCTCTCATGGGTTCGAATCCCATTCCCTCCGCCAACCGGGGTATGCGCACGATGCCACAGACGCAGTCTAGCCCCTCCAGCTATCATATCTGGACCATCGGCTGCCAGATGAACACAGCCGACTCCGAAAGGCTCGCCGGCGCGCTCGAAGGCATGGGCCTCGAGGAAACCGCCCGGCCTCAGGACGCCGACGTCGTCGTGCTCAACAGCTGCGTGGTGCGCCAGAGCGCCGAGGACAAGGTGGTCGGCATGATAACCTCGCTGAAGCCAGTGATGCGGTCGAAGCCCGACCGCATTTTTGCGCTCATGGGGTGCATGGTGGGCCCAAGCTCGGCACAGCTCCAGCAGCGATTCCCGTACGTGGACGTGTTCATGCGTCCCCAGCAGTACGAGCCGCTCATCGAACTGATCGGCGGCCGCCTCGGTGTGGACGTGGACGGCTGTCTGCGCGACCTGGCGCCCGTCCGACCGAGCATCGCCACGCACGTGCCGGTCATCCACGGCTGCGACGAGTTCTGCTCGTTCTGCATCATCCCGTACCGCCGGGGCCGGCAGAAGAGCCGCCCCGTCGACGACGTGACACGAGAGGTTGAGCTGCTGGTGCGCCGGGGCGTCCGCGAGGTCACGCTGCTGGGCCAGACGGTCGATGCCTACGGCCACGACCTGTCGGACAGCCCCGACCTGGCCGACCTCTTCGAGTCGATTCACGAGGTTGACGGCCTGGAGCGCATACGCTTCCTGACCTCGCATCCCAACTACATGAGCGATCGAATCATCGATGCGGTGGCCTCACTGCCCAAGGTGTGCGAGCACGTCAACCTGCCGTTCCAGGCGGGCGACGACCGCGTGCTGCGGGACATGCGCCGCAACTACGCCTCGGACGACTACCGGCGGCTGGTGGACCGCATCCGCGACGCCATCCCGGGCGTCTCGATGAGCACGGACGTGATAGTCGGCTTCCCGGGCGAGACTGACGACGAGTTCCGGTCTACGCTGAACCTCATTCGCGACGTGAGATTCGACAAGGTGCACGTGGCGGCCTACTCCGACCGCGAGGGCACCATCGCGCACCGCCGCATGGACGACGACGTGCCCCACGAGGTGAAGCGGGCACGCGTGCAGGCAATCGAGCAGCTGCAGGAAGGCATCGCCGAGAGCATCAACGCAGGCCTGGCTGGCCGCGTCGAGCCGGTGCTGGTGGAGGGACGCAATCGAGACGGGTGGCAGGGACGCACCCGCGGCAATAAACTGGTATACTTCTCTCACGAACAGGACCTGACGGGAGAGGTTGTTGACGTGCGAGTCGAAAAGACCGGCCCTTGGTCGCTGAGGGGCGAGGTCGCAGAGCAAGTCAAGAGCGGCGTGAGGTGACCACATGACTACCACCGAGAAGACCCCATATATTCCTCTTACGGAGGTCGAGCAGTCGGCGTTCTGCCGTACCGATGAGACACTGGAGGTCAAACCTCTGGCGGAGGAGTTCGCCGCGGTGGTCAGCTGGCAGAGCATACCGGCCGAATACCACCACATGGGCGGCGAAGAGCTGACGCGCCGGATCCGATACGCCAGGGACATACTGGCGGACCGGCTGGTGGTCCTGGGCCACCACTACCAGCGCGACGAGATCATCCAGTTCGCCGACTTCCGGGGCGACTCGCTGAAGCTGTCGCAGCAGGCGGCGGCGCAGGAGCAGGCGGAGTTCATCGTCTTCTGCGGCGTACACTTCATGGCGGAGACGGCGGACATACTCAGCGCGTCGCACCAGCAGGTCATCCTGCCTAACATCACGGCCGGCTGCTCCATGTCGGACATGGCTCGCACGGACGACGTGCTGGACTGCTGGGACGACCTGACGGAGGTGCTCGGCGAGGGCGGCATCATACCCATCACGTACATGAACTCCACGGCGGCCATCAAGGCGCTGTGCGGTCG
Organism: Dehalococcoidia bacterium; assembly: GCA_034423135.1. Lineage (GTDB taxonomy): Bacteria > Chloroflexota > Dehalococcoidia > Lucifugimonadales > UBA2985 > JAPPHY01. Next base: position 46,325 of record DAOUJC010000005.1, on the reverse strand, counting down.
AAACAACGGCATCGTGTGCACGTCGTCGAACGCTCCTGCGGTCATGCGCTGGGCCTTCGAGCAGGGCGAGCGCGTGGTGTTCTTCCCGGACCAGCACCTGGGCCGCAACACCGGCCTCAAGCTGGGCATACCGGCGGAGGAGATGGTGGTGTGGAACCCGTTCAAGCCCCTGGGGGGCCACACGCCCGAGAAGCTGAGAGAGTCCAAGATCGTGCTGTGGCAGGGCCACTGCTCGGTGCACACGCGCTTCAGCGTTGCGCAGATCAACAAGGCCAGGGCCGCGTACCCGGACATCAACGTGATAGTACACCCGGAGTGCGTGAGGGAGGTGGTGGACCTGGCCGACTGCGACGGCTCGACGGAGTTCATCATCAAGACCATCAACGAGGCGCCTTCCGGCAGCAAGTGGGCCGTGGGCACGGAGATCAGCCTGGTGAACCGGCTGGCGCAGGAGCACCCGGATAAGCTGGTGTTCTGCCTGGACTCGGTGGTGTGCCCGTGCTCGACGATGTACCGGACGCACCCGGCGTACCTGCTGTGGTCGCTGGAGCGGCTACTGGACGGCGAGGTGATCAACCGCATCACGGTCGACGACGAGACGGCTCACCACGCCCGCGTGGCGCTTGCGCGGATGCTGCAAGAGGTGTAGGGCAGCTGAAGTCGGTTTAGAACAGCCAGTACAGGAGGTGGGCGATGTCCGCGACTTCATGGTTTGTTCAGAGGACTCGAAAGACGCTGTTGGTCGTGTTGCTATTGACAGTCGCGATCGTATCGGGAGGAGCCAGCAAGGATGCGATACCTGTGCAAGATATCGAGGAACCGCTAGAGACCGAGGCTGAATTGCTTGATTCCGGTGGGGCGGCGGCAGGTGACGGAACAGCGGCGTACTCCTCCGTGAATCCGTGGGGATGCAAGGCGAAGTCAGACAGACCGCACGAATCGACTATAGACCCAGGGCCTGGCTGGATCCAAGCCAAGTCACACACGGCCTGCCTATTGGATCCTCCAAGAGGTAGCGTGTGGACCATTTGGCAGAGGCTGTACCGTTCGAGTTGGTCAGGCTGGAAATTGGTGGCATCCAAGTACTCGCAATGTCCAGTTGCGGCTGGTGCTCCGACTTGCACGGTCACAAAGATGACAGCGTACGTCAACTGGGACTGCGAAGCAGGAACGTGGTATAACTACAAGGTGGAGGGTGATCATCAGCTAATCGCCTTTGGGAGAACCTTCTCCGGAATCTCGGAAAACCTAACAGGTCAATTCTGGCAGGATGGCACCGTATACTGTTCGCAGTAGAGGTGTATGTTGAGAATCTTCCGACTCCACCCAAAGGAACCGGAGCCTCCGTGGCGCGAGTATAGGAGCGACTCTGAATATCTGACACTCGATGCCGATTCAGACAATCCGCCGCGTGGAGTCGAACACACTCTAAGGAGGGCGCCCCTCTTGCTGATGGCGGTGGCCCTGTTCAACAACGCGAGAAGCGCCTTCTTTCGCAACGTCCTCAGGCGTGGTCGGCGTCCGCCACCGCCGGAATTGGACGAGCACGGGTTCCCCGTCGATTGGAGGGTGCATCCGGAAGATCCAGATCAACAGTTGGCTCTGTCACAGTCAGCGGAGCATTGGCCCATATTTGAGGAGTGGTGTGAAGCACGCTCCCTCAAGCCGTTTCCGGCCGCGGAGGGCACCGTGCTGAGGTTCCTACTGGCCCCACCGGTTAGAGGGCCGAGACTATATGCAACTTGGGAGGCAATTGATTTCCGCCACGAAGCCTTCTACTGGATGGAGGACGCGAATCCTACTTACCTGCTGCGATATGCTCACGGCGTAGACGTGAAGCAGGACGGCACTGTGGTGATTCCTGACGAGGTACGGCGGGAATTCGGCCTCTGATCGTGCGTGACCGGTTGCACTGGCGGCGGGGTGAGTTGCGATGACACCAGCCGGGGGTGTGTTTGGCTCACCACGCACGCGTGGCGCTGGAGCGGATGCTGCAAGAGGTGTAGGGGGAGTGGGGCACTATGACTCTTGAGGAGAGAATGACGCATTTGGAGCGTGAGGTAGGGCGGCTCGCCGCTCAGTACTCCCGACTTGTCTCCGGCGAATCACCGCTCACTGCATCTAGCGCCAGGTCGCAGACGTTGGCGCAGGCATTCGCCACACTCGAGAGAGCTGAGGCCCAAATAGCCCAATTGAACCTGCAAATGAACTCGCAACCGGAGAACGGGACCGAGACCTGAAGCTCAGTGACGTAACCAAGGTTCTACCAAGCAGGAGCAGCAATGAAGGCTAACGGCAAGGAAAACAGGGCAGAGGTCTTTCTAATGGCCTTGCAGTCCCTCTCCAAGAAGGAGAGGGATATGGTGATTGAGCGCATACTGGAGGATCCCGAGCTCCAGGAAGAAGTCATCGATATCGCTCTCATCAAAGAGCGCCAGGGTGATGAATCTCGTCCGTTTGAGGAGTATCTGGCTGAGAGGGAAGAGCGATTGCGGGCGAAGTGAGGTATAGCCTCAGTATTACGAGAGCTGCTGAATCGGATCTTCTCAGACTTTCGCCACGGATGCATGGACGAGTTGAGCGAGGACTAGAAGCCCTGAGAAGTGGCCCACGACGAGGCGATGTCAGGAAGCTGAGAGGCCAGGATGGTTATCGGCTTCGCGTTGGCGACTACAGAGTTCTCTTTACTATCGACGACACGAATCAGGTGATAACCGTATTCGCCGCTCGCCACCGGCGTGAAGCGTATCGCTGACAAGATTGTAAGGCTCAGAATTCACTAATATGCTGCAAATCACTTCCTCGATACGTGACATGGTGGAGCGAGCTCTGGTGGAGGACCTCGGCCACGGCGACGTCACCACGGACTCGCTCATACCGCCGGACGCGCGCGGGCTAGCGTCGGTTGTGGTGAAGGCCGACGGCGTCGTTGCGGGCCTGGAGGTCGCGCTTGAGGTGTTCCGGCAGGTCGACCCATCGACGCAGAGCCGTGTCCTCATCGAGGACGGCGCACCTGTGTCGCCCGGCGACGTGGTTGCGGACTTGGAAGGGAGCGTGACCGGCATTCTGAAGGCGGAGCGCGTTGCCCTCAACTTCCTGCAGCGTCTCAGCGGCATCGCTACGGCTACGGCCGCATACGTGAAGGCTGTCCAAGGCACGAAGGCCCGCATCATCGATACGCGCAAGACGGTGCCCGGCCTGCGACAGCTGGAGAAGTACGCCGTGCGAGTGGGTGGAGGCCACAACCACCGCTACAACCTGGCTGACGGCATTCTCATCAAGGACAATCACATTGCCGCGCTGCGTGCGCGTGAGCTTGGGCTGGCGGAGATAGTGGACCTTGCGAGGGAGCGCTCGCCGCACACGCTGCGGGTGGAGATCGAGGTGGAGACGGTGGAGGAGGCGATCGAGGCGATAGAGGGAGGCGCGGACGTGGTGCTGCTGGACAACATGTCGCCGGATGAGATGCGCCGCGTGGTCGAGATATCGGGCGGCCGGGCGCTGCTGGAGGCGTCGGGCGGCGTGACGCTGGACACCGTGCGAGCGGTGGCGGAGACAGGAGTGGACCTCATATCAGTAGGCGCGCTGACGCACTCCGTGCGAGCACTGGACATCAGCCTGGACATGGGGTAGGGGGGCGGGTGAGTTTGCCTTTCCGCCGCATTGTCAGGACCGGGAAACGCTCCATTTGACCTTAATGGTGCATCGTACTATTATTGGTGCGTGATAAGGAGTTTCCGGGATAGGGATACTCAGTCCATAGCTAACCGCCGGCGTGTCAGCAGATTCCACGAGGACATTCAACGCCGGGCGCAACGCAAATTGATGATGCTGAACAACGCCATCAACTTGAACGATCTGAGAACGCCTCCGGGCAACCGACTGGAAGCCCTCTCAGGTGATAGGCAGGGGCAGTATAGTATTCGCATCAACGACCAGTGGCGCATCTGCTTCGTCTGGGACAGGAGCGACGCTTATGAAGTGGAGATCGTAGACTATCATTGAGCGCTAGGTTGGGAAGGGAGACGACCGTGATCAGCGAGCCAGCGCACCGTGAGAATAAACTTGCCCCCGCTCACCCGGGGGAGATACTCAGTGAGGAGTTCCTCCTCCCGATGAAGATCACTCAGTACCGGCTCGCCAAGGCCATTGGCGTGGACGCGCGCCGGATTCACTCCATCGTCAATGGCAGGCGTTCTATTACAGCGGAGACCGCGCTGCTGTTGTCGCGATTCTTCGGAAACTCTGCTGCATTCTGGATGGGGCTGCAAAGCCAGTACGACTTGGAAGCTGCCGAGGACCGCCTGTCGCAGAGGCTGGACAAGGTGGTGGCCTTCTCGTCAGCATAGACTGACAGTCCCGGCCGCAGACCGCGACCTCCAGCTGAGCAAGCGGTGCCATGCGTCCCACCAAGCGGTAAAGTTGATGCCCCATCCCCCACGCCAGCTTGCATTGGCTGCCCAACTGTGCGATACTCACGCACGCAGCATCAGGCGGGAGTCGCAGACAGGAGGAGCGCGCACGCATGGTCGTATCCGATGAGCGGGATGTAGCCTCTCAACCTCAAGAGGCACTAACCATGAAGTCTCTGCTGGAAGCAGGGGTCCACTTTGGGCATCAGACTCAGAGATGGCACCCCCGCATGAAGCAGTACATTTTCTCGCAGCGCAACGGCATTCACATCATAGACCTGCAGCAGTCGATGTCGCTGCTCAAGCGTGCGCAACAGTTCATCTCGGACATTGTGGCCGGCGGTCAGAGCGTCCTGTTCGTGGGCACCAAGCGACAGGCGCAGGACTCCGTCGAGAACGCCGCCAGGAACTGCGGCATGTTCTACGTGAAGCATCGCTGGCTTGGCGGTACGCTCACCAACTTCCCGTCCATACAGTCGCGCATTGACTACCTGGTGCGGTTGGAGGAGCGCCGCGCCAAGGGCGGCTTCGCCCTGCTCACCAAGAAGGAGGCGCTGAAGCTGGAGGACGAAGTCCAGAGGCTGAACCGCAACTTCGGGGGCGTGAAGGAGATGACCACGCTGCCCGGTGCGCTCTTCGTGGTGGACATAGGCCGGGAGAAGATAGCCGTGGCTGAGGGCCGGCGAATGGGCATACCCATCGTCGCGCTCGTGGATACGGACGGAGATCCGGACCTGGTCGACTACCCCATCGCAGCCAATGACGACGCCATTCGCTCCATAAGCCTCGTGACCTCCCGCATCTCGTATGCCGTAATGGAGGGCCTGCGCAGGCGCGCAGAGCTTGCGAGCGCCGCAGAGGAACTGGAGATGGCGGAGGAGGCCTTGGAGGCGGGCGAGGAAGGGGAAGAAGAGGTCGGCGAGACGCTGGTGGAAGTGGACCCGGAGGCGCTGGCTCGCGCAATGGCCGGTGATCCCGGGTCTGCGCCGGTGCAGCGGACCTCAAGCCAGGACTCCCCGGAAGGTACAGCATAGCCATGCCGGGAGTATCGCTTGACGCAATCAAGGACCTGAGAGAGCAGACCAGCGCGGGCGTTATGGACTGCAAGAACGCGCTGGAAGAGGCCGGCGGTGACATGGCGAAAGCGGTGGAGCTTCTGAGACAGAAGGGCTTGTCGATTGCCGCCAAGAAGTCTTCGAGGGACACGCTGGAAGGCGTCGTCGACAGCTACATCCACGCAGGCAGCCGCGTCGGCGCAATCGTAGAGTTGAACTGCGAGACTGACTTCGTTGCCAGGACGCCGGAGTTCAAGGAGCTGGCGCACAACCTTGCGATGCAGGTTGCTGCCATGTCGCCTCGCTACGTGGACGGCGAGGCCGCATCGGAGGACGACACCTCAGGCGCCGAAGGCCAACTGCTCATGGAGCAGGCCTTCATCAAGGACCCGTCCCAGACGATCAGGGACGTGGTGAACGAGGTGATGGCGCGTGTTGGCGAGAACATTCGCGTCCGGCGGTTCCAGCGGTTCGCGCTGGGCGAGGACGCAGCCGCTAGCGAGTAGCTCCGGCGTTGCCCTGCCGCTGTTCCCGGCGCGCTCACCCGGCCAAAGCCAGCATTCGCCCCACGAAGCGGCGTACCAACCCGGCGGGATTCTCGAACTCCTCAGGCTCCAGGAAGCCGTGATAGAAGTTCCGGTGAAACTGCTGAGCCGCTATCATTCCTGCCCGCAGACCGTCGTCGTTCAGCTCGTCGGCTAACTGCCAGGCCACGTTAACCATCTGGCGATGCGTGCCGCAGTCCTGGCCGCGTTGCATCGCAACCGCCATGATGGCGTGGGATGCCGCTCCCCACATCTTTTCCGACGCTTGCAGGGTATCGCCCTCCGCAAACTCGCGGTCGGCTTCTTGCAGGAACGCCCTGGCAGTCCCGGCGTGTTCTTGAGTCAGCAATGCGTTGCCTCCATCACTCTGCATGCACGAATTATAGCAACGCCGTAATCGGTTGGGGAAGAGGGCTTGACGGCCGCCCGCTCACTACTCCCGCTCGTCGTCTCCGATGCGCCGTTCAAGGCGCCGGAGTGTGTCCTGTGCGGCACGAATTTCGCGCAGGAGCTCTTCCCTGCTCGCGGGCCCTTCCAGTTCGCGCAGTCTCTCGATCTTGGCTTCATCCAGGTTGTTGATGATGATGGCAATGAACATGTTGATGACGACGAACGTTCCCAGTACGACAAAGCTGACGAAGTAGACCCAGGCCCACGGATACGCCTCCATCGCCGTGTTCATCACCGCGGTCCAACCCTCCAGTGTAAGAATGTTGAAGAGCGTGAGTAGCGCTGTGCCCAGGTTGCGCCAGTTGTCCGGGTCGTGCTGGTGGAACAGGTGGTAGCCCATGATGGCGTAGATGTAGACCACAATGCTCATCAGGATCAGCACGTGGCCCACGCTGGGAATGGAGCGCACCAAGGCGGCGACAATCAGCCGCAGGTCCCTGATGGTGGAGATCAGCCTTACAACCCTCAGCAGGCGGAAGAGGCGCGTCACAATGGCAAACTCCCCCGTGGCGGGGATCAGCGCCAGCACAATCACTGTGAAGTCGAAGACGTTCCAGCCGTCGGTGAAGTAGCGCAGCGGCCGCGGCCACCGGGCCGCCAGCTTCAGCAGCGCCTCCACCACGAAGATGCCCAGGATGACGTTGTTGCCCAAGTGAAGCCAGTCGCCGTAGTCCCGCTCGATGGCAGGGGATGTGCCGAGTCCGAGAAGCGCGGCGTTGAGCAGGATGATGCCGATGATCAGGTACTCGAACCGGTCGGCCTCGACCAACCGCCGGCACCCGTCCAGCAGCCGGTTCGTTCCGGCCTGCTGGGTGACTTGTTGGGTTGCTTCTCGTTCGGTCAAGGCTCTACCTGCGTGGGGTATGTCAATCGCCTCAGGCGGGATGCTGCACTTGTGTCGGCTGCATCCGGTTCGCACCTGACAAGGCTATTCCAGGATAGCGTCAGGGTGGGCAACCGGTCGCCGTCGATGGTCCGGCAGCAGGAGGCCGCATCAATCTTACACCACACGGCTGGAGACGGGCAAAGGCTGTCGAATCCACAAGTCTTTATCGGCGGGCTTTTCCTATGCTAAACTCCATTTGAAGTTGTGGATTCCACAACTATGACGCTGCCCAAGTGGCACCCAGGGAGTCGCCGCAGGAAATTCTCGCAAGGGGAGTGACCCATGGCCACGATAAGGGAGGTCCTCGAAGAGGGCGACAGAAGAAAGAGACGCTCGGTGGATGCCCTGAAGAGGGAGCTTGCCACCGTCAGGACGGGCCGGGCCAACCCGGCGCTGGTTGAGAACGTGATGGTGGACTACTACGGAACGTCCACGCCGCTCAACCAGCTCGCGTCGATCAACGCGGCGGAGGCGCGGCTGCTCGTCGTGCAGCCCTGGGACAGGCAGAGCTTGCCCGCAGTGGAGAAGGCCATACAGAAGCTGAGCATTGGGCTGAACCCCATCAACGACGGCAACGTGCTGCGACTCGCCATCCCGCAGCTCACGGAAGACAGGCGCAAGGAGCTGGTCCGCCTCGTTCGCAAGAAGGTTGAGGACGGCCGCGTCGAGGTGCGCAACATCCGGCGGGACGTGTTGGAGCAGCTGAGGGGGATGGAGCGGGAGAAGGAGATCTCGCAGGACGAGGGCAAGCGTGCGCAGGACCAGCTGCAGAAGATGACCGACCTCTACGTGTCTGAGATGGACGGTCTGGGCTCCGACAAGGAGAAGGAGGTCATGGAGGTCTAGGCTTCCGCGCAGCTCGCGCGCCACGCCGCCCTGACTGTAGAACCCATGAAGGCGAAGGAGCAGACAACCCCGGACGTGAACGACGAGATGTCGCACGTGCCGGTGCACGTAGCCATCATAATGGACGGCAACGGGCGATGGGCGGAGCAGCGCAGCCTCCCCCGGCTGGCGGGCCACCAGGCCGGCCGCAAGAACATCCAGCGCGTCATCGAGGAGTCGGCGCGGCTTGGGGTCAAGCACCTTACGATTTACGCCTTCTCCACGGAGAACTGGGATCGGCCGGCGGAGGAGGTCAACGGCCTCCTGGGCATCCTTGGTGAAGTCATTGAGACGGAAACTGGCGCGCTCCACAAGCAGGGCGTCAGGCTGTGCCACCTGGGCACGCTTGATCGCCTCTCGCCGGAGCTACGGGATGCCGTGTGCCGCGCGATAGACCTGACCAAGAACAACGACCGCATCACCCTCAACGTGGCCTTCAACTACGGCGGCAGGGCCGAGATACTTGGGGCGGTGCGCCGGATTGTCGAGGAAGGAGTGGCGCCTCAGGACATCGACGAGGTCACCTTCAACAGCTACCTGGACACGGCCGGCATGCCGGAGCCTGACCTGATCATCCGCACCGGTGGCGAGATGCGCCTGAGCAACTTCCTGCTGTGGCAGTCGGCGTACAGCGAGTACTACTGCACGGATGCGTACTGGCCGGACTTCGATCAGGAGGAGCTGCACATGGCGTTCAAGGCTTACGGCCGCCGCAGGCGCCGCTTCGGCAGGATTGAGGGTTGAGGCCGGGGCCCACTCGGCCGGCTGGCTCCGTAGAGTAGCCGCCGGCTCACATGGGCAGAGGCCGCGGGGTTTCACCTCCCGGACCTGGCGTCGCTGAACTTCTGACCAATGGCTTCTCGACTGGCAAGCGCATTCGTAGGCATACCCATCATCGTCGCCGCCCTGTGGGCAGGCGCACCCTGGCTCTCTCTGTTGGTGGCCCTTCTCGCGTCTCTTGGAGCGGTAGAGTTCTACCGCATGGCGTCGCTGCGAGGCGCGCGGCCCGCCGTCACCTTGGGCGTCATCTGGGCGCTGGCGTTCGTAGTGAGCGGCCACGGCGAAGACTACGTGGAGTACCAGACTACGCTTGTCGCGCTGGGCGGCGGTGCTCTGGCCCTGGCGTGGCACCTGGCGCGGCGGTTCGTGCCTGCCCGCCTTGTGGGTGGCGAGGGCGAGGAGCCGGACAGCCCCGGCGATACCCTGGTCGACTGGGGATACACCGCCGCGGGTACGATCTACACCGGGTGGACGCTCTCGCTGTTCCTGCGCCTGCGCGCGGGCGATGACGGCTTGGAGTGGGTGCTGCTGGCGGTCCTGGCCACGTTCGCCACGGACACGGGCGCGTTCCTGGTAGGCCGCGCGATCGGGCGCACGCGCATGGCGCCGCGGATCAGCCCGGGCAAGACGTGGGAGGGAGCAGTTGCTGGGTGGGTGGCGGGCGTGGGCGCGACGGTCGGGCTGGCGGTGCTTCTGGACTTGCCCATCACGCAGGCGGAGGCCGTCGCTCTGGGCGTGCTGGTCGGAGTTGTGGCGCAGGTGGGAGACCTGGTGGAGTCCATGCTCAAGCGGGCGGCAGACGTGAAGGACTCCGGCACGCTGATACCCGGCCACGGGGGCGTGCTGGACCGGCTGGACAGCGTTGTCTTCGCTATCGTGGTCGTGTACCATTTCAGTGTATGGACAGCGGGGTGAAAGGCTTGGCAATTCTCGGTTCCACGGGGTCAATCGGCAGACAGACCCTGGACGTCGTGCGCGCCTTTCCCGACCGCTTCTCGGTAGTTGCGCTTTCGGCGGGGCGAAACCTGGAGCTGCTTGCGGAACAGGCGCGCGAGTTCGGCCCGCAGATGGTGTCGAGCGAGGCGCCCGTGGACGAGCTGGCTGCGGTCTTGCCTGATGAGTGCGCCGTTGCGACCCACGAAGAAGTGGCGACACACCCCGACGTGAGCCTCGTGATGGCCGCAAGCGTGGGCAGTGCCGGACTCGGCCCCATACTGGCGGCCATTCGGGCCGGCAAGACGTTGGCGCTTGCCAACAAGGAACCGGTGGTGATGGCCGGCGAGATCGTGATGGGCGCTGCGAGGGACATGGGCGTGGACGTGCTGCCGGTCGACAGCGAGCCGAGCGCGATATGGCAGTGCCTTCGCGGCGAGGACAGGGCCATATCTCGCGTGATCATCACCGCGTCCGGTGGCGCATTCCGTGGTCGCGCTCCTGAGGAGCTTGCGTCGGTGACGCCGGAGGAGGCGCTGCGACACCCCACGTGGACGATGGGTCGCAAGATAACCATCGATTCGGCAAGCCTGATGAACAAGGGGTTCGAGGTGATAGAGTCGCGCTGGCTGTTCGACCTGCCGTGGGAGCAGATCGACGTGGTGGTGCATCACCAGAGCATCATCCACGCAATGGTTGAGTTCGCAGACGGCTCGGTGAAGGCGCAGCTCAGCCCGCCGGACATGCGGATGCCCATACAGCACGCACTGCTCTACCCCGAGCGCGCCGAGAACGATGCGCTACCCCGGTTCAGGCCGGCGGAGACAGGCGCGCTCACCTTCGAGCCGCTGGACGAGGCCAAGTACCCCTGCTTCCGGCTGGCCTTGGATGCGGGTCGCAAGGGCATGACCTATCCCGCGGCGCTCAGCGCGGCGGACGAGGTTGCGGTCGAAATGTTCCTGGGTGGCGCGATCGGGTTCACGGACATACCCGCCGTGGTCGAATGGACGCTCTCGAGGCACGACGCGGTATCGGCCCCAGCACTTGAGGACATCCTGGCTGCGGACGAGTGGGCACGCCGGACGGCGCTATCGTGGCCCGGCCGGGCCTGAGCCGGGCGGAAGGAGCGGTATGCTGGGCGGAGTGATGGTGGTGATAGCGTTCGTGGTCATCCTGATGGCCCACGAGGGCGGGCATCTCGTGGCCGCCAAGCTCCTGAATATAAAGGCCACCAGGTACTTCCTGGGATTCGGCCCCACCATCTGGTCCTTCCAGCGCGGGGAGACCGAGTACGGCATCAAGGCCATCCCGGCCGGTGGCTTCGTGCGCATTGTGGGCATGAATGCGCTGGACGCCGTGGACCCGCACGAGGAGGACCGCGCCTACCGCGGGAGGCCGTTCTGGCAGAAGTCGGTGGTGGTCCTGGGCGGCATCGCAACGCACTTCGTTATCGCTTTTGTGCTGCTGTGGATGGTGAACGTGGTGATCGGAGAGCCGGACACCTCCAGTCCTCTGCTGGAGGTGGCGCGCGTGATAGAGGAGACGGAGGACGGGTCGCCTTCGGCTGCGGCGCTGGCCGGGGTGCTTCCCGGCGACCGCATTGTGGCGGCGAACGGCCAACCCCTCGATCGGTGGAGCGACCTGTCCGCGGTGCTCAGGAGCAACCCCGACCGTCGAATCGAGCTGGACGTGATGCGTGACGACACGCTGGTGCGGCTGACGCCCACGCTCTCGTCGAGAATCGATACGGCAACGGGCGAGCAGGTGGGCTTTCTGGGCGTGTCGCCGAAGGTTGAGCGGGAGCGCGACAACCCCATCGTGGGCGTGGGCAAGTCGGTAGGCGACGTGGCCCTGTACACGAGGCTGAGCGTGCAAGGCATCTGGCTCTTCGCCACCAACCTGGGCACGCTGGCGAACGCGGTGGTCAGCGACGACGAGGAGCTGGACAGGGTGCGCCCCGTGAGTGTCATAGGCATAACGCAGTTCGGGGCGGCCAGCTCGCAGGCGGGGATCAACGTCACGCTGGAGCTCATCGCCTACATCGCGATCTTCGTGGGAGTGCTGAACGCCTTACCGCTGTTCCCGTTCGACGGAGGCCACTTCGTCGTGGCGCTCTACGAGAAGGTCACGGGCCGGCCGCCGGACATGCGGAAGGTGATACCGGTGGGAGCGGCCGTGTTCGTGTTCGTCGTGCTGATCGGAGTCCTGGGCGTGTACCTGGACATCGCAAGGCCTCTGGACCTGGGGTGAGGCGGCATAATTTGACCGTCCTCGCCACGGTAGGATAAGCTAAGGCTACCAAAAGTTCAGAAAAGGCGGGTCACTATGAGTCCCAGACGTGTTTCCAAGGCGATCCAGGTAGGCGACGTAACCGTTGGAGGCAACGCCCCAATCACCGTCCAGTCCATGACCAAGACGGACACCCGCGACGTGAAGGCGACGGTCCGCCAGATCAGGGAGCTTGAGGACGTGGGCTGCGACATCATCAGGCCTGCGGTCCCGGACATGGAGGCGGCGCAGGCCCTGCGCGAGATCAAGAGGCGGGTCAGGATACCCGTGATCGCGGACATACACTTCCACTACCAGCTCGCGCTGGAGGCGATCGCCTCGGGCGTGGACGGGCTGCGGCTCAACCCCGGCAACATCCGCGACCGCGACAAGGTGGAGGCGGTGGTGCGCGCTGCCAAGGAGCGCCAGATACCGATTCGCATCGGCGTGAACTTCGGCAGCCTGCCGCCTGTGGGCCAGATCGGCAAGTTCGGCGGGCTGCACCGGCACGCGGACGGCGTGAACAAGCTGGCCAAGGCCGGCGAGGCAGAGGAGGGCGAGTTCGACGTGGTGGACCACATGGTGGCCACGGCCCTGTGGGAGATAAGCATCCTGGAAGACCTGGACTTCGATCTCATCAAGATATCGCTGAAGGCGTTCGACGTGCCCACCACCGTGGAGGCCTACCGTCGGCTGGCGTACATGGTGCCCTACCCGCTGCACCTGGGCATCACGGAGGCGGGCACGGCCATGGCCGGTTCGATACGGAGCGCCATTGGCCTGGGCTACCTGCTGTACGAGGGCATCGGCGACACGATTCGCGTTTCGCTGAGCGCGGACTCCAAGGAGGAGATCGCGGCCGGCTACGAGATACTGAAGTCGCTGAACCTGCGCGAGAAGGGCACGACGCTGGTGGCGTGTCCCTCGTGCGGTCGCGCGGACATCGACGTCGTCAAGCTGGCGAACACGGTCGACGACCTGCTGAAGGTGAAGAGCTACAACGTGAAGGTGGCGGTGATGGGCTGCGAGGTGAACGGCCCCGGCGAGGCGAAGGACGCGGACGTGGGCATTGCGGCGGGCGTTGGGCGTGCGGTGATCTTCCGCAAGGGGCAGAAGTCCAGGGTGGTGCAGGAGTCGGACATGCTGTCTGCGCTGATGGAGGAGGTGGAGATGGTGGCGGCGGAGCAGGAGGCGTAGGGGGCTCGTTTCCTCAGAAACCCTGCCAGCCGCCTCTTGGGCATAACGGGCGGCTTGGTTCATAATCGTGCCGCCAGCCTGATGCACGAAGGAGTTGGTCATGCCCTCGCTGGAGTTCAAGGGCAAGCAGCACATCTACGCCCATCACCTGTCTGTCCCCTACCGCCCACTTGTGCCGGACCACGCCCGCTCCTTAAACCCGGCGGACGCCGACGACAACCTAATCATCCACGGCGACAACCTGCACGCGCTGAAGGCGCTGCTCCCGCGCTACGCCGGCCGCGTCAAGTGCATATACATAGACCCGCCCTACAACACCGGAAACGAGGGCTGGGCGTACAACGACAAGGTGAACAGCCCCCTTATGAAGGAGTGGCTGAAGCAGAACGGCCCCGTTGACGGCGAGGACCTGGAACGCCACGACAAGTGGCTGTGCATGATGTGGCCCCGCCTTCACCTGCTCAAAGAGTTGCTCTCCGAGGACGGCGTGATATTCGTCTCCATTGACGACAATGAGCAGCACCACCTACGCATGCTGATGGATGAGGTGTTTGGGGAGGACAACTTTGTCGTCAATTTCGTTTGGCAGTCTAAGGACACACCGGGTAACAACAATTCTGGTATCGCTGTTACACATAGTCATGTGGTGGCATATCGCCGGTCTAGTTCGTTCGCACCAAATCTACTTGAACGGAGCGAAGAACAAATAGGCAACTACTCGAATCAGGACAATGACCCGCGAGGCGATTGGTTAGCAGCTCCCTTAACAAGGTCTGAGCACCGCGACCGTGACGTGTACGCGATCAGGAATGATAAAGGACGGATGGTGAGGCCTCCCGAGGGGAGTTCATGGAGACGACCAAGAAGAGTGATAGAAGCACTTCAAGAGGATAACCGTATCTGGTGGGGGAATACAGGCGACGCTGATTTCCCAATGGAGAAGAAGTTTCTGTCGGAGGCTAAACACGGCGTGGTCAACCAGACTTGGTGGCCTTACCAATTTGCGGGTAGCACACGAAACGCGGGGGCAGAATTAAAGGAAGCCTTCAATGGCCAGAAGGTCTTTGACACTCCAAAGCCACTAAAGCTGTTACAACGTCTTTTGAGATTGAGTACCGATTCTGGTGCCATCGTCCTAGACTCCTTCGCTGGCAGCGGTACCACAGCCCACGCTGTCCTCGCCCTCAACAAAGAGGACGGAGGTAACCGCAAGTTTATCCTGGTGGAGTGCGAGGAGTATGCTGATACCATCACCGCGGAGCGGGTGAGGAGCGTCATCAAGGGAGCTCCAAACGCCAGGGATCAAGCCCTGCGGGATGGGCTGGGCGGCTCCTTCACCTACTGCACCCTGGGTGACCCCATAGACGCGGAGGGGATGCTCACGGGAGATACGCTGCCGGAGTACCCCGCGCTGGCCGCCTACTTGCTGCACACGGCATCCGGCACATCCGCAGGGGAGGCAGAGTTGCAGCGGCAGAATGAGGACGGGCTGTTCTACAGCAGCAACACGCACGACTACTACCTGCTGTATGAGCCTGGCGCAGAATACCTGGCAGGCAATGAGGCGATGTTCAATGAGGACCGCGCCAGGCGCATCAGCGCGGCTAGCCGTGGGCACGGGAGAAAGGCCATAGTCTTTGGAGCTGGCAAATACATGGGGCAGCGTGAGCTTACGGCAATGGGCATAACCTTCTGCCAGATCCCCTATGAAATGCACCGTCCCGCGTCGGAGTCTGCGTAATGGAGCTTAAGGACTACCAGGCGGCAGCCCTGCAAGCCTTCGAAGGATGGCGCGACGAGCTGAACAAAGCACGGCGGGAGTCGCAGGAAGACACAGAGATATTCGAGAGCCGCGGACGGATTGTTCCGGATGACGTCCGCAACTACCCCAAGACTGCCTGGCAGAGTCTCAGAAATGCCGGTGGCGTGGCGCAAACCGCGGGCGCGTATGTTGACCGCACTGATGACGCCGGGCGCCCCATTCCCCACGTCTGCTTCAAGGTGCCCACCGGCGGGGGCAAGACGCTACTTGCGGCGGCCGCGCTGCACCAGCTCAACCGGCAGACCGGCCTGACCCTGTGGATCACGCCAACCCGCGCCATCTATGAGCAGACCAAGGCTGCGTTGAAGAATCGCGAGCACCCCTACCGGCAGATGCTGAATTGGGCCAGCGGCGAGCGGGTAAAGCTGCTTGAAAAGGAGACGCCCTTCACCCAGTCAGACGTGGAGCACTACCTGTGCGTGATGCTGCTAATGCTGCCCGCCGCGAACCGCCAGAAGGGACGGGAATTCCTGCGCATGTTCCGGGACTCCGGCCGCTATCCAACGCTGTTCCCGGACAGCGATGACGCGCTCGGAGACGGCCGGCTGCTGGAGCAACACCCGGACCTGGAGCGTACCTCAGAGAACGGCCCGGTGAAACACAGCCTGTTCAACGTGTTCAAGATGCTGCGTCCCGTGGTAGTGCTGGACGAGGCGCACAAGGCGTATGGAGCCGTCAATAGGGCTGCCAACGAGGAGTTCGTTCGCTCAGTCAACCGCCTGGACCCCAGCATGGTCATAGAGCTGTCGGCTACGCCCAACCGCGGCATAAGCAACCTGCTAGTGGACATAACCGGCGTTGAGCTCAAGAACGAGGAGATGATCAAGCTCCCCGTGCAGGTGACGTCCTACCCCGACGCAGAATGGCAAGTTACACTAAGCGAGGCCGCTGAACACCTGGTCAGGCTGGAAGCGGAAGCGAGGTCACTCGAGAACAGCGAGGGCCGGTACATCCGGCCCATCGCAGTGGTGCGCGTAGAGCGTACCGGAAGAGACCAGAGAGACTACGACCACATCCACGCCGATGACGTGCGGGAGTATCTGACGCAGAGTCTGGAGGTTGCCGCCGAAGCGGTTGCCATCAAATCCGCGGAACGCGATGACCTGGGCCGCGAAGACCTGCTGTCGGAGTACTCACAGATACGCTGGATAATCACTAAGGCAGCTTTGATGGAGGGCTGGGACTGCCCCTTTGCCTATGTGCTGGTAATGCTGGACAACACCAGCGCCCAGCGGGCCATAACGCAGCTTGTGGGTCGGGTGATGCGCCAGCCCCACGCACGCCGTACCGGACGGGAGGCCCTTGACCAGTGCTACGTCTACTGCTGGAAAACCAACGTTGGAAACGCAGTGGCCCAGGTGAAGAACGGGCTGGAGCAGGAGGGGCTGACCGGCCTGGGTGATGAAGTGTTTAGCACATCTTCGGAATTTCGCCGGATACAGGTCATAAGGCGGGAACAGTTCCGCGGCAAAGACATATTCCTGCCTCTGGTCCTGCACAAGGACGGTGGCGATTGGATAGAGTTGGGCTACCAGAGGCACATCCTGCCCCGCGTAGATTGGGCTTCCATTGTGGAGCATGACCCGCAAAGCGTGTTTCCAGACAGCGCCAAACGGCAAAGCGCAACGGTTGACGTTGGGGATACTCCTACCATCTTCCACGCTCCCCAGGAACTGGTTATCGACAAGACCGTCAGCATATCCTGGTTTGCCCGCCGTCTGTCGGACGTAATGCCCAACGCGTGGCAGGCGTCCCGCATAGCCGGCAACCTGGTGAGAAGGCTCCGGGCAGAGGGTGAAGATGACGACCATATCTATGACCAACGCTCGTACCATGCCTACGCCCTGCGGGAACACGTCAAAGGCTTGGTGGAGGAGCAGGCGGAGAGAATATTCCGCGATAAGCTGAGCAAGGGCGAAATCCGTTTTGACCTTCAGGCGGGACAGCCCAATTTCCGCATGAAAGAGTCCTACGAGATACCTGTGGCAGTCTCTGACGGACTGTTGGGCAGGAACGACGGTAGGCTGGTGCAGCTCAGCTTGTTCGAACCCGTATACACGCGGCAGTTTGATTCCGACCTGGAACGTAACTTCGCTCGCTACCTTGACGAACAAAAGGCGCTGCAATGGTGGCACAGGGTGGCCGTCCGACAGGGAGGCGACTACTATCTGCGTGGCTGGAAGCAGGAACGCATCTGGCCGGACTTCGTAGCCTTGGGCGGCGAGAAACACGGCGTGCCTCATGTGCTGATTTTCGAGACCAAAGGGGGGCACCTGCTCGGCCACCCGGATACGGATTACAAGCAACGCGTTCTTGAGACTCTGCAAGAAGCCTTCAACTGCGGAACCATGACTGTGCGGGAAGGCCCTGCCAAGGGAACATTCCGGCTGGTGTTCAACGAAAACGAGTTCCCCGCCGCGCTGGAGAGGCTGGCCGGATACTATGGTGCTTGATGCTCACGCCCTTCGACAAGCTCAGGGTGAGCGGTGATTGGGGTGTTGCCCTCGCATGAGAGTGACGATATGATGCTGACTCGATACCTCCGTGCTTTGCTGGCCGTGCTGCCGTTCGTGCTGCTTGCGGCTGCGTGCGGATCGGATCCGACTCCGACCTCCATCCCGACGGCGACTCCGGTGCCCACGCCAACCATTCAGCAGTACGACTCGCCGCCGGCGATGACGATCGACCCGGACAAGAGCTACACAGCGACGCTGGAGCTTGAGAAGGGAGGCGAGATCGTTATCGAGCTGTTCGCCAAGGAGGCGCCGGTGACGGTCAACAACTTCATCTTCCTGGCGCGTGAAGGCTACTACGACGGCGTGACCTTCCACCGCGTCATTCCCGGCTTCATGGCGCAGGGCGGCGACCCGACGGGCACGGGCAGAGGCAACCCCGGATACACGATACCGGACGAGTTCAGCCCCCTGAGACGCCACGACGGGCCGGGTGTGCTTTCGATGGCGAACGTCGGCAGACCCGACACCGGCGGCGGCCAGTGGTTCATCACCTTCGCAGCCACTCCACACCTGGACGATGCGCATGCGGTGTTCGGCCAGGTGATCGAGGGTATGGACGTGGTGAACGGCATATCGCCGCGCGACCCCGGATCGGCGACCTCGCCGGGCGACGCGATCTCCTCCATCACCATCCAAGAGGGCGCATAGCCGGGCAAACTGTTGGACATTCCCACCTTGTGCGGTGTAACCTTGGGGCAGTTCGCACCTTGGATCGAACGGCAACCCCAGACTTCGCGAGGAGGGCAACATGGGCAACTTTGAGAAGATGCAGGCCCGCATCGCAGCGGGCGAGACGATCCTGATGGACGGGGGCATGGGCTCGGAGTTCGAGTGGCGGGGGATGGCAAGCCCCACTACATGGTCGGGCGGCCCGATGCTCACGCATCCCGAGCTGGTGAGGGAGATTCACGAGGAGTACATCGAAGCGGGCGCCGAGATCATCATCACCAACACCTTCGCCGCGGGGCGCGACTCACTGGAGCGCGGCGACCTCGGTCACAAGGTAGCGGAAGCCAACCGGCTGGGCATCGAGGCGGCGGTGCAGGCGAGGAAGAACGCAGGCAAAGAGGACTCGGTGGTCATCGCGGCCTCCGTTGCGACCATGCATCCCAAGGAGCACGCGCAGGTCCCGGTGCCCTACGAGACGGCGCTGGAGACGTACCGGGAGCAGTTTGGCGAGATGGCGAAGGGCGGCCCGGACGTGGCGGTCGGCGAGATGCTGATCCGCATATCGGACACGCTGGCGTCGGTAGACGCGGCGGCGGAGCTTGGCCTGCCTGTGTGGGTCGGACTCTCGATCCTACAGGAAGGCGACGAGCTGTACCTGGGTATCCGCGGCCGGCACGGAGACGGCACGCACGCAGGCGAGACGCTCAAGGACGCCATCGAGGCCATGAAGGACAGGGACGTTGCAGCGGTGTTTGTGATGCACACGCCGGTCGACCACACCGGGCCGGGGCTGGAGATAGTCAAGAGCAACTGGTCTGGTACATTCGGCGCCTACGCCCACTTCCCCAGCTTCGGCGCCGCGTATCCAGGGGCAAACGTGCTAGACCCGCAGCAGTACCTGGAGTACGCGAAAGGGTGGCGCGAACAAGGTGCTCGGATAATCGGCGGGTGCTGTGGCACGCGCCCCGACCACATACGGGCGCTCAGGGACTGGCTGTACGGCTGATAGGCTGGGCGTCCGAAATCGGCAGCACGGTGACGGGGCTGAGGCTTCCGCCGCAATGACGATTACGGTGGCATGTGCTCCCTGCCTTGGCAGGACGGTGCCGGTATACGGGCCGCATAGGCTTGTCGCGCCGCCGCAGGGGCGGTATGGGATGCGCAAAGACAGACGACATTCCCCCGTCATTGCGGCGGAAGCCGCAATCTAGAAATCACCCTAATGAAGCAGCCCTGTGTATACATCTTGGCCAGCAAACGCAACGGCACGCTGTACATTGGGACAACGTCCAATCTTGTGCAGAGGGTCTGGCAGCACAAGAACGATGTTGCAGAGGGATTCACCGAGAGATATGGCGTGACCACCCTGGTCTGGTATGAAGCCCATGAAACGATGCTGAGCGCAATCGAACGGGAGAAGCAGCTGAAGGAGTGGAGGCGGGTGTGGAAGCTTCAGATGATTGAGAGAAGCAATCCGTCGTGGAGGGACTTGTTTGAGGACTTGCAATGAGCAAGATTTCGCACTGGATTGCGGCTTCCGCCGCAATGACGTTCACGGTGGCAATTGCTCACTACCCACTAGGACGGGGACTGTACTAATGGTATTGGGACTGCCCTACCCCACGTATTCGACAGCGCGCTGGCGAGGGTGGTAGTATGGCAACCGTAGTGCCCAGCCAAGACTTGCGGCCGACACTAGAGAGGCATTATGCGGTCGTTGCGTGAACGGATTCTAATCTTCGCCTCGATGGTCGTTCTGGCGGTCGCCGCGCTGGCCTGCGGCGGGGATGATGACGCCTTCAGAATCGGGGTGATGGAGTCGCTGACCGGCCCCGGCGAGACCTACGGGACGGTCGCCAACCAGGCCAAGCAGATGGCCGTGGACGAGATCAACGCGGCCGGAGGCGTGAACGGCCGCATGCTGGAGCTTGTGGTCGAGGACTCTCGCTGCAGCGCCAATGACGCCATCACTGCCTACAACAAGCTGACCGAAGTTGAGGGCGTGAAGATCATCCTGGGCACCTCGTGCAGCTCGGCCATGCTTGGCGTAGCTCCGCACGCGGAGGCCGATGGCGTGATCCTGTTCTCTGGACTCGCCAGCAACCCGGACATCGCCAAGGCCGGCGACTACATCTTCCGCACGCAGATCAGTGACCTGGAGGTCGGCATCACCACAGGCAACGTCCTGTGGGCCGACGGCGTGCGCACGCTCGCGACCATCACAGAGAGCACCGACTACGCCGAGGGCGTCCGTCGCACCTCAGTCGAGCAGTTTGAGAAGCGCGGCGGAGAAGTCGTGGCCGCCGAGCAGTTCGGTTCGGATGTCACGGACTTCAGGAGCCAGCTGACAAAGCTTTTCGCCGAGGACCCGGACGCGTTGCACGTAGCGCCCCAGTCCGAGTTTGCGGGCGGCACCATCATCAAGCAGGCGCGGGAGCTGGGCTTCGAAGGCCCCATCTATGCGGACACCATTTCCGTAGGGACGACCGCCCTGGAAATTGCGGGCGCGGCTGCGGACGGCATGAAGGCCATCACGGCCGACCTCGACCCGGACAATGAGAAGGCCCAGGAGGTCCTGGCGGACTTCCGGGAGCGGTATGAGTATGTGACCTTGCCGTGGCACCTGGGTTCGGCATACGACGACGTGTACATCGCCGCGGAGTGCCTCAAGAGGACGAACGACGACCAGGATGCCGACGGCTTCCGCGACTGCATGTACGACATCACCTGGAGCGGCGCTATCGGAGACAACTACAGCTTCGACTCCGACGGCGAGGTCGTGGGACTGTCCAGGGTGGTCGTGGAGGTGCTGCCGGCCGCAGAGCGGACCCCAGACCGGAAGTACAAGGTGCTGCCCCCGGTCCCGACGCCGTAGGCGTCCCTAACGGTGGCGGGATCACCGCATCACGATGCGGGTTCCCAAAGCTCAATCGCGTTGCCCTCGGGGTCGTGGATGCGGGCGAAGCGGCCTATGCCCTCCATCTCGCTTTCGTGGCTGACCTCGATGTCCGCGGTTCTCAGTTGTGCGGTCATCGCGTCCAGATCGGCCACGCGGAAGTTCAGCATGAAGGACTTGTCCGCTGCGAAGTAGTCCGTGTCGGCAGCGAAGGGCGAGAAGACCGTGACACCGGACTCGGTCACCCAGGGCGCCATATCCATGTTGGTCGGAGCAGGATTGATGCCAAGGTGGTCCTGGTACCACTTCGCAAGTCCGTCCGGGTCCTTCGCTCGAAAGAAGAATCCGCCGAATCCGAGCACGTTCTGCATGCCACGCCTCCAATCTTACGTCGGCAGCACCGTCACGGGGCCGAGGCCGCCAGGATCCAGGGCGCCGCCGGGGCCGCCCGGCGCGTCCAGCTGCTGCGCAAGCTCCGCGGCGTCCGTCACCGGCCTCTGGCAGACGTAGCTGTGGCACACGTAGGCGGTTGGCCGGCCGCCCTGCATCACCTTGTCCTCCAGCATAGGCATGTCGTCGTAGGAGATGCCGCCTGCCGGATCGAAACCGGCGATCACGCGGTTCGGCAGGTAGCGGCCGTGTACGGCGTTGAGCAGCGATTTCGTGTCCCCGTCGTCGAGCGGGCCCACGATGGCGATCTCGTGGGGCGACGACAGGTGAAAGTCCAGCGCGCCGAGCCAGTTCCCGAAGCCCTCGGGCACGCGGGCCATGTACGGCTGAACGGACCTGAGCGCAGCCGCGGCCGTGCGGGCGTAGGACGGCTCGTCGGTGAGCACGCTCAGGCGCAACAGCACGTCCGTGGCCGTGGAGCCGCCCGACGGCATCGCGTTGTCTGTGATGTCACGCGGGCGCACGATCAGCGTCTCGTGGTCTGTGCCCGTGTCGTAGAACCTGGCCTCGCGCTCGTCCCAGAACAGCTCCAGCATTTGGTGAGCCAGGTCGCTAGCCTCGTTCAGCCACCTGCGATCGAACGTGGCCTCGTACAGGGTGATGAGTCCCTCGGCGAGCATGGCGTAGTCCTCCAGGTAGGCGTTGAGCCGGGACTGGCCGTCACGGTAGGTGCGCAGAAGACGCCCGTCGCGCTTCATGTTCGAAAGTAGGAACGAGGCGTTGGCGATGGCGGCGTCCAGGTAGCCCGGCCTGTTGAGCACGACTGCGCCTAGGGCGATGCTGTGCAGCATCAGGCCGTTCCAGGCCGTCAGCACCTTGGTGTCGGTTGCGGGCGGGATGCGGCTGCTGCGTCTCTCCAGCAGCAGTCGCTTGCCCTGGGCTATCACGCCGTCCGTCTCCGCCGCGGCATCGTCGCTGCCGGCGGGCAGGTGGAGGATGTTCCGCCCCTCGAAGTTGCCCTCGTGGGTGACGCCGAAGTGCGCCTGCACCACTGCGCCGTCCTCGCGGCCTAGCACGCCGTCGATCTCGACGGGCGTCCACACGAAGAACTTGCCCTCCTCGCCCTCGCTGTCGGCGTCCTGCGCGGAGTAGAAGCCGCCGAGGGGATCGGTCATCTCGCGTAGCACGTAGTCGATGGTCTCCTGCGCGATGCGGGCGTAGAGCGGGCTGCCGGTGGCCTGGTAGGCGTGGAGGTACAGCTTGCTCAGGAGCGCGTTGTCGTAGAGCATCTTCTCGAAGTGGGGGACGAGCCAGAACGGGTCGGTGGAGTAGCGATGGAAGCCGCCGCCGAGCTGGTCATACATGCCGCCGCGCGCCATGCGGGTGAGCGTCAGCTCCACCATTTCAAGTGCGTTGGCGTCGCCGGTCCTCGCGTGATGCCTGAGCAGGAAGTCGAGCGCCATGGGCTGCGGAAACTTCGGCGCGGTGCCGAATCCACCGTGCTCGTGGTCGAAGCCGTTGCGCAGCCGTGTGTAGGCCAGGGACATGGTGTCCCTGGAGAGCGGCGTGTAGTCCGTGAGCGCCTGGCCCATGGTGCCCATTGCCGCGGTGATCTGCTTCGCTGAGTTGGCCACGTCGCCGCGGCGCTGCCGGTACGCGTCCGAGATGGCGGCGAGCACCCGCGGGAAGCCGGGCATGCCGTGGCGGTCGTCGGGCGGGAAGTAGGTGCCGCCGTAGAACGGCTCGCCTGCGGGCGTGAGGAACATCGAGAGAGGCCAGCCGCCGCGGCCGGTCATGGCCTGGATGGCGCCCATGTAGATGGAGTCGATGTCCGGGCGCTCCTCGCGGTCCACCTTCACGTTGACGAAGCTCTCGTTCATGAGCGAGGCGATGTCGTCGTTCTCGAACGACTCGCGCTCCATGACGTGGCACCAGTGGCACGCGGAGTAGCCGATGCTGAGGAACAGAGGCTTGTCCTCCGCCCGCGCCCGTGCGAGAGCCTCCTCGCCCCAGGGGTACCAGTCCACGGGGTTGTGGGCGTGTTGCAGCAGGTATGGGCTGGTCTCGTGTATCAGGCGGTTTGGCATGGGAGTCCTTCCGGGAGATGTTGGCGACGGCGCTCCTCCATTCTCGCAGAAGCGGCTGCGAATTGGAATGAGGGGGGCAAGCTCCCTGTGCTACTCAACTCCCCGAACCGCTAAGCGTGGCAGCGTGATTTCCGCCATATCTGCGATGGCTTGTAGGCACAAGTCCGGGACAGTGCGTTTGACGAATCCGATCACGGGCAGTACTGTCCAAAGTGAGTCGATGTGCCGGAGACAGTTGATGGGATGCCCCGAAGCCTGCCTGGGGGACGAACCGAATTGCAGCGAATGGGAGGCTTGGCGCTCAAGGGACAAATGTGCGCTCATGCACGCAGATTTCAGTTGGGTCATTGGTCGGGGAAGCCGGTACGGCCCATGCTCGGCTGACACGAGGGAGCCACAATGATGGGCCGCCAAGTGGTCGCTGGGATTGCAGTTGCTCTTAGCATACTCATGTTTGTGGCGGTGTTCTCTATTGGCCCGTATCTCGCACCCGTTGTTTTGGCGCTGCTTTGGGTGGAGGAAGCTATGGCGCGGAACGCGCAGCCCATCCCAAGCCCCCGAGTCAATCTGGTGCAGCATTTCGCCCGTGTCTGGTTCAGCCCCAGAGGGGAAATCAGTCGAAGAACATACTGGCTCGCGGGAATCATTGGCTTCTTCGCCTTCCAGATCACAGTTTCTCTGCTGCTGCTCTGGTTCGACCTGCTGCGAGATATGGAACCGGACGAGGGAGGGTTCTCGAGGGTCGCAAGGAACTTCTTGTTCTACGTTCTGACGCCCTACGCCACGGTCGCGATCTGCGCCAAGCGCGCAAGAGACATGGGGCGCTCCGGCTGGTGGGGCCTGGCCCTTCTGATTCCTGCCGCAGGAGCCGCCTTGGTGGAGGTGGCGGCCCGTGGCCTCCTACCCTACGCGGTTGGCGCTTGGTTCACGGCTGTCCAGCCTCTCTTCCTTATCGTCTTTGGAGTGCTGAAGAGGCGATAGCCGCAGGGCGAAAGTAATCGCCCGGAGAAACGCTTATCGCGCTTATGGTGAGACGCAGGCGATTCTCCATCCGTACTGAATTGCTCTTGCTAAGGCAGGGGAACGCGTATAGAATTGCCCTTACGCGTGGCAGAGGGGGTAGCATGAAGGTCATCGGTCTGGCGGGCGGAATCGGTGCCGGCAAGAGCGAGGTGTCCCGCATCCTGGGCGAGTTGGGAGCCGAGGTACTCAACGCCGACCGGTACGGCCACGAGGTGTATCTGCCCGGCACGGACGGCCACCGCGAGGTCGTGGAGACGTTCGGGGAGGACGTGCTGCAGCCGAATGGCGAGGTGGACCGCCGGGCGCTTGGAGGCAAGGTGTTCGGCAACCCGGAGGCAATGGCCCAACTCAACGCGATCGCCTGGCCGCGCATCCGTCAGAAGATCGAGGACGGCATCGAGGAGCAGAGGCAGCTGGGTACCGGCGTTGTGGTGCTGGACGCCGCAGTGCTGATTGAGGCGGGATGGACGGACGCCGCCGACGAGGTGTGGGTGGTCATTGCGCCGGAGGGGGACGTCATCAGCCGCCTTCAGGCGCGCAACAACCTCACGGAGGAACAGGTCAGGGCCCGAATGGCGTCGCAGATGTCCTCGGAGGAGCGAGTGCAGCACGCGGACGTTGTGGTTGCCAACGACGGTGACCTGGAGGGCCTCCAGAGCAAGATCGAAGAGCTGTGGCAGGAGCGGCTGGCCGGGTAAAGGCGCCTGCCGGGAGGAGCAATGGCTGAAGCTGAAACATACACCTCCTATCGTACCGAGGAGTACGTAGTCAAGGAGGAACCCTTCTACCTGCCCGTTGGCGATGAAGTTGAGCTGTTCGAGGTGGCATACTCGCAGCAGATGCCGGTCCTGCTGAAGGGGCCTACGGGCACCGGCAAGACCCGCTTCGTCGAGTACATGTCCTATCGTTTGGGGCGGCCCGTCACGAGGATCACCAGGAGCAAGCGCTCCGGCGACCGGTCGGCGGGAGCCAGCGTCCCACTCATGACCATAGCCTGCCACGAAGACCTCACGGCAAGCGACCTCGTCGGCCGCTACCTGCTGGAGGGAGACGAGACACGGTGGATGGATGGGCCGCTGGCAAGAGCCGTCAAGGTGGGCGCCATCTGCTACCTTGATGAGGTGGTGGAGGCCCGCAAGGACACCACCGTGCTGATCCACCCCCTCACAGACCATAGGCGCCTGTTGCCCATAGACAAGCGGGGTGAGATTATCGAGGCTCACCAGGGCTTCCTGATGGTGCTTTCCTACAACCCCGGCTACCAGAGCGCGCTCAAGGACCTGAAGCACAGCACCCGGCAGCGGTTCATGGCCATGGAGTTCAACGCGCCGCCGCCGGAGCTTGAGTCCGAGATCATCAAGCACGAGAGCGGGGCCTCTGCGTCGGTGTCCCTGGCCCTCGCCAAGCTGGGCGAGAAGGTGCGCAACCTGAGAGACCACGGCCTGCAGGAGGGCGTGGGCACGAGGCTGCTGATCTACGCCGGCAAGCTGATAAACAACGGGATTGCCCCGCGCAGGGCATGCCAGGTGGCCGTGACTTGGGCCCTCACCGATGACCAGCAGGTCCAGCGCAGCATAGACGAGGTAATCAACTCCATCTTCGAGTAGGCTGCCGGATTCGGCGGCCGCTGGGGCCGCACCGACGGCCGATGCCTGATCTCAGCCCCGGGAGGCGCGGGCAGATTGCACAATGCAGCAAGTGACACTGGCGGAGACTGAGGAGAAGTTCCAGCGTTACCCCAAGGATCTCTCTGAGTCGCTCAGGGAGGCCTGGACACCCGTCTCAGAGTCGCTCAGCGATGAGGAGATGGTGGCTTGGGTGGACTGGGGTCTCGCCATCGCGCAGCAGGCCGGCCGCTCCTGGGAGGCCGCAAAGGAGTACTTCCGGGCAAGCCCAGCCGCCGTCCGGGCTCTTCCCTTTGTGCACCTGAAACAGTGGGGCTACTGGGGCAACTCCATTACGGAGGAGTCACCCTCGGCAGCCGGGGCCTACTTCCGGGCCAGCCCGCGCATAGTCGCCAGCCTCAAGCCTTGGGATGTGTCCGAGTGGGCACAGATCGGCAAGAGACTGTACGGCAGGGGCAGGCGGTCCGGCGTTTTGACCACGCGCTACTTCGAGGTCAGCGGCGATTTGTTGTCCGTCCTGACCTTCAGCGAGCTTCAGCATCTCGTGACGATGATGGAGTCCATCGCGGAGAGGTCGGTCGATGAGGCATCGTCCTTCCTGTCGTTGTCCAGTGAAGTGCTGCCCACCCTCAGGGAGGATACCAGGTCGTGCCTGTCTCTCATCTCTGCACTCCTGGGCAAGGAGTGGCAGCAGGCAACGGGCTGCCTGCAGGTGGTGGGCGAGTCGCTCTCCCGCGTGGAGCGCGTGGAGCGCTCACGCTACCTGTCGCTGGTCGGTCGCGTTGCGGGTTTCGGTGGCGTGAACGTGCCGGCGTTCCTGCGCGAAAGCTCTTCGGCGCTGGGCCAGCTGGACGGATACGTGCACGTTCACGTGCTCAACATGGCGGACTCGCTGTCCCGCATAGACCACGCTGTTGTGCTCGACTACCTGAAGGGCGTGCCCCAGGTGCTGAGGCGCGTCAGCATCAACCAGCTGGAGACGTGGTACGAGACGGGCGTAACGATCCTGAAGGAGAACCCGGAGGGCGGCGCGGCATACTTCAAGGGTGAGTCGTCGCGCTCTGAAGAGGTGCTGGAGAAGCTGTCGACCGGGGTGGAGCTTGGCCGCGTCAAGGAGATCATGCGCCTCTACTGCCGCGCCCTTTCCGCGCAGGACGTGGAGATTGCAGCCCACCAGGCGGAGGAGGCACAGGGCAAGGGCTGGGTGGCGCTGGAGAAGATGATGGCGGAAGGCGCCACCGTATATCTGCCGCACGTGGCGGAGCGGTTCAGCAACAAGGACGATAACTTCGACTGGTACAAGGTGGTCGCCACCCACCAGGTCGCGCGCCTGGAGTTCGAGAGCTTCAACTTCTCGTTCGAAAGGCCTCCCACGCAGTTCGAGGACAGGCAGATGCCGACGCCGTCCGCGGAGGATGAGGACGCCGACATCCAGGACGACCGGGCCGTGGGGCTGGCGGACATCCAACGCTTCTTTGGGCTGTTTGAGTACGGGGACCTGGTGCGGGACATATTCACTGCGGTGGAGGATTTCCGGCTGGACTATCGCGTCAAGGCGGAGTACCCGGGCATCCGCCGGGCCTACGCCAAAGTCCAGATCCTGGAGCTGTCCGAGAGGCCGCGGCTGGAGGATCTGCCCGTCCGCGAGGCGATGGTGGAGTTGCTCATCCGGTTCAGCCTGCAGCAGGGCAGCGAGCTGATGGTGCCCGAGCCTTTCGCTGCGTCCGCCGATGTGCTATGGAAACTTGTCAGGCCGCTCTCCAGCACGCAGGCAACGGTGGAGGACAGCGCGGAGGCCACCTATCGCATGTACGAGATCATATCCCAGTTGCCCAACCAGGAGGTGCCGGAGGAGGAGTGGGAGCAGGGCGACTTCCCGGACGAGCAGTCCGCCTCGGAGTCGATGAGCGACGAGGAGTGGGAGCAGATGATGCGCGAGCTGATGGAGGCGCAGCAGCAGTTCGGCGATGGCGAGGAGCAGCCCTACGAGTCGCCTCCGCCGGTGGACTACCGCGGCGAGTTCAAGCCGGAACTCATGCAGGTCATCTCCATGCTGCGAGAGTCGCAAAGGGAGCGCGGCGCAAAGGGCGAGACCATCTCCAAGGGCGAGATGGAGCGGCTGCTGGCGGAGGCAAACAAGCCGGTCACAAACAACCAGGGCGTCGATCCCCAGCGCAAGGGGATGTTCGTTTCGGACCTGGTCAAGGAGCTTGGGTCTCGAGGGACTCCGCAGGGCGCCATCCAACAAACGACCATGGCCTACGACCCCTCGTACGACGAGGAGGAGCAGGGAGGGCCGCTCGAGGTCAAGGAACCGGCCTCCTTCCTCTACGACGAGTGGGACTATCGCATGTCGGACTACCGCTCGCGGTGGTGTCTGCTGCGAGAGAAGGACATGTCGGAGGGGGATTCGACGTACTTCACCGCCACTCTGGACGGCTATGCAGCGTTGGCGTCTCAGATTCGCCGGCAGTTCGAGCTGATGGTGCCGCAGGGCCTGCAGAAGGTGAAGCGGCAGCAGGACGGCGACGAGCTGGAGCTGGACGAGGTGATTGAGGCAATGGTGGACAGGCGCTCCGGCACTTCGCCGTCGGAGAAGGTGTACGTGAGGCGCAACAAGGTGCAGCGGGACGTGGCGGTCGTCTTCCTCATGGACATGAGCGCGTCCACGGCGGAGGCCATCGACGAGTCCCGGCGTCTCGCGGACGAGTGGGATGCGCCGGACGATCCACTGGAGTACATGTTCTGGCTGCGAAGCCGCAGGGGCGAGGGTGTGCGGCGCAGCTACAAGCGCATTGTGGACTTGGAGAAGGAGAGCCTGGTGCTCCTCATCCACGCGCTGGAGACCATAGGCGACACATACGGCATATACGGCTTCTCCGGCTACGGGCGGGAGAACGTGGACTTCTTCGTCATCAAGGACGTTCAGGAGGCGCTCTCCGATCGGGTGAAGCGCCGCATCGACAAGGTGTCCCCGCTGCAGGCGACGCGCATGGGCCCGGCGATTCGCCACGCCGTGACCAAGCTCGATCAGTTGGAGGCGCGCACCAAGTTCCTGGTGCTAATCAGCGATGGGCGGCCGCAGGATCGCGGCTACAGCCGCGAGGGCGTGGAGAAGGAGTACGCCATCCACGACACGCGGGTGGCCCTACTGGAGACAAGGCGACGCGGCATCACCCCGTTCTGCCTGACCGTGGACAAAGAGGGCCACGACTACCTGCGCTCGATGTGCCAGGACATGGGGTACGAGGTGCTGGCGGACATCCACTCGCTGCCCCGCCGGCTGCCTGCGCTGTACCGCAGCCTGACGGTTTAGGCGCAAGGCGCGACTACTCTCGATCTCCCGGCGTCGCTTCATCCAAGACTAGCGCAGCGTTTCCATCTCTTGGGGGAAGACAGTGAAGGTCTTGCTATCTCCCATTGTTCTGGCATTCGTCGCCCATATGCTGTCATGGGCGTTTACCGTATGGTGGCTTCACTACGATAGGAATATCGCCCCCGAGTCAAGCGGCACTCGAGCACAGGTAGCCGTCGCCAGTCCGGTTGCCATGTCATTCGTCATTCTCTGGTGCGCAGCCATAAAGCGATACTGGCAACTAGCGATGGCAATGACCTGTGCAGCGTTGCTCCTGGCGTGGCTCGGATCGCTGTCCATAGGCCCCTATTTGTGGCCTGCCATTGCGTTTATGGTATGGTCAACAGCCCGAATGCATGAAGAACAAAGTTCTGCTGTAGCGACTCCCGCCCACATAAGTCATCGGGTGTTTCTTGGGATTGGCCTGGCAGCAGCAGCATTGGTCTACGCAATGCTGTCCTTAGGAGTCTTATCGGTGGTGAGCAACATCCTGTCGGACCTGTCTTAGGTAGCAGGAAGGGGGACTGCGCGCTTACGCGTGAAAGTTGGGGTTGCGGTGCAGCATCTCCCACAGCTCCAGCAGCGCCTGCACTGTGGCCCGCTGCTTGATCAGCGCCCGCTGTCCGGGGAACCGACGGGTCACGTGATGCTCGCCCCACCGGTGCGAGAACCCCATGTGCACCGTGCCCACCGGCTGGCCTTCCAGCTCGTCCGGGCCTGCCACGCCGGTTATGCCGATGCCAATGTCAGCGTTCATCGACTCCCGGCACGCGCGGGCCATGTCGCGGGCGACCTCCGGGCTGACTACGCCGTACTCCCGTATCAGCGATGGATCGACGCCCCAGGCTGCCTTCACCTCGTTGGTGTACGACACGATTCCGCCCAGGAAGTAGTCCGAGCTGCCCGCGACCTGAGTGATGGTGTGAGCCAGCAGGCCGCCGGTGCAAGACTCCATGACGGCCAGAGTCAGTCCCCGTCGTGCCAGATCGCGGCCTACCTGCTCCTCCAGCACGTCTCCGTCGGCGCCCCACACGTGTTCTCCCAGCAGGCGGCGCAGCTCCTCTTCCACGGGCGACAGCATGCCCTCGGCCTCCTCTGATGTGGCTGCACGGGCACGCAGACGCACCTGCACACCCTGTGCCTGCGCGTACATTCCCAAGGCCACGTCTGGCAGGTGGAACAGCGGGGCGATCAGCTCGTTGATGGCGGACTCGCCGAGACCGTGAGTCTTGAGGCTTCGCGTGAGGATTACGGAGCCGTCGGAGCGCTCGCGCAGGCGAGGTTCTACCTGAGTCTCCCACATGGGGTGCATCTCGCCGGGAGGGCCTGGCATGGCGACGATGATCCTGCCGCCGGACTCAACCCACCAGCCGGGAGCGGTGCCGTTGTCGTTGGGTACGGAGCGCGCGGAGGGAATGAGGTTGGCCTGCTTGACGTTGGTCTGCGCCATGTTCAGGCCTCGGCGCCGGAAGGTCTCGCGGAGGCGCTCCAGCGACTCGGCGTCGATGTACAGCGACTCACCCAAGAGCGAGGCGATGGCCTCGCGGGTCAGGTCGTCGTCGGTCGGGCCAAGGCCGCCGGTGGTGAGCACAACGTCGGAGCGCTGCGACGCCTGTCGCAGAACGTCCGTGAGGGAGTCGAGATCGTCGCGTGCGTGTGTGATGCGCTGCAGCTCTATGCCGATGGGCGGCAGGCGGGCTGCCAGGTAGGCGGAGTTGGTGTCCACCAGCTCACCCATGAGCAGCTCGGTGCCGATGGATACTATATCCGCCTTCACGGGTAGTGTCCTGCCGGCCTAGGGAGTGCTGGTCGCCGATGCCTCATTGTTCTGTTCGCCCGCGTTCTCCGAGTCATCGGCATGTGGGTAGCTGGCCGCCAGCGCAACCAGGTCATCCACCCATGAGGCCTCAATGGTGAAGACTTCACGGAATGGAAACTCGCCGCGCACGGTCTGCGCGTAGTAGGCGCTGCCGTCCTCCGTTAGCCCGCCCATAAGATAGCGGGTATGTGAAATCACGTTGAAACCCTCGTCGTCCGGCCTCTGAGTCTCCATGAATAGGGAAATCCCAGCCTGATCAAGGCCGTATTGTGCAAGGTCCAGGGTATCGGGCGCTATGAGCTCCTGTTCAGGGTTCTCCAGATGCGCAAGTATAGCGGAGAGCTCATCAGGATCGACGAGGGCTGCCTCATCATCGTTGAATCGCCATTCGTCTTGTTCCCTGATGAGGGAC
Source organism: Dehalococcoidia bacterium (assembly GCA_034423135.1). GTDB lineage: Bacteria > Chloroflexota > Dehalococcoidia > Lucifugimonadales > UBA2985 > JAPPHY01. The sequence goes on along the minus strand of DAOUJC010000005.1, from coordinate 14,300 downwards.
AGGAATCCCTCTTCTGTGAAGAGCTCGAAGCGGTTGATGGTTGTGCCATCCGCGTTGTAGTACCACTCCGGGTAGGGCGGGTCTCCAATGAGATTTGTGAGGCTCTCGCGCCACCCTGAGAACACGGTGAACACCTGCGGGAAGCCCTCCACCTGTGCGTAGTTGTTCTGGCCGTCCGGCGTGGTAAGTCCCAGCAGCACGTTGATGCTGCGCCCGTCCTTCAGGTCCACCTCTATGACGGTCGGAGGCGCGTCCAGTCCGTATGGCCCCAGGTCGGTCGGCTGCTCGTCCAGCAGGCGGCGGCTGCGAGGGCCGGTCAGCAGCAGTGTGATGCCACCCCAGCGCTCCAGCCCTACGGGAATGCCCTCCGGGTCTCCGATGTGCCAGTTGTTGTCATCGCCCAGGTGGAAGGAGGCGTCACCTTCTTCCGCCTCAATGTGGATGCGAGTCAGGTCGGATATGTCCAGGTTGTAGAACCACGGCGGCTGCTCTTCCTCCTCCTCCACCTGCCTTAGCTGGATGAAGAATACGTAGCCTGCGACCATTGCAAGGGCTACCACCAGGATGATGGACGTGCGAATGCTCATGTGTCCGGATCACCTTCTGCGCCACCAGGCGATACCGGCAAAGAGCATGAGGCCGGTGGGCAGCAGGAACCAGCTGGAGTAGCGAATGAAGTCGAACTCCCTCTGGTCGATTACCAGGAGGCGGAAGGCCTGCGGCTTGGCGCGTATGGAGATGAGGTCGTACTTCTGGGCCAGCCAGTCAACGGAGTTGAGGAAGAGGTCGCTGTTGTTGAGGGCGTAGTAGAACTTGTTGGACGCGAAGTCCGAGTCTCCGAAGATGATCATGGAGGCGAGGGTTGGCTCCTGGCCCGGCACGATTTCCGGCGCCTCTTCGCCGACAAAGGCCACCAGCTGCACCTCCATCGCCAAGGGGAACGGGCCGGGAATGTCGTTTTCGTCGGAGCAGTCGGAGGCGTCCCGCTCGGTGGTAATGCAGCTGAATAGGGAGGAGAAGGCCAGCGGCGTTTGCTGGATGTTCAGCTCGTCCGGGTTTGGGGGAAGCCCCTCTGGCGCCCGCTCAATGATGCCCACAATGCCGGTTGAGTCGGTCAGGAAGGTGTCGTCCAGCTGCCGGGTCACGGGGTGCTCCTGGTTGTAGGCGCTGCGCCGGATGATTGGGCTGCGCGGGTCCGCCACTGTGGAGCTTGCCGTGTCGACAATGGTGCCCTGAGGCAGCTCGATGCCGAACTTTGCAAACGTGGTGTTCATCTGCGTGTTGATGGCGTCGTCAATCAGGAAGAGGCCGCGGCCGCCGCCCTGCAGGTAGCGCTCCACCATCTCGCGCTCGTCCCTGAGGATGCTGTTGCGCGGACCGGCCATGACCAGGACTGCGGCGTCTTCCGGTATCTCCTCCACCTCCTTGAGGTTCAGCGTCCTGACGATGTAGTTGTCGCCGAGTAGGCCGGCGCGTGCGAGGCCGAAGCCGTCGCTGTCCTCCGAGGAATCCCCGGTGTTTCGTTCGCTGTGGCCGGTGGTGAAGTAGACCACCTTCTGTTGCTCGCCCGTGGAGATGAGCAGGGCGCTGACCAGGTCCTGCTCGGCAAGCGTGAACTCCTCACCGAAGAACTGGGGCGTGAGCAGGTATGGGTTCCGCTCTGACTCCGTGGCGCGGAACGCGATGGTGGGGTACTCCTGGACGCCGTCGCGTCTGGCCTGTGACGGCGTAAGATCGGGGTCCACGAAGTCGAAGGTGAAGCTCCTGTTGCGCCTGTTGAACTCGAAGAAGAAGTCCTCCGCCTGACGCCGGATCAGCTCGTGGCGTGCGTCCTCGGGGCTGGAGTATATGGTGGCGTGAACCGGCTCTGCCACTGCTTCAAGAACCTGCTCAGTCTGGGGAGCAAGGGTGAATTGCCGGGTCGCGGTGACGTCCAGCCGGTAGGAGTTCTCGTAGGAGATGAAGCCCAGCAGGACCAGAATTGCGGTGAGTGCGCCCACCATGATCAGGGTGTTGGCGGCGTAGCGCCCGGCACGCGCTCTGACGGCGCTCCTGACGGCCGGCAGGTTGGTCACGGCTGCAATGGCCAGCATGAGGACGGCGAGGGCCATCAGAAGCTGTCCGGGGCCGCGCAGCTCCCGAATGGTGATGAACACCACCAGGCCGCCTACGAAGATCACCGCGCCGGAGAGCGAGAAGATGGGGCCAGCGTCGGCAAGCGCTGCCCACAGCCTCTCGCGGTCGAAACGGCCCGGAGTCTCTCCCCTCGCGCGGCTGCGGCGCTCTCTCCGCCGGTCGCCGCTCGTGCTCATCTCCACCTCCTGGACTCCAGCGACCGCACGGCGAGGAACAGCATGAAGATCGTGAAGATGACGTAGTACACAATGTCGTGCGTGTCAACCACGCCGCGTGCAAAGCTCTCCAGGTGCGTGGTGATGGAAATCTGCAGCACCAGGTCTGCGAATATGCCTCCCGCGTAGGAGGAGGCGAGGTCCACGACGGTGAGGATGAGCAGGATGCCCATCGCCAGCACGGCGGCCACTATCTGGTTGCCGGAAAGGGAGGAGGCGAGCAGACCCACGGAGAGCGTGGCCATGCCGAACAACACAAGGCCGAGATACCCGCTCAGGATGGGGCCGATGTCCGGCGTGGCGAACCACCATAGCATCAACACCAGGTAGACGGTCGGCACCAGTATGGAGAGCAGGCTGGCCATCGCGGCCAGGAACTTGCCCAGGACGATCTCGTAGTCGCGCACGGGCGCGGTCATGAGAAGCTCCAGCGTGCCCAGCTTCTGCTCCTCAGCAAGCAGCCTCATGGTGATGATGGGCGCGAGGAGCGTGAAGATGAAGGTGCTGGGGATGATGTAGCCGCGGATAGTGGCTTCCGGCAGGACTCCGCTTATGCTGGTAACAAAGTAGTATGCGGCCAGGGCGGCGTAGACCGCCATGATGATGTAGGCCATGGGGGAGGCGAAGTAAGTCCTGGTCTCCTTCCAGGCTATGGTTATGGTGTTCTTCATTCCCTGTCCGAATCCGGCTCCGTGAGGCGCAGGAAGATCTCCTCCAGGCTCATCTGAATGGGCTGCAGCCTGAGGAGTTGCCAGCCGCGCTGCAGCACGAGGTTGGAGATCTCCGCGCGGAGGTCCTCGCTACCGGTGGTCTCGATACGGTAGATGCCCACGTCGTCCCTGTCCGTGCGCGTGACGTCCTGGACGCCGGGCAGGTCGCGGAAGGCAGTCATCACCTCCGCCGAGGGGCCGCGTATGTCTACCTCCAGCCGCTCGGTGCCGCGGAGGCGCTCGGACAGGTTGTCAGGCCGGTCCACGGCCACCACCTGGCCTTCGTGGATGATGATGACCCGCTGGCAGACCATGCTGACCTCCGGGAGTATGTGGGTGCTGAGGATGACTGTATGGTCGCCGCCGAAGCCCTTGATCAGGTTGCGAGTCTCCACTACCTGTATGGGGTCGATGCCGATGGTCGGCTCGTCCATGATCAGCACCTCCGGCTCGTGGAGGATGGCTTGGGCAATGCCAACCCTCTGCCGGAAGCCCTTGGACAGCTTGCCGATGAGCGACACGCGGTAGTCGCCCAGCCGGCAGATATCGATGACCTCGCTGATGCGCCGCCGTCGCCATTCCTTGTCCATGCCCCGGATGCGGCCCATGAAGTCCAGGTAGTCGGTGACGCTCATCTCCGTATAGAGAGGCACGGTCTCCGGCAGGTAGCCGATGTGGCGCCGCACCTCCAGCGACTGGTCGACCACGTCGTAGCCAGCGATGCGCGCGGTGCCGGACGTGGGCGGCATGAAGCCTGTGAGGATGCGCATGGTGGTAGTCTTGCCGGCGGCGTTGGGGCCCAGGAAGCCCAGGATCTCGCCGCGGTTGACCGTGAAGCTGATGTTCTCGATGGCCGGGTATTCGCCGTAGTACTTGGTGAGGTCTTCGACCTCTATCATTGGCGTACCGGTGTTCTCTTGCATGAATTGCCTCTTCTGCCTCTCGCCACTGTGCGAGATGCACATTGGAGGATTATAAGGGCAACTGCGCTACAGCTTCAAGGGGATGGGGTTACTCGTAAGGAATGTGAAGGAAAGATTGCGAGGTTTGCAGGAACAACGGCGAGTCGCTATACTCTCACCATGGCACGAGCACGTGTTGAGTACGAGTTACATACGTCCGAGGACATCCTGTCGAAGGCCAGGGTCTATCTGCCGCCGGATGGGCTCACGCTTATCGAGGACGCCTTCGACTTTGCCTGCCGCGCTCACGACGGCCAGAAGCGGCTGTCCGGCGAGCCCTACGTCGAGCACCCTATCAATACGGCCCTGTTCCTGGCCGAGCTGAACCTGGACGCCGCCACGCTCGCGGCCGCCCTGCTCCACGACGTGATCGAGGACTGCGACGTCACCTTCGATGACCTGCGCCAGCAGTTCGGGCAGGAGGTGGCCCGGCTGGTGGACGGCGTCACCAAGCTGAGCAAGATGGACTTGCTGTACTCGGAGGATGGCCCGCGCTACGACTACGACGACGGCCAGGCGGGCAGCCTGCGCAAGATGCTGGTGGCCACGGCCCAGGACATTCGCGTGGTGCTCATCAAGCTGGCGGACCGTCTCCACAACATGCAGACGCTGAGCGCGCACTCGCCTGAGAAGCGGGTCGCCATCTCCAGGGAGACCCTGGACATCTACGCGCCGCTGGCCCACAGGCTGGGCATCTGGGACTTCAAGTGGCGCCTGGAGGACCTGGCGTTCAGCTTCATCCATCCCGACCGGTACCGGGAGATTTCGCGCCTGCTCACCACCAAGCGCACCGAGAGGGAGATGTACATCCTCCGGCTGAGCCAGTCGCTCCGGGAGGAGCTGAAGGAGCGAGGGCTTGATGCGGAGGTCATGGGCCGCCCCAAGCACATCTACAGCATCTACCAGAAGATGAGGAAGTATGCGGAGCAGGGCAAGGAGTTCAGCCAGATATACGATCTCTTCGCACTGCGCGTCCTGGTGCCGGAGGTGCACGATTGCTACAGCGCCCTGGGCGTCATCCACGGGCTGTACCACCCCATACCGGGTGAGTTCGACGACTACATAGGCAATCCCAAGGACAACATGTACCAGTCGCTGCATACGGCCGTGATGTACCAGGGCAACACGCCGCTGGAGATACAGATCAGGACGTACTCAATGCACCAGGTGTCCGAGTACGGCGTGGCTGCCCACTGGCGCTACAAGGAGGGGGAGGCCAAGGACCGCCGCTTTGAGGAGAAGATGAGCTGGCTCAGGCAGCTTCTGGACTGGCAGAGAGAGGTTGTGGGCGCGGAGGAGTTCGTGGAGTCCGTGAAGACGGACCTGTTCCAGGACCAGGTATTCGTATATACACCCAAGGGCGACATTAGAGAGCTGCCCGCGGGTTCTACACCCATAGACTTCGCTTATCGTATACACACCGATCTTGGGCACCGCTGCATCGGCGGCAAGGTGAACGGCAAGCTGGTGCCGCTCTACACGCAGCTCAAGAACGGCGATACGGTCGAGATCCTGACGAGCAAGCTGGAGCGCGGGCCAAGCCTGGACTGGCTCAACACCAACCTGGGCTACGCAAACACGGCGAACGCTCGCCAGAAGATACGGCTGTGGTTCCGCAAGCAGGAGCGGAGCGCCAACATCCAGCGCGGCAAGGAACTGCTGACCAAGGAGCTGCATCGCCTCAGCGTCAAGATGGATGAGCGCGACGTGGGTGCGCTGTTCAAGTACGACACGGCACAGGAGTTCCTGGCGGCGCTCGGCAGCGGGTTCGTGAGCATACCGCAGGTGACTTCACGGCTGGCGGCGCAGCAGGACCAGTCGCCGGTGGAGCCGGCGGCGGCGGTGCTCACGTGGCCGTCGTCGGGCATCGAGGTGCTGGGCGTGGGCGACCTGCTGACGCGCGTATCCCAGTGCTGCAGCCCCATACCGGGCGACGACATCATAGGCTACATCACCCGCACCCGCGGCGTCTCGGTGCATCGTACCGACTGCCACAATGTGCGGAACGAGAGCGAGCAGGAGAGATTGGTCAGCGTGAACTGGGGCAGCGGGCAGACGCTGTACCCGGTACGGCTGCGCATTGAGGCGTGGGACCGCGTGGGCCTGTTGAGGGACATAACCACGCTGGTATCGCAGGAGAAGGTGAACATCGCCAGCGTCATAACCACTGAGCACGAGGACAGCAGCGCGTCCATATACCTGACGCTGTACACCACAGGCGTGGGTCAGCTCAGCCGGCTGTTCTCGAGGCTGGAGGGTGTGGTGGGCGTGTTCTCGGTAACGCGAAGCGCTCCGGAGGAGGAGCGGATCCTGCGTGTTGGCGCAGGAAGATAGAACTGAAGGAGACGGCTCAATGCCAAGTCAAAAGTCCGCCCGCGTGGTGGCTCGGAAGACGGATCGAAACCGGCCGGTGCGAACGGCGACACGCACCTACGTGAAGAGGGCGCAGGACGCCATCGCGCGGGGCGAGTCCGAGGCCGCGACCGAAAGCGTGAATCGTGCGATCAGGGCGCTGGACAAGGCGTCGGTGAAGGGCGTCATCCACCCGAACAACGCGGCGCGCCGGAAGTCCCGGCTGATGGCACGTCTGAACAAGCTGGGCGGCTAGCCCCGGCTGCTGCGCGCAGGGCTCTAATGTGACCAGGCTCCGCGCTCCGAATGGAGCGTGGGGCTTGCTGTTTTCCAGCCTCCGAGCGCTCAGGCTGAGTGACGGGCGAGGCACTGAGCAGGTGACTTCAGTGGCTGCTCCTAGAGCGTATCGAGCCGCGACGCGGGACGGTCGTTTCTGCGGCCAACCATGCGGGTGAATCCAAGGGTTCGTCCCTCGTCTAGGCCCATCATATCCGCCTCGTCGCTGGGCTTGCCCAGCCTCTCCGACCACAGCAGGTCCGAGACCATCCAGAGCCGCCATCCGTCCGGTATCAGGTCGGCATGCTCGACCGTCACCAGCCCGCTTCGTTCCCAGTGACGCTTCCACCAGGCCGGGCTGTGGAGGCTGAACAGCGCCGGCTCCCAGTATTGCGAGAGGTGTTCCGGTGGCTCGTCTGAGGTCAGCTCCTCGACCAGCCCGGGCACTACGATCCCCATCTGCCCGCCGGGCTTGACCAGCCGGGCCATGTGGCTCTCCAGGTAGAGGTCGTCCGTCCCGAAGTAGTGGTATGCGTCCACGCTCACCATGGCGTCGAAGAACCCGTCGGCGAACGGCAGGGCATGGGCTTCGGCGTGAATGGGGAACACCTTGTCCTGAACGCCCGCCTCGCAGATCCGGCGATAGTTCTCACCGGCGTCGATCCAGAGGTCTGTCGCCCAAACCTGCAGCCCGTACTCCTTGGCCAGGAAAATCGAGCTTAGTCCCTTGCCGCAGCCTATATCCAGCACGCGCATCCCGGGGCTGAGGCTCATGCAGCCCGCCAACGACTCCGTCAGCCAAAGGGCATTGGGCCCCATCATGTTTTCCAGGACCCAGTCGGGATCATAGGCCGCCGAACGGGGAAACTCGGCGGGCAAGAAGGGATCTTCGCGTTCTTTACCTGTGCCGCTCACCTTACGCTCAGCTGCGTGACCACTCCGTCCACCACCGTCCCAACCACGTGCCCGCCCACAGCGCCGCGGAGTCGCTCGTCGTCCCAGTCATCGCCCAGGTCGTAGGTGTAGCTCTTGAAGTCCGACGCCGGTTCCGCCTCGAACGCGAATACCTGTATCTCCAGGGTCAGTTCCCTGGCGGCCGTGTCCACGCTCAATAGTGTTCCGGAGATTCCGTCCCTGCTCGCCATCCGATCCCCCTCCTGTGATTGTCCTTCAGCCGAGGATAACACCGCAGCGCCCCCTTAGGCAATTGAGGCCCTCGCCACACTCCCGTTGACCTAATAGAACAGCCGTGCTATTCTCTTCCGTGCACGTCTCCCAATCAGGGACGCCGCCGCAGGAGGAAGCCTTGCCCGAATCTCTACAGGCTCTGACGCTCATTCAGGGGTCGCTTACCGCCCTGTCGGGCGGGTTCAACGCCGTCTACTTCGCCCGCTACTCCGCGACCGACCGGAGCAGGCGCATCGCCTCGCGGGTGCTTGCACTGGTCAACCTGAGCTTCCTTCTGCAGGGCCTCTACTGGGCTGCAGGCGCGGCCGGCGATCACAGAGAAGACCCGCCGCCGTGGGTCGGACTAGTAACGATGATGTCCTCGCTGGCCATCACCGTCCTGGTGCTCCGCCGGAGGTCCGACGGCAGCCGTCGATAGCAGAATAGCATACGTGGAAGGGAGGCGGCCTGTGAGCGCCATGTCGAAGGCCATCGAGAAGCGAGAGTGGGAGGTTGTGGCCGTGTGCCTGCTGAGGGGGCTTGTGCAGGCTGCCTCGGCGCTGCCTCCCGACGCCGTGCACCACCTGGTGGAGGCGCTGGAAGGAGACGATGGTGCCCCGAAAGAGTAGCGGAGGATCGCAGCCGGAGCCCGGCGCGTTCTACGAGGAGGCCCTGTCCCGTGCGGAGCGCGTGCGCCTGTCCCGGGCGAGGCAGGTGCAAGGCCTGGACGAGGAGATCGCGCTGCTCAGGGTGCGCCTGGGCAGGCTTGCTGAGGAGCAGCCGGAGAACGTGGAGCTTCTCATAAAGGGGATCGGGATGCTGGTCAGAGCCGTATCCGCCAGGTACCGGCTGTCGCCCAGGTCGGAGAAGGACCTGTACCAGAGCCTGCTGGGCGTGCTGGAAGGCGTCGGCAGCGTTCTGTTGCCGGAGGGGTCCGATGGGCAGTGAAGATCTACAGAAGGTGCTGGGCAGGTTTCGCAAGCCGGGTGTGGACGTGTCGCCGCTGTCTACGTTCGACGCGCTGCTGGACCAGCGCATGGGACACCTGGAGCGGAGCGTGGAGGAGCTGAAGACGCGCGTCAACGGCCTGGTGTTCCTGGTGGCGGGAGCGGTGATTGTGCAGGTGCTGCTGCGCCTGCTGGAGTGGAGCTAGGCGAATGAACGGGATGGTGAACCTAAGGCCGTACCAGATGGAGATAGGCCGGGCCGTCATGGACAGCGTTCTCAACGAGCGCGGCCTGACGTTCACGGTGGAGATCGCGCGCCAGGGCGGCAAGAACGAGCTGTCGGCGCAGATGGAGGTTCTCCTGCTGGCGATGTTCGCGGCGAAGGGCGGCAACCTGGTGAAGGCCGCGCCCACGTTCGATCCGCAGGTGCGCATCAGCATGACGCGGCTGAAGGAGCGGCTGGCTCAGGCCGGTCTGGGTGGCCTGTGGAGCGCGGAGGCTGGCGGCACCGTGCGGCTGGGCAGGGTGAGGCAGCTGTTCCTGAGCGCCGAGCCGTCGAGCAACGTCGTCGGGGCCACGGCCCACGTGCTCATTGAGATGGACGAGGCGCAGGACGTTGACCGCGACAAGTTCTACAAGGAGTTCCGGCCCATGGGCGCATCCACCAACGTGACCACCGTGCTGTACGGCACGCCCTGGCGCGGCGACTCACTGCTGGAGGAGGTGAAGCAGTCCAACCTGGAGCTTGAGCGAAGCGATGGCGTGAAGCGCCACTTCCGGCGCGCCTGGGAGGAGGTGGCCGACCACAACCCGCTCTATCGCGACTACGTAGAGGGCGAGAGGCGGCGCCTGGGCGAGAGCCATCCCCTCTTCCATACGCAGTACATGCTGGAGCCTCTGAGCGGCGGTGGAGGCTTCTTCTCGGCGGAACAGCTTGCGCAGATGGAGGGACGCCACGGCCGCCGCCGTTCGCCGGAGCCGGGGCGCCTCTACGTTGCGGGCGTGGACGTGGCTGGTGAGGCTCCCGACGGCGATGGCGTCGACGAGGCGCTGCGCGCCGCACGGCCCGCGCGCGACTCCACCGTGGTCACCATCGGCGAGCTGGACTTCAGCGGCTGCAACGAGATGTCGCCGGAGCCGGTAGTGCGGGTCGTGGAGCACTGCTGGTGGACGGGGCACAGCCACGCCGACCTCCTCCCAAGGCTAGTGAACGTGCTGCGCGAGGTGTGGCGCTGCCGCCGCGTGGTGATCGACGCGTCCGGCCTGGGGCAGGGCATCGCTAGCTTCCTGGAGCGCACGCTCGGCAGGGGCGTGGCGGAGCCGTTCGTGTTCACGGCACAGAGCAAGTCGCGGCTGGCATTCGACCTGCTGGCCGCGGTGAGCTCTGGCCGGCTGAAGTCGTACGCGGCGGACGGGTCGCCTGAGTACATGGAGATGCGCGCCCAGAACGAGCGCGCCGTTGGCCGCGTGAGGCCCAACCGGTCGATGAACTTCTACGTGGAGTCCCGCGAGGGGCATGACGACTTCCTGATGAGCCTTGCGCTGTTGGTCAGGGCGGCCGAGTACAGGCCGCGTCACGCCCGGGGAAGAGCAGCGGTGAGTGCGGGCGCGGTCCCGTCGAGGGGGTGAATGCGTGAGTCCCAGGAGGAACGAACCAGTGATCGACGTGCTGCCGGAGCAGCACCAGTACAGGGACGAAGGCTGCGACGTATCGCCGTCTTGCCTGCGCTGCCCGCTGCCGTGGTGCAAGTACGACGACCCGGCGGCGTACCACCGGGAGCTGCGGCTGAGCCGCGACCGCGAGGTGATGCAGGTGAAGCGCGAGCAGGGCAAGTCCGTGCCTCAGCTGGCGCGGCACTTCGGCCTCAGCGAGCGGACGATCCATCGCATCCTGGAGCGCGCCAGGGTCGCCACGCTGGACGGCGACGGGCTGTGATATGGACGTATTGAGCAGTTCAGGAGATCGAAATGAGTAACCTTTCACTTCCACAGCAGCTGGCCCGGATGGACGGTGACAGGCTGAGGGCCTACCGCGAGAACTTGGAGTTCTACGCAGGCGCGCAGTGGACCGGCTCGCCGCACCGGTGGGAGCGACGTCTAACATTCAACTACGCGCGCACGTTCCTGGACAAGGTGACCTCCTACCTCATGACGGACATGTCGTTCGTCATCGGCACCACGGACTCGTCGGCGGAGGCTGTGGAGCGGGCGGGCCGCGCGGACGAGGCGCTGCACCGCGTCTACGAGGACAACCGCCTGGAGCAGCTGGACTTCGATACCGAGCTTGACACCGCCATCCTGGGCGATGGCTGCTACAAGGTGACGTGGGACCCGCAGGAGCGGCGGGTGCGGATCAGCGCGCCGGACGTGCAGGGCCTGTTCGCCTGGTGGGTCGCGGACGACGTGGGCCGCGTGTGGCAGGTCGCAAGCCGCTATCACCTGACGCCTGAGCAGGCGCAGACGCTCTACGGTGTGAAGCCCGCGCAGATGAACCGCAGGGCGGGCCGCGCGACCGTGGTGGAGGCGTGGACGGCGCGGGAGTTCCGGCTGTGGGTTGACGATACGCTGGTGCAGGAGCGGGCCAACCCCTACGGCTTCATACCCTTTGTCATATTCCCGAACCTGCGCGAGCCCAAGCGGTTCTGGGGCCAGTCCGACATCCCGCCCATCGTGGAGCCGTCACGGGAGCTGAACAGGGCCGTATCTCAGCTTTCGATGATACTGGAGCTGTCTGGGAACCCCATCGCGGTGGTGGAGGGCGTGGAGCGAGCGGAGGACATCGCCGTGCAGCCGGGCGCGGTGTGGGAGCTGCCGGAGCGCGCCCGTGCCTATCTGCTGGACCTGCTGCAGGGCGGAGGCGCCAGGCTGCACGTGGACTTCATCGATGTGATACACCGCGCACTGCACGACCTGTCGGAGGCGCCGCGCATCAGCTTTGGCGACAACCCGCGGAACCTGTCCGGCGTGGCGCTGGAGATGGAGATGGGCCCGCTGCTCCAGCGCGTGCGGCGCAAGAGGCTGATCCGCGCGACGGTCTACCGGGAACGGAACGAGATGGCGTTGCGGATCCTGGAGAAGCGCACGGGCGTGAAGTACCTGCCGGTGAGGCAGCGAGTAGTATGGGGACCGCTCCTGCCGCAGGACCGGAGCCGGTTGGTGAGGGAGCAGCAGACGCTGGTGGAGGCCGGCATCCAGAGCCGCCGCCGCGCCATGGAGAGTCTTGGCATCGACGACCCGGATGCGGAGCTGGAGCGGCTGCGGGCGGAGGTGTGAGGGTGAGGTGGGAGGCCCGCTCCTCTATGCTGCATCGCTTCTCGCGAAGAGGTAGTTGGACGCGCCGCCAGCGATCCGTCCCGCCCGCTCATATGGTTCGACAGGCTCACCATGAGCGGGCTTGTGGCTGCCCGGGCAGCTCGCCACGAGCGGGCGGGGGGGGGGCACCTGATCAGCTCACCATGAGCGGGCCGGAGGGAGTCAGTCCGCTCACACTGAGCCTGTCGAAGTGCGTGAGCGGACGCCTACCAATGCCGCCCGCTCATATGGTTCGACGGAGCTCACCATGAGCGGTTAGATCGTGCCTCACCCTAGTCCGCCGTCGCGCTCCAGACCACGGAGTAGCTGAAGTCCGGCATGAACGCGCCCGACACGCCTATCTCCGCCGGCTTGCTGATCTGCCGCGCGCCCGCCCTGCCCTGCAGCTGCTGCACGCTGTCGATGTGCAGCCAGAAGCGGGTGCGACCCGCCCCGGCGTTGCCTCCGCTGGGCGACGCGGGGTTCGGCCCCTCAATCGAGATGTCCGTCTGGTAGAAGTCGAGCGCTTCGCCGCGCTGCACCCCCGCGAACCGCAGGCCCTCCAGGTGGAACTGGTGGAACAGCGTGAAGCCGTCGTACATGTTCTCGAACGTCAGGTCGCTTGGGCCTATGCCGGCCCCCTCGTACAGCTTGCGCCCCGTGAAGTCGGCGGCGTCCTGCCACTCCTCCAGCGTTGGCACCACGCTGCGCGCCGCCGGCAGCGTGCGGTTGTGGTTCAGGATGTAGACCGGCTTCTGCTTCATGTCCTTTGCGCGCTCCGCCGTGGTGAAGACGAATGCCGCGGACACGCAGATGGGCAGGTCGTTGTCGAAGAGGTTGGCGGGCTTGGCGATCCAGCGGGCCGACAGGTAGTCTTCCACGCTCAGCGGCTCGGGTCGGTGCTGCGCCCAGAAGCCCTCGGGGAACAGCAGGCCGTTGCGCTTCTCTTCGACCACGAACTTCGCCATCATGTCGTGGCTCTTGCCGTACTTGCGGCAGTATGCCTCGAAGATCATCGCCGTAGTGTAGCAGGCGACGGTGCCCCACAGTCCCTGCCACTTGCCGGGCCCGGCGATGGTGTTGCCCGCCGCGTCGCCCTGGCCCACGTAGTACCGGCCGCCAAAGTTGTGCCAGCCGCGCACCACAAGGCAGGTGTTGGTCATGCCGTCGCCCACCGCCTGCGCTGCCACAACCAGGGCGTTGGACATGCAGATGGGCGCGTACATGACGAACTTGACGTTGCTCAGCTCCGGCATGTTCTTGAGAATCCAGTCAGAGCTGAGCTTGGCGATGCCGTCCATGGGGTCGTCGGTGGTCTCGTAGGTGTCAAGGAAGTCCTGCGGGATGGGCTTGTCGGCCGGCCAGGGCGAGCCGGTGGAGGTTTCCGGCGTGAGCACCAGACCGTCCACCTGGTCAGGCGTTACGCCCGCGTCCTCCATGGCCCTGCGGATGGCGAGGATGGTCCATGCGCCCACGCTGGTGTCGGCGGTCTCGTCCCAGCGGCGCGCAGTGGGAGACACTCCGACGCCAACGGCCGCCACCTTGCCTCGGTGCTCCCACACGCCAAGTCCCTCGGTGCTTCTGTAGATGGAATCCGGGGCCATCTGTGCTTGCGTTACCACTTCTCACCTCCTCAAGGGTCTCTCTGCTACGATTTGCAGCGCGATTCAATTGGCGCACAGCCGCGCCCTGCGCTCCGGGCACCTGGATTGTAACTCACGGGGTCTTCCAAGTCGAGACATTGATCGCGCGCGGCCCCGCTCCTGCTCCTCGCCCGCTCAAATGGTTCGACAGGCTCACCATGAGCGGGTCACGCCTAGATCCACCGTCATTCTGAGCGAAGCGCAGCGGAGTCGAAGAATCTAGGACACTCGCCCTCAGACCGGCAGTGAATCAAGCCGGATGCCCTAGATTTCTCGCGGAGTTTATCCTGAGCGCAGCCGAAGGGCTCGAAATGACGGGAGCAGGATGCCACAACCGCCGCCTCCGTCATTGCGGCGAAAGCCGCAATCCAGTCCCCCCATCCTAACCTTCCCCCGCAGACGGGGGAAGGGATTTGATTTCTCTCCCCCTTGATGGGGGAGAGTCAGAGTGGGGGTGATCCCTTCTCGTCCCCTCTGTCATTCTGAATGGAGCGCAGTCCTTCGACTGGGCTCAGGATAAACTCCGTGAAGAATCCAGAGCATCTGTCCACAGGGCAACGCTGTATCACGCCTAGCGTCTTGGATTCTTCGCTGCGCTCAG
>DAOUJC010000004.1:0-137515 GCA_034423135.1 Dehalococcoidia bacterium | reverse complement strand
TTATGCCGGCGCCCATAGATGCAGGACCGAACTCTCAAACACAGCCCACCGGATTCAGGGCCTTGACAGAGCAACTCATTTCATAGATGAGCTTGTCGAAGGGCGTGAGCGGGCCAGCGCGCGCCCCCGCTCATACCGTCACTGCCGGCATGTTTGATTTCGACTGAAAATCGAATACAATGTTGCCGCTCAACGCAGCATCTGGATATGCAGTGCTATGGAAGGTGACGCAAGAGTGGAGTACCCCGTTTCAGCCGGGGGAGTGGTCTACCGTGTGGGAGACGCAGGCGTGGAGGTGGTGATCTGCGGCCATGACACCCCGGCAGGTTGGACGTGGGGTCTCCCCAAGGGCACTCCCGATCCGGGCGAAACGCTGGAGGAGACCGCCCTACGCGAGGTGCGCGAGGAGACGGGCCTCAACGTCCGCATGGAAGCGCCGATCGACTCCATCCGGTACTGGTTCGTCAGGCCGGACGACGGCGTCAGGTGCCACAAGACCGTCCACTTCTACCTCATGTCGCCCGTCGGCGGCGCGCTGGAGGACCACGACCACGAGTTCGACGAGGTGCGGTGGTCGAGCAGCGACGAGTCTCTGCGTTCGCTAACCTACCAGAACGAGATCAACGTGGTGGAAAAAGCCATTGCAATGGTTTCGTAGAAGGCGCGACATGCAGCCAACGCTGATCAGGGGTGAGCTCACGGTCCTCAGGGACAAGCGCATCGAGGACACGGAGCAGGACTACAAGTGGCGCGTCGACGAGGAGCTTGCGGCGCTGGACGCCACCACGCCCCTGCGCATGACCTACGCCAGCTACGTGCGCCTCATCGAGGACGAGCTGCGATACCCCGTGCCGTGGTCCAGGCGCTTCGCCATCGAAACCCACGACGGCAAGCTCATCGGCAACTGCATGTACTACGACATCGACAACGCCCGCGGGCAGGCGGAGCTTGGCATCCTGATCGGCGACAGGGACTACTGGAGCAAGGGCTACGGCACGGACGTGGTGAACACGCTGGTGAGCCACATCTTCACCACCACCGGCCTGAAACGGATCTACCTCCACACCCTCACGTGGAACCTCCGCGCGCAGAGGTCGTTCACGAAGTGCGGGTTCGTGCCGCTGCGAGAGGTGCGGCGAAGCGGCTACGACTTCCTGCTCATGGAGCTCACGAGGGACAGGTGGGAGCTGCTCAGCGGTGGCCGCGCCGATGAAATCGCAGAGTCGCAGGCCTCCGAAGGATTCGACAAGTCGGCTGAATAGTGGCACAATTGCCGGTGTGAGAGCGGGCCCCTGTAGCTCAGAGGACAGAGCAACGGTTTCCTAAACCGTGTGCCGGCGGTTCGAGTCCGCCCAGGGGTACCACCGCCCGTCATAGCCAACCGCGTTTCGCCGAAGTTGCGTTCAACTTCTATAACCCTGAGAATCCCAAAAGGAGAGCGTCATGCCTGTAGAGCAGTTGTCGGAGGCAATGGAGCGCATAGCGCCGCGGTCCCTGGAGCCGGAGTGGTTGGGCAGCGGGTATGGCGGCGGGGCGGTGGCGGAGGGGCCCGTTTGGTGGAAGGAAGGCGGATACCTGCTGTTCAGCGACATCGGCAATAGCCAGCGGCTGAAGTGGGCGCCCGGCGAAGGCGTAACCGTGTTCCAGGAGCCGACCAACAACGCCAACGGCCTCACTCGCGACCCGCAGGGCAGGCTGATCGCCTGCGAACATGGTGCGCGCCGCGTGAGCCGCCAGGAACCCGACGGCAGCATTACGGTGGTGGCCAACAGCTATCAGGGCAGGAGGCTCAACCGCCCCAACGACGTGGTGGTGAAGTCCGACGGGTGCCTGTACTTCACCGACCCGGGAGCGCCGGAACCGAACCTGGACCTGGACTTTTCGGGTGTTTACCGGGTGTCCCAGGACCTGGGGACGCTGACCCTGCTGGTGAGGGACTTCGTCATGCCCAACGGACTGGCCTTCTCCCCTGACGAGAGCGTCCTGTACGTCAACGATTCCCGCCGAGGGATCATTCGGTCCTTCGACATCCTGCCAAACGGCGCGCTTGCCCTGTGGACCGACCGCGTCTTCGCAGACGTGAAGGGCGAGCGTCCCGGCGTCGCTGACGGCATGAAGGTCGACGTCGAGGGCAACTTGTACTGCGGTGGATCCGGTGGCATATGGGTGTTCGACCCTTCAGGCAACCACCTGGGAGTCATCGATCACGGGGCGACGGCCACGACCAACATGGCCTGGGGCGACGATGACTGGAGGACCCTGTACTTCACCACTCGCGACAGCCTTGGAAGGGTCCGGCTGGGCATACCGGGCATACCGGTGCCGGCGACCTAGGCGAGACCGGAGAGGCTCTGTGGGCGCACAGGCCATCTGCTCCGCCGATCACCGGGAACACTTGATGAGATGGCCCTGCTTATCGTGGGAGGGTCGTCACGGTAGACAATCACACCGGCTTGACTGCTCTTGGCAGTGCACGTGACTCCCTATTGCATTGTCGCAACTCCAGCGTCAAAATGTTCGCCAGGGTAGGCTTGAACTCGGAGGCCCCTTCTCGTGAAATCAGCTAGGGGAGGTTGATACATGGGCACCATATCCGTGAACCGGCTGGCGGGACTGTCCCTCATATTCGGACCCGTAATCGCCTTCGTGTTCTTCCTCATGGAGCCGGGTGGCCTGCTGATAGACAGCGCGAAGGTGACGGACACCGTTGGCTCCATAACGGCCAAGGGCAACAACGCAGAGCTGACCAAGGTGACCAACATCGGCATAATCCTTGGCCTCACCTTAATCCTGTCGGGCCTCTACGCGCTGATGCGGAACGTCACCCTGCAAGGCAACGGCAAGGCGTTGGTTCAGATGGGCTTCTTCATGGTCTTCGCAGGACTGACCGGCTGGATTCTGACCGGCGGCATGGACTTCGTTCTGGCCGATGCACAGACCAGCGAGCAGATCGCTGGAAGCGTGCCCGTCTACTACACCAGCTCTGCTCTCCTCTACGCCGGTGGGATTGCGCTTGGGTTTGGCGGCTGCATATTCGCGTTGGGCCTCTCCACCAGAGACGACTACAACCGGATAATCTCCCTGTTGGCTGCACTTGTCAGCCTGGCCGTAATGGTGTTCTTCATCATGGCCGTACTCGACAACGGCGGCCGCGACACGTTTATCAGTCTGGCCCGCGGCTCCTACGTGCTGCTGGTCATCTGGTACGGATATCTCGGCTTCGGGCTGATGAACCGACCAGACCCCGACCTGTGGCAATAGACGGAGTCTAGCGACTGCCTGCGTCTGCGTCGTCCGCTCACCTGGTTCGACAGGCTCACCATGAGCGGACAGTGGCTGCAGGCCGCTGTCGGTGTCTACTCCTTCGCCGCGCCGGTCTCCTTCAGCGCCGCCATGACTGTGGCCGGGTTCATGGGCGCCTTGGTCATGCGGACGCCGGTTGCGTTGGACACGGCATTGCCCACGGCGCCGATCACTGGCACAATCGGGATCTCCCCTGCTCTACCCCTCAATCCGAACGGGTGGCCAGGGTTGGGCACCTCCACGATCACGGTGTCAATCATTGGCACGTCCAGGGTGGTCGGCATTCGGTAGTCCAGGAATGTGGAGTTGGAGATTGCGCCGTCTTCCGTGTAGCAATACTCCTCGCTGAGCGCCCAGCCGACTCCCTGAGCGGTCGAACCCTGTGCCTGTCCCTCCACGAAGCTTGGGTGGACCGCCTTGCCGACGTCTATGAAGGTGGTGAAGCGCAGTATATCCACCTTTCCAGTCTCCGGGTCTACCTCCACGTCCACCAGGTTTCCGCCAAACAGCACTCCGCCGGGGCCGGTCGGGAACGAGTACCCGGCGCAGGTGATCGGTCCACCCGTGCGCATGAGCCTGCCCGCCAGCTCTCGGAAACTCATCCGGTCGGCCGGGTTTCTCGTGCACACAAAGGTGCCGTTCTGGAACTCCACGTCCTCCGGTTGCACCTCCCACACCAGGGCCGCACGAGCCTTCATCTGAAGTTTGACCTCCTCCGCGGCAGCGATGGCAGCCAGACCCGTTGAATAGGTGATCTTGCTGCCGTTGGCAACACCGCTCCAACCGGCGGAGTCGGTATCGCCAACAGTTGACATCACGTCTGTAGTCTCCAGTCCCAACACTTCGGCAGCCTGCATTGCCACGGTCGTCCGAGTTCCGCTGAGGTCATTCGAGCCGGTCATGAGTGCAATGGTGCCGTTCGCGTTGACACTGATGGTGGCGACGTGTGGCGTGGCGCCCTCGCCACCAATGGCCCTGGCTGCCACGGATACTCCACGACCGCGGTTTGGCCCGCCGAGCGGCGCGTTGTAGTGGGGATGCGCCTTCATGGCTTCCATGATTTCCGTGCAGGCTATTCGCGGATACAGCACACCATTGGGCATCCGCTCCCCTTCCTGCACGGCATTCCTCAACCGGAACTCCATGGGATCCATGCCCAGTTTCTCCGCCAGCTCGTCAACAACACTCTCCACTGCAAAGGTGGCAGGAGGCTGTCCGGGGGCGCGGTAGCTCTGCATCTTCTGCGTGTTCGTGACAACGTCGTAGCCGTCCACCTGGAAGTTCTCGATGCTGTACGACGCCAGGCCGTTCTGTACGCCGGCGCCCACCGGCGACCCTGGGAAGGCTCCCGCCTGGTAGGCTAGGTAGTACTCGGCGGCGGTGATTCGCCCTGAGATGTCGGCGCCCATCTTGAGCCGAATGTATGTTGCCGAGGCAGGACAGGTGCTATCGAAGGTCTCCTTGCGGCTCATGACCATCTTCACGGGCAGGCCGGTCTTCCTGGAGAGAATAGCCGCCATGGGATTGAGGGGGTTGGTGTTCGGGCCCTTGCCCCCGAACCCGCCTCCGCACTCCATGGCGATCACTTTCAGCATGGACTCGGGTATACCCATGATTGAGGCGGTGCCCTCTCGCACGTCGAACGTGCCCTGGGTGGTGGTCCAGATTGTCACGTGGCCGTCGGCGTTCCACTGCGCAGCGGATGCGAACGGCTCAATGTAGCCGGGGTGAACCGGCTGCGACGAGAACTCCCGCTCCACAACGACTTCCGCCTGCCTGAACCCGGCTTCCACGTCGCCTCGCTTGAGTTGCGCGTGGCTCGCGACATTGCTCCCGACGTCCGAGACCTCACGCCCGTCCGGGCCGCGTGTCACTGTTGTAAGGCTGTCGTGAACCAAGGGCGCGTCGTCCTTGAGAGCGTCGGCTATGGTGAGGACGGCCGGGAGCACCTCGTACTCCACGTGGATCAGCTTCGCGGCTTCCTCGGCGACGTGCGGGCTGGTCGCTGCGATGGCTGCCACCGGGTGGCCGCGGTAGAGTACCTTGTCGCGGGCCATGAAGTGCTCGGCCATTATCCTTGCGCCGCGGAACTGCTCCGCGACGAAATCGATGGCCGGCTGTTGCTCGAAGATCGGGAAGTCCGCAGCGGTGATCACGGCCTTCACGCCCGGAGTAGCCTCCGCTTCACTGGTGTCTATGGAGAGGATGCGAGCGTGAGCGTGAGGACTCGTCAGCATCTTGCCGTGAAGCATACCGGGCAGGTGTATGTCGGCTCCGAACTTCGCAGCGCCGGTGACCTTCTCCAGGCCGTCCAGTCGAGGCGCCCTGGTGCCCAACACTCTGTACTGCGCCGGATCCGCAAGTCCCATTTCGGTCTCAGTGGTCATCGGTGTGCCTCCCCGTGAGTCGTTCTGAATGCCCTCTGAGTTTAGCCGGAATCCTCCGCCGAGTACAGAAGCTTGCGAAGCCAGGAGAGGCCTCGCCGGGCCGATGCGGGCGTGGCGGCCCGACAGATTCTACCCGCCACGTGTCATCGAACACCACGTCAAGCGCCGGTTGCCAGGATTATTGTAGAATGCAGTGGATACGCGGGCACAAGGAGGCCATGATGCCTAGAGTGACTCTTGCCTTGGAAAGCGCGGCAGGACAGGCGGCGGTGAACGGCCAGTGGAAGTTCGCCCGAGGCTACGTGCCGGGCGAACCTAACGAGGGTCTGGTGGAGCAATCGCAGGGCAGTCCGGCCAGGCTACCGGACTACGATGATTCAGAATGGGAGGTGTGCACCGACCTGATTCAACCGGTGTCCACTGGATTCACCTTCGGGTGGTACCGCATCAGGGTCACGCTGCCGGAAGAGGTGGATGGACACCCGGTGAGCGGAGTGCGAGTGCAGTTCGAGACGTGCATCGACGACTACGGCGAGATCTGGGTTGACGGCGAGCTGAACCGCGAGCGAGGGGCCGTCCAGGGCTTCAACGTGCCCCAGAGAGTCCCAGTCTCTACCAGCGCCGTTCCCGGCCAACAGCACACCATCGCCCTGCTGGCGGTGAACGGCCCCCTGGGTGCGCCTGGCGGCGGCATCTTCGTGCGGTACGCTACCCTGGCATTCGAGTGGGCGAGGCCATAGCAGGTGCACTCCGAGTCCAATAGGCACCGGACTCCTCAGCCGTCATGTCAACCCTGATCGCATCGGAAATCAGCAAGGCCTACTCGGACAGAACGCTGTTCAGCGGCCTCAGCCTGGTTGTGTCCGCCGGAGACCGCATCGCGCTGATAGGCCCCAACGGGTCCGGCAAGACCACGCTTATGGACATCCTGGCGGGCGAGGTAACGGCAGACTCTGGCAGCGTTTCCAGGCAGCGCGGCCTCTCGATAGGCTACCTGAGGCAGGAGCCTGCAGCGTTCACCGGCAAATCGCTGCTTCAGGAGGTGCTGGACGCCTCCGCCGACGTGATCGCCCTCACGGACAGGATTGCCACGACGCGCGATGAGCTATCATCGGAGCGCGACTTAGCGAAGCAGTCCGCACTGCTGCAGGACCTGGGCCGGTTGGAGGAGATGCTGGAGGCCGCAGGCGGAGGCGACCGGGAACATGAGGCCAAGACGATCCTGTCGGGTCTTGGCTTCAAGCAGCGTGACTTTGTCAGGCCGATGCGCGAGTTCAGCGGCGGCTGGGTCATGCGGGCCGGACTTGCCAGGCTGCTGTTCAGCAAGCCCGCCCTTCTGCTCCTGGACGAGCCAACCAACCACCTTGATCTGGACGCAAACCTCTGGTTCGAGAAGTACCTCGCGTCCTTTAGAGGCGCAGTGATCGTCACGTCCCACGACCGCGCCTTCCTGAACCAGGTCGCTACCAGGGTCCTGGCCATCGAGGAGGACGACCTCATCCTCATGAAGGGCAACTATGACGAGTATCTCGTCGCACGCGAGAGCCTGCTGAAGGTCAAGCAGGCCGCGGCGGCCAGGCAGGAGCGAGAGATTCAGAGGCAGATGCGGTTCGTGGAGCGATTCCGGGCCAAGGCACGGAAGGCCAGCCAGGTGCAGAGCCGCTTGAAGCAGCTTGAGAAGATCGAGAGAATCGAGCTGCCGAGGGCGACCAAGCGAGTCCGCTACTCGTTTCCGCAGCCGCCACGCAGCGGGTCAGAGGTCATTTCGCTGAAGGACGCCAGCAAGTCCTACGGCGAAAACGCGGTCTACCGCGGCATGAGTGTGACGCTCTCGCGCGGCGACCGCGTGGCCCTCGTCGGGCCGAACGGCGCGGGCAAGACCACCATGCTGAAGATGCTCGCAGGCGTGCTGCCGCTCGACGACGGAGAGAGACGGACAGGCCACAACGTGGTGTCCGCCTACTACGCGCAGCACGTGCTTGAGCTCCTCAACCCGGCCAACACGATCATCAAGGAGTTGCAGGACGCGGCGCCAATGGAGACCGAGCAGAACCTTCGCACGACGCTCGGCGGCTTCCTGTTCAGCGGCAACGACGTTCGCAAGTCCATCTCGGTGCTGTCGGGCGGAGAGAAGGCGCGGGTCGCCCTGGCCAAGCTGCTCCTCCAGCCCAGCAACCTGCTGCTCATGGATGAGCCCACCAACCACCTGGACATCGCCTCCAGGGAGATTCTCGCGGACGCCCTGGGCGACTACCACGGCACGATCTGCCTGATCACCCATGACCGCACTCTGATTCGGCAGGTTGCCAACAAGATCATCGAGATTGACGCAGGCCGGCCCACGGTCTACCCGGGCGACTACGACTCCTACCTGTACCTGAAGCAGGCTGAGCAGACCGACACCGGCAACGGCCGCGCCAGGATCGCAGACACGGAAGCGACGGTCGCAGCTTCGGACGCCGTGCCTGCCAGTAGACGCTCCGGGCGGCCGCACAACGCCGATGAGATGCGGCGCCGGTCGCTTGCCAGGGAGGCACGCAGACTGGCGATACGCATTGAGGAGATAGACGCCCTGTTGTCCGGCCGCGAGGCCCGCATAACGGAGTTGGAGGCCATGTTCTCACAGCCCGACAGGTCACTCGGCCCGGCTGAGTTTGCGTCCGCGGGTGAGGAGTACCGGGTCCTCAAGGAGGAGGCCGGATCGCTCTGGGAGGAGTGGGAGAGGCTGTCTGTGGAGGCGGAGAACATCGACGGCGAACTGGCGGAGCTAAAGGCCACCTAGCCGCCAGGTCTTGCTGGGCTCTCGACTACCGTCCCTGAAACCGATTCATCTATGCGATTGGCCTCAATGGTCGGGCTGCGCCCCAACGGCCAGCCCGGCAATGTCCTTCCAACCGTAGGACACCTCCACGAGGTCACGGCCTCCAATTGTGACGGTCTTCCGGCCGACCTGTTCACCTCCCAGCAACTCATAGAACCGGCGCGCGCCTTGGTTGTCCTCCAGCACCCACACCAGCATTGAGCTGAATCCGTCAGCCAGCAGTCTCCGAGTCACAGCCGATACAAGCTGGCGACCCAGGCCCCTGTTCTGGTGCTCTTCAAGGAGGTATATGGCGTATAGCTCGCCCCGGTAGGTCATATCGCCGTCTCGCTCAGGTCCTCCGGTCGCGAAGCCTACGACGTTGCCACCTTCTTCTGCCACGAAGATGCTCGCTTCTGCTACGAACATGCTGGTGGCGTCCTGGTCCGCCGTTAGAGTCTCGTACCACCTCAACTCTCTTCTCTGGTACGAGAATCCGGCCAGGTACTCTGCCGGCACGATGCCCGCATACGTGGTCCGCCATGAATCGATGTGAACCCTTGCAATCGAACCGGCGTCAGCCGGGGTGGCTTCTCTTACTGTCATGTTCGCGCTTGCCCCCATGCCCGTCTGACGGCTAACCCCGGGCCGCGGTCTCCCCTATCCAACGTACACTGCCTGTGACGGGACTCGCCGCCCGGTAGAACTGCGCGTCGGCGGTCCACAGCTCGCAGCCGAGCGTCTCCGCCAGAGCCAGGTAGTGCGCGTCGTAGGCCGCGCCCTGCCTGAGCCGGCTCGCCAACTCCAATGCCCTGCCGTAGAGGTGCAGCGGCTGATGCAGTTCAAGGCGAGACTCCAGCAGCCGTGCGATCAAGCGTGTGCTATCGCCAACGTTCAGCTCGCCGCGCAGCACGCGCCGGTGGAGAGCGTTGGCTACCTCGAAGGGCAAGAGGTAGGGGGCTATGCGGGTAATGCCACGAGCATCCCAGTCCTGGAGAACGGCGTGGGCTCTGTCAGAGTCTACCTCTTCGACGAGCCACTTGACTGCTACGCTCGCGTCTACGACGACAGACCCGTTCACGCCTGCCCCTCGGTTTGGGCAGCCCTGATCTCACGGGCCTCTCGAATCAGGTCGACGGAATCACCAGGAAGAGGCTTGCCTCCAAATACATCCTGCCGGAGTTCCGCAAATAGCTCATGGTCCGGCTTCTCTGACAAGACTCCACCAATTCCGTTTGCCTCGTCCTTGGCCAGCTCCCTGTCTATGGCGGCCAGGCAATAGTGTCTCATGCTTACGCCCTTGAGCGCGGCTACCGCCTTCAGGCGCCGCTGCACCGGAGGGTCGAGGTCCAGTGTGAGTCTCTTCTTCTTGGCCTGCATCGTTGTACCCTCCTCAACATGGTTCCCAATGTTGAGAATAGCGCAAATACGGAAAAGTGACAAGGCGAGCCTAAGCAGGAATGTGCTTGAATCCGGGCGTCTGCTTGAATTGGGTGATGGTCAGTGGCATAATGCGCTCAACAATCTCAAGTCTGCCCCGTACAAGAGCGCGTAAGCCGGCTGTATCGGGGTACAAGCCGGCAACCTAGGAGCAACTCCAACAGCCAGAACATACGAAGCCACATAGCAGATCGACGCCGGTGTAACCACCGGATCGCGGCGCACAAGCGCACGCGGGAGAGGAGGATGCGATGCCTGGACCTTGTAGCGGACTGACTGTGTTGGACTTCAGCTGCGGAATGCCGGGAACGCTCACCACGGCGGTCTTGGCCGACTTTGGCGCCGACGTAATCGTCGTGGAGCCGCCCACCGGCAACCCTTACCGCTCGCAACCCACCTGGCTGGCGTGGAATCGAGGCAAGCGCGGCATCGTCCTGGACCTGGAGGACGCCGCCGACCGCGAGAAGGCGCAGACGCTGGCCGCCCAAGCCGACGTGCTCGTGGAGTCGTACAGGCCGGGTGAGGCGGAGCGCCTCGGCGTCGACTACGAGACCCTCTCCGCCATCAATCCCCGGCTCATCTACTGCTCCATCACGGGCTTCGGCCCCACCGGGCCGCTCAGCAACGTGAAGGGCTACGAAGGCGTGATCGCCGCGCGGAGCGGTCGCATGCACAACTTCGCCGGCCAGCTCCATCGAGAAGGGCCTGCATACGTTGCGGTGCAGACCGGCACCTGGGCCGCCAGCCAGGGCGCAGTGCGGGGCATTCTCGCCTCGCTGCGAGCCAGGCACAAAGCCGGACGCGGCCAGCGAGTCGATACCAGCGTCCTGCAGGGCATGATCCCCTACTACGGCGGGCGGCAGCTGTCCACCTACTTCCTTCGCATCGACCCGGAGAAGTTCCCCAACACGCTGCCCGGCCCGCGCACGCTGCCCAACCTCGGCTACATCCCCGTGCGCACCGGCGACGGCCGCTGGCTGCAGCACGCAAACATCCAGTTCAGCCCGCGGCTGCTGCACGCCCACCTGCGCGCCATCGGCCTCGGCTGGGTGCTGGAGGACGACAGGTTCAAGAACACTTCCGCCCTCACGCCAGAGAACCAGGAGGCGCTGCGGGAGCTGATCCTGGAGCGCATGCAGGAGAAGACCCTGGACGAGTGGATGGAGATCTACGTCGAAGACGGCGACATCGCCGGCGAACCGTTCCTCCACACCGTCGAGGCTATGAACCATGCGCAGTTCGTGCACAACCGCCACGTCGTCGAGATTGACGACCCGCGCGTCGGTCCCATGAAGGTGGTCGGCGTGCTGGCAGACCTGAAGAACAACCCCGGCGAGGTCGGCGGCCCTGCGCCTGACCTGGGACAGCACACTGAAGAGGTGCTCGCTGAGCTGGCCGGACGCGAGCCCGCGCTCGTGGCGGGCGCAAGCTCCAACGGCAGCCACCCCATGCCCAGGCGCCCGCTTGAGGACGTGACCGTGCTGGACTTCTCGACCGTGATTGCGGGGCCGTACGGCGCCGTCATGATCGCCGACCTGGGCGCACGCGTCATCAAGGTGGACGCCGTTCCCGGACGCGGCATGCCCGGCGTCGGAGCGGTGAACCTCAACAACATCCGCACCTACTCCGGCAAGGAGTGCATTCGCGTCGACCTCCAGACGGAGGAGGGCCGCGAGCTGGTGCACAAGCTGGTGGCTCGCGCAGACGTGCTGCTGCACAACTTCCGGCCGGGCGTCCCGGACCGCCTCGGCATCGACTACGAGACCTGCCGGCAGATCAACCCGCGGCTGGTGCACGTCTACGTCGGCGCATACGGCGCAACCGGCCCGCACAGCCGGCGGCCCGGCGCGCACCCCATACCAGGCGCGCTCTTCGGTGGCGCACTGCGGCAGGCCGGAAGGGGCATGCCGTATCCCACCTACCAGCCCATGTCCATGGACGAGATCAAGGACATGTCCCGCCGCATGATGCGCGCCAACGAGGGCAACCCAGACCCCAACTCCTCCCAGGGAGTCGCGACCGCTATCATGCTGGGGCTGTGGGACAGAGATCGCACCGGCCAGGGCCAGTCGATCCAGGTGACGATGATGTGCGCCAACGCCTGGGCCAACCACGACGAGGCATACGACTACAATGGACGGCCGCCCTACGCGGTGCCGGACGCGGACTGCTACGGCCTCCACGCCCTGTATAGGATCTACGAGGCCAGCGACGGCTGGGTGTTCCTAGCCTGCCCCTTCGAGGATGAGTGGCAGGCGCTCTGCAACGCCATCGGGCGTGCGGACCTGATCGGCGACCCGCGTTTCGCACCGGCGGCCCGCAGGTCGCACGACGAGGAGCTCATCGAGCAGCTGGCCGCGGTCTTCGCCACGCGCACGGCCGCCGAGTGGGAGGAGCTGCTCACCGCGCAGGACGTGGCGTGCGTCCGCGTGAGCTACAGCGAGGATGAAGAGTTCTTCATGGACGACCCGCACGCCCAGGAGCTCGGGCTGGCGGTGGAGGTCGAGGACGAGAGCCCACGCTTCGGCAGGTACCTGCGCAACGGCGGCATCGTCCACTTCTCCGAGATGGCCGGCAGCTACCGGTCGGCGCCCTACCCCGGCCAGCACACCCCGGACGTCATGGCCGAGATTGGCTACAGCCAGCAGGAGATCGACGACTACCGGGAGCGGGGCATCGTCAACTGGGAGGAGGCCAACCCGATAGCCCGATAGCAGCCGCGATCGGCGTACCAACCAGCCAGCGCGACCCATGCGCCGCTGCACATGAAAGGAGACTGGGCATGCCAAAGCTGATACCGGTTCCGGACGACGTGAGCAAGCCGTTCTGGGATGCCATCAACGAGCGAAAGCTGATGGTCCAGAGCTGCAACGACTGCCCCACGCTGCAATACCCACCCAAGCCGCGCTGCCAGGACTGCGACTCCGAGAACATG
Organism: Dehalococcoidia bacterium; assembly: GCA_034423135.1. Taxonomy (GTDB): domain Bacteria; phylum Chloroflexota; class Dehalococcoidia; order Lucifugimonadales; family UBA2985; genus JAPPHY01. Next base: position 124,650 of record DAOUJC010000004.1, on the reverse strand, counting down.
GGTTGGAAGGAGACCAGCGGCCGAGGTCGCATCTCCACCTACGTGGTGATGATGGACATCCACCTGGCTCGGCGCGTGGAGGACCAGCCTTTCAACCTGGCCTTCATCGAACTGGACGAGGACCCGCGCATCAACTTCTTTTCCAACCTGCCGGGCGTTCCGGTGAGGCAGGTGCCCATCGGAGCCGCCGTAGAGGTCACCTTCGAAGAGGTGGCCCCCGGGCAGCTAATCCACGAGTGGAAGCTGGTCGAGTAGGCCGGACGGCCCTCGAACCGCCAACTTCATTCAGTACGGAGGACAAAACTATGACCACAGCAGAGACCGGTTGGAGAAGAGACAGGCCTGGGCTTGGCCTCTGGCCGCACCAGGGCAAGGTTGCCATCACGGGCTGGGGCATGTCCCCGGTGGATCGGCGATGGGACGGCGTTTCGATGGACAGGACGCTGGGCGCATTCTGCATCCTGGCGGCGCAGCGCGCGCTGGAGGACGCGGGCGTGAAGCCGGAAGAGGTTGACGGGCTGCTCCAGTGCCCCAACAACATGGCGGGCGCCAACGGCGGCAGCTCCGCCAGCTGGGGCCCCTACCGCCCATACTTCCCGCCTCCCTACGACTCGGAGGACGGCCTGACGGTCGTCACCGGCAAGTGGATGCTCAACAACATGCCTGAGTTGACCGGCGTGACGTACGCGCCGGAGCAGCTGCCGGACATCGGCGAGGGCCTGGGCTTCGCCGCACAGGCCGTCGCGGAAGGCAAGTGCGAAATCGCACTCTACATCTACACCGCCAACAACCTGGAGGGCCGCTACCGCCGCGGCGGCGACAACGCCGCCGACTACGCGCAGGGCCCCAACCAGTGGACGTTCCCGTGGGGCGCAAACACGCTTTCCCTCCAGATCGACGGCACGATCGCCATTCAGCAGTACTGCGCCCGTTACGGCACCACCTGGGAGGACCTGATGGCGCCGCTAATCCTCACGGAGCACCGCAACGGCATGATGACCTCCTGGGGCTTCTACGCCACCAACGGCGCGTCCGGCCTCAACCTGGAGGACTACCTCGCCTCCAGGCCAATCGCGTGGCCGGCACGCATCTGGGACTACGACAGGCCGGTGAACGCCGCGGGCGCATTCGTGCTCACCACCGCGGAGCGCGCAAAGGACATGCGCCACAAGCCGGTCTACGTGCTGAACCACAACCAGGGCCGCGGCAACGTCGCCAGGAGCAGCTACTTGACCCTGGACGAGTGGATGCAGGGCAAGCGCACCATCGCCTCCATGGTCTACGAAGGCTCCGGCCTGCACGCGGATGAAGTGGACATCTTCAACCCGTACGACGGCTTCTCGCCGTTCATGCCGCTGGCGCTGGAGGCGTTCGAGTGGCACGGCGTGAAGGAGGGCGAGGCCAAGGACTTCGTCAAGGGCGACATCAGCGTCGAGGGGCCACACCCGTTCCTGTCGGGCGGCGGCAATCTGGGCTGCGGGCGCACGCGCACCGCAATGTACATCGACGGCATCGAGCAGCTGAGAGGCACCGCCGGTGCGCGGCAGGTCAACGTCAAGGCTGAGACGGCCGTCGTCGCATACGCTCCCGCGATGAGCGCCGCCTACCTCACCCTGGCCAACTCACCCCCGTAGGCCCCCCGCATTACCAACACTCCAAGGAGGGTTCCATGACGTCGAACGGCGAGAAGCTCGGTATCCTGGTGGGCGGCGGCCCCGCGCCTGGAATCAACAGCGTCATCAGCTCTGTCACCATCGAGGCCATCAACTCCGGCTTCGAAGTGCTGGGCATCGTCGACGGCTTCCATCACCTTATCGAGGGCCGGACCGACCACGTGCAACCGCTGACGATCCCCGACGTGTCGCGCATCCACTTCCAGGGAGGCAGCGTCCTGCGCACGTCCCGCTCCAACCCCACGCGCAGCGAGGAGCTCCTGGAGCGCGTGGGCCGGACTCTCGCGCAGCTGGGCGTCACACGGCTGGTCACCATCGGCGGCGACGACACTGCGTTCGGCGCCTCCGAGGTTGCGCGCGTCTCCCACGACTCGCTTCGCGTCGTCCACGTCCCCAAGACCATCGACAACGACCTGCCGTTGCCCGGCGGCATGCCCACGTTCGGCTTCGAGACGGCGCGGCAGGTCGGCACGGAGATCGTGCTGAACATGATGGAGGACTCGCGCACCACCAACCGGTGGTACATGGTTGTGGTGATGGGCCGCACGGCCGGCCATCTGGCCCTAGGCATAGGCAAGTCCGCCGGCGCCACCGCCACCATCATCCCGGAGGAGTTTTCCACGCCCAGCCTCTCGCTGGACCAGGTGTGCAAGGTAATGGAGGGAGCAATCCTCAAGCGCAGGGCCATGGGCCAGGAGCACGGCCTGCTGGTAGTCGCGGAAGGCATAGGCAGCCGGCTTGACCCGGAGGAGTTGGCTCAGGTGCCCGGCGTACAGGTGACCCGCGACCCATACGGCCACATACGCCTCGCGGAGATTCCGCTTGCCATGATCCTGCGCCACTCGGTGCAGCGCAGGTTCGCCGAACGCGGCGAGACGCTACAGCTGGTAGACTCAACCATCGGCTACGGGCTGCGCTCCGCCGCGCCTGTGCCATTTGACATCGACTACACCCGCACGCTTGGCTGGGGCGCCGTGCGCATACTCGCGGAGGAGCCGCGCGAGGAGCTGGCGCGGGGCGCGCTCATCTGCATTCAGAACGGCGACCTGACCCCGCTGCCCATGCACGAGCTGCGCGACCCGGACACCGGCAGGACGCGCGTCCGCCTGGTTGACGTGAACTCGCCGTACTATGCGACGGCGCGGGAGTACATGATCAGGCTGGAGCAGCAGGACCTGGAGGATGAGGAGATGCTGAGCAGTCTTGCCGCAGCCGCCGGCATGTCGGACGAGGAGTTCCTGCGCACCTTCACGTCCGTGGTGGGGTGAGGGGTGGGGCCGCGTGCATGGCGCAGGGGCGGGGAATCTGGACGCCACGGCGTCACGAGTTGCCTAGCTTGCCGGCGCGCATCGCTCCAGCCTTGTCGCTCTAACCCATATCTCCGGCAACTCGTTAGGAATGCAACCGGTGAACCGGCTTCCCCCAAGCCACAGAACCTCTAGGTTTGTGAGATTGCCGAGTTCCGGGGGTATGTCTCCGGTAAGCCGGTTGCTTCCTTGAAGCGTGAGCGACCTGAGAGATGTGAGTTTACCGAGCGCGGCAGGGATCCCGCCGGTCAACTGGTTCCAACTCAAGCCTAGTTCCCTGAGTCTAGTGAGGTTACCTAGTTCCGCAGGAATCTCTCCGTGCAGTTGGTTCCGAGAGAGAACCAATTGGTCTAGATTGGTCAGCTTACCAAGTTCGGAAGGGATCTCACCGGTAAGCGCGTTCTCTCGAAGAAGCAATCCTATCAGGTCCGGCAGGTCAGCTAGCTCAGGCGGTATGTGACCTGTGAGACCATTCTTGGAGAGATTTAGACCCGTGACCTGTCCCTTGGCGTTGGTATAAACCCCGTGCCATGCTCCCAGGGGTGCATCGCTGCCCCAGTTTGTATTGTTCAGCCAATTGTCCCCGTCGGCAGCATGATACAGCGCCATCAATGGGGCATATTCTGGAGAGTCGGGGCCGGGTAGACGGATAGGACCGCCGTGGTAGCGACGATAGGCGGCCTTGAAAGCCTCTTCTTTATCGGAAGGCGCATTGGACAAGAAGGCATGGTATATGCTGTCGTGGTTGGGATTTTCCAAGAGGAAAGATTGAGCATACAGATCCCTCAGGGCCGCCGATACAGCCTCCGTTCCCAGGGCCGCATGCATGCCAAGCATGAACTTCTCGCCCAGCCTATAGTCGCATTGCCCTCCTCGGTAGGGATTGACGTGCTGCCAGATGTTGTCAAGACATCCCTCTCTGGACTCCAAGTACGCTAGCCTCTCATCCAACTGTGGTCCTCCAGTTTGGGCCAGGACGTAAGCTTCCAGGAAATTTGCCACGCCCTCTCGCAGCCATCTGGATCCGTTCACGAGATAATGATGGGCCAGTTCATGATAGATTGTATTGAGCGGAGGGCCAAAACCGGGGTTCTCAACCATGATGATTGCCGACAAATAGCACGGGTCTACGTTGTTCCTACCGCCGCACCACTGGATGTGTGTTCCCTTTACGCCCAGATTTCCGGGCTCAACAACGAGTAGTATGACGTCATCCACGGGCAACCGCACACCCATGAAGTCTTCCATAACTCGCAGGCCTTTTTCCATCGCTGCGAGCGTGTAGTCGTCCGGCGGGAACGGAGTGTGCCTCACAACAGCAAGTCCCACCGTGCCCGAAAACGGAAGGTGAAGTGTTGTCGATGACACGTGGGCAGTCTCAACAAGGGATTGCTTCATCCCACCTGTCTCGTACTTTAGCGCATGCAAGAGAGCCGCATCAAGGTCATCAATGCCGTCATTAAACCAAGATTGGGAAGCGAGTTGGGCCAGCAGAGCCGAACCCTCCGAGTAGTAGTCGTCATCCGGAGATTCCACACGCGTATCTGCGTCAATGTCCACTCCGCCGCCTGAGAATACTATTCCCTCGGGCAGGCCGGAGAGGGACCAGTGCCATAGGCTCTCTAAGGCATATTGGTCCCTCTGCAAAAATGGGGTCTCCAAGAACGGTGATCTGATAACATGCCAGGCTAATTCCAAGTCATTATTTGCTATGTCTCGAATGGAGGTCATGGCTCTGCTCTCTGCCTCCGTGATGTTGTCGCGCACCCACCCGAAGGCAAGCACCTCGTTCGCCAAGTCCGGGTGATCTTCCATAATGTCGCGAACGAGGGTGATGGACCCCCGTGCAGGCTCGCTCAATTCGCCTGTCACGACCCAAGGGAAGCCCATGAGAAGAGCAGCCACTTCCCGGTCGATGGCGGATATGGTCCTCAGGGCGTCGGCAGCGTACTCTTCCTCTGGGATGACTCCATTCGCAATCCAAGGCAACGCGCTTATTGAAGCGGAACCTCCAGGAATCTGAGTAGGCGTGGGCGCAATTGTCGGCCAGACCCACGGCGTTGGCGTAGGAAGTGGCGGCGGCGTGGAAGTCGGCTCTGGTGTCAGCGTTGGCGTAGGAAGTGGCTGGGGAGTGGAGTATAGCCTCGGCGTCGCCTGCTGTGTGGACGGAGGCTCCGGTGCGAGAGTCGGCGTCGCAACCGGCTCAGGCGTGGGAACCTGACGCAGTGTGGGAGTCGGCTGTGGTGTCGGAGATGGGACCGGCTCGTGCGTGGGAGTTGAGGAGGCCCCGGGCGTTGACTTAGCAGGCTCAGACGGGGAATCACATGCCGACAGCAGCATCGACGCCAAGACGCACAACAACCCGATTCCGACAACCGGCTTGAGGAGACTTCGCATGCTGACGATCTCTTTGGAACCCGATATCTCTTGCGATGCCCTCTACCTTCCGCAACCCCTATGGACGTGGGAATGTCACTCAAGTTAAGGACAATCGTCCCCCCTTCGCCCTACTCCAAAAAATCCTTGAGCTTCCGGGAGCGAGAAGGATGGCGGAGCTTTCGCAGGGCCTTGGCCTCGATCTGGCGTATGCGCTCGCGCGTCACGCCGAACTCCCGGCCCACCTCCTCCAGCGTGCGGCTGCGCCCGTCCTCCAGCCCAAACCGGAGCTGGAGCACTCGCCGCTCGCGGAGGTTGAGCGTGTCCAGCACGTCCTCCACAAGCTCCTTGAGCAGCTGGTAGGATGCGGCGTCCGCGGGCGCAATGGCGCCGCGGTCCTCGATGAAGTCGCCCAGGTGGTTGTCCTCTTCCTCGCCTATGGGCGTCTCCAGCGACACCGGCTCCTGCGAAATCTTGAGAATCTCGCGTACCTTCTCCGGGGTCACGTCCATGTCCAGCCCGATCTCCTCGCTGGTCGGCTCGCGCCCGAACTCCTGCACCAGCCGGCGGCTGGTCCGCATGAGCTTGTTGATGGTCTCCACCATGTGGACGGGGATGCGAATGGTGCGGGCCTGGTCGGCGATGGCCCTAGTTATCGCCTGGCGAATCCACCACGTGGCGTACGTGCTGAACTTGTACCCCTTGCGATAGTCGAACTTCTCGACGGCGCGGATGAGGCCGATGTTCCCCTCCTGCACCAGGTCCAGCAGGGACATGCCCCGTCCGATGTACTTCTTGGCCACGCTGACCACCAGGCGAAGGTTGGCCTCGGCGAGGTGTCGCTGCGCCTTGTGGCCCTCCTCCACAACCGAGTTCAGGTAGGACCTCATGGCCGACTCGCTCACCCGCAGGTCACGGATGAGGTCCTGATCGCTCAGAATGCTGGGCAGCTGGGCGAGCGGCATGGCCGCGCCCACCGCCTCCAGAGCCTCGGGCGGCACAATCCGGCTGTTTACTGACAGCTGGAGCAGACCGTTGCGCACTTCCTCCGCCGGGCACTCCAGCTTCATGGCCAGCTCCGCGACCATGTCCGGGTTTATCTCGCTGTCGATGGCGCCGAGCATCGTCGGGTCGGAGCGCAGGTGCCACAGGCTCACGCCACCCGGAATATCCAGCTTATCGCCCAGCGCGTCCGCCAGGAAGGAAGCGTGCGCCAGCCGGCTGAGCAGCAGGTGCACCACCTCGTAGGCCTTGGGCTCCCAGCCGCCCTGGACGCTGACGTCCTTCTCCAGCGCCTTCACCTGGATGCCGCACTCCATGCGCCGCGCGAGGCTGCGCTCGTCGCTCGCGGTCAGCAGGTGGACGCGTCCGATCTCGCGAAGATACATGCGGACCGGATCGTCGATCATGTCCAGGTTGGCGAGGTCCGGCTCAACCTCCACCTCGACCTCGCCCTCCGCTTCCGCCTCGGCCTCTTCGCTCAGCTCCTCCAACTCGACCTTGGCGAGGGAGGTTGGAAGCGCGTGGCCGTTGGCGTCGCCATCGCCGTCGCCCGGGGCCGGGGTGATGTTGATGCCGAGCTCCTTGGGGTCCTCCCTGATGGAGCCCACCGTCGTCATCATATTGTCGGAGTTGGACTCTTCCTCTTCCGGTGTCACATCCATCTCGTTGCTTCTATCTCTTACCATATCTCCATCTCGTGCGCTATCCGGAGTCCGTGCCGGAGTACAGCTCCTTCAGCTGCTGGTTGATTTCCCGTGCCCTGTCCTGGGACTGCTCAAGCCCGGCGATGTCCTTCCAGTCCGCGTCCTCCAACGCCTCCAACAGGGCAAGCTCCTGTACCTTGAAGTACCGCTCCTTCAGGCGGTTGACCACCGCTTGGAGACTCCTCTCCCGCTCCTTGATGTTCAGGGGAGGCGCCTCGGAGTTCAGGAGGGCCCGCAGATGATCGGCGAGGTCAACGGGCACACTCCCACCAATCTCCTCTATTGTATCACAGGCAAGCCATCTTGTGAAGACGTCCCTGTTCTCCGACTGCTCGAAGTAGTCGGGCGAAATGTCGACTCCCCTCTCCCTCAGCTCGGGGTGCCTGAGCAACAGCGAGAGGCAGTGTTCCTCCAGGCTGACCGGCGGGGGTGCGCCTGCCGATCCAGCCGACGCAGCACGCCTCGCCGTCCTGCCGTCCGGGCGCCGCTGCGCACGCCACACGTACCGCTCCAGCTCCGTCTCGCTCAGCCCGACGGTCTCCGAGAGGCGGCGGAGGTACCGCCGAAACGTGAATGGGTTGCTCTCGCTCCTGATGAACGGCGCAAGCGCGTCCAGGAGCTGCCTTCTGCCGTCGTCGGTGCCCATGTCGAACCGCGGCGGGAGCGCGTCCATGAGGAAGTCCATCAGGGGCTGCGCCTCCGCGACGAGCCTCTCCCATTCGGGTGCGTCCGAGCGTATGAGCTCGTCCGGGTCGCGGCCGGTCGGCAACGGCGCAACCCTCAGCGACGCGCTCAGATGGCGCTGGCTAAAAACAATCCCGCTGCGGCCTCCGGCCCGCAGGTAGTCGATCTGCAGCGCGCGCCACGACGACTCCAGGCTGCGGAGCGTAGCCTCCCTGCCTGCGTTGTCGGGATCAAGCGCCTGCACGATGTTGGCGGTCACGTTCCTGAGCAGGCCCACCTGCTGCTCAGTCAGCGCCGTGCCCATGGAGGCCACCACGTTGGTGTAGCCGTGCTGGTGCGCGGCTATCACGTCCATGTATCCCTCGACGATTACCGCTCTGCCGGAGCTGCCGATGCTCTCTCGCGCCATAGAAAGGCCGTAGAGGATGCCCCCCTTGTCGAACACCGGTGTACGCGGCGTGTTGAGGTACTTGGGTGTTCCGTCGTCCAGCGCCCTCCCGCCGAAACCGGCCACACGGCCTGAAGAGTCCAGGATCGGGAACATCAGCCGCCTGTGGAACAGGTCCATCACGCCGCCGGCCCCGGAGCGTGTCGCCAGGCCCACAGCCACGGCCTCCTCCTCCGAGTGGCCTTTGCCGAGCAGGTGGCGCAGAAGCGCCTCGCGGCCGCCGGGGCTCAGGCCAAGCCCGAACCGCTCAGCCGTTTCGTTGTCGATGCCCCTCCGGCGCAGGTACTCCCGCGCCTGCGCTCCCTCCTGCGACCCAAGCACTACGCGGAAGTAGTCGTAGGCCTCATCGTTGAGCCGGTACAGCGCATCGTGGCGGCTTCTCGCCTCCCGCGACGGCAGCTGTACGCCGGTGCGCTGCGCCAGTGAGGCAAGCGCTTGCGCGAAGTCCTGGTTCTCGGCCTTCATCACGAAGGTGATGACGTCGCCGCCGGTCGCGCACGCGCCAAAGCAGCGCCACGACTGCCGCTCCGGGAACACGATGAAGGACGGCGTCCTCTCCGCGTGGAACGGGCAGTTGGCCTTGAAGTTGCGCCCCGCCTTCTGGAGCGTCACGTGCTCCGAGACCACCTCCACGATGTCCGCCCGGCTCTTTACGTCCTGCACAGCCGTCATGGCAATCGCCTCATCTCAATGCGCTATGGGACCGACCATCACCATTGTACCAGCCCGCCGTCAATGCGGGCCAAGCAGGACGGTTACAGTTGCATCTCTCTTTGGCCCGGCTGCTCACTTATCGACCGCAGGTGCTCCTCCAGCTCCTCCATGCTTCTCACGATAACGTCGCCCCTCTGGCCGATGAAGGGCGTTGGATCGCGGGAGGCCTCCCAAAGTATGACCACCTTCTTGGTGGATGCGGCAGCGTACTCGATCTCGGACTGCACGCCGCCTGCGATCAGCGGCTCACCGGACGCGTCCACGGGGAAGTAGGCCACGATCATCTCGGACTGGTCTATCAGCTTGTAGTCCCGGGCCACTATCTGCCCGTCGATGTCATAAGCGATGGCCTCGATCTCCCGGCGGCTCAGCCTAACCGTCTGCCCCAGCGCCGTGCACTCCACCTCGTCCGTGCCGTCAGCGGTCCGATGCGCGAGCTCAACCAGCCGCTTCTCGTCAATCATCAGCGGGTCGAAGGCCGTGAGGTACTTTCTGGCCAGCCTGCGATACTCGACAACCTTCTCCCAGACGTCCGGCCTGGAACGCGCACCGCTGATGGGATAGCTGACGTACGTGGTCTTCTTCCACGGCTCGAACATCATGCTGTACATCACGTCCAGCGGCATAGTCGATACCTCATCCTCGAGCGAGACGCCCAGCACGTAGTGGGGTGTCTCCAGAAATGAGGCAAGAATCTCGGACGCCAGCATCTCCTCCTCCCGCCAGACCAACAGGTCCTTGAGGCTGTAGCGAGTATCCGGCGGCAGGTCGCCCGACTCCTTGAACCGGTCGAGTCTCAGCTTGACGGCCTCCACGTCGTCGATGAGAGTGACGATGGCGTCCGGCGCCAGGTCCCTCACCTCCGGCAACTCGAAGGCCCGGAACAGGCGGTTGTTCCACCGAAACACCGCGTGGGAGTTCACCAGCACGTTCGTCTTGTCCGCGACCTCGTTGCGCACCACGTTGAACGCCGACCGGCGCAGAGCGCCAAGCTGCGCGAGCGGCAAGTCGAGGATCTTGCCCTCGGCAAGGCGGAGGCCTGACCGGCGGCTCTCGGCGTACATGATGTCGCCGATGTTGAAGATCGCCTGGATGCTCCGGCCCTTCTGGGCGCAAAACTCGCTCAGGGCCTGTAGCTGGGCCTTCTTGTCGATGCCGGTCTGCCCCGTGAAGAGGACCCGCATGGAAGCGCTCTCCTTTCCGGGCAACGAGTGATCTATCGAGCGGCAGCGTGTGCCGGGCAGGTTACGAAGCCCGCTTGCGGGGCGTGTCTCACTCGACTGTGACCGTCTTCGCCAGGTTCCTGGGCTGGTCCACGTCGCAGCCGCGCTTGACGGCGATGTGGTAGGCCAGCAGCTGCAACGGCACGCTCGCCAGTATGCACGTCAGCAGCGGCGAAAGCTGCGGTATGTAGAGGACGTGGTCGGCTACGCCCGCCATCTCCTCGTCACCGTCGGTTGCCACGGCAATGACCGTGCCTCCCCTGGCCTTCACCTCGAATATGCTGTTCAGCATCTTGTCCCTGAGGCCGTCGTTGGGAGCAATGGCGACGATTGGCATCGTCTCGTCAACCAGGGCGATGGGGCCGTGCTTCATCTCGCCGGCCGGATACCCCTCCGCGTGGATATAGGCCATCTCCTTCAGCTTGAGCGCTCCCTCCATTGCGACTGCGTGGTTGGGGCCGCGGCCAAGGTACAGGAAATGCGGTCTATCGTAGAACAGCTCGGCGAGCGCCACCGGTTGCTCATGCCGCGACACCAGCTCGCCCAGAAGGTCCGGCAGCCTCGCAAGGTCCTCCAGAACGTCGCCGAGGTCCTCCTGCGGCAGGTAGCCACGGCGCTTCCCCACGTAGGCAGCGAGGATGTATAGCGCCTCCAGCGAGCACGTGAATGTCTTGGTTGATGCCACCCCGATTTCCGGCCCACATCGCAGGTACACGCAGCCCTCCGCCATTCGCGTGGCGCCGCTCCCCTCCGCGTTGCAGACCGTGATCACGCGTGCGCCTTTTCGTGACGCCTCCTCCATAGCGGACAGGGTGTCCGCCGTTTCGCCGGATTGGCCCACTGAGACGACCAGCGTGCGGGAGTCCAGAATCGGGTCTCGGTACCGGAACTCGGAGGCGTTCTCGGCCTCCGACCGGATCCCGGCGAGCCGCTCCATCATGTGCCGCCCGATCATGGCCGCGTGGAAGCTGGTGCCCATCGCCACGAATATCACGCGGTCGATGTTGCGGAGGTCGTCGTCCGTCAGGTTGATTCCGTCCAGCGCAACGTCCCACGGGTCGAACGATACGCGGCCGCGGAGCGTGGCGATTGCAGCCTGGGGCTGCTCCTGAATCTCCTTGAGTATGAAGTGGCTGTATCCGCCCTTAGCCACCGAAACCGGATCGTAGGGCAGCAACTGGGGTGACTTGCTGAGCGGGGCGCCTTCCAGCGTAGAGTAGACCGCTCGGTCCGCCGTCACACACACCATCTCTCCCGCGGACAGGAAGGCCACGCGCTGCGTGTGAGGTATAATGGCGGGCAGATCGCTGGCCAGCAGCATCTCACCCTGCCCGTAGCCGACCGCAATGCCGCCTGCATTCCCGATTCGGAAGGCCATCACGCGTTCCGGCTCTTGCCTGAATGCGACGGCGACAGCCTGTGCGCCCTTGAGCCGCATGGCCGCGCTGCGCACGGCCTCCTCGGTTGTGCAGCCCCGGCGAAGGTAGTTTGCCACCAGGTTGGGAATCACCTCGCTGTCCGTCTCGGAGGCGAAGGCATGGCCCTGCTCGATTAGCTCCTGCTTCAACTCCGCGTAGTTCTCCACGATACCGTTGTGGACAACGATGACGTCCCCGCTGCAATCGAGGTGAGGATGTGCGTTGGACAGGCTGGCCTCGCCGTGGGTGGCCCAGCGGGTGTGGCCGATGCCCACGTTGCCCACCGGCAGCGAGCCATTCATCGAGCTGACCAGGCTCTCCAGCTTGCCCGAGGCCTTCCGGACCGCAACGGCGCCGGAAGAAAGCACGGCTATGCCGGCGCTGTCGTAGCCCCTGTTCTCCAGGTTGGCGAGGCCCTCCAGCAGAACGGGCGCTGCCTCCCGGCGACCGGCGTATCCTATGATGCCACACAAGGACAGGTACCCCTTCAGTTGCTCCCGCCGCTCGGCGCCGTCGACGCAACTCCGCTGTTCACCAGCGAATACGCCCCTCGGTAGCTCTCCGGCAGCAGTGCCGCCACTCGCTCCATTATCATCGTCGTTACGGCCTCCAGCTGCCCTCGTACGATCTTCCCCTCCATGTGAGGGATCGTGAACGGCTGGCCGATATTGATGGTGAACTCGCCCTTGGGCACCGCGACCTGCCACGGCGGCCCGATGACCTCCGTGCCCACAATCCCCACGGGCAGGATGGGCGCCCTGGATCTGAGGGCTATCAAGGCGATGCCGGGTATGGCCCTGCGCATGGCTCCCGGGCTGCGTGTTCCTTCCGGGAAGATGCCCAGTGCGGCGTCCTTGTCCAGAAGTCGCACGCTGCGCTGGATGGCGCTCAGGTCGTTGCCGCTTTCGTTGAGCGGGAATGCGCCGTAGGCCTTGAAGAAATGCGACGCAACCGGATACCGAAAGAGGCCTCGCTTCGCCATGAAGGTTATCTTCCTGGGAATGCTGGCAGCCAGTATTGGCGGGTCCATGTTGCTCTGGTGGTTGGACACAACGATGAGAGGCCCCATGGGCGGCACATTCTCCCGGCCCTCCACCTTCCAGTCGCCGAAGATCCTCAGGGCACCCCGCATGAGCGTGTTGGAGATGCTGTAGACCGCTCCCATCAGTCGTCTCCCGCCAGTCCTATGATGCGCTCCACCACCTGCTCGATGCCTATGCTTTCGGTGTTCAGCACGTAGGCGCCCTCAGCCGGCCGCAGCGGCGAGTTTGCGCGCTCCGTGTCCAGCTTGTCGCGCTGCACCAGCTCGGCCAGTACCTGCTCAAGCTCCACGGTCTGTCCCGCGTCATGCATCTCCTGGTGACGGCGTCGAGCGCGCTCCTCCGGGGAGGCCGTGAGGAATATCTTGAGGTCGGCGTCCGGCAGCACCACCGTGCCGATGTCCCTGCCGGCCATGATGAGCATGCCCTCCTCTGCAAGCGCCCTCTGGCGCGCCACCATAGCTGCGCGTACGCCGGTGAATCTGGAGATGAGCGACACGCCCTGTTCGATCTCCTTGGTGCGAAGCAGGCCCGTAACGTCGTGGCCGTTTACGCTGATGCGGGACGCGCCGGTCCCGTCGTCGCCCGAAACCTCAATGCTCGATGCTTCTGCAAGCGCAGTCACACTCGCTTCGTCCTCTGGATCCAACCCATCCTTTAGAGCCGCCCAGGTGACGGCACGGTACATAACACCTGTGTCAATGAATCGGTAGCCAAGGCGGGCGGCCAGGAGCGTGCCCACTGCGGACTTGCCCGCGGCCACCGGCCCGTCTATGGCAATAGTAGAAGATCTGCTCAAGAATCGCCTTTGCGTAGTGCTGAAAGCTGCGCACCCGGACGGCCGGGCTTCATGCAATTATATGTTCACTTCCCCGCGCGCACAAGCGCGGCCGCTCTTTCGCCAGGATTTTTCGGTTATACACTGTGGGCCAATCTTCCCGCTCATAGCCTGCCCCGCACTTGATGCGGGGGTGAGCCTGTCGAACCACTTGAGCGGGCAGCTTGCCTGCGCCTCTCACACTCCAGGGAATGAGGCCTGACTGCTCACCCGGCCCTATCCTAACGAACAGCGCCAGACCGGGATAGCCGCTTCTCCAGCGCGCGGCGCTCCAGCATGATCCTGCGTCCGCACGTTGTGCAGCGAATGCCTATGTCCGCCCCCACGCGGTACACCTCCCAACGGTAGCCCCCGCACGGGTGCACCTTGCGAAGTGTGACCACGTCGCCCACCTTCCACTCCATCACCATCGACGGCTCACCCCCTCGCGGCGTTGATGGCGCGTCGAAGCTCGTCCGCTGCACGGCGCGCCGCGTCGGCGAAGTCGTCGCGGCTGCGCGAGGCGTACAGGATGCCCCGCGAGGAGTTCACGATAAGCCCGCCGCCGTCTGCGTCGACGCCGGCGCTCACCGTGGCTTCCAGGTCTCCCCCCTGCGCGCCTATGCCCGGCGCCAGTATGACCATGTCGGGGCACAGGCGCCGCGCCGTCTCCATCTGCTGCGGATACGTCGCGCCCAGCACCAGTCCGGCGTTCCCGCGGACGTTCCACTCGCTGGCCTTCAGCGCCACCTCCTCAAACAGCGGACGCTTTGACCCGTTGCTTTCGACGGTCAAGTCCTGGAAGTCGACGGAGCCGGGGCCGGAAGTGTGGCAGAGAATCAGAATCCCGCGGTCGGCGTACTCCAGGAATGGCTCCACGGAGTCGCTGCCCAGGTATGGGTTGACCGTCGCCGCATCAAAGCCCCACCGCTCGAACAGGGCTCTGGCATAGGCTGCCGCCGTGGAGCCGATGTCGCCGCGCTTGGCGTCGCAGATTACGGGGATGTCCGGCGGAATGCACTCCAGCGTGCGCCCGAGCGCCTCCAGGCCGGGAATGCCCAGCGCCTCATAGAAGGCGATGTTGGGCTTGTAGCAGCACACCAGGTCCGCCGTGGCCTCCACGATTGCCGCGTTGAACTCCGCCACGTCCTCGATGGGCATGAGCGCCGGGTCAGGGTCCAGCCCCACGCACACCAACGACTCGTTCTTCGTTGCGGTGGCGGTCAGTTTTTCGCGGAATGTGGTCACGGAGACTCCTTTCTTGATGCTTGCTTGCCAATAGTGTAAAGGTATGCGGGCGGAGGAACAAGGCCAGGCCGGTTCCTACCGGAAGCTGTGCGGGTAGTAGCGGCGCACGGCGTTCCACTGCCCCGCGCGATCCAGCGTCTCGATTTCGATCCACATCAGCCGCTCTTCGAACAGCTCCCTGGCGGACTCCATCGCCTCACCCGCGCGCCGGTACGCCTCCTCCAGCGTGTCCACCACCATAGACAAAGGGGCAGCAACAAGCTGCTGAGGGCCGCCTATGGGCATGCAGTGGGCCACGTACCTGCACAACCACTCTTCAACTATCCAGTCGGTCGCCGTGTGATCCATACTCTCCTGCATTTGCGACTTCAAGTCGCCATAGCATTGGTAAGCGAATACATGCCTATGCGCGTGCGCGAAAGCGCTTGAGCTCTGCCAGTGCATTGATGCCCCCGTCACGGGCCAGGCGGACCACCTCCGCCACCGCGAGCGCAGCCTCCAGCTGCTGCCTGCCCCGCCGCGGCATCCCGAACGCCCACGACGGCGGGTACTCCTCGGATGCGAACATCTGCAATGCCTGCGCCTCGTCGGACTCGCCGGCCACCGCCATGCTTACCGACACCAACGACCGCCGGTCCCTTGCCGCGGCCACGCCGAGCGCAGAGGCAACCGACGGCGGGACGGTGCGCCCGAGCGCCCTGGCAGTCTCGGACTCTGTCAGCCCGAGCGACAGGAATAGCGTGGCGTTGGAGACCATCGCGCGATACGCCGCCGTGGCATATTCGCCCAGCCGCTCCTCCTTGGCCTCATCGCTGAGCGCAGCCCAGGCAGCGGGATCGATTGGGCGCAGCCTCCCGCGAGCGCTGCGGCCTGCCCGCCTCGACCGCCGCGTGGAGAGGCGATGGCCGCGCCGTGTGGCGATGGTGCGCACCCGCCGCAGTCGGACCTCCATGTCCACAAGGCCCATTGCGCACAGCCTGCGCACTGACCGCGAGAAGGCCGAGACGTCCGCCCTGGTGGGTGTGTCCCTGCCCATCATCTGCGCGGCGCGGCGCACTGCTGCGCCGTAGGCTACGCGGCGGCCGGGCGCTCCCAGGGCAGCCACCAGCAGCATCAGGGTGTGGCCGCGGAGCACAACGGACGCTCTGGGGTTTGATGGAAATGGGGGCATCGCTATCTTGTGCCCAGGGAGGGATTCGAACCCACACCCCCTAAACGGGGAGCGGATTTTAAGTCCGCCGCGTCTACCCTTTCGCCACCTGGGCAGAGTGGAGGGTCACGTACGAGGAGCGGAGGCTGTGGCGGATGCCGTCTGCTCGACGCTGGGGTAGTTGGAGGCGACGGGCGGATTCGAACCGCCGAATAGAGCTTTTGCAGAGCTCCGCCTTAACCACTTGGCTACGTCGCCTCGCACTATTCTACCACGTTTTTGGTGCCGAGGAGGAGATTTGAACTCCTACGGGTTTGCACCCACGGCCCCCTCAAGACCGCGTGTCTACCAATTCCACCACCTCGGCATACCGCCCGCTTGGGGTTTGGCAGGAGTGGGAGGACTCGAACCCCCGACCTGCGGTTTTGGAGACCGCTGCTCTAGCCAACTGAGCTACACTCCTGCACTGCCGCCGGCTGGGCCCGCTCTCATGCCTGCCTCAAGCCGGTTCCTGCCCAATTATTGTGCCACAAATTTGCGTGAATTTACAGGGGGTTGGCCGCGTGGCGTGACGCCGGAGCGCGGTACCCGAACGCCAACTTCGATTGTAGAACCTCCTTGACGAGTTTCTTGTACAATACTTGAGGAGTTTTTTCGGCTATCCTGGACGGCAACCTGAATCTTGGAACCGACGGGTGCGCGTCAACGAGCACATACAATACGAGCCAGACGACAAGTGTCCTCCACTTGTAACTCTGGGCGTGGCAGCGCAAGGCGGCTTACTCGCCTTGTCAAACACGGTCACCATCGTGACAATATTCGCCGTGGCGGCCGGCGGCAGCGAAGGCTACCTGTCGTGGGCAGTCTTCGCGTCCCTGGTGATTGGCGGCGCCGTCACGGCTCACCAAGCCACCAAGCTCGGCCGCCTGGGACCGGGGTACTTGCTGCTTATGGGCCCTGGAGTCCCATTCATGGCGGTCTGCTTGTTGGCCGTCACGGAGGGCGGGCTGGCGGTAATGTCGAGCCTTATAGTCGTTGCCTCCCTGGTCCAATTCGCCCTGGCACTCTGGTTGGCCCAGCTGCGACGGATCATCACGCCGGTCGTGTCGGGCGTAGCTTTCATGGTGATAGCGGCAGCAGCCATGCCCATAGCCATCGGCAGACTCGGGAACGTGCCCGCGGACACATCCCCAATGGCGGGGCCGGTGGTGGGAGCGGCCACACTGGCCGTGGCGACAATTCTAATGCTGCGCGCTTCCGGCCTCTTGAGGCTGCTGGCAATCCCCATAACTATCCTGGCGGGCTGCATTGCCGCCGTGCCCCTTGGAGTGTTCGACATCCAGCCCGCTCTCGACGCCCCGTGGTTTGGTCTCCCTGAGTTCTCTGCGTGGCCCGGCCTTAGCCCCATCCTGGACCAGGAATTCATGGCGCTTCTTCTGGCGTTCCTGATCGTGAGCGTAGTAGTCGGCATAAGAGTCAGCAATGAGGGGGCTGCGATTCAACAGGTTTCCTGGCGCAGGCCGCGCGCCGCGGACTTTCGCAGCGTGCAGGGAACCCTCAACGTGAGCGGTGTCGCAATACTGCTGTCCGGCATCGCGGGCACGATTCCCACAATCATCTACCTGCCGACGACCATGTCGCTGATCAGCTTCACGGGGGTGGCGGCGCGACGAGCAGGGTTTGCCATTGGCGCCATGCTGATTGGGCTGGCTCTGCTGCCCAAGTTAGTGGCCATTCTCTTGACAATCCCGCGACCGGTGACCGGATCAATCCTGATGATAGTGATGGGGCTGCTCTTCGTGGAGGGAATTCGCACTGTCCTGCAAGACGGCTTCAGCCAGCAAAAGGCACTCATCGTTGGGCTTTCGCTCTCAATAGGGGTTGGCTTGCAAACTCAGAACATTCTCGCAGACTCCTTGGGCAGCCCCTGGGGGGTGGCTTTCGGAAACAGCGTCGTTGTGAGCATTCTGGCGGCAATCCTGATGTCTATGATCCTCCAGTTAACCGGTTCCCGACGGAGGCGATTGGAGACCGAGTTGGACGGGTCGGCCGTGCCAGCTATAGAGGAGTTCCTTAGCGGGCTCGGCTCCAGGCTGGGATGGAGCCAGGCTTCTATTGTGCGTCTGTGCTCCGCGGGAGAGGAGACCTTGTCCTGTATGCTGCAGCTGCGCGATGACTACGACGTAGAAAAGCCTCCCCGCCTCGTCGTCAACGCGCGTCCCTCGGCCGGTACGGTTGAGATGGAGTTTCTGGCGGTGTTTTCGGAGGAGAACATTGAAGATCGAATCTCATTCATGAGTGAGCAGGCCGAGACACCGGACGTGAGTGAAGTCTCCTTCCGCCTCCTGCGCCACTACGCGTCTTCAGTGCGCCACAGGAAGTATCACGGGATTGACATCATTACGGTACAGATAGATGATTAGACGGCAGTCGCGCCGGTCTTTAGGCGCCGACCTGTCCACAGTACGCGCCAACGGTCCGAGAAATGAAGAAGAGAGGTCTTGAAGTGGCAGGATATCTTATCGCCGACCAGGAAGTTACCGACCAGGCTATGTTCGATGAATTCGCCAGGGGAATGCTGGAGCTCGTCCAAGCCAATAACGGCAGATACCTGGCGCGGGGCGGGGCCACCGAAGTCGTTGCGGGCAACCGAAAGCCCAACCGCGTAGTTGTCATAGAATTTGAAAGCTACGAGAAGGTTCGGACTCTGGTGAACTCGCCGGAATACCAGAGGCTTGCGGAGATACGCTCAAAGTGTTGCATCGCCAACACCATAATTGTCGACGGGATGTAAGCCCCGAGCCAGTCACTTAGCGAGCAGTCAGGCCATCCACTGTTGGCAATCAGCAAGAAGTGCACACCTTGAACTCCGATAGTAGCGGGCTGTTGGAGATCTCGAGAGCTTCCTGAGAGCCCCGCTTAGGCGTCATACCCCTGCCGGAGCTGAAGCCTCTCGGGTTCTCATATGTCCAACTATGGCCTCGCCAGCAATGCAAAGGCAAGTAGTATTGTCTCGTACTATTGTTGGCACTGTTGTCAGTGTTGGTACCCCAGGCAGGATTCGAACCCGCGACCCGCTGCTTAGAAGGCAGCCGCTCTATCCTCTGAGCTACTGGGGCACTGGCAATCGGTCATCTCTAGCGATCGCGGACGGCGCCGTCTGGCCTGCGCCAGGACGGCTCACCCGCGCCTAGCCGTCCTGGTTGGTGCGCACGCGGTGCACCGTCAGCCCGCCGGCGCCTATGCGATCGACGTCTCGTATGGTCAGCCCGTCCACCTCGCCGCTGGTTGTCACGTATCTCTGCACCTGAGGGCCTACGTACTTCGCTGCCAGAAGGGCCATCATCGAGACCGACATCAGCCGCGGGATGCTGCTCCACCGCCGCCTCTTCCCCACCGCGATCGCACATCCGACGGCGGCCAGCGCCGCGGCCACAACCAGGTTCGTTCCGCAGTACGGCGACACGGCCAGCTCGGACTCGCCGGACTTCAGGCGCCTCAGCGCCTCATCCGCGGCGTTGGACAGCACGTCCGTAGGCACGTCGCCATACACTAGGAAGCCCCACTGCATGGAGTTCCCACCGAGTATGCCGCTCTCGCCCATGCCGGAGTGGGCCAGGGTAATCGTGGCGTGCTCCAGAGCGTGATTCCTTCGAACCTTGTTGAAGAAGCCCAGGTTCAATGAACCCTCCAATCGAACATGAATCCTGCCTCAATGATAGCACTCGCCGTGCTACATGTACACTTGGCGAGCGCCAAAGCCTCTACTACGGAGCGCAACAGCATTAGCGGGAGACTCTGCTCCCTTGCCCGCTCAAGTGGTTCGACAGGCTCACCATGAGCGGGCAAGGGTCGGCAACGCCAACAGGCATCGAGAATACTTGCTCTGCGCTACCCGAAGTACCACAGCCGAAATACACCTACTCCACCAGGATGATCCGACCCAGCCCGATACCGCTCAACGCCACCGCAGTGACCACTGCGCCGGCAATCGCAACCCCGACCGCTATCAGAGGTATCGCACGGCGCGGCGGTATCCCGAACACCCACGAGGCCAGCGATCCGGTCCACGCGCCCGTCATCGGCAGCGGGATTGCCACCAGGATGATCAACGCAAGCGATCCGTACTTCTCGAAGCGCGGGCCCTGGACACGCCTGACGCGCTCCTGCTGCCAGAGCAGCAGCCGGCCCGCGGGGTTCGGGAAGCTCAGCAGGATTGCCGCGATGCGCTTCAGGCCCGGAACTAGTATGAGCACCGGGACCATGTTCCCGGCAGCGGCCACGGGCAGAGCCACGTACCACTTCAGGTCATAGGTGAGGAGCGCGAGGGGAATGGCCAATCGCAGCTCGCCTACCGGCGCCATGGCGGCGGCGAACGTAAGCAGGATGTGCGAGAGCTCCATGAGCCACTATGGTACACGATGGCCGAGCGGCTGAACAGCAAGTGGAGGCGCTTCCGGCCGCTCGCACGGCGACAGGCGACCACGTCGGCTAGGTGACGCGGGCGGCGTTTTCCAACCGCAGTCGAATCTGGTATCCTGAGGTACCCGGCCCGGACCATTGAGCAATCGGAGGATGGTGAGACCATGTACCCAATTGACCTGAGCGGCAAGAGAGGCGTGGTATTCGGCGTCGCCAACGAGCACAGCATCGCCTGGCCCATTGCCGGCATACTACACGAGGCCGGCGCGCGCCTGGCCATTGCAGTCCAGAATGAGCGGTTCCGCGACCGCGTCGCGCGCTTAACCGAGCCGATGCAGGACACGCTGCTGCTGGAGTGCGACGTCTCCAAGGACGACTCCATAGACGCAGCATTCGACCTGATGAAGCGCGAGCTGGGCGGGCTGGACTTCATGGTGCACAGCATCGCCTTCGCCAACCGCGACGACCTGCGCGGCGAGTTCTCCAAGACGACCCGGGACAGCTTCCTGCTGTCGCTGGACATCAGCGCGTATTCGCTGATACCGCTGGTGCGCCACTCTGCCGCCCTCATGCCCAACGGAGGCAGCGTGGTGGCGATGACGTTTCAGGCATCGGAGCGGGTCTTCCCCGGCTACAACATCATGGGCACCGCCAAAGCCGCGCTCGAGAACGAGGTCAGGCAGCTTTCGCAGGAGTTCGGCGCAGCAGACGTGAGAGTCAACGCCGTTTCTGCCGGGCCGCTGGAGACTCTGGCCTCCCGTGGCATCCACGGCTTTCCGGACATGCGGCGCATCCACGCAGAAAGGGCGCCGCTGAAGCGCAACATCACCCATCACGAGGTGGCCAAGGCCGCACTGTTCCTGTGCAGCGACCTCTCCAGCGGTATCACTGGCACCGTCATCCCGGTGGACGCCGGATACCACATCATGGGCATCTAGCCGCCGGTTGCGGCCTGCGCGTGCCAAAACAAGAGGCGCCGCTCCCGAATGTCAGGAGCGGCGCCTCTGCGTCTGCGAGATTGTGCGGCCTAGTCGAACCGGATGCGGGGGTCCAGCCAGCCGTAGGTGAGGTCC
This sequence comes from Dehalococcoidia bacterium, assembly GCA_034423135.1. Lineage (GTDB taxonomy): Bacteria > Chloroflexota > Dehalococcoidia > Lucifugimonadales > UBA2985 > JAPPHY01. The sequence continues at coordinate 103,351 of DAOUJC010000004.1, read as the reverse complement.
ACAAGCAGGTTGGTGAAGATGATCCAGGCTGCAAAGAACAGCACCAGCGTCTGCACCACCGGGTAGTCCCACCGGCTCAGGCTGTAGACCAGGTACTGCCCCATGCCGGGCAGCAGGAAGATGGTCTCCAGGATCACGGAACCGCCCAGGATGCCGGCGATCTGGATGCCGATGATGGTGACCACGGGCAGCATGGCGTTCTTCATGGCATGGCGGTATACCACGATGTAGTACCGCAGGCCCTTGGCGTGCGCCGTCCTGATGTAGTCCTGGCGGAGCACCTCCAGCATGGTGGAGCGCATCATCCTGGCCTTGGTGGCCATGGACGACGTGCCCAGCGCGAACGCCGGCCAGAAGAACATCCACAGGTTGTCTATCGGATTCACCCAGATCGAGACGTATTCGAGGCGCGGGCTCCAGTCAAAGTAGAGGACGCCCCACAGGATGATCATAGTCGCAATCCAGAAGTTGGGGATTGAGAGCCCAAGCAGCGATCCTATGCGGATTACGTAGTCCGTTGTGGTGTCCTGCTTTAGGGCCATGAATATCCCGGCGGGAATCCCCAGAACCACCGAAATGACCAGCGTGAGGATTGAGAGCTCGATTGTCAGAGGCATCTTCTGGCGAATCTGGCCCCAGATGGGCTTGCTGTCCACCAGGGACTCGCCCCACTGGAGCGTCACGAAGTCCCTCATCCACGTGAAGTACTGGACAGGCAGGGGCGCGTTCAGTCCAAGCTGTTCACGCAGAAGGTCGGCAGTCTCCTCGGAGTAGAAGGCGTCCTCTCCTCCCAGGATCACGTCCACCACGTCACCGGGGGCTATCCGCATGATTACGAAGACCATTATCGACACAAGCACTGCCGTAATGGTCCCCAGCCATAGTCTCCGAAGTGTGTACTGTAGCACTTCCCCTCCAGTGTTCTTGAAGGTTACCCTCTTGGGTATGTCGAACGATTATATCACGAATCCAACCCGTTTACGCCATCAATTCCTTACATTTCTCGGCATAGGGCAGCATTCCGCGCGATCAGCCTGCTCAACATGCCGAAAAATGCATCATACGTGCGCGCCCGGGACGGTCAGGTTGTCGACTATGGAGGTGACGGCCTTCGCGCCGTCGATTCCCCTTGCCCTGGCCTCCGGCGTCAGGATGAGTCGGTGCCCGAGTACCGGCACAGCCAGCTCCTTCACGTCGTCCGGCGTCACGAAGTCGCGGCCGCGAATGAGCGAAAGCGCCTGCGAAGTCCTGAACAGCGCGAGTGACCCTCTGTGCGATGCGCCCAGCACAACGTCCTGGTGCTGCCTCGACGCCTGGGTCAGCGATACGATGTACTGGCGCACCAGCGGATCGACGTAGATGGCCTTGGTTTCCTCCTGGATCTGGATCAGGTCTTCGGGCGAGGTTACGGCTTCCAGACTCTCGATAGGGTCGTCCCGCTCCTGCCGCCCAATGATCTCAACCTCCTGCTGAAAGCTGGCGTATCCCAAAGTGACTCGAACCGTGAATCTGTCCAGCTCCGCCTCCGGCAGAGGGAAGATGCCGTGGTATTCCACGGGGTTCAGCGTAGCGATGATGAAGAACGGCCGGTCCAGGTCGTAGGTCACGCCGTCAACGGAGACGCGATGCTCCTCCATTGACTCCAGAAGCGCAGCCTGGGTCTTGGACGGCGCCCGATTTATCTCGTCGGCCAGCACCACCTGGGTCATCAGGGGCCCCCGACGGAACTCGAACTCGCTGGTCTTCTGGTTGTAGATGTTTACGCCTGTGATGTCGCTGGGAAGCAGGTCAGGCACAAACTGGATTCGCTTGAAGCTGCAACCCGTGGAAACGGCCACAGCCTTCGCCAGTGTGGTCTTCCCAAGACCGGGAACGTCCTCAATGAGCAGGTGACCCTGCGCAATCAGGGCTACCAGGCTCATCTCGATGGCCTGCTCCTTGCCAACGATTACACCCTTGATGTTCTCCAGCAGCTTTAGCGCAGTTTGTGAAGCCTCGGATAGTTGATTCAAGCGTTCCTCTCAGCCCAATGTCATTAGGATGCCCACAAGTGTACCATGAAGTTTGCGAGTTGTGTCACCCCGTGCTCCGGCGCGTACCGCGCTAGCCGGGCACGGCTTCCCCCTCCCGCATCTGCCGGGCGGAGAGCGACCTCTTGATCCGGCGCCACGCCCAGAGCAGTCTCATCTGCTCCAGCGCGGTCGGGCGTACTCCGCCGTACCTCTCCCTCACGAAGCTCCGAGAGACCATCTCGACCTCTTCCCGCACTTCCGGCAGCAGCTCGCCCAGTCCGCTGGTGAACTCCGCCGGCGTCTGGGACGGTCTCGCACGGAAGCCCAGGAATGCCGAGAGGCGGTACATTCTCTCGTACGCAGTCTGCCCGGTCGGCAGCCTTCCGTACTGCATCATCCACACCAAGCGCATCAGCACCACCCCTACGACCATGAACCCGAGGAAGAGGCCGCCACCCAACCCAAGGGGTGTGCCAAAGTAGCGTAGCGGGAGGGGCGGGGCTCCATCGCCTCCCGGGAGCGGCCCTCCGGGGTCCAGCTCCAGAGTGTCCAGGGAGTCAGGGTCCATCTGAGGCTCGCCCAGGATTTCCTCCAGCTGGCCCTCAATCAGGTCGCCGCTCAGGCCGCCAATCCCGAACGGGCTTTCAGGACGGCCGCGAGTGCGGACGGGATAGATGGGGGTCGGCTCGAATGGCACCCACCCCAGTTCGCCGAAGTAGACCTCCGGCCATGAGTGGCTGTCCTTGTCGAGGATGACAAAGCCCTCTCTCTCAGGATCAGGCTCACCAGGGCCGAATCCCAGCACCATTCTCGACGGTATGCCCTGCGACCTGAGCATAACAGCCATAGAGGAGGCGAAGAAGTCACTGAACCCCTCATTGGATTCGAAGAGGAAGTAGTCGACCACATCAGCGTCGTGGGGAATCTCCGGCTGCTCGGTGGTGTACGCCATCTCCTCCCTGAGGTATGTCTCGATGGCGACCGCCTTGTCGTAGGTGTTGTCCGCATTGGCCGTTAGTTCGGATGCCAGCACCGACACGCGTTCGGGCAGCGAAGTAGGCAGGCCGAGAAACCGCTCCAGTATGCCGGCGGGGTACACCACGTTCGCAGTGCGCAGGTCCTCTTCGCTGGCGTAGATGAACTCGGCGGTTACGGTGTACTGGCTGCCCTTCTCCAACCTCACCTGAGGCTCCACGTAGGCCACTGAGTCCTCCTGCGCTGCACGAGACACCTCCAAGCCCACGGTGTCCCCCTCCTCCGAGAACGCGCGCCGGAGGTCCGCGTAGTAGTCGACCACCTCTTCACCCTCGACCGCCATCGTCCTCCGGTTGCCGTTTTCCAGCTCCTTGACGACTCCCGTCACCTCAATGTTGAACGGCACAGCCCTCACACTCGGGTTGCCCGTGCCCGCCGCTGACGCCTTCAGCGTGGCCGCCAGCTCCTGCATGTCAGACGGCATTTCCTGGTTCTGCTCCAGGTCCACGATGTCCAGTGAGTGGGACTCGAACGCGGGCATGAACTCGTTTGCATTGGGCTTGATGTCCAGCACGTTGCCCGGCAACATGAGGTACGGCGACTCAACGCTCAGATCCACCCTGTAAATCGTGCCCGCCAGACCCTCCTCCTCCTCGTCCGAGAGCTCCTGCGAAACCGATACCGCCAGCTTGGGCGTAGTCTCCTCCACCTTCCACGCCTTGCCCGTATATCCGTCGTACGCGATTGCGGGCCAGTAGAGCGGATAGCGCGCGCTGGAGAACAGGATCTCGTCCTCAGTGATCGGCACCGCGCGTTGCAGAGGCAGAACAGTTCCAAAGAACCGCACGGAGGTCGGCTCGTGACCGGGAACCGCGGCGAAGACCCTGTAGAACTCGTCCTGGAGAGAGCGCACCATCCTGTCGACCGGGTCGAACACCCGCTCAAGCGGCGCGGACGGCTCGTTCGAGAGCGGGAAGGCTGCCGTAATGCCAAGTATGGCTGCGCTGAGCAGCAGGCCGAGCGCCAGCACCAGCCGGTGCAGCGATGCGGGATACGGGGTGCCCCGCGTGCGGAACAGTGCGCCCGCATTCAGGCTGTTCACGTGAACAAGCATGAGCAGTCCAAAGAACATGTATATGAACAAGTGCACGTAGAACCGCTCAGGCAGGTAGGTCAGGTTGATCACAACGCCCGTGCCGACCGGCAGCAGCACGGCCCACACGTTTCGCCGCTTGAAGAGCATCCACGAGGTGAAGTAGGAGATCATCCAGACCATTGCGATCATGGTTATAGAAAGCGGCAGGCTGTCCGCAGCAGCGTCCCTGCCGAAAATGGCGGCCAGCCACTCACCCAGCCTGGCATTGAGCTCACCGAACCTCAGGTACCACTGGTCGGCCTCGGTGAGGAAGACGCCGCCGAGGTATGCAATCAGCACACCGGCAAGTGTAGCCGAGGCGTGGTGTACCGACGCTCGGCCCTTCAGGTCCGCCATGAGGAACGCCGTCAGCGTCCCCAGGAACGCGATCACTGCCAGTGGCGGCGAGTCAACCCAGCCGGCGGACTGAACCGACCAGGCAGCCGACGCCAGAAGTGCCACCTGCAACCAGAATGTGATGTTGAACACACTCTGGAGCCCCCGCATACGATACTGAGGCGGGAAGTAAGCGGCTCCGGCCTGCTGCACTGCGCTCATGCCGTTACCCCCACTGCCTCTTCCACTCGCGGCTGGCTTCCCGGGTGCCAGCGCTTCTGAAGCGCCTGCGAAATGTCTTCACCCTGCCTCAGCAGATAGGTCGGCACTCCACGCCTCTGTAGGCGGCTCAACAGCAGCCTTGGGTCGTCTCTGCCGCCGAACGACGTGGGGTCTACGACGACTGCGGACGCCGTGACTCCCTGCCGCACCACCGACTCCAGCGCAACGCCCCAGCCCGGCTCCATCGACGCGGAAACCACCACGAGCGACACGGCCGGCGACGGGACGTGGGTCTGCCAGTAGCTCAGCATCTCACTGATGGGGTAAGCGCCCACCGCTCGCGCCTCCGTCAGGGCCATGCTTATGCGCTCATAGGCCGGCGCGCCCTCCTGCGGGGCCAGCAGGTACTGTTTGTCTCCTTGGGCCAGCAGCCCGACCGCCCATCCCACCTCTGAGTAGCTCTTGGCGATGGAGGCGGCAGCCGTCACCGCGAACTCCTCCGTGTTCTCAAGCTCGTCTCCGACCGTAGTGCCCGCCTGCAGGTCAAGCAGAATCCAGAGTACGTCCTCCATCCCGCCGTCGAACTGCTTCAGCATCAGCCGGCCTCTCCGTGCAGTAGCGGGCCAGTGTATGTACCGCGCGCTGTCTTCGAACCGGTACTCCCTGATCGTTGAGGCCGAAGCCGTGGCCTCCGGCGTGCTCCTGAGCAGCGACCCCTCGCCGCTCGTGTCACCCTGCGCTATCGAGAACGGCGGAATGTCCACCACGTACGGCATCACGGCAAGCGGCTCGGTCCCGAGTCGCCTGAGTCGCATGTTGAATATGCCGAATGGGTCACCTCCAGCCAGGGTCGGCGGCCCGATCCTGTAGACGCCGCGCTTCACCAGAGGCACGCTGAGCGTCACCATCGCCTCGCCGAAGGGAGGCAGGTTGAACACGGCGGCGGTATTGTGCCCTGGCATCTCCGACAGCTCCCTCACCTCCAGACCGAACTTCGGCAGCGGGCTCCTGCTACGCACCGCTATCCGGCTCTCCATCCTCTCGCCCACACGCAGCTTGCCGAAAGTCCGGTCCACTCCGATTCCCAGGCGCCATACACTGAGCTGCGCCCACCCTAGTGAGAAGACAAGCACGAGCGCCGTGAGATAGAACACGCGGTAGTACACAGGCACGCCTGAGCCGAGCGCCATGAGCAGCGTCACGATCATGACCAGCGAAATGGCGTATAGGCGCTTCATGCCTGCTCCAGCGCGATGGGCGCACCCTGCTCGACGTCCGGTTCGTCCTCTTCATCCGGCGACGCGCCGCTCCGGCCGTAGACCTCCCAAGCGGCCATCACTGCGGCGGCTGCGGCCAGAGCGCCGGGGATGGTGCCTGCCACCATCGGCAGCAGCGGATAACGTGCGAACGGAATTCTCTCGACCTCGTCCAGGAAGTGCGGGCCGGTGTAGGACCATGTGGACATCCACTCGAGGCCCAGGCCCGTCCCAAGCAGGAGCACTATCGCCACGGCCACCAGTCCCTTGCGGGCCAGCACCACGCCCAGCACGATGAGGCTGCTGATGCCGGTGGGAGCAGCCACCGTGTAGAAGAGGCGGTCGGGAATGAAAATGAGGATAGAGTTGTTGACTACGTCGCCAATCAGCGCAGTGGTGAAGAACAGGAACGCCACCGCCGATGTCAGGCCAACCAGCAGGAACAGGTTGGAGGTGTGGTTTGGCCTGAAGGAAGGAATGGCCGTCTCCAGAATCAGGAACAGCAGCAACGGGATGGCAACGGTGTACTGCCAGAGCGGAGGCGCAAGGTCCTTCACGTCCAGCAGGGTTGGAGTGTCGTACTCAATGGGGAGCACCTGCAGCACGGGCAGTGTGAGGAGCACCACCAGGCACGCCCCCCAGAACACCAGGGCAATCGTGCGGCGGCCCATCACCGCAAACGAGCTGGCATAGAGAGCCAGCGCCCCCATGCCCAGCGTCAGAAATACGGCCGGAAGCTGCATCAGTGGCTTGGTAAGGCCACGGGCCTCCACCACAAGCACGCCGGTTGCCGCGACGAGTGAAACGCCAACCACAGCAGCGGCCAGCCTTATCAGACCGTTGGTCTGCAAATACGAGGTTCGGTCCATCTCCATGTCCTGCCGGGTCTCCCCCTCTCCAAGACTTGAGACGATCGGACTCTCCAAGCCATCCACTGAGGCCGAAATAGATTCGTGGATTGTACTACTTTTTGTTTGGCAAAGCCATTGCCGGAATCGGCGCTCCAGGCTGTCTCGGCCTGAGGAAGCAATCGCGCTTTACTGACCGCTTCAGCGCCTCCTGGACCCGGCCCGCGCCGGCGACCGCGAGGCCGGCTTCTGCTCGGCGTCCTGGTCCTTGCCGGACGCCATCACCTTGCGAAGCTCCATCACCTCGTCGCGGATCAGGGCCGCCTTCTCGAACTCCAGCGCCCGCGCGGCCAGCTTCATCTGCGACTCCAGGTCCTTGATGACCCGCAGCAGGTCCTCCCTGGGCATGTCCCGGCGCACCTGGTAAGTCGGCCGCCGCTCCGCAACCGCCTTCACGCGGTCTGTGATGTCGCGCACGGCCTTGCGGATGCCCTGCGGCGTGATGTCGTTTTCGCGGTTGTACTCCTCCTGCAGATCGCGCCTGCGGTAAGTCTCGTCTATGGCCCGTCGCATGGAGTCGGTGATGCCGTCCGCGTACATGATTACGTGCCCGTCCGAGTGGCGCGCCGCCCGCCCAATGGTCTGGATGAGCGATGCGCCGGAGCGCAGGTAGCCTTCCTTGTCAGCGTCCAGGATCGCAACCAGGCTCACCTCCGGCAGGTCCAGTCCCTCCCTCAGAAGGTTGATGCCCACCACTACGTCGTAGACGCCAAGGCGCAGGTCACGCAGTATCTCGCTACGCTCCAGCGTGTCGATCTCCGAGTGCAGGTAGTGCGTCTTGACGTTCATCTCCTGCAGGTAATCGGCAAGCTCCTCCGCCATGCGCTTGGTGAGCGTGGTGACCAGGCAGCGTTCGCCGCGGTCCACCCTCACCCGTATTTGATGCAGCAGGTCGTCGATTTGGCCCGTGGTGGGCTTGACCTCTATCGTGGGGTCAAGCAGACCCGTGGGGCGTATCACCTGCTCCACTACCTGCTGGCTGTGGTTGTACTCGAATGCGCTGGGCGTCGCCGAGACGTAGATCACCTGGTTGAGGTGCCCCTCGATCTCCTGGAAGTTGAGCGGCCGGTTGTCCAGCGCAGACGGCAGGCGGAAGCCGTAGTCCACCAGCGTCTGCTTCCGCGATATGTCGCCGTGGTACATCCCGTGCAGCTGTGGAATGGTCATGTGGCTCTCGTCCACGAACAGCAGGAAGTCATCTGGGAAGTAGTCCAGGAGGCACCACGGCGTACTGCCCTTCGGCCGCCTGCCCAGCGGCGCGGAGTAGTTCTCGACGCCGGAGCAGTAGCCCGCCTCCCGCAGCATCTCCAGGTCGTAGCGCGTGCGGTTCTCCAGGCGCTGCGCCTCCAGAAGCCTGTCCCGATCCCGGAACCAGGCCACGCGCTCCTCCAGCTCCGCCTCGATGTCCCGGATGGCAAGCTCCAGCTTCTCGCGAGACGTGACGAAGTGCTTGGCGGGATAGATGGCGATCGAGTCCCGCTCACCGAAGACCTCGCCCGTCAGCGGGTCGATCTCCATGATGCGGTCCACCTCGTCGCCCCAGAACTGCACCTGGACTGCGACCTCCTCGTAGGCCGGCAGCAGGTCCAGGGTGTCGCCGCGCACGCGGAACTTGCCCCGCGAGAGGTCCGAGTCATTGCGCTCGTACTGCTGGTCTACCAGGCGGCGAATGAGCCAGGAGCGGTTGCTCTTCTCGCCCTTGTTCAGGAACACGACGAAGCTCTGGTACTCCTCCGGCGCGCCCAAGCCGTATATGCACGAAACCGACGCCACGATGAGCACGTCCCGGCGGGTCAGCAGCGCCCGCGTGGCGGAGTGGCGCAGCTTGTCGATCTCATCGTTGATGTCCGCGTCCTTCTCCACGTATGTGTCCGTCTGGGGCACGTATGCCTCCGGCTGGTAGTAGTCGTAGTAGGACACGAAGTACTCGACGGCGTTGTTGGGGAAGTACTCCTTGAACTCCGTGGCCAGCTGAGCCGCAAGAGTCTTGTTGTGAGCGATTACCAGCGTGGGCCGCTGCACGCGCTCCACCACGTTGGCCATGGTGAACGTCTTGCCGCTGCCGGTGACGCCCAGCAGCGTCTGATGGCGGTAGCCCTTGTCTACGCCGTCTGCCAGCTGGTCAACAGCCTTGGGCTGGTCGCCCGTGGGGCTGTAGGACGATACGATCTTGAAGTCCGGCATGATGCCTCACTCAGAAACGTTGCGAAGGAGCCTTACAGATATTCTAGCAGACTGCCGTGTGTCTCTCCTACCCTATCGAGCCGCCGGAGAGGGCCTTTCGGTCATAGCCAACAGACCGATCAACCCGCTCGTGGTGAGCCTGTCGAACCATTTGAGCGGGTTGGCGAGCGGGCAAATCATCCGCTCATCCTGAGCCTGTCGCAGGAAATGAGCGGGAATGAAGGTCCTAGAGCCAAACCACCTACTTCACCGCCAGACTCAGCATTAGCTGTTCTGAGTGACAGAATGACTCGGCCTGTCGGCCTCGTCTGGCGAAGCCACCCACACCATGTCCGTGCTGTGCTCATCGAACGGCCCGAGCTCGAAGTCGCTGTACAGCGCCTCCACGCGGAAGCCAGCCAGCTCCAGCAGGTGCTGCGCCTCGAACCTGTGCACGTACCTGATCTGGAACTCGCGGTAGAGGCGGCGCACCACCTCGCCGCCGGAATCCACCTCTTCGATGATAGTTCGGGCGTTGTTGATCTGGTTGTGGTTGTCAAAGCGGTTCTGATGCCAGATGACCAGGCGCCGGTCAAGCTCGGGGTGCGGCACGTCCTCGAAGTGGAAGGGAGTAGAGCCGTCATCGGTGAGCATGTCCAGGTCCGGCACGAACACGTCGAAGATTAGCCTGCCGCCGGGCGCCAAGTGGCCGCGAATGCACCGCAGGCAGTCCAGCTGCTCCTCGACGCTGAGCATCGAGAGGAAGCCGCGAAATGGGATGATGACCAGCACAAACTGCCTGCCTAGGGAGAAGTCCCTCATGTCGCCCTCAACCCACTCGGGAACGCCGCCGGACGCCTCCCGGGCGTCGCCCGTCTTGCGCCGTGCCTCTCGCAGCATCGCTGTAGAGCTCTCCAGCCCGACAATTTCGATGCCCGCCTGAGCGATGGGAATGGCAACCCTGCCGGTGCCGCTGCCAAGCTCAAGGACAGGGCCGCCCGACAGTCGGGCCTGCTCCACGTAGAACTGGACGTCGTCGCGCTTCCAGGCGAACACCCAGTCGTAGATGTCAGCCCACGAGTCGAAGTGGTTCACGACGGCAATCAAGCACGGCAGCAAGCGTATTCGCGGCTGGTGAGTGGGAATACCCACCCCTCCAGCACGCAGGCTCGCGTTAGCTCAGCTCCCGTACTTCTCCAGCGCTTCGTCCGGGAAGTCTGCGTTCGAATAGACCTTCTGGACGTCGTCCAGCTCCTCCAGGATGTCCAGCAAACGCAAGGTCTGGTCGGCCGCGCGAGCGTCCAGCGCTACGGTGTTGCGGGGTACCATGGACAGCTCGGCGGAGGTAACGTTCACGCCCTGCTCCTCCATGGAGCTGCGGAGCGCCTCCAGGTTCTCGAAGCCGGTGTACACCTCAAGGAAGGAGCCGTCCAGGTTGAAGTCCTCGGCGCCGGCGTCGATGGCCGCCAGGGCGATCTCCTCGCCCATGTCCGGGTCCACCTCTGCGGTGACCACGCCGCGCGAGTCAAAGTTCCACGACACGCAGCCTGCCTCGCCAAGGCTGCCGCCGGCGCGCGTGAAGGAGGATCGCACGTCCGATACGGTGCGCTTGCGGTTGTCCGTGAGCGCCTGGAGCATGATGGCGACACCGCCGGGGCCGTACCCCTCGTACAGCGCCTCCTCCAGGTCGCCGCCGCCCTCGCCTCCTCCGGCGCCGCGCTTGATAGCGCGGTCAACGTTATCCTGCGGCATGTTGTTCTCGCGGGCCTTCTGGACGGCCAGCCGCAGGCGGAAGTTGGAGTCTGCGTCGCCGCCGCCTTGTCGGGCTGCTACGGTAATCTCGCGGGCCAGCTTGGTGAACAGCTGCCCTCGACGAGCGTCCGTAACCCCCTTCTGATGCTTGATTGTGGACCATTTGGAGTGACCGGACATATCACCACACCTCGGTAGAGCTTCAGGGTTCGCCTAACCGAATTCTACCATTGGGCCTGAGCGAGGTCAAAACGGCTATGGACCGGTGCAGGGTCTTTCGGCTATCAGGATATCCAAGCGGGCATCTTGATATGGGAGTGGGCAGATTGGTGATTGGCTCTTCGTTCCCGCTCATCCTGAGCATGTCGAAGGAATTGAGCGGGGGCAACTAAGTCCCTAATCATCCCACTCATGTGGTTCGACAGGCTCACCATGAGCGGGATGATTACCTTGCCTGCCAAAATCAGGAGGCTCCCTGGAGCTGTCTGAACATCTGAGTGGGATGTACGAGTGAAGATTAGAGCGGTGTCACCGAAGCCCGTCAGGCAGATCAACCTTGAGCCGTCCCCCATCCACGTCCACCTGAAGCACCACATCTTCGATGGCCGGCACCAGAACCTCTCCGTCGCCGGTGCGAACCACGTACACGTCATTGCTGCCGGTGCTCAGTATGTCCTCCACGATGCCCAGAAGCTCCCCCCCTGACGTCCACACCTCCATGTCCAGGATCTGGAAGTGGTAGTAGGTGCCGTCCGGCAGGGGAGGCACCTGCTCGACGGGCACCTCAAGCTCCACGCCCGTGAGCAGCTCGGCGTCTTCGCGCGAATCGATGCCCTGGAACTTCACGAGAGGCATGCCCTTGTGCAGCCTCCGGCCCTCGGAGAGCAGGGCTCGGCCGGCTGCCATGAGGCGGTCGCCCTTGGTAAACCGGCGCGGGTTGTCAGTGTGCGGTTGGACCCGGACCTCGCCCCTGTTGCCCCACGACCCGACGACAACGCCGACGATGGCCGTTTGGGGTTGGCTGCTGGTTGGGCTTCCCGGTGCACCGGTCACGCCCGTGTAGCGAGTGCCGGCCTGCTTGCCGGATGAGTCAAACAAGAGGGTGAACCCGTAGGCTAGACTATCTCGAGGCTGGCCCGCGTGTCCTCCTTGACCGCACGCACCCGGAGCAGCACCCGCATGGCCTCGGCAACCCTGCCCTGCCTGCCGATGATCTTGCCCTTATCCTCCTCCGCCACCTCCAGCTTCAGGAGAACCTGGCCTTCCTCGTTCGACTCCTCGGTGACCTTCACCTCGTCAGGATTCGAGGCAAGCGACTTTGCGATGTACTCGATCAGCTCTTTCATTCCGACTTCAGCCTTTCAAGTACTCCCGACCTCTTCAGCATTCCCTCCACAGGGGCTGAGGGCTGTGCCCCCGACCTGAGCCACTTGGTCACCTTCTCTTCGTCCAGTGTTACGGTGGGCGGGTTTGTGAGTGGATCGTAGTGGCCCACCTGGTCTACGACCATGCCGTCACGCGGCGATCGCGAGTCCGCTACGACTATGCGATAGCTTGGCTTCTTCTTGGCGCCTATCCTGCGTAATCGAATTCTGAGCATCTGGCCTACTTTGTGAGATTAGCTTACGGGCATCTCCTGCGAATTCAAATATTCTAGTTGTGGGCAGTCTCAATTGTCAACATTCCCAAAGCGAGCCTCCATCCCTAAACGTTAGCGACGCTCGACCGGCGCTGCGGGGTTCCGATGTGCCCGCACATCGGGTATCATCTCACCGTTCGCCATCTTCGCCAGACGCAGTGATCATGCAGTCTAAGACCATCCTGGACTACGTTGGAAACACCCCGCTCGTCGAGCTCACCCGCATGAGCCCCAAGCCGGGCGTGCGAATCTTCGCAAAGCTGGAGGGTCACAACCCCACCGGCAGCATCAAGGACCGCGTGGCCCTCTACCTGGTGAGCGATGCCGAGAAGCGCGGCGCACTGGCTCCCGGCAGTACCCTGGTGGAGGCCAGCACTGGAAACACCGCCCTGGCGCTGGCCCTGATCGCCAAGCAGCGCGGCTACGGCCTGAAGGTGGTGATGCTCCGCAGGACCACGCCCGGCATGGCGGAGCTGCTGGCCACGTTTGGCGCCGAGGTGGTGTGGAGCGAGCCGATGGCCGGCATGAAGGGCGCAATCGAAATGGCGGAGCGCCTGAGCCGGGAAGAGGGGCTGTTCAACACCCGGCAATTCGAGAGCTCCGCAAACCTGCAGGCCCACTACGACACCACAGGGCCGGAGATCCTCGATGCGCTTCCCCGCGTAGACGCATTTGTGTCCGGCATTGGCACGGGCGGCACGCTCATGGGCGTTGGGCGCAGGCTGCGGGAGCGGAACCCCGCCACGCGTATCGTCGGCGTGGAGTCCAGGATGGGAGAGCAGCTGCAGGGCCTGCGAAACCTGCAGGAGGGCTACGTGCCGCCGCTTCTTGACCTCGACATGCTGAGCGGCAGGTTCCTCGTCGACACGGAGGAGGCCTTCCGATGGGCCCGCCTTGTCCTCGAGAATGAGGGTATATTCGCGGGGGTGTCCTCAGGGGCCGTGCTGAGCTGCGCGCAGAGGGTCGCGCAGCGAATGGACGAAGGCAACATCGTGGTCATCTTCGCCGATGGCGGCTGGAAGTACCTTTCGGCCGGCCCGTGGCTGGACGAGATGGAGGCCCGAAAGCTGGACCCGGACGAGACGGCCTGGTGGTAGGTCGTCCGCGCTGGTCAGGACTCCCCGTTGTGGTGCAGCAGGAAGTATTCCAGGCTGTCCGCCAGAGCCGTCCAACTGGCCTCGATGATGTTGCCGGATGAGCCGACTGTCTGCCACTGACCTCGCCCGTCCGTCGACTCGATGAGCACACGCACGACTGCCCGAGTGTCCTGGCCCTGGTCTACCACGCGCACCTTGTAGTCGATCAGCCGCACGGCGTCCAGCGACGGGTAGAACTCCAGCAGCGCCTTTCGCAGGGCGTTGTCCATCGCGTTCACCGGGCCGTTGCCCTCCGCGGCCGTGTGCAACATCTGCGACCCCACCTTCACCTTGACCACCGCCTCGGACATCATCTCCTCGTGGCCGTTCTGCAAGCCGCCGCGGCGGTCCTCCACCAGCACCATCAACTCCAGAAGATCGAAGGGAGGCTGGTACCCCTCTAGGCTGCGCCTCACCATCAGCTCGAATGAGGCCTCCGCGCCCTCGTACTGGAACCCCTTGCTCTCCTGCTCCTTCAGGCGCTCCAGGAGAGCTCCCACCTGGTCGCGGCTAACGCGCTCAGCGAGGCCAAGCTCGCGCAGGCGCATCTGGATGTTTCCGCGGCCTGACAGCTCCGAGATCACCACGCGATTCGCGTTACCGACGCGCTCCGGTGAGATGTGCTGGTAGCTCTCCTCTATCTTGGCGACCGCCGCCGCGTGCAGGCCTCCCTTGTGGCTGAATGCACTCGCTCCAACGTAGGGCTGCTGCCCGTTGGGCGGAATGTTGACGATCTCGCTGACGTAGTGCGAGGTCTCCGCCAGGCCAGCCAGCTGTTCGTCGGTGACGCAGTCGATGCCCATTTTCACTTTGAGATTGGCGATGACGGAAAGCAGGTTGGCATTGCCACAGCGTTCGCCGTAGCCGTTGATGGTGCCCTGCACCTGTACCACGCCCGCCATGATCGCGGCGAGCGAGTTGGCAACGGCCACGTCGGCGTCGTTGTGGCAGTGGATGCCCAGTGGCGTTGGGAGCTCGCTGCGAACGCGGGCCACAATCTCCGTGAGTTCCCCGGTGAGGAGTCCGCCGTTAGTGTCGCACAGCACCAGGCAGTCGGCGCCGGCATCGGCGGCGGCGCAGAGCGTCTGGAGCGCGTAATCGGCGTTCGCCTTGTACCCGTCGAAGAAGTGCTCGGCATCGTAGAAGACGGTGCGGCCGTGGCGCTTGAAGTAGGCCACGGTATCGGCGATCATGGCGAGGTTCTCCTCCAGCGTGGTCTCCAGCACCTTGTGTACATGGAGGTCGGAGCTCTTGCCCACCAGCGTGACGACCGGCGTTTCGGCCGCCATGAGCGCCTGCACGTTGCCGTCGTCCTCCACGCGGACACCCGCTCTACGCGTGCTACCGAAGGCCGCGACCTGCGCGTTACAGAGCGACAGGCCCTTCACTCGCCGAAAGTACTCAGCGTCCTTGGGGTTGGAGCCCGGCCAGCCGCCCTCCACGTAGTGGACTCCCAGTTCATCCAGCCTCTGGGTAATCTTGACCTTGTCCTCAGCGGAGAGTGAAATCCCCTCCTGCTGAGCGCCGTCCCTCAACGTTGTGTCATAAAGCTGTATCTCCATGCCTTCCCCCGTTTAACGCAAAAATCCCGCCCCCAAAGGGACGGGACACAAAGACCCGCGGTACCACCCTTATTCCCCGACAAGCGGAGCACTCTGATGACTAGGCGCCAACACGCCCGCGCCTCTTCTAACGGGAGCGACCCCGGCCCGGTCTACAAGCCCCTCTGGGGCGTTCGGCGGGCGGCTCAGGAGGGATATTCGGGAGGGCCCTTCATGCCTGCTTGCACCGTACCAGGCTCGCTGAACGAGGGAGGCCTCCCTACTCGTCTCCGTCTTCGCCGTTAGCGGGAACACTAGCACATGCGGCAACGTGCGTCAAGGCGCGGAGCTAGGGAGCAACTCCGAGTCCACCAGAAGCTCTTGGACGTTCCTGCCAAGTGCCCCTGCAATTGCGCTCAGTGTGCTGTACCTGGGCGTCTGCTCCCCGTTTTCGAGCCGTACCAGGGTAACTCTACCAACGTCCGCCGCGCGGGCTAGGGTTTCCTGGGTAAAGCCCGCCGCCTTCCTGAGCCGGCGGATGCGCTGACCGAGTGTCTGCCGACCTTGCATAGCCATCGCCTCTACCATTGGCCGATAGGACTCGTCGCAGTAGTGGCGTGCGAAGTCCCAGGGCACCTCTATACGATCTCCCCCGGCAGTCTCCAGGATCATCTCATACGGGTTTGGTAGCTCGATGGAAGACAAGCTCGCTCCCCCCTCGACCTCGGGCAGCACGGCAAAGGGTATCAGTCCCCTGCACCCGTCTGCGAAGCTAACCTCAATTCCATCGCCCCACAGACCGGCTACCATCATCATCCTGTTGGCGTTCTTTACCAAAACGGCGTTCACACCGGCTAACCTCCGTGAATTGCGTCCCACGTGCTTCTGATGTCCTCTGCATACCTTGCGTACACCCGCATAATGTCCCTGAAGTTGCCGGGTGGAGGATCGTCCATATAGGTCCCTCCGTTCAACTCGATGCGGCACACATCCTCACCGCCAACCCAGACGTGTACGTGAGGAGGCTCGAAGCTGTTCTCTTTGGTGTTGACGACAAAACGGAACTGTCCGTCAATGACCACAGTCGGCATTTGTAATCCCTGAGCAAGTTGGAATCCTCCACGTGGCGCTCACTCGCGCAAAGTGTATCATAGATCGATACATGGCGCAAAGCACACAGGTGTGGGATTGAACGCGCCTTAGAGATGTTATCATGCAATCTACTTTGTTTATGGGAAGACTTAGTGGGAGGCGAAATTTCGATGAGGTTGGCAGAAATAGACAGGCAAGTTGGCGAGGCATTCGATGGTCTGGTCACCTGGATCGGAACTTCACACCCTCTTGGCAAGATTGCTGAGCAGCCAAATGGACAGCATGAGCGCACCGTAGAAGATGAATTCTGTCGTCTCTTGGGCGAGCAGAGGTGGAACGGTGCAGATCTCCAACTAAGACGGCAACACCGCCAGGGAAGCTTTAGGCGCGACATAGTGGCACTGAGGGACACTGAGATTGTCTTTGCTGTTGAAGTCAAGACTCCGTTCACCAATCAAGACGGGATCAACAACAAGACACGCAAGAAGGAGCATCTACCCAAGGATATGGACTCGCTCAAAGCCGTGCTTGATGCCGGGGCAGTCATAGCCTATTGCCTGATCACACCAATCGGGTGCTATCCAGTAGACAGGAGCGGGGATATGATCGTTCGAGAGCCTAACTCGGTAAACGAAAACGAGAAGGCCATCAAGAGAGAATTCAAAGTACAGTGGCCAACCAGGAAAGACTACGAGGCTACAGGAACAAGAGAGGTGGAAAGGGCCATGAAAGCCCTCGCAGATGAACGCAATCTTGAAGCAATCCGAACCAAGGGCTGGACAAAAGTAGAGTTACCCAGCCCGCGATCCGGCATTTACGCGTTCATGGACTGCGCTTTGTACAGAGTACACAAGAGAAGATAGTCACTTCACCAGAGGTTACTACAGCAGGCACACTCCCGTTGCGCTCTTCTCATACAAGCCCGCCTGCCCTACTCCACAACAGGAAAGTGGTTGACGCCCCAAGGCTGATCCGGGTGGCTCATCATTACGCCGACGAAGGCCGGAATAATGAACGCCACTATCCCAGCACTTGAACCTCCCGCACAGGCTCAGTGCGCCCTATGTCACTCTCGCTTCGTCGCTGAGCGACTCCGCAGTGGTTCTCGCCGAGGCCGGCTTGATGCAATACCTTGGGTAGCCCAACTACCCGCATGAGGGGCCTCCTCTTGCTTTAGCTCACCTCCAGGATGGCCCCTCCATTTCCTCCTTAATGGTCCCACGTGTTTCTGAACGAGAATTAGGAGTGGGAAGTAGCGCGGCCCTGGCTCAGCGGAAGACTCTTGAGCGTAGCACCGAACGGAGCGGGCAAATCAGAGGCATCTACACTTCCAGCTTGCCGTCAATGAGGTCGCGGGCGCATCTGTACTGCCAGTTGTTTGCCATTCCCTTGACGTCGTATCTCACTGGCTTGCACCCGGGAAGATCAGGGGGAACATTAGTGACGAAGAACGCCAGCTTCTCGCAGTCGAGTGATTCGGTCAGTTTGTGGAACAACGGGAGGTAGGCTTGGCTGGCAACGCAGACAACAGGGCCGTTCAATGGGCCTTCGACGTCTGCCAGAGCATTGTAGTCACTGAAGCCGTCGTCACTAGCGTAGTCCCGCCTTTCCGCGGGCGGCGCCATGCTGGAGAAGGTGATGTCGTATTGCGGTGTGAGGTAGTCGGACCGGATGAGCCCCCATCCGGCCGCGAGGATGAACACGCTCTCCGGCTCGAACTTCTCGACCAGATCACGATAGACCCGGTTCTTGTACAGCCGGAAGGCGGGCAGCAGTTCGTGGGGGTTGCCGCCTGTGCGCCTGTACGCTTCGTTGTAACTTGCCAGCTTCTCCCGCCAGGTCACGCCGAAGCCGGACTGATCGTCCGGTGAAACGTAGACGAGGTTGGGGTCGATCCGTGACTCCTGCATCAGCTGCGGGTGCGCCACGATCTCGACCGGCCTGCCGTCCGGCGTCCGCATCCTGCCTGCGCTCGCGGCCTTGCTTCCGGCGCATGAAATCACGATGATCATCTCGATGCCTCCATCCGGTTCACAATAGACTCCATGTGGTCATAGGGTCCCAGTTGGTGCTTCCCAGGAGCCTACTGAGTGCTCCCCACAGCGCAGTTCAGTGGCTCACTACTCCACAACGGGATAGTGGTTGGCGCCCCACGGCTCGTCCGGGTGGTCCATCATGACACTGACGAAGGCCGGAATCATGAACGCCATTATCGCAGCGCCGTCATCCACCTGCTTGCGGTTGACGCTGCTGTTCCAGGTTGCGCCGCCGTGCAGGATCTGATTCCTCAGCACGTACAGGCGGTCGAACAATGTAGCCAGCAGCGCATCGGTCTTCTGTCCGGCGCGAGCCTGGTTTATCGACTGCATGCCGTATCGAAGGCGCTCTTCCCAGTCATCGAACCCCGATACACCGTTCTGGTGCTTCCAGAACGGCTCGTACACGTACCTGTTGCTCAGCAGGTCGTTGACCAGTTCCGAGAATCGATTCCATACGGCGCTATAAATCACACCTTCATCATCGAGCCTCAGGATCCTGTCGATGTAGTTTCTGAACAGGTCCCGAGCCGTAACCTCGGCTGCGTAGGCCGTATCTTCGGCGTATGCGGCGTTGAACGCGATCCAGTAGCAGGTGAAGGCAACGTCCGGGTCGCCGTCGATTGCGGCCATCTCCGCGCGCTGGATCCAGCTGATGGCGCGATGCACCCTCAGACGTAGGTTGTTCGGGTAGGAGCTACCCTCGGATTCCTCCCTGCGCCAGAGGTAGTCGCCGCTGAGACCGTCTAGAGGTGTGGAGTTCATGACGTATGCTGGTATAGCAGGAGACAGCCCGGAAGCAGTGTCTTGTCAGGCTTACGTTGAAGCCGCGATCCCCGACCGCCTGGAGGAACTCTGCTGACTATTCCGAACTGCGGATTGCGGGAAGCTGCGCCTAGTCCAGGCGGATGCCCATCTCGCGGAGGAAGTTTTCCACGCCGGGCGCCAGCGGAGGAGACTCCTCCTCCTGCTCCGGCTCCTCCTGCTGGTCGTCGTAGTACTCCTCCAGCTTCGACACGAGAGCCTTCACCTGGAGGTTCTTCTCAACGCGGTTGCCCACGTCCTGGTACTGGCTCACCCCCAGATCCGCCTCCACAAGATCGGACGGCAGGTCGTAGAGCGCGCACAGCACCTCCATCAGCCTGGCCGTTCCCTGGTAATCCTCATCCAGGCTCAGGTAGTGGGGAAGGTGCACCATGAAGTTGATCATTTCCGTGCCCAGCTTCTCCAGCTCGTCCGTCAGCGAGTTCATGATGCTCGTTGGGCCCTGGTAGCCCCCGGTAGCCCGGCGCGGGGTGATGAGCCCGGCCATCTGCGGCATCTTCTCCAGCTCCGGAGAGCCAGTGATTCGCAAGCGTCGGGTGTGAGGAACGGCGTTGTACATGCCGCTGATGCGGCAGTACCTCTTCACGTCCAGCGCCTTGAGCAGCTCCACCACGGACTTGACGTACCTCTCCGCGAAGGCGTGAGGTTCCATGAGATGTATGAACAGGAAGTCGGGGCCCTCATCCTGCAGCGCGTAGTAGACGTTGGTGTTGGGTACCACGATGACTCGCTCGCCCTCCACGAACTTCGACGTTGGTCGATATCGCGTAAAGTCGAAGAAGCTTCCGGGCCTGTGGAGCTTTCCGAGCTCCTGCGCGCCGAAGTGGTTCTCCAGCCGCTCCAGGGCCATGGTGCCCACGCTGCCAGCGTCCACCCAAGGATGAAGCAAGGCGATGGCGTGGAGATCCTTGAACTCGGGGATGGGGTCGATTAGCTGGAACGCGCCAATTCTCATACACGCATTGTCCCACATCTGGGGTGAATTGGCAATCCGACGCACCCATTCGGCCGCCAAACGCCGTTGCAGGCTCCCTGAGCGTCAACAATCCCCGCTTGGCGCTCTTGACGCGCACGGTTTTCGATGATAGACTCGCCCACTAACACCGCATTCTATATCACATGGAATGCTACGACGCGGCTCGGAAGGTCCTTCTCCGGGGTTCTGGGCATCGATGTACCGGTCGATCAAGCGGCCCAGAATTCTCCGAGGAGGACCCGTCGGTTTGAGTGATAAGAGTCTGGTTTGCAGAGAGTGTGGAGTCGAGTTCCTGTTCACCGAGGGCGAACAGGACTTTTACCAGAAGCGAGGACTTCTCAACGAGCCCAGCCGCTGCCCCCAGTGCCGCGCGGCTCGCCGTAGGTCACGAACTAGCGAAGAAGGCGCGCCCCGCGTGATGCACGCCATAGTATGCGCCACCTGCGGCCGCGACGCGGAAGTGCCATTCCAGCCCAGGCTGGGCAGGCCCGTGTACTGCAGCGACTGTTTCACCGCTGAACGCGCAATGCGATAGCCGCCCTGCTTCCAACCACCGTAGGCCGCGAAGTACAAGAGAGCCGTTCGCCAGTGTGTCGGGCGTGGCCAGCCGCTCCGGCAAGCTGGCAGCGCCGGGCCGGGCGCTCCATCAGGTCTTCCGCCTCATCCGTCCATGCCGTATCTGAGTTCGAAGCGCCTGGAATTCTCGGCAGCGGCTTTCTCAGCCCCTTCACGCTGCGCGGCCAATTCACCAACTCCAATTTACTGCCAGCGTAACCTGTGATATAATCCCGCTGAGTAGAGAATAGAGAAAGGTCAGAGTCGTAGATGCTGGGGACAGAGACCAAGCAGGACCTCATCAGGGAGTACCAGAACAGGGAAGGTGACACCGGCTCCACAGGTGTGCAGATTGCCATCCTGACGCAGAGGATCAACCACCTGAGCAACCACCTGAGGGTGCATCGCAAAGACTACCATTGTCTCCGCGGGCTGCTCAAGTTGGTAGGCAAGCGCCGACGCCTCCTACGTTACCTCTTGAAGGAAGACAGCGCCCGCTACCTGGAGATTACCTCCAGCCTTGGCATTCGCAGATAGCGCCCGCTCAAAGGGCGCTCTTTCTTTGTTCTCCCCATGTTGCTCACAAAATATGAGGAGGATAAGAATACCTTGATTCACACAGCTAGCGGAGAGATCGCCGGTCGCATGCTCACCATCGAGACCGGCAAGCTGGCCAACCAGGCTGGCGGCTCCGTGACAGTCCGATATGGTGACACCATCCTGCTGGTCACGGCCTGCGCCGCGCCAAACCCCAGGGAAGGCGTGGACTTCCTGCCCCTGACCATCGACTACGAAGAGCGCCTGTACGCCGCGGGCAAGATTCCCGGCAGCTTCTTCCGAAGGGAGGGCCGACCGACGGAGGTCGCAACCCTCGCGGCACGCCTCACCGACCGACCTCTGCGCCCCCTCTTCCCGAAGGGCTTCCACAACGAGATCCAGGTCATCGTCACGGTTCTGTCCGCAGACCAGGAGAATGACCCCGACGTCCTGGGCATCATCGGCGCATCCTCAGCCCTCTGCCTGTCCGAGATCCCGTTCGATGGGCCAGTTGCCGCCACAAGGCTCGGCTACATAGACGGCGAGCTGGTCGTCAACCCCACGTTCGCACAGCTGGAAGAGAGCAAGCTGGACCTGGTAGTGGCCGGCACCGGCGAAGCCATCGCAATGGTGGAGGCAGGCGCCAACGAGGTGCCTGAGGACGTCATCATCAGCGCGGTCAAGCTGGGACAGGAGACGAACCAGACCATCATCGGCTTCCAGCGGGAGCTGATGGACGACGCCGCCAAGCCCAAGATGACGCCGAACCTTGACCCCATCGCAGGCACCGACCTGGTCGAGAAGGTGGCTTCCATGGTGGACGGCCGCCTGCACTCCACAATCTTCTCCGGCAGGGAGAAGGGCGAGCGCGACGGCGCCCTTGACGAGCTGAGCCGCGAAATCGCAACTGAGCTCGCGGACGACCACTCATCGCAGGTCGTGCGCTCTGCATTCGACGCGCTGCTCAAGCGAGAGGTGCGCTCGGGAATCGTCCAGCGCGGCCTTCGGCCTGACGGTCGAGCGCCCAAGCAGATTCGCCCCATCACCTGCGAGACCTCCATCCTGCCGCGGACTCACGGCACCGGCCTCTTCACCCGCGGCCAGACGCAGGTCCTCACAATTGCCACCCTCGGCTCCATGTCTGAGAACCAGAAGCTGGACACCATCAACCCCGAGGACTCCAAGCGATACATGCACCACTACAACTTCCCCCCCTACTCCGTCGGCGAGGTCCGGCGGGTGGGAGGCCCCGGCCGCCGAGAGATAGGCCACGGCGCTCTAGCGGAGCGCGCGCTGGTTCCCGTCGTGCCGAGCGAGGAGGAGTTCCCCTACACCATCCGCCTGGTGTCCGAGTCTCTGGGCTCCAACGGCAGCACCTCCATGGCAAGCGTCTGCGGCAGCACCCTGGCACTGATGGACGCCGGCGTGCCACTCCGAGCGCCCGTCGCCGGCGTGGCTATGGGCCTCGTGATGATGGAGGATGGCGGATACGTCATCCTCACCGACATACAGGGCGTTGAGGACGCCCTCGGCGACATGGACTTCAAGGTAGCCGGCACCGCACAGGGAATCACCGCCCTCCAGATGGACATCAAGGTGAAGGGGATCACCTACGGCATCATGGAGGAGGCGCTCAGCCAAGCGCGCGAGGCGCGCATGTTCGTGCTGGAGCGCATCAGCGAGACTTTGGCCGCCCCTCGTGAGGACCTGAGCCCGTACGCGCCTCGAATGATCAGGCTCTCGATACCCGTCGAGAAGATCGGCGCAGTAATCGGCCCCGGCGGCAAGACCATCCGCTCCATCATTGAGGAGACGAAGACCACCATAAACGTTGACAACGACGGCACCGTGACCATCGGCTCCACGAGCCAGGAGGCAGCCGACAGGGCTGTGGAACGCATCCAGCTTCTGACCAAGGAGGCCGAGGTCGGCGGCATCTACACCGGCAAGGTGGTGCGCCTTATGAACTTCGGCGCGTTCGTGGAGATACTGCCCGGCAAGGACGGTCTGGTGCACATCAGCGAGCTCTCGACCGAGCGCGTGGAGTCCGTAGAGGACGTTGTCAACATCGGTGACGAGATCACCGTCATGGTCAGGGAGATCGACTCGATGGGTCGCATCAACCTGTCCCGCCGCGCCCTCCTCTCGGATGGAGGCGCCGACGACCGCCCGCCCGCCCGCGTCGCAGACTCCAGGCCCCGGTTCGACAGGCCGCGCCGCGACAACGACAGGCCGGGCAGGCCCCGCGACCGCGGGCCGCGGAACAGCTCAGGACCGAACAACAACTCGCAGGGAGGCAGGCGGCCTCCGTTCAGGCCGTCCCGCTAGGACGGCGACCACCCCATAGGTGAGGTGCGGGAGATGGCGCCGATAAGTGTCCTTGTACACGGTGTGATGGGAAAGATGGGCAGGGAGGTACTGGCCGCCGTGTGCCGCGAGCCGGACCTTGAGCCGGTTGCCGGCGTTGACCGGGCCGCCGGCGAGGAGTACATGCCGCTGCCGGACGGCTCCGGCAGCATTCCCGTTTCGCCGGACTTGGCCGCCATAGTGGACGCCCACAGGCCGCAGGTCATGGTGGATTTCACCAACGCCGAGGCATCGCTGGCGGCCTGCCGGGTGGCGGCCGCGCACGGCGTCAACCTGGTCGTCGGAACCACCGGCCACAACGAGGACTCTGTACGCGAGCTGGACACCCTCGCCCGCGAGCACGGCATCGGAGCGTTTCTCGCGCCCAACTTTGCCATCGGAGCCGTGCTGCTCATGCACCTGGTCAAGGGGCTGGGACGCTACTTCGACTACGTGGACATCGTGGAGGCCCATCACGAGGCCAAGATCGACTCGCCGTCCGGCACGGCGATCGCGCTGGCGCGCAACCTGCACGAGGGCCGCGAGGGCCCGTTCACGAGGCCCGCGCCCGAGAGGGAGCCGGTGGAGGGCACGCGCGGCGGCGACGTGGACGGCGTATCCGTCCACAGCATGCGAATGCCCGGCAGGATGGCCCACCACGAGGTGCTGCTGGGCACGCAGGGGCAGACCCTCAGCCTCCGCCACGACACCATCAACCGCGAGTGCTACATGCCGGGCGTCACGCTGGCCATTCGGGAGGTCGTGAAGACACAGGGGCTGACCGTGGGCCTGGACAAGCTCATGGGGCTGTAAGCGGCCTTCACTGTCGTTTCGAGCGGAGCATTTCGCGGTTTCACGCCAGTAGAGTGGCATGAACTGCCGCAGGTCCTGGATTTCTCGGCTCGGCTTCGCCTCGCTCGAAATGACACCACCACACCCTAGCCGTCATTGCGACGAAAGACGCGATCCAGGCGCGCCCGGGGAGACGCCTAAAGGGGCTTGCGAGCCAGGAAGCAGTACAATGGCGTGAAGATTCCCGTCTTGCCTCCCGCCACATAGGCGTTTGCCGTCCGATGCAGCAGCTTGACAACCTCCGCCGAGCCCTTCGGGAACACGCCCACACCCTCAGCCAACTTGGTTCCCCAGATCAACACCCTACGGCCCAGTGAATTCCTGAACACGGCGTTGCCTAGTGTTCTGTTGAGGGTCTCCATAGGCTGATACCACGGCGTGATCGAATCGTCCTTCCCAACGGCCCGGTCCATCCCCTCTATGACCTCGAATCCCACCCGTTCGAGCGTCCGGTCCACCTCGTGAGTTGTCGCGATGTCCTTCAGCGCGATGCCGTGCATCAGCTCACGCTTGATCGCGAGGTGCCGATCGTCGTCGGGATCGAACCTGTCCGTCAAACACATCTCCTGCCCCCAGAGGAGAGCACCGGGCTTCAGCACGCGGTATATCTCGGCGAACGCACCCTCCTTGTCCGGCGCATGGCAGGTTGACTCGATAGCGTATCCCCGGTCAAACGTATCGTCCACAAAAGCGCTCATGTCCATGAAGCTGCCCGCGAAGTAATCGACCATGTGGTCAAGCCCCGCCTCAGCGTTCAGCGACCTGGCCCTGGCAAGCTGAATCCTGCTGCTGTTGACCCCGGCGACCCTGACGCCTGCCTCGCGGACGACGCGGCGCATCGGCCCGCCGATCCCGCAACCGATGTCGACTACCGACATGCCTTCGCATAGCTTCAGCTTGGAGATCATCAGTCGCTGATGGCGGACCTGGGACTCTTCCAGGCTCTCCTTCGGCGATAGCGGCGCGAAGTGCAGGGACTCACTCCAGCCAAACACCATAAACTCGCCGCAGAGGTCGTAGTATTCCGTGACGGTCTCGG
Organism: Dehalococcoidia bacterium; assembly: GCA_034423135.1. Lineage (GTDB taxonomy): Bacteria > Chloroflexota > Dehalococcoidia > Lucifugimonadales > UBA2985 > JAPPHY01. The sequence continues at coordinate 78,018 of DAOUJC010000004.1, read as the reverse complement.
CGTGGTCATATCCCGTCGCAGAGGCATCGCCCGCGGACGCTCTGTCGATCCATCCATCGAAGCGTTGTGCGCGACCTGCCACGTCCGATCCTCGATATGCTTCGATCAGCCCTCTGCGCAGTTTGCGGAGTTGCATGAGCTCCTTTAGCCCTTGATCTCACTGTTGCGGGGAGAAATACTTGCCGCAGAGCAGGAATCCTTAGTGGGACGTGTACGCCCGCACGATTGTAGTGCTTTCATGGCAGCGGCTTCAAGCCGAGGTACGCGGCTCCCTCCTACTCACTCCTGGCTTGCACTGTACCCAATGTAGGTGAGGCTGTCTCAGGAAATGAGTGGACGAACGCTCGTATGCGCGGTCATCCCATCATCCATTCCGTGCTTACGCAGGACTGAATGGTGGAGCTTCGCTCTTGTCATTCCGCCTCAGTGCGTATAGTATTGGGGATGCTAATCTTTCATCTCAGGTGGAGACATGGGCTTTCGTGTTGCAATTGTCGGCGCTACCGGACTGGTTGGAGGCGAGTTCCTGCGGGTGCTTGAGCAGAGGGCATTCCCAATCGACTCCCTGAAGCTGTTCGCTTCTGACCGCTCCGCCGGTAAGCGTCTCACGTTCATGGGTCAAGAGCTTGAGGTGGAGGAGACCACCGAGGACTCTTTCGAGGGCATCGACATTGCGCTGTTCTCCGCCGGCGGCGACATCAGCCGCCGCTTCTCCCCCGCGGCCGCCCGCGCCGGCGCAGTCGTCATCGACAACAGCTCCGCCTTCCGCATGGACCCGCAGGTCCCGTTGGTTGTGCCTGAGGTCAACCCGGAAGACGTGCAGGAGCACCGCGGCATCATCGCAAACCCCAACTGCTCCACCATTCAGATGGTGGTTGCGCTCAACCCGATACACAGGGTGAACTCCATTCAGCGCATCATCGTCTCCACGTATCAGGCCGTGTCGGGCACAGGCAGCGCCGCCGTCGACGAGCTGCGCGGGCAGATCGACCACGCGGTGAAGGGCGACGGCGAGGTTGCACCGCAGGCATACCCGCACCCCATCGCCTTCAACGCACTGCCGTTCGTCGAGAGCTTCCTGGACAACGACTACACCACCGAGGAGTGGAAGATGGTCCAGGAGACGCGCAAGATCATGCACGAGCAGGACATGCCGGTGTGCGCCACCTGCGTGCGCGTTCCGGTGTACGTGAGCCACGGCGAGTCCGTCAACGTGGAGCTTAGCCGCCCCATGTCCGCAGGCGAGGCACGCGAGATACTGGCCGGCGCGCCCGGCGTCGCCGTGCAGGACGACCCAAGCTCGCAGCGCTACCCGCTGCCCCTCTACGCGGAGGGCACCGACGACGTCTTCGTCGGCCGCATCAGGGAGGACGTGTCCCATCCCAGCGGCTTGGCCATGTGGATCGTGGCCGACAACCTGCGGAAGGGCGCCGCTCTGAACGCCGTACAGATAGCCGAAGTGGTGGTGAAGGAAGAGGCCTTATCCCCATCCGTCAGGAGGTAGGTATCATGGTCAACGTCGGCAGGCTCATCACGGCAATGGTGACACCCTTCGACGCGCAGGGCGACGTGGACTTCGCCCAGGCCAGGAGGCTGGCCTCCGCCCTGCTGGACTCGGGAAGCGACGGGCTGGTGGTATCCGGTACCACCGGAGAATCGCCCACACTAACCACTGAAGAGAAGCTCCGCCTGTTCCGCGAGGTCAAGTCGGAGCTCGGCGACCGCGGCGCCGTCGTGGCAGGAACCGGCAACTACAGCACCGCCGAGAGCATCGAGCTCACCCGCGAGGCGGAAAAGGCGGGCGCGGACGCCGCGCTGCTGGTGGTGCCCTACTACAACAAGCCAACCCAGGAGGGCCTGTACCTCCACTTTCGAGCAATAGCTGAGAGCACAAGCCTTCCTTGCATCCTCTACAACGTGCCCAGCCGCACGATAACGAGCCTCTCGTGGGAGACTACGCTGCGCCTGGCGGAGATCGACAACATCGCAGGCGTCAAGGAGGCCAGCGGCGACTTCGACCAGATCGCGCGCATCCTGGCCGGCGCACCGGACGGCTTCCGCGTCTGGAGCGGCAACGACAGCGACACGTTCGGCATCATGGCGATGGGCGGATTCGGCGTGGTGAGCGTGGCGTCGCATCTGGTGGGCCGCCAGATCAAGTGCATGATGGACGCGACGGTGGAGGGAAAGACGGCGGAGGCCGCGGCGGAGCACCTCAGGCTCACCCCCATCTTCAAGGGGCTGTTCATCGTGTCCAACCCCATACCGGTGAAGTTCGGACTGTGCGAAGCAGGGTTCGACGTGGGCTCACCAAGGCTGCCGCTCACGCCGCCGGACGAGCGTACGGCGCAGCAGCTCCGTGCCATGATGGAGGCGTACACGGTCGACCTGCCGGTGGCCGCGGGGGCATAGCTCAGGCCTTTTCACCCAATTGGGGCAACCCTCGCGTAACTGCGGCATATTGCCAATAGAAGTACACCTCTCGTCATTCCCGCGAAGCTTGTCCCCGCGAAAGCGGGGAGCGGGAATCCATCTCGTCTGATATCGGTGTCCCTGGCCCCCTGCTTGCGCAGGGGTGATGCAGAATGAGCGCCCGCAACTGGAATCAATCAAGGCCCTCCGTGTAGCGGGGACATGGCCCTTCAGTCCGCATCAACCGTCACATGACCACTCTCGACACACAACGCCCGCCGGACTCCGTGATGGTCAGGGTCCACGAGATCGCCCTGAAGGGCAAGAACCGCCCGCACTTCTTCCAGCGGCTGGAGCGCAACCTCAGGCTGGCCCTCCGAGGCACGTCCGTCCAGCGCGTGGAGCGCAAGCACCTCGGCGTAGAGGTCTCGCCGGTGCCGGACTCGGCCTGGCCGGAGGTCGCCGAGCGAATCGGCCGAGTCTTCGGAGTGGTCAAGTTCTACCGATGCCGCAAGGTCTCCCGTTCGCTGGAGGCCATTGAGGCGGCGCTGCTGAGCGAGGTAGACGGGCTGGACTTTGACACCTTCCGTATCACGGCCAAGCGGTCGGACAAGGCATTTCCCCTCACGTCGCTGGAGATCAACAGCAGGCTGGGCGGCTTCGTCGAGCGACTGACTGGTGCGCGCGTGAGCCTGCGCGAGCCGGACGTCACCATCTTCGTGGAGGTCACGCCGCGGGAGACGCTGGTGTACCTGCGCGAGATGCCGGGGCCGGGCGGCCTGCCCGTCGGCTCCGGCGGCCGCGTCGCCGCGCTCATGTCCGGCGGCATCGACTCCCCGGTGGCGGCCTGGCGCATGATGAAGCGGGGCTGCCAGGTGATGTTCGTGCACTTCCACAGCTTCCCCCTCGTCGACGGCTCCTCCAGGGAGAAGGCGTTGGAGCTTGCGGAGCTTCTCAGCCGGCACCAGTTCCGCTCCACGCTGTTCCTGGTGCCGTTTGCGGACGTGCAGCGTGAGATCATCCTGTCCGTGCCTCCGCCCTACCGCGTGGTAGTGTACCGGAGGTTCATGACCCGCATCGCGGAGAGGATTGCGATGGAGCACGGAGTTGCGGCGCTAGTGACCGGCGAGAGCCTCGGCCAGGTTGGGTCGCAGACACTTGAGAACCTCGCCACGGTGCGCAGCGCAGCGACGCTTCCCATTCTCAGCCCGCTCATTGGCACGGACAAGCAGGAGATCATCGACGAGGCGCGGCGAATCGGCACCTTCCACATCTCGATTCTGCCGGACGAGGACTGCTGCTCCCTGTTCACGCCGCGCCACCCTGCCACGCGCACCAACGCTGCCGAAATCGAGCGGCTGGAATCGGCGCTTGACGTGCCAGCGCTGGTCGCGAGGGCTGTGGAGCAAGCAGAGATGCGGATAGTCACGGCGTCCGGCGCATCGCCCTGGCCTGCCGCTGTGGCCGCCGGGCGCGGCGTGGACAGCATCGGCGCGAAGTCGGATAATGGTACGTAACGCGAGCGCGCCGGGAGTCTATGACATGACAGCCAAGACATCTGAACTGCGCAGGGTAGTCCTACCCGTTGAGGGCATGACCTGCGCCGCCTGCGTCTCCCACGTCGAGGGGGCACTCAAGGATGTCGCAGGCGTGGTATCGGCCAACGTGAACCTTGCCTCGGAGGAAGCCACGGTCGAGTTCGACGGCGGCCAAGCATCGCTCAATGACCTGATTGGCGCCGTGGACGACTCCGGATACCGCACCGGCCTTGCGATCATCACGCTCAACGTGGGCGGCATGACATGCGCGGCCTGCGTGGTACACGTTGAGCACGCCCTGCGCGACGTGGAGGGCGTCCTTTCAGCGAACGTCAACCTGGCTTCCGAGCAGGCCAAAGTTGAGTACCTGCCGGGCTTGGCCGCGCTGCCTGACATGCGCTATGCCGTGAGCGACGCAGGCTACTCCGTGGAGGGCGTGGCTGGCGACGAGTCGAGCCACGACGCGGAACGGCTGGCCCGCACCCGCGAAATCGCCGGGCTGCGGCGACGGACGCTCGTGGCGTCCACCCTTGGCCTTGTCATCTTCCTCGGCAGCTTCCGCGAGCTGTTCCCGTGGGTGCCGTCATTCCTGCAGAACTGGTACACGCTGTGGGCGCTGGCCACACCTGTGCAGCTGTGGGCGGGCTGGCAGTTCTACCACGGCGCATGGGGCGGCCTGAAGCACCGCACCGCCAACATGAACACCCTCATCGCAGTGGGCACCAGCGTAGCTTACGCGTTCAGCGCGGCGGCCACGCTCTTCCCGGACGCGCTCAGCGTGGAGCAGGCGGACGCCAAGGTCTACTTCGATACGGCGGCAATCATAATCGCGCTCATCCTGTTCGGGCGCTACCTGGAGGCCCGTGCGAAGGGCCGCACCTCCGAGGCGATACGCAAGCTGATGGGCCTTCAGCCCAGGCATGCCACCATACTGCGCGATGGCGCAGAGGCGAGCGTACCAGTGGAAGACGTGGTCCCCGGCGACGTGGTGGTGGTTAGACCTGGCGAGAGGCTTCCCGTCGACGGCGTCGTGGTGCAGGGCGCATCCTCCGTGGACGAGTCCATGCTCACAGGCGAGAGTGTCCCTGTCGAGAAGACGGTCGACTCGCCCGTGTATGGCGCCACGCTGAACGGCACGGGCAGCTTCCAACTGCGCGCAACCAGGGTCGGCGCGGCAACGGCGCTGGCCGGCATCATCCGCATGGTGCAGGACGCGCAGGGATCCAAGGCGCCGATCCAGCGTCTCGCGGACGTGGTCTCCGGCTGGTTCGTGCAGGTGGTGATCGGCATTGCGCTGGCCACGTTCCTCGTGTGGCTTCTGGCCGGGCCATCGCCCGCGCACATCTACGCGCTTCTCAACATGGTCGCTGTGCTGGTCATCGCCTGCCCCTGTGCGCTGGGTCTCGCCACGCCCACGGCCATCATGGCGGGTACGGGCAAGGGCGCCGAGCGTGGCATACTCATACGCAGCGCCGAATCGCTGGAAACGGCCCACCGCGTGGACACCGTGGTGCTCGACAAGACCGGAACGCTCACGCTGGGCAGGCCCAGGGTCACTGAGGTCGCGGTCTCCGGCGTGTCCGAGGATCGACTGCTGACACTTGCGGCGTCCGCGGAGCGCGGCTCCGAGCACCCGCTGCGCGACGCGATCCTGGCCGCGGCAGAAAAGCGCGGCCTCGCCCTCGAAGAGGTCCGAGACTTCCAGGCCATCCCCGGTCGCGGTATCCGAGCCACAGTGGGCGGCGAGTCGGTCGCGCTTGGCAACCTGGCGCTCATGCGTGAGCTGGACTGCGACCTGAACGGCCTTGAGCCGGAGGAAGCACGCCTATCCGCTATGGGCAGGACGCCGGTGTTCGTCGCACTCGACGGGCGGGCCATCGGCGTCATTGCCGTCGCGGACTCGCCGAGGCCGGAGGCCGCCGAGGTCGTCCGCACGCTGCGCGGCATGGGCCTCGACGTGGTCATGCTGACGGGCGACAACCGACGTACGGCGGAGGCTATCGCCGCGGACGTGGGCATTGAGCGGGTGGTGGCCGACGTCCTTCCGGGCGGCAAGGCGAGCGCTATTCGCGAGCTGCAGGAAGCAGACGCAACCGTGGCAATGGTGGGCGACGGGATCAACGACGCCCCCGCGCTGGCTCAGGCCAACGTGGGTATCGCCATAGGCGCAGGCGCGGACGTGGCAATGGAGGCCGCGGACATCACCCTGGTGCGGGACGACCTGCACGGCATCGCCGGCGCTCTGGACCTCAGCAGGGCAACCATGCGAGTGATTCGCCAGAACCTGTTCTGGGCCTTCTTCTACAACACGGCGCTGATTCCGCTGGCGGCGGGAGTGCTCTACCCCTTCTTCACCGGCGACGTGCCGGCGGCGCTTCAGCCGCTCCTGGGCGAGCACGGCTTCCTCAACCCCATGATGGCCGCGGCGGCCATGGCCCTCAGTTCGTTCAGCGTGGTGAGCAACTCCCTCAGGCTGCAGCGTTACAGGGGAACACGAAATCGAAGTCCGGAGGTCTCGTCATGAGGATACCTCTACTGGTCAGAGGTCGCGGCGACTCAGCAATCGACCCGGTGTGCAGCATGGAGGTGGACATGAAGTCTCCCCGCGGTGGCACGCACGACCACGATGGGCAGACCTACTACTTCTGCGCGCCGGGCTGCCGAGTCGCCTTCTCGCGGGAGCCGGAGGCGTACCTGTCCGGCGAAAAGCGCATCGAGATGTAGCGCGCTCCGCTGCGCCGCCGGCGGCCTTGCGGCGACGCGCCGCGCCCATGTAAAATGCGCAGCATGACGCAACCCCTAGCTCCATCCTCGCCCAGCCCGGACGATACGCGACTGCGCGTGCAACTCAAGCTGCGATCCACGTCCCCTCAGGTGCCTCTTTGCAACCCTTGAGAAAGGCCGCATTCGCGCTCCTCGTCGCACTGCCCGTGATGGCCGCGTGGCTCGTCGCGCCTGTATCGCCGGCCAGCGCCAACGGCCAGACCGTGTCCATCCTCGACACGACGCAGGGACCCTACCGCGTGCAGATCAGGGTTTCGCCGCCGACGCCACGAGTGGGCAACCTGCACATGTCAGTGGTGGTGGAGTCGGCGGACAACTTGATTCCGGTCAACGACGCATCCGTGTGGGCGCGGGCAACCGGCCCCGCTCCGGACTCGCTGTCCGTGGGGCCGGTCAACGCTGAGCCTACAACCGCAGCCCTCAACTGGTACGACCTGAACATCAGGCTACCTCAGGATGGCGAGTGGAGCTTCGCGGTGGACATTTCCCAGGGCGAGGATTCGACTGTTGTCGAGTTCCCCGTGCAGGTGAGCTCCGGCAGCGTCAACTGGGGAGTTGTGGCGGTGGTCATCGCCGCGCTGCCCATCCTGATTTCCGCGGCGTGGTACATCAGGCGTACGACTGCCGGTGGATCGGCGCGCCGGCCGGCACGACGGAGACGCTGAGGGAGCAGCGAGCGCGCTGCTCCAGGCGGCTCGGCACACCCCGACCCGCTCATGGTGAGCCCGTCGAACCATATGAGCGGGCTTTCGCAATCTGTGGCGCGCCCGCTCATGGTGAACTGGAGCAGCTGAAGACGCCTTGACCGCGCACGGCACAGTTCGGTAGAATCGGGGAAGCCAACAAGCGAGGTAGCACGATGCCGATTTACGAGTACTCCTGCCCCCCCTGCCAGATCCTCTTCGAGCGCATGCGCCCCATGGACGCATTCGACGAGCCTGCGGACTGCCCGGAATGCGGCATCCCCTCGACCAGGGTGCTCTCGATGTTCGCGGCGATCACGAAGGCGCCGGGAGGCGAGTTGATGCCGGTTGGCGTGACCAGCGGCGGCTGCGATGACGGCCACGACGCCTGCGGCTGCGGCGACGTCGGTAGCTTCGTCTGCTAGCCTAGCGCCGAGACTCCCCGGTCGCAGCTGACTCACGCCTCGAAAGCCACCTCATCGCGACCAGTGACGCGGCCGCCAGCACGATCGCCTCGATTATCACCGCGGCTGCCACAATCAGCGCGGCCTGCATGAAGAACCCCTCCGTGAACAGCCTTGTCAGGTAGTTGTACCGCGGGTCAAACGTCCACGTGCCGCTGGCAAAGCTGATGACGTGAAACCTGTAGAATAGCTGGTCGAAGCCCACCAGCGTCGACAGTCCACCCACGGCGAGCAGCAGCACGGCGGATAAGCACCCCATCGCCAGCCGTCGCGCAACCGCACGCGCGCCGCTCCATCGCCCGAACCCCATCACAACTCCCGCATAGCCAAGCAGGTACGCGCCGGAAAGCGCCTGCACCGCGTGCACGGCCCGCACAAGCCCCTTCACGTCCCGCATGTGGAGTATCTCGCGCTCGTTGAAGAGGGGCCGCACCTCTCCGGCCAGCGTCACCTGCACGTCCAGCAGCTCGTCCGGGGAGTTGAAGTAGTCGCGGACCTCGGTTGCCACGTCCATGAGCTGATCCATGCTGAGGCCCGTGGTGGTGGTCACGTCGTACTGCTCGAAGCCGTAGCGATAGAGCGCCAGGCTGTCGAAGGCCAGGCGTACGTTGGTGGTCAGCAGAAATACAGGCACGGCCAGGATGAAGAAGGCAGTAGCCACCTGCCGCAGCCCGGCCAGGAAGGCGCGGCGCAGGTCGTCTCCAGGGGCGTTCACGTCAGGCGCCTACCGACAGGTGAAGCAAGGCACAGGCGCGTCAATCCTGCAACAACTGGCACACTCAACGAATGCCCCTGTAGGCGTGCCGCAACGTCACTCCAGCACAAGCCCCTCAAACGCTTCCAGGGAGAGCACGTCTTCTCGGTGCTCTGTACGAGCGACGGCGTTCACGAAACGGACATCGGCCGTGACCATGATGCCTCCCTCATTGAGCGCCAGCGCCAGGTAGACGCAGTCGTAAATGGGCAGGTCCAGAGCCAGAGACAAGCGGACGGCGTCGGGAACGATGCCATCGTCAGCGGCCCACGCGTCAACCATCTCCGGGATGGAGGCAGCAATCTCCGCGGCTTGGCTGCGCTCCAACTGCCCCCTGCGGACCTTGCGCGTCAGAGCGCCGCTCACCTCAGAGGCCATGAGCCGCGGCGCGAGCAACTCATGGTCGCTGTGCAGAACGCGAAGAGCCAGCTCAGAGTCTTCCTCCGCGACCAGCCACTTGACGGCCACGCTTGCGTCAACTACCAACCGCATCACGAAAGCTGGTAATCGCTGTCGCGAGCCTCTCTAATGAGCAGCGCGCCGGGGGTCTGGTAGGTGCCTTCGGTTTCCTTTCTCAGGCGGGCTGCCAGTTCGATGAACGATCTTCTCCGGTCGGACAAACCCGGCGCAGTCAGGACTGCCTGCTCAAGGATGTGTCTGGCCTCGCCCTCCAGGGAGCGGTTGTTCTCAGCGGCGCGAAGCTTCAGCCGCCTGAGCACGTCATCATCAAGACGCCGAACATTGAGAGTCCCCATTTCGCCTCCTTGACCCTCTGCTATCAATATGATAGCACATTGCGCCCGCCTCTTGCAATAGCCCTGCCGCAGCGGCTAGTCAGGGAGCTTGACACTACTCACAGCGTGCCTCTTCTATGGTCGCTATGACATTACGCGCCGCGTCAACCGCCTCTTGTACTGCTCTGAGCACCTCTTGCCCTAGGTCAATTAGTGCCCGCAACGGAGCGGTCACAATATCGACAGCGCTATCACGCACATCGCCTGCAATCTCCCCCGCCCTATCCAGAATACCGCCTAGCCCGGATCTTGCCTCTTCACTCGCCTCATTCGACGATCCCGTCTGTAGGAGACTCTCCGCCTTCGCTAGCCAAGACTGAAGTTCAGCTATCAGGCCCGTTCCAATTTCTGCCAATCTTTGAGCAGGACCGAGGATAGGGCAAATGTCTTCCCAGGGGATGAGCAAGTCGACGACCATTACGCCGATGGCGGCCGCGATGCCAATCCCCAAGAAGATACCCAGCCCAAGCCAAACAAACTTGCCCGTTGCGTTCATCCGCGTTATCTCCTTTCAGACTCCCCCTACTCCAAATCCCCCCACGTAGGCCCGCTCTTGAGGTCCACCTTCAGCGGCACCACCAGCTCCAGCGCCGCCGGCATCAGCTCCGACACCAGCGAAGTCACCGCCTCGATCTCGTCCATCGCCACCTCGAAGATGAGCTCATCGTGGACCTGGAGTATCATGCGCGAGCGCAGCCCCTCTTCCTCCATGCGCCGGTCTATGCTCACCATCGCCAGCTTGATCACGTCCGCAGCCGTGCCCTGAATCGGCATGTTCACCGCCATCCGCTCCGCAGCCTGCCTCATGTGGAAGTTGGGCGAGTTCACCTCCGGGATGTAGCGACGGCGCCCGCTCAGCGTCTCCAGGTAGCCGAGCCTCCGAGCCTGCGCCCTCGTCTCGTCCAGGTAGTCGCGGATGCCCGGGTAGCGGGAGAAGTAGCTCTCGATGAACCTCGCGCCCTCGTCCGGCGCCAGGTCCGTCTGCTGCGAGATGCCGTAAGCGCTCAGCCCGTAGATGACCCCGAAGTTCATCACCTTGGCGATGCGCCTCATGTCCGGCGTCACCGCGTCCAGCGCCACGCCGTACACCTGCGACGCCGTCGCCGAGTGGATATCCTCGTCGCGAAGGAACGCCTCCACCAGCCCGCGGTCGCCGGACACGTGGGCCAGCACACGCAGCTCGATCTGCGAGTAGTCCGCGGCCAGCAGCGTCCACTCCGGCGCGCCCTCCGCCACGAACGCGCGGCGCACCTCCCGGCCAAGCTCCGTGCGCACCGGTATGTTCTGGAGGTTCGGGTCGTTGCTGGACACGCGGCCCGTCGCAGAGCCGGTCTGGTTGTAGCTGGTGTGTACGCGCCCTGTCCACGGGTTGACCAGAAGCGGCAGCGAGTCAACGTACGTAGACTTGAGCTTGGACAGCTCGCGATACTCCAGGATGCCGTCCAGCACCTCGGGCGCCCTCGGGTCGGCGTCGGCGGCCTGGCCCTCCTTGATCATCACCCTCAAGCCCTCCAGCACGGACGCGTCTGTGGAGTAGCCGGTCTTCGTGCGCTTTGACCTGGGCAGTCGCAGCTCGTTGAACAGCACGTCAGCAAGCTGCTGCGTGGAGTTCAGCGAAAACCGGTGGCCGACCGCGCCCAGTATCTCATCCTCGACCTGGTACAGCCGCTCGCCCAGCGCGTCGGCCATCCGCTTGAGCCGCTCGACGTCAAGCGCGACGCCGTTGCGCTGCATCTTCACCAGCACGGGCACAAGCGGCATCTCCATGCCGGCGAAGACGGACGCCAGCTTGTCCTCGCTCATGAGCGGCGGGCCGAACAGGTCCTTCAGCCGCTGCGTCATGTCGGCGTCTGCGGCAGCGTATGCCGCCGCGTCCTCGACCGGCACCTGCGCCATCGTCTTCTGCTTGCGGCCCGTGCCTATGAGCGCGTCGATGTTCGTCATCTCCACGTTCAGCCTAGTGAACGCCAGGTTCTTGAGGCCCAGCACCTTCTCGCCGAGGAGGTGGGCGGCCACCATCGTGTCGAAGTCCACGCCGCGGACGTTGACGCCGTAGTTCGCCAGCACGGTCATGTCGTAATTGGCGTTGTGGGCCGTCTTACCCACGGCCTCATCCTCCAGCAGCGGCCTCAGGACCGACAAAACCTCATCGAGCGGCAGCTGCGCGCCCTCGTCGTGCCCGACCGGCACGTAGTACGCCACGCCGCCCTCGCATGAGAACGACAGCCCAACGAGATGCGACGCCATCGGGTCGCGGCTCGTAGTCTCAACGTCGAATGCGAAGCTGCCCGCGGCCCGCAGCTCGGACACCATCGCCTGCAGAGCCTCCATGCTGTCCACTGTGCGATAGTCGCCATCAGGCGCCTCGCTCTCAGGAATGAGCGCGGCCTGCATGGACTGTGAAGCCGCACCCGGCGCAGCGCCGCCCTCGTCGCCGAGGCTGGGCACCCGCGAGACTATGCTGGCGAACTCCAGCTCCCGCAGAAGCTCCACCACGCGCTCACGGTCATACCGCCAGAATCGGGCTGCCTCCGTGTCCAGCGCGATGGGCACGCGGTCGATTATGGTCGTGAGCGCCAAGCCCTCCCGCGCGTCGTTCTCGTGCTCCTCGAGCAGCGCGCGGATGCGCGGCGGCGTGACGCTCTCCAGGTTCTCGTAGAGGCCGTCGATGCTGCCGTAGTCCACGATCAGTTTGACGGCGGTCTTGACGCCGACGCCCGGCACGCCGCGGATGTTGTCCGACGAGTCGCCCTGCAGCGCCTTCACATGCGGCTGCTGGACAGGCTCCAGGCCGCCGTAGCGCTCGCGGACGCCTGCAAGGTCGTATATGATGCGGTCCTGGACACTGCGATTGAGGGCAACCCGGACGGTGGGCGAGACCAGCTGCAGTGTGTCCGTGTCGCCCGTGAGGATGATCGTGTCCATGCCAAGCTCGGTGGCCTGGCGGCAGAGCGTGCCCAGCACGTCGTCGGCCTCGAACTCCGCCATCTCGAATATGGGTACGTTGAACGCCTCCATCAGCCTTCTGACCCACGGGAACTGGTTGTGCAGGTCCGGGGGCGTGGAGGGCCGCTGCGCCTTGTACTCGGCGAAGCGGACGTGGCGGAACGTGGGCACGTCCATGTCGAAGGCGATGGCGCAGTGGGTTGGCCGCCACTCCTGGATGGCGCGGATGAACGTGTTGGTGAACGCGAAGACGCCTCGCACGTCCTCGTTGGTGCTGCGCAGCGTGAGCGGCGACTGGATGGCGTGCCACGCGCGGTGCACCATCGCATGGCCGTCCATGAGCATCAGCAGCGGCTTCTCCGGCAAGAGGGGCATTGGCTCAGTTCTGGCGCTGGTCATCATCGACACCTCCGGCTTCGCACCGATTATACTCCCGACCATGCTCCGGCAAAAGGCAGGCGATGGCGGCTCATGCCAGCGCGCTGAACGCCACCACGCCTCCCAGCACGATCGCGATGCCCACCACCTGCGGTCTCGCCAGGCGCTCCCGCAGCAGCACCCACGCCAGCGCAACGGTGACCACCGGGTAGGCCGACGCGACTGGAATGATGAGCGAGACGGGGTTCCTCTCTATGCCGAGGTTGAACGCGATGAACCCCACCGAGTCCAGGACGGCCGCGGCCGCAACCAGCTTCCCTGCGCCGTTGCGGAACGGCGACCACGGTGATCTCATCGCCGCCAGGAAGGCGCCCAGCATTCCCGCGGAGATCACTCGCACCGACACCACCGCCAGGTACGGGCCGGCCACGTCCACCATCGGCTTCCACAGCGTGAACACTATTCCCATGACGATCATGGCCGTCACGCCGTGGAGCACGCCGGAGAGCGTCGCCCGGCTCCTGCCGCGCGTCGATGCGAGCGCGATGCCCGCCAGGATCACGAATATCAGCACCCATCTGTCGATGCCGATGGTCTCGTGGAGAAACACGGCCGATAGCAGCGCGGTTATCACCACGTAGCCCGCGGACACAGGGCTGACTATCGACACGAGGCCGCGTGCCAGCCCGCGGTAGAACACGATGTAGCCCACCGAGAACAGCGCAGCGGTCGACACGGCGAGCGCGGCGTAGTTGACAGTGGCAAGGGAACTCCACGGCGAGCCGAGGATCAGCACGCCTGCCAGGGCCGGGAGCGCGCCCATGATCTGGATGGCCCAGGCCACTGTCGGGCTGCCGAGACGCACGGATGCGGACCGGCCAAACACGTCGGCAACACCCCAGCACACCGCGCAGAAAAGCCCGAACAGGAGCGGTTCCGTATTCCACATGAGCTGTCCAGTGAATCCTTTGGCACGCGAGTAGCCGCCCGCGCCTCATCCTGTCTGGTATCGGGCCGCGGGCGGCCGAGCACCGGCACAGCTTAGCACACCTTAGCTGCGGCGGTCAGCAGGCTGGATGAATCTCAGCCCGCTCAAATGGTTCGACGGGCTCACCATGAGCGGGGACGATAGTCTGCTTGTCCTGGGTCACGGTGGACAAGATAGACGTGCTCCAGGGGTATTGACACTCACGTTACGTCAGGCTGTACCGTTACCGGTGAGGTAATGAAATGGCCTACACGGTAAAAGAAGTGGCAAGACTCTCAGGCGTGACCGTAAGGACGCTGCACCACTACGACGCGATCGGGCTGCTCAAGCCCGCCGCGGTCAGTCCGGCCGGCTACCGCCTGTACAGCGACGCCGACCTGGAGCGCCTGCAGCAGGTGCTCTTCTTCCGAGAGCTGGGCTTCAGCCTGCGCGACATCGGCCGCGTGCTGAACAGCCCGGACTTCGACCGGAGGGAAGCACTCGCCATGCACCGCAGGCTGCTTGTCGAGAAGCGCAGGCACGTGCAAGCGCTGATCAGATCGGTCGACAGGTCGATTGCAGCAATGGATGGAGGTGAAGATATGAGCAGCACCGCGATGTTCCAAGGGTTCGACGAGTCGAAGCTCAACGAGTACCGAGAGGAGGCCCGCCGCCGGTGGGGCAACACACCCGCATGGGAGGAGTCCGAGCGCCGCACGAGCGGCTACACCAAGCAGGACTGGCAGGACATTCAGTCGGAAAGCGACGAGATCAACCGCGGCCTAGCCGCTCTCATGGAGCAGGACCCCGCCGACACGGAGGTGCAAGAGTTGGTGGGCCGCTGGTACGGCCTAATCAACACCCGGTTCTACGAGTGCTCACCCCAGGTCTTTCGCGGGCTGGCCGACATGTACGTGGAGGACGCGCGATTCGCGGCGCACTACGACCGTTGGGGGCCGGGGCTGGCCGGGTTTCTGCGGCAGGCCATGCACGTCTACGCGGATGGCCTGGAGGAGCGAAGCGCCGAGTGAGACGGTCTACAGCTGCACAACCACGGTCTGGACCATGTTGGGCAGGGTGTTGATCTCGGCGAGCACCGCGTCCGTCAGTGGATCGTCCAGGCCGATGATCATGGTGGCGGGGCCTCTGGGCTCCATCCTGCCCACCTCCATGAAGCTGATGTTGATGTCGTGCTTGCCCGTGATGGTGCCCACAGCCCCAATCATGCCCGGCCTGTCCTGGTGGCTGGCAATGAGCATGTACCCGCCCGTCGGCACAATGTCGATCCAGTAGTTGTTGATGCGCACGATGTGCGTCTCCCCGCGTACGTGCGAAGCGGAGATGGCGATCCTCCCCATCGTGGTCTCCATTTCCACGGTGACCATGCTGCTGAGCTGCTCCGCAGTGGGGCTCTTCTGTTCCGATATCCGCAGGCCCCGCTGGGAGGCATGCAGGTTGGCGTTGATCAGGTTGACACGCTCGTCGCTGATGGGGCTGAGGATACCAACCAAGCAGGCCGCCCTTAGCAGGTTGGTGTCGTGGGCCGCAATCTCGCCGTCATAGCGCAGGTTCACCGACTCCAGCTGTCCCGTCACAAGCTGCGCCGCCAGCTTCCCCGCGTACGACCCGGCGTCGACGTAGGGCGTCAGCACTCGCTGCGTTTCCGGCGGCACGAACGGGGCGTTGACAGTGTGCATCGCGGAGCGTCCCTCCAGGACTGCGATGACCTGCTCCGCGACCTCCCGCGCCACCTCCGCCTGCGCCTCCTGCGTGGATGCGCCAAGGTGAGGCGTGACGACTATGCGGCCGCTTTCGAGCAGCGGGCTGCCGTGCGGCGGCTCAGTCGAGAATACGTCCAGCGCGGCTCCCGCGACGCGCCCGTCCTCGACGGCGCTCAGCAGGGCGTCCTCATCCACAAGCTCGCCGCGCGCCACGTTGAGAATGCGCACGGTCGGCTTCATCATGGAGATCGCCTTCTCGCCGATGATGCCGCGGGTGGACTCAGTCAAGGGCGTGTGAAGGCATATGAAGTCCGCCTCCGCGTAGATGCGCTCCAGCGAGGACAGCTCGATGCCAAGCATGCTCGCGTGCTCCGGCGAAACGAATGGATCGTAGCCCAGCACGCGCATCTGAAGGCCGCGCGCGCGGTGCGCCACCTCCGTGCCGACCTTGCCCAGGCCAATGACGCCAAGCACCCGGTTGCGCACCTCGACGCCGGTGAACGCGCTGCGCGTCCACTCGCCGCGGCGCAGCGACTCGTGGGCCTGCGGGATGTTGCGCGCCAGCGCCAGCATCATGGCGATGGTGTGCTCGGCGGCCGCGATTGTGTTTCCGGTTGGGGCGTTGACGACTGGTATACCGCGGCGCGTGGCAGCGCCCACGTCTATGTTGTCGACTCCCACGCCGGCTCGCCCGATCACCTGGAGTTTCTCGCCGGCGTCCACCACCTCCGCGGTCACCCTCGTCTCGCTGCGCACCACCAGGGCATCGTAGTCGCCAATGATGGACAGCAGCTCCTGGGGTTCCATGCGGAGCTTGACGTCCACGTCACCCTGAGAGCGGAGAAGCTCAAGTCCTTCGATGGCCAGCGGGTCCGATACCAGCAACCGGGGCATCAGGCACCCCCGGCGGGCGAGGTGACGGGCTGGAATCCAACCTGGGGAAGCACCGTGGACAGCGCGCTCAGGACCTGGGTGATGTCCTCGTCCGTGATGTAGCCCAGATGCCCAACGCGCATGATCTTGCCGTCCAATGCGCCCTGGCCACCGGCCAGCACAACGTCATGGTCGGCCTGGAGCTGGCGCATCAGCGCGGGAAGCTCCACGCCCTCCGGGACGTTTACGGCAGTCACGGTGTTGGAAGCGCAGCTCTCGTCGGCGAAGAGTTTGAGTCCAAGCTCCTTGACTCCGTCCCGCGTCCGCTGCGCGATGCGGGCGTGTCGCTCGAATATGGCGTCCATGCCCTCATCGAGCATCCGCTCCAGCGCGGCGTCCAGGCCGTAGAAGACGGAGACTGCGGGCGTCCAGGGCGTCTGGCCGCGATTGAGGTAGCTCTTGGCCCTTCCAAAGTCCCAGTAGAAGCGGGGCATGCGGGCCTCCTCGAACGCCTTCCACCCCTCCGCGCTGACGCTGATGAAGGCGAGGCCGGGCGGCACCATGTAGCCCTTCTGCGAACCGCTCATGACCACGTCGCAGCCCCACTCGTCCGTGTAGAACGGCAGCGAAGACAGGCTGCTGATAGCGTCCACCACGAGCAGCTTGCCGGCTCCCTTGACCACGGAGCTGATGGCTGCCATATCGTTGGTGACGCCGGTTGAGGTCTCGTTGTGGGTGACCAGGACGGCCTTGATGTCGGGATTCTCGGCGAGCGCGCTGCGAATGGCCTCGGGGTCGGCGGGCGTGCCCCACGTGGCGGTCAGCTTGGTGACGGATGCGCCGAACGCCTCCGCGATCTGCGCCAGCCGGTCGCCGAATACGCCGATGGACACGCAGAGCACCTGGTCACCCGGCGACAGGACGTTGACCACGGCAGCCTCCATGGCGCCGGTGCCGGAGCCGGTCAGAATCAGGACGTCGCCGTCGGTCTTGAAGACCTCCTTTAGCCTCTCGGTACAGCGATGAATCATGGCCTGGAACTCCGGGCCGCGATGATTGATCATGTCGCGGTTCATGGCTTCCAGGACGTAGTCGGGACATGGCGTAGGACCGGGTACGCGTAGGTTCACTTCAACCTCCCATCATTCTTCGCTGGCCGTCCTCCAAGCTGCTGGGGGATGGCCTTCACGCATTGTGAATTTTACCACATGGAGCAGCCTGCCAAAAGGGGCGCGCTAGTACGATTTGGGGCGAATGTGCCGCGCCGCTACGCCTCTTCCAGCCAGTCCTCATTCAGCGAGTATAGCCTGCCGTCAATGCGCACGTCGTACTGTAGCAGCTCAAAGTACTGGATGTGCTCCGAGCGCACGGTGTGCTCGTCTCGCCTGCCGCCGCGCGGGTCCCACGCGCGCTCCACGCAGCCCGTACGGCCGATAAGTCCGTAGCCGTCCGGGTTGTTGAGCGGAAAGCTGCCCTCCCTCACACGGACATTCTGACCTCTGGCAAACTTGAAGTCAGCCATGGCGCGCTCTCCTGCTCCCGCACACTTCCGAAATCGACAGCGGCTGCGCCGTGCGAGTCACCCCGAAGCAGGCCCCACAAACCGCGCGAAGCGCCTCCTGCCCACACGCATCAGGCTTCCCTCGCGCAGCGACGCCGTCTGCGTCGTCAGCCGCTCGCCGTCTACCTCCACTGCTCCCTGCTGGAGCAACCTCTTGGCCTCACTTGCGCTGGTGGCCAGACCCTCGCCGACCATGATCGGGACAATCGGCAGCGTGGCGGCAGCGGGATCGCCGGCCTGCGCGCCGCTCACTTCCTCTCGCAGCTTGTCCACCCACTCCGCCAGCGAGATTATCTGTGCCTCCTCCGGCGCCTCGCCGCGCTGGTACGTACCCTCGAAGTTTCGCTCCGCCGACAGAGCAGTCTCCGTGTCGTGGAACTGCGCCACCAGGTCACGCGCCAGGCGCTTCTTCAGCTCCATCGGGTTGACCGCCTCCGCCTCGAGCGTGGAGCGCATGTCGGCGAGCTCCTCGTCCGGCGTGTCCGTGAGCAGCTCGAAGTAGTCCAGGATGAGGCCGTCCGGAATGGACATGACCTTGCCGTAGATGTCGTTGGGCTCCTCGAACACGCCAATGTAGTTGTCCAGGCTCTTGCTCATCTTCTGCACGCCGTCCGTGCCCACCAGCAGCGGCATGATGAAGCACTGCTGCTGCCGCTGCCCCATCATGGCCTGGAGGTCGCGGCCCACCAGCAGGTTGAACCGCTGGTCGGAGCCTCCGAACTCCACGTCCGACTCGATGGCGACCGAGTCGTAGGCCTGCAGCAGCGGGTACAGCAGCTCTGTTATGGCGATGGGCTGTTGAGCACGGAACCGCTTCGCAAAGTCGTCACGCGCCAGGAACTGCGCCACGGTGAAACGCCTCGTCAGGTCGATGACGTTGGCGAGTGAGAACTTGCCGAACCACTCGCTCTGCCACTCCGTCTGCGTGCGGTCCCTGTCGACCACCTTGAAGAACTGCTGCATGTAGGTCTCGGCGTTGGCCCGCACCTCCTCCGCCGTCAGCATCTGCCGTGTGGCGGACTGGCCGCTGGGGTCGCCGATCTGCGCCGTCCAGTCGCCCACTATGAGGATAACCTGGTGTCCCAGCTCTTGCAGCTGTCGAAGCTTCCTCAGGCCCACGGCGTGGCCCAGGTGGATGTCGGGCCGGCTGGGATCGAATCCCATCTTAAGCCGGAGAGGCTTGCCCTCGCCGAGGAGGCGTACGAACTCCTCCTCCACGATTATGTCCGACACGCCGCGCCTGGTTATGCTGCGAAGCGTCCTTGGGTCCATTGCACTGCCGCTCATGGTTTGCACCGCCTCAACGTACATCCGATGCGGACGGTAGCCGTCCCAGCACCTGCCTGGACTGCTCCACGTCCTCTCTCATCTGCGCAACAAGCTCTTCCACCGAGTCGAAGCGGAGCTCGTCACGCAGGCGCTCGACGAACTCCACCGCAAGCTCCGAGCCGTACAGGTCACCGCCGAAGTCGAGTATGTGCACCTCGACCACGCGCTCGCCGTCGTCGAACGTCGGCCTCACGCCGATGCTCACCGCCGCCGGCAGCGCGCTGCCTCCAACCAGCGCCCTTGCAGCGTAGATGCCGTCGCCGGGCACAACCCGGCCTTCCGGCGTGCCAATGTTCGCGGTTGGAAAGCCCAGCTCTCTGCCGCGGCCCTGCCCCTTGACCACCTCGCCCCGCAGAAGGAAGTGCCTGCCAAGCAGCCGGCAGGCCTTGCTCATGTCTCCGCGTGCGATTGCGTCGCGAATGACCGTGCTGCTTACCTCCTCGCCCTGAGCGGCCACCGGCTCAACCACGGTGACGGAAAAGCCCTTTTCGCGGCCCATCTGCGCGAGCGTCTCCGGCGTGCCTCCACGCTTGTGGCCCATCGCGAATCCGCTCCCCATCACAAGGCCGCTCATGTTCAGCCGCTCCCGCAGCAGGTTCACGAACTCGTGTGCCTGCAGGCGGGATAGCTCCTCGTCGAAGGTGAGCGGGATCACCATGTCTACGCCCTCGTTCCTCAGCAGCTCCAGCCGGTCCTTCACGGTGGTGATGTAAGGCACACAGTCGCCCGGACGGATAACCGTCCGTGGGTGATTGGTAAAGGTGAGCACGACACTGGCTGCGCCTTCTCGGGCGGCAGCCTCGCGGAGCTGCTCCAGCAGGTAGCGATGGCCCATGTGCACACCGTCGAACACGCCGATGGTCAGCAGGGCGCTTTCGCGGGGCGGGCTTGCGGGCAGTTCGCGGAGGAGTTGCATCAGATCCTTGGACGGGTGCGGCCGTTCACGAATGGCCGAATGAGCACAGGGATACTAGCATAGGCACATGTGAGCGTCAAGCTGAGCGATGGCGCACCTCAGGCTGCCCACCTACGTCAGCGCGAGCGCGCCGACGCCCGCTGTCACGAACGTCGCGGACAGCCCCTTCGCCGCCAGCGCAGACCTGGAGTTTCGCTCCATGAGCACGCGCGGCGCCAGATAGGCGATCAGTCCGGCGTAGGCCAGCACCATGACCGGGCGAATGGCCATGATCGCGGAGGCCAGCGAAACCGGGCCAAGCTGGAACGCCCACAGCGCGCTGAAGATCGCAAGCGACAGGCACGCGCCGGCCGCCAGCACCAATGCGAACGTTCGGGGTACCTGTGCCGCCTGCCGCACCTGCGGCCAGGCGCGTGAGGCATGAATCACGACCGCGAAAGCGGGCGCTGCGGCCAGGTACGCCACGGCGTAGGCGTGCTGGAAGCTCATGTAGCCCAGCACGTACTTGGAGATGATGCTGTGCACGGCTATGCCGAATGACGCCGCCAGCAGCAAGAAGAAGGGTAGGCCCACCCTGAATCTGCCGCGGACGGGCTGCTGGTGCATGGACGCGAGAAACGCCCCGGCCACAACCATGCAGATTGCGACCCCCTGTACCGCGCTGATGGCCTCGCCCAGGAACGCTACGGCCATGATCGCTATGAAGATTGGGCAGGAGTCCAGGATTGGCACCGCGCGAGTGACCTCCTCGCGTCGCACCGCGCTGCAGATCAGGATGGTGATAAACACGGTCAACAGCCCAACGGCTGCCATCGCCAGCACCGGCCGCAGCTGCAACGCTTCCGGCAGCGGCTCGAGTACCAGGATGCTGGCCGCCACCGCCAGGTGGACCATTGCGCCCCAGAACCCAAACGCGAGCACACCGCTCAGCTCTCGCTGCATAACGTATCGCTGCAGGAGGCTGTTCGCGGTCAGGAGGGTTGCCGATACGAACGACAGGAGCACCCAATCCATCAGGATGCTCCCTGTCGTTCGCAATCTAAATGACACCCGTCAGTGGGCGCACTTACCGGCGTGGACACTGCGGACGCCTATCTATCGAGGGGAGGCGCAGCCGGCTGCTTGAGGCAGCCGACGGTGCGGAACCAGAAATCGCTGGGAGCCGCGGCGGCCACGCCCAACCCCTGCCACTCGGAGGGCGCGGGCAGGACAATGTGGCGCCTGCTAGGCGGGGCGCCTGCCTTCAGCGACCTGTCAAGGGCCGCCAGCAGGGCCTCGGTGTGTACGTGTTCGGAGATTGACTTGACTGCTGCTCGGTACTGCATCTTCGGGCTTCTTTCTTGTACTCCTATCTCTCCGATGTATGACGGACGGCTTCCGGGCGCCAGTCCGTAGTTGGGCTCCTTGTTCATGATCCGGCTACCTGGCCGGGCTTTTCTACCTTGACACCGTCACTCCTTTGTGCCAGAATCTCGATGAAGGCTGAATGTTTGCACATGATACACCGTTCATGTCGGCGAAACCTTCACTGCTCATACTGGAATGGCGTTACCGGATAAGCTAAGCAGCATCTCCTATACATGAACGGCACTTCCAGTATTATTATGCACATATTTCACGGCCTGTCAAGAGGTCGCGGAGGGGGTTTCTCCAGTGGCTGAGTGGACCTTCATTACAAACCACGGGCTGACCCTGGCCGCCATTGCCAAGAGTCCCCGCACAACGGCCAGGGAGATAGGCGACACGGCCGGAATCACGGAGAGGGCGGCCCACAAGATCATCAAGGATCTGGAGGACGCGGGCTACGTGACCAAGACCAAGGTCGGCCGGCGCAACCAGTACCGCATTCACCCGGACGTGCCGCTCAAGGACGACGTGACCGACGCGGCGGTGGGCGAGCTCCTGGTCATGCTGGGCTGGAGTTGGCGACGGCGACGCCGCGCACCTGAGACCACCACGGACGGGGCCGCCGGCGCGGGATAGGCGGACGGCGCTGCCTCAATTCGGCGGCGTGGGCGTGGCGCGGGGGCCACTTCCCCAATGGCCCACTCTCTTCAACCCGGCTCAGGGTGCTGAGATCAGCATTGCTAATCGCTAATACCGATCACTTGCAGGCTGTCGTGCATGAAGCCGTTCCAGGCAGCCGCCTTCTGTCGGCAGAATCGGCTTTCGGGGCATTCACGAACGACGTAATTGTCGTTGAATGCAAAGAGCGCACTGGACGAGCATTCAAGCTTGTCATTAAGAATTTCGTCGACGAGCCTGAGTTTGCCCCCAAGTGCGCGCAAGCCAGTTTTCGCGCCCTTGAAATGTCCAAGATGTTAGGTGTACCAGTCCCACAACCCATACTCAAGGACGAAACTGGCGAACTTCTCGGCACTCCTGGATTGATCACGAGTTTTGTCGAGGGCCGACAAATCGCAAGTCCTGAGGACACTTTGGCTTGGGCACAAGAGTTGGCTGACCTCTTGCTACTAATTCATAGTGTTCGCCCTCCAGATGAGGACCGAGGGCTGTTATACGAAGGCCAAGAGGAAGCCCTGTTCATTCTGCGGGAGTATGCAGCGAGAGAAAGGCTAGGCCATCCCTTATCGAATGAAATCTATGGCACCGTGGGCGACCTTCAGTCGCATCTCAAACCCACCCCTGCTGTGCTACTCCACATGGACTATTGGCAGGGCAACGTACTGTGGTACGGGGATCACGTATCCGCCGTGGTAGACTGGGACTTTGCCTCTTACGGAGACCCCGCGATTGATGTCGCCTACTTCAGAATGAATATGTATCTCAGAGGAATCAAGCCTGCCGCAGACATATTCCTTAGGCGCTACGAAGAGGTTTCCGGCAAAGCCCTCAAGAACCTCGGATTTTGGGAAATCGTCGCGGCAGCCAGGCCCCTACCCAATCCTGCCCTCTGGATACCCGCGTCTCGCGAAATGGGCGACATCACAGCTACCGACGATAGAGCAAAAAACGACTATTACGAGTTCGTGGCAGACGCGATACAACGCGCATACGACGAGGTATGAAACCTGAGGAAGGGAGACCCTACCACTAGCCCGCCTGAAAGGGAGCACGCGAAATCCCCAATCGACCCTGATCCCTCGGCTCTCACAGTCCCACTATCGTGGACAACCTACATTTCTCCTGAGAGTGGCCACGACCTCCCCTACAACCCTCATGGAGATTGTCCCAGAGCAGTATTCAGAAACACCTGCTGACCCATGTCGAGAGACAGGCATCTCGCATCTGCGGCCGATAGGAACTCGGAGCTGAGCTCATATCCACCCACTTCCTTTAGTTCCGGGTGATATAAATCTGCACTGGCTGCGTAAACGATCTGAAGAAATTCGGGGTACGGGTAGCTCCAGCTCTCCGGCACAGGGTCAATTTGGGTAAAGTGCAATATCCCGATGGGACGGAAGCGCGCCAGGCTCCAACCAGTCTCTTCAAGTACCTCTCGTTGCAGCGCATCTTCAGGCGTCTCATTGGGTTCCAGTCTGCCACCTGGCATGATGTGCGTATTGTTGGGGTCCTGCACCACCAGCACATTTTCCCCATCGAATACCACCGCCCGCGCGGAAGTCACGTATCTGCGGGGAGGCATCTTGTCGGTTAGGTAACACGCTAGGCGCATGGTGGACGCCGGCCAGGCGACCGTTTGCTCCGCGAAAGGAGTCAACGAGCCCAAGAACGCGGCAAGTTCGTCATCCATAGCCAGAATCTCATCCGCTCACCGCTCGTTCAGTTCCACCTACGAGATTGGCTTACTGGTCTTAAGGTGAAACGATTCGGCCGTCGCGCCCCTACGCCGGAGCCGCAGCCTTCTTCGCGGAGCTAAGTGCGCTGTGGGCCGCCGTAAGCAGCTCCACCGTCTCCTCCCAGCCTACGCACGGGTCGGTGATGGATACGCCGTAGCGGAGGTTGCCGGGGTTCTTCTCGTCAAGCGGCTGGTTGCCCTCGAACAGGTGGCTCTCCAGCATCATGCCCACGATGTTCATGTTGCCGGACACCCGCTGCTCCATCACGTCGTTGAAGGCGATGCGCTGCTTGGTGTAGTCCTTGCCGCAGTTCGCGTGCGAGCAGTCGATGACCACCCGCGGGCACACGCGCGACTTCTCCAGCCTTTCGATTGCATCGGCCACGGACTCCGCGTCGAAGTTGGGGCCGCGGCTGCCGCCCCTAAGCACGATGTGGCAGTTGGGGTTGCCCTTGGTGACCACTGCCGACGCCCTGCCGTCGGAGTCAACGCCGAGAAAACCCTGCGGGGCCTGCGCAGCCACCACGCCATCAACGGCCAGCTGAACGCTGCCGCCGGTGCCGTTCTTGAAGCCCACCGGCATGCTCAGACCGCTGCTCATCTGCCGGTGCGTCTGGCTTTCCGCCGTCCTCGCGCCAATGGCCGTCCATGAGTAGAGGTCCGCCAGGTACTGTGGCGTAATGGGGTCGACGAACTCGATGCCGGCAAGTAGACCAAGGTCGCCCACCTGCAGCAGAAACTCGCGGGCCATGCCCAGTCCCCGCTCAATGTCGAGGCTGCCGTTCAGGTTCGGGTCGTAGACCAGACCCTTCCATCCTACCGTGGTGCGCGGCTTCTCGAAGTATACGCGCATGACCACCAGCAGCCGGTCCTGTAGCTCTGTCGCAAGCTCCTTCAGTCGCTGTGCGTAGGCGTAGCCTGCTTCCAAGTCATGAATGGAGCACGGCCCCACAACCATGAGCATCCTGTCGTCGTCGCCGCGGATGATGCGGGCCACCTGCTCCCGGCCGTCCATGACCAGGTCGGCGAGGTGAGGTGTGATCGGATACTGCTCCAGGAACTCCCTTGGGGAAACCAGGGGCTGGATGCTTTGGACGTTAACATTGTGAAGCTGTGTCATGGAACACCTGTATACGATGGATTTTCGCCCGCAGTGGGCGATTTGCGCCGCAGTCCAACAGGGGGATACTCTACCACTCGGAGCGTGGCCTGTCTAGTGCCTGCGCGATTTCGACGCGGCGAGGCGATTTGCGGAGGGCCGTCAGCGTCGCGTCGCCCTCCAGCGCACAATCTGCGCCACGACTATGAGCGCGACACCGACCGATATGAACAGCCGCGGCAGGCTGCTGTCCGAGTTGATGCTGAGCAGGCCCGCTATCAGCAGCGCGCCGCCCGGCACTCCAATCAGGAACACCTTGAGCCTGTCGTTCGTCGTCATTCCGCGTTCTCCGGTGCATACATTCTGGACCGCAGGTTCTCGGCATCCCTGAGATAGAGGTGTCTCATATCCTGCTGAGTCTTGTCCGTGTTCACCAGGAGCATTACCCGGATGCAGAGCGGAAGGCCGGTTGGCACGCTCATCTCGTGGCCGCAGATGAGCGGCACGTACTCCCATCCCAACTGCCTGGCGGCCACGGCCGGGAACTCGGCGTTGAGGTCCGGCGACGTGGTGAAGAAGGTGCCGGCCACGTCCTCTGTGCGGAGATCGTTGGCCTCCACCAGCTGCTCCAGCAGCTCGCGCGTGGCCTCCAGCACCGCCTCGCGGGTGTTGTCCGCTGCGGTAGTCGCTCCCCGCAGGCCGCGAACCATCGCCATTGTCATCCCCTCCTCTGTGTGGTCACTGCGCCCTTCAGCCCCGCCACGAACTCCATCGCCTCCTCCGACCTGCGCTCGCTCGGCGTGCGCTCCACCAGGTCCACAAGCGCGCTGCCGACCACGGCCGCCTGCGCGCACGACGACAGCGCCTCAACGTGTCGCCGCTGCGAAACGCCGAACCCAAAGGCCATCGGAAGATCGGTGTGGCTCCGCACCCGACGGGCCATGTCGGGAATGCCAGGCGGAAGCTCGTCTCGCGCGCCTGTCACTCCCGTTATGCTCACGCAGTACACGAAACCGCCCGCCCCCGAGCAGTTCATCTCGATACGGGAGTCCGTGCTGGTAGGGGCCAGCAGAGGTATGATGTGGAGCCCGCGCCGGTCGAAGGCGTCGCGCAGGGCGCCGGACTCTTCGAACGGCATGTCCACCACGATTCCGCCGTCCACTCCGGCCTCCGCCGCGTCACCGGCAAACCGCTCCAGCCCGTAGCTGAGGATGGTGTTGCAGTAGCCCATCAGCACGAAGGGAACGGTGACGCCGGAATTCCTGAGACTGCTGCACACTTCCAGGCAGGTGGTGAGCGTTACGCCCTGCGTCAGCGCGTGAAAGCTGGAGCGCTGAATGGTGGGGCCGTCAGCGATTGGGTCGCTGAACGGCACGCCGAGCTCGATCACGTCCGCACCGCCCTCCACAAGGGCCGGCACAAGCGATAGCGTATCCTCGACGGTCGGAAAGCCCACGGTCAGGTATGGAATTAGCCCCATCTCGCCGCGAGCGGCTAGGCCGTCGAACCTGTCCTTGATCCTGTCCGTGTGCATGTGCGCGGCGGTCTCGCTTACGTGTGAGAGTCCGCGGTGAATATAGCACACCCTCACCGCACGGGCAACACGGCCGGGGAGAGGGCTGCCCCGCCTCCTCGCGCGCTCATTTCTACTGTCAATTCGCTCGAGCCGGAATTGGCGGCGGCAGCTGGACGTGACCGACGCTGGGCGGCAGCACGCTTGACTAGCTCAACAGGCGGGGCCAAAATGAGACATTCCGAGACTGGAGGCCATTCGCCCCGTGAGCCAGAGCGTCTTGCAGACCATAGGCAACACACCTCTGGTGGCGCTGGAGCGCCTGCCCGCCGAGGGTTCGGCGGCCGTGCTCGGCAAGCTGGAGAGCCTGAACCCCACCGGAAGCGTCAAGGACCGCATCGCACTGGCGATGGTGCTGGACGCGGAGGAGTCCGGCAGGCTGCGGCCCGGCCACAAGCTCGTCGAGGCTACCAGCGGTAACTCCGGCATCGCCCTGGCGATGGTCGGCGCGGCAAGGGGCTACCGGGTCGTCATCGCGATGCCGGAAGGCGTCCCGCCGGAGAGGAGGCGCCTGCTGATTCACATGGGCGCCGAGATTCTGACCACCTCGCCGCTGGACGGCATGGCCGGGGCCATCCGCGCCGTGGAGAGGCTGGTGCAGGAGGACTCGTCGCACGTCTGGATCAACCAGTTCACCAACCCGGCCAACCCGAAAGCGCACCGGGAGACCACGGCGGTCGAGATACTGAGGGACACCGGCGGCAGCGTGGACGCCTTCGTTGCGGGGGTGGGCACGGGCGGAACTATCACGGGCGTTGGAGCCGCGCTGAAAGAGAATCGACCGGATACGCTCGTGGTGGCCGTCGAGCCGGCCGCTTCGCCGGTGCTGAGCGGCGGTGAGCCGGGCGATCACGGCATTCCCGGCCTTGGGCCGGACTTCCTGCCGCCGCTGCTGGACCTGTCGCTGGTCGACGAGGTGATCGCCGTCAGTGACGTGGAGGCAATGGCTGTAGCGGCGAGCCTCGCAAGCGAGGAAGGGCTGCTGGTGGGCGTCTCGTCCGGCGCAAACGTGGCTGCGGCTCTACGGGTAGCAGCCCGGCTTGGCCCTGGGCGCGTGGTGGTGACCATCCTGCCGGACAGCGGCGCGAGGTACGTGTAGAGGCGGCTCGTGTGCTATGATGTTGACTGCCCGCATAGGGACTACGGCAGAAAGGACACGTCACTTGCAGGGTGAGCAGATTCGGCTGACCAGCCTCGCTAGCTGCGCCGGTTGAGCATCCAAGTTCAGTCCAGAGGACCTGGCGCAGGTTCTGCGCCGGCTGCCAACGTTCGATGACCCCAACCTGCTGGTGGGGATAGGCACCCGCGACGACGCCGCGGTCTACCGCCTGCGTGACGATCTGGCCATCGTGCAGACGGTGGACATCTTCCCGCCAATCGTGGACGACCCGTGGCACTTCGGCGCAATCGCCGCGGCCAATGCCTTCAGCGATGTGTACGCAATGGGCGGCAAGCCGCTCCTGGCGATGAACCTGGTCTGCTTCCCCATCGACCTGCCGATGGACATCCTCGGTGAGATCCTCAAGGGCGGCGCGGCCAAGGCCGCGGAGGCCGGCGTGCTCATCGTGGGCGGTCACACGCTGGACGACAAGGAGCCCAAGTACGGCATGGCGGTGACCGGCACCGTGACGCCGGGTCAGCACGTAGGCAACGACACGGCCCGCACCGGCGATCTGCTGCTGCTCACCAAGCCGCTTGGCACCGGCATCATCACCACGGCCGGCAAGCAGGGAGTGGCGGACAAGGCCGTCCTAGAGAGGGCCATCGAGGTGATGAGCGCCCTCAACCGCGACGCATCCGAGGCGATGACGGAGGTTGGCGTCAACGCCTGCACGGACGTCACCGGCTTCGGCCTGCTGGGGCATCTGAAGTCGATGGCGGAGGCATCCGGCGTGACCGCGCGAGTGCGGGCGTCGGCGGTGCCGCTGATCGATGGAACTTGGGAGCTTGTGGACAGCGGCGTTGCGCCGGGAGGCACTCATCGCAATCTGAGCTCAGTGGACGCAGCGGCGGCATGGGACGCATCGCTCAGCGACGAGGTGAAGCTGGTCCTGTGCGACGCCCAGACCTCCGGCGGCCTGCTCATGTCCGTACCGCCCGCCAAGCTCTCCGAGCTGACCGCCGCGCTTAACCGCAGGGGCGTTGAGGAGACTGCCGTCATCGGCGAGATCGCGGAGGGCGGGCCTCACGCAATTGAGGTGCTGCCATAGGCGGCTCTACGGACGATATTCCCTCGATATGGAGCACTGAACCATGCCTGACAGCGTTACCATAGTAGACCTGATTCGCAACGGTACCATGTCGTCGCACATGGCGGCCGTTCTGTGGGCGGCAATGGACGCCAGGCTGTCGATGGTGGTGGTCGCGATACCGCGGCTGGCGGGCAAGACCACAACCAGCGACGCGATCCTTTCGCTGCTGCCGCCGGACGTGCCGGTGCACCGGTTGTACGGCGATCCGGCGCAGGTTGAGGAGCTTAAGGAGGCCGCAACAGGCGGCTACCTGGTGGTGCCGGAGTTCAGCCGGGGGCCGGTCCAGGGCTACATCTGGGGCGAACCGGTGCGGCGCGTCTTCGACGCCATGACGGCGGGATACTCGCTGGTCACGTCCATGCACGCGCCCGGGCTTGAGGAGACCTTCACCGACATCTGCGAGGGCAACGAGGTCTCGGACGAGGACGCCTCGCGCATCGACCTGATGCTCTACATCGTCCGATTCGGCGAAGACGACGACACATTCTGGCGGCGCGTGACCGAGGTCCACGAGATCGACCGCGTGCGGGATGGCAGACCCGAAGGCCGGCAGCTGTTCAGGTGGGTGGAGGCGGACGACCGCTTCGCGCCGGTGGAGCCTCCCGCGTTCCTGCGCGGCGCGGAGGCGGACGTGGCGCGTCGCAGGGCCATGCTGGAGGAACTCACGTCGTCCGGCCGCAGGTCGCCGGAGGATGTTGCCCAAATGGCGCGGGAGTACGCGGAAGGCTCAGAGCGCTAGAACTCGTCGCGAAAGCCGCCGCTGCGTTCGCCCAGAACGGTCTGTACGGTGCGCACGAAGCTGCCGCTGCCCCAGTAGACCAGCCGCCACTTGACGGCCTCTTCCTTGGACATGCCGTTGGCGTTGATCTGGTAGTACGCCTCCCGCCCTATGCCGCCGTACACGAGCGCGCCGATACCCGCCAGTATCGCGGGTATGGACGTGATGAATCCGTAGGACGACATGATGGCGCCGCCCACGATGAGCAGCGTGCCCGCCACCATCATCTTGTGCCTTGGCAGCTTCACCACGTCTACGGAGGTAACGCGGGCGTAGGGCAGTTCGTACAGCTCCTCCCGGCCCTCAATCTCCTGGTAGAGGATGATGCGCTGGGAGGTCGCGTAGTACGGGTGATGGTCTGAGATCACCGTCTCGCCGTATCTGAGCCTGCCTCTGATGTTCATGCTTCGATTCCACTTCGCCGCGCGGGAGTCGCGCGTATTCCTGCGGCTACCATACTTTACAGCCAAGCCGTCCACGCGTCAAAGGCGGTTACGGTGGCGCGCCACATCCTCCATGTGCTAGCATATCCGCGTGCGGCACGCCGGATCGCCGGCGCCCGCATCCGGCCGGAACACCCAAACGAGCGGGTGTAGCTCAGTGGTAGAGCTCTTGCTTCCCAAGCAAGTTGTCGTGGGTTCGATCCCCATCACCCGCTCCACCCCACCTACCTCAATCGACAGATTACCGCGGAGCGTGCGCGCCGCCTTCCCCTCTCAGTACGGCCCGTCCTCCGGGTAGAGCAGAGTGTTCGGGTAGTAGTCGTTCCACGAGAACCAGAACGAGTAGTTGGACGGTATCTGCTCCAGAGCGGCGCCCTCCAGTTCGCCCTCGATGGCCTCGCCGGTGAGCATGAGCCATACGCTGCCGGTCTGGTCGTCGGTCATGGTCGGGCCGCCGGTCACCTCTTCGCCCGTCTCCTGGAACGTGAGCGTTTCCCCGTCCACCACACGGCTGAAGACCCCGCCAGTCGCGGCCCTGGTCTCGAACGTGACCACAAGCTCTCGTCCCCCGAAGGTGTCGTTCACCACGGGCGTGTCGTTGAGGTCGCCGAACGGATAGGCCTTGGCCTGCCCGTCCAGCACCAGGCCGACCACGAACTCCTTGAGGTACAGCCGGTCGTCGATGTTGGCCTCGCCAATGACGCCCGCGCCGCTGTCCCCGTAGTAGTACTCGTAGATGTCGGTGCGATAGAATCCCCGCTTGTCCAGAACCAGGCTGTCCGGGTGGAGCTCCTTCCACCGCAGCCAGGTGGTGTGCAGGGCCGGCACGATCTCCAGCTTGGTGCCCTCCAACTCCCCGGAGATGGCGTCGCCCGTGAAGTGACTCCACAGCGAATCGGTCTGGTGGTCGTACATCACCAGCGCGTTCCTGACCAGCTTGCCGGACACGCCGAAGGTGTAGGTCTCGTCACCAATCTCGCGAGCATAAACTATGCTCGAGTAGCAGAGCGGTCACCACGTGACCGCGATAGCTTTACCCCCCACCACATCGTTCACGATCTCGCGGCTGCTGAGCATGTAGATGGGATAGGCGCGGTGCTCGCCGCCGATGGACACGCCTATGACCTGCTCCGTGTCGTACATCTGCTGGTTTGCCCACTCCACGTCGACCAGGCGCGGCTCCAGGATGGCCTTGATCGCGTCGTAGGGGAGCAGCGTGACGATGTCCTCCGGGCCCGGCCTGAAGTCAGACGAATCCTCCGTGGCGTCCGGCGAACCGGCAGCCGGTTCGGTCGTGGATGTCGGCAGGGGCGTCACCGCGGCCTCGGAGGTGGAGGTCGGCGGCTGCGTGACCGTCGGCTCGATGGCCTCGACCTCTGTGGACGTGGGCGCGGGAGTTATCTCTGCCGCAGGCGTGTCGTCCGGGGAGGCACAGGAGGCAGCGACCAGCAATGCAGCTGCGAGTATTGTCGCTATGGGCAGGGATGGTCTCATGCGGTGCACTCGTACAGTATTAGATGCGACGCGGCTGGCAATGATTCGGCGGCGACGCAAAACGACGGCACCCTAATCGCTCATCCTGAGCCTGTCGAAGGAAATGAGCGGTTGAGACGCAGCGGGTCCCGCCGCATTATATCTGGCTAAAGCCGCTGCCCTTCCTCTCCGGGTCGACGCCCGTGCCCCTGGCGTTCGTGATCCAGCCGAACTCGTTGAGTATCTGCTGGCTGTAAGTGACACGTCCGGCCACCTTGTCGAGTGGCTCGGTGGACAGGAGCAGCGCGGCCATCGCCATTGTCTCCGGCGACTCCGTGGTGTCGGGGTCAACCGACGTCCGGCCCTGCGCGAACATGGAGCCCACCGTAGGCACGAACTGCGACGGCGAGAAGGCGGACACGCCCACGCCGTACTGGTACACCTCCGCCGCCAAACCCTGCGTGAGCCGCTCCAGGGCGGCCTTCT
The DNA here is from genome assembly GCA_034423135.1 of Dehalococcoidia bacterium. Classification (GTDB taxonomy): domain Bacteria; phylum Chloroflexota; class Dehalococcoidia; order Lucifugimonadales; family UBA2985; genus JAPPHY01. The sequence continues at coordinate 46,034 of DAOUJC010000004.1, read as the reverse complement.
GCGTGCCGTAGACCGAGCTGCCGCCGGGGCTGTCGTACGGGCCACGACCCGGGCCAGTCGCCGCGCCGGACGAGATGTTGACGATTCTGCCGCTGCCGCGCTCGATCATGTCATTAAGCACCAGCTGGCTGAGCACGAACGGGCCGTGTACGTTCACCGCCCACGTGCGCATCCAGCGGTTGAGCTGGTAGTCCTTGGTGGCCACCGCGTACAGGAGAGCGGCGTTGTTCACCAGAACGTCCACGGGGCCGTAGGTCTGGCGGGCTGCCTCGACCAGCGCCTCGCACTGCTCAGGCTCGGAGATGTTGGACGCGACCGCCGTTGCCTCGCCGCCGGCATCGCGTATCGCCGCGACCGTCGTCTCCAGCGAACCTGCCAGCTGATGGTCGCCCTCGCGCAGCGTCCGAGCGGCGCACACAACCTTGCCGCCCTCCGCAGCGAACATCTTGGCGATGGACTCGCCAATCCCCCTGCTGGCGCCGGTAACGATGACTACCTTTCCGTCTAGCTTGCCCATGCTCTACTCCTCATTGTTGCGTTGTTGGTTCAAGCGTTTTCGACTCAAGCAGCGCGGCGGGTGCAAACCCGGATGCAAAGATAACCCCCGCAGCAACCGCGGCGGAGGAATTATAGCGCGCCGGGCTGTGCTATGTCATTGCTCGACGCCGGAGCCTGCGCGGCTACGAGGCGCGGCGAGTGACGAAAGCAGCCTGCGGACCGCAAGCGCCACATCATCGACGGCCGCCTCAAACGGCGCCTCGTTCGCCTTCGATGGCGCTCGGTAGCCCGACACCTTCCGCACGAACTGCAGCGACGCCGCGCGAATGTCCTCCTCGGTCGCAGGCCCGGACGGCCCCCTGAGAGTCCTTATGCTTCGGCACATTGCGCGACCTCCTAAGCACCGGATGTAGCGGTGATGCGGCGAGTGGCGCTACTCTGCCCTGCGCACGGCGTGCCCACCGAACTGGTTGCGCATCGCAGCCAGCAGCCGCGCGCCGAACGGCTGCGCCTGCCGGGACCGGAAGCGCGCCTGCAGCGCCAGGCTGATGACGGGCGTCGGCACGCTAAGCTCGACGCCCTCCTGCACCGTCCACCGACCCTCGCCGGAGTCCTCCACGTAGGCCTGGATCGTCTCCAGCCCCGGGTCCTCCTCAAGCGCGGCAGCCGTGAGGTCGAGCAGCCACGAGCGCACCACGCTGCCGTGCCGCCAGATCTGGGACACCTGCGCCAGGTCAAGCTCGAAGCCGGTCTTGGCCTTCATCAACTCAAAGCCCTCCGCGTAGGCCTGCATGAGGCCGTACTCGATCCCGTTGTGCACCATCTTCACAAAGTGGCCGGCGCCTGCCGGCCCCACTCGCCCGTAGCCGCGGTCAGGCCCGGGCGCAAGCGACTGGAAGACCGGCTCCAACCTCTGGAACGCCGCCTCATCACCGCCGACCATGAGGCTGTAGCCCCCGGCCAAGCCCCACACGCCGCCGCTTGTGCCTGCGTCGAGGAACGAGATGCCAAGAGAGGCCAGCGCCTCGGCGCGGCGCATGCTGTCCTTGTAGTTGGAGTTGCCGCCGTCAATGACGGTGTCGCCTGCGGACATGCACTCCGCCAGCGCATTGATCGTGGTCTCCGTGGCCTCGCCCGCGGGCACCATGACCCACACGGCGCGGGGCTGCGCGAGGCTGTCGACCAGCTCCGCGAGCGAGCCTGCTCCCGCGGCGCCCTCGTCGCTGAGCGCACGCACGGCCTCAGCCTGCGGATCGAAGACGACGACGCGGTGGCCGGCGCGCAGCAGGCGCAGTGTCATGTTGCCGCCCATGCGACCGAGACCAACCATGCCAAGCTCCATGACGTGCTCCCTTCCTTGATGTGTGCGCCCGGCTGGCGGGCTTACGCCCTAGACGCCCGCCAGCGCTTCCGCGGCCAACTTGCCGAGGCTCGCCGCGTCGGCGGACGGCAGCCGAATCCTGGCCACGCGCCTGCCCAGCGCCTGCAGCGCCCGCAGGTCGCCGAGAGCCTGCGCCTCAGCCAGCGTGCCAAAGCTGAAGGACTCGCCCGGGACCGGCACGTCCTCCGCGGGCTCTGCAGTCAGCAGCAGATAGAGGCCGGTGTCCGGGCCGCCCTTGTGCACCTGCCCTGTGGAGTGCAAGTAGCGCGGGCCGTAGCCGAGGGTGGTGGCTATGCCGTACCGCTCCGCGACACACCGACGCAGGGCGTTCAGCGCGCTGTCCGTTTCCGGCGTCTGGCGCACGTAGGCCATGATCGAGAGGTAATCAGCCTGGCCGGCAGTAGACAGCAGGTCGGCGAGCGAATCGGGGGCCTCCGCGTCCGGCAGCCTGCCCAAGCGGCTGGTTTCGTCGAGCACCAGCACGGTCTGGTCCTTCGCCTGCTGCACGTTGGGCTGGTCAAACGGGTGGACGCCGAGGACGGCGCCCGCGATGGCCGTTGCCAGCTCCCACCGGAAGAACTCCGCGCCCAGATCGTACCGGTCGCGCAGCTCCAGGCGCACCACCGGCCGGCCGGTAGACTCGATTGCGGCGATGGCAGCGTCCTCGGCGGAATTGTCGTCGCCCTCAAGCCGCAGGTGGACGAACAGCCGGTCGTCGCCGTAGTGGGCGGGATCCAGGAGCGGCTCGCCCGCCACGGGGACTGTGCCCCTGCCCTCCTTGCCCAGGCTCTCCGCGATGAGCTGCTCCGCCCACAGCCCGAACGCCGCCATCGAGGGCGACGCAATCAGCGTCAGCTTGTCCCGTCCCTGCATCGCATGGCCGGCTATCGCGGCACCAAGCAGTGCGGCCGGGTTCTGCCGCACGGGTACGGTCGCGGCGCAGGCTCCCATCATCTCCCCTGCCCTGTCCAGCAGTGTTGCGACGTCCATGCCGGTGAGCGCCGAGGGCGCCAGCCCGAAGTACGAGAGCACGGAGTAGCGGCCCCCGATGTCAGATGGGTTCAGGAACGCGCGCCGGAGTCCTTGCTCGCGGGCCATGGCCTCGAGCGGAGTGCCGGCGTCCGTGATGGCGAAGAAGCGGCGTCCCACGTCCTCGGCCCCCACCGCGCTCTCCATGAGGGCGCGGAAGTGTGCGTAGAGCGCCAGCGGCTCCGTGGTGGTGCCGGACTTGGACGACAAGGAGAAGAGCGTCGCTGCCGGATCGATCTCACGCGTGACGGCCAGCACGGCCCCCGGCACGGTGGAGTCCAGCACGATCAGCTCCGGGAAGCCTGGCGCGCTCCCGAACGTCTGGCGTACCACCTCCGGCCCAAGGCTGCTGCCGCCCATGCCGAGCAGCACGACATGCCGGACGCCCTCGCTCCGCGCCTCTTCAGCGAAGGCGCACAGGTCAGGAACGTTCGCGCGCATGTCGCGGGCCACGTCGAGCCAGCCCAGCCTGTCGGCTATCTCAGTTGGGTCAGGCTTCCACGCGGTGTGGTCCCTGGCCCAGATACGCGCGATCAGGTCAGTGCGCTCAAGGTCTGCCAGGGACTCCTCGGTCATCAGCGGACGGTCTCGGCGGTCGTTCGCTCCAGCAGGAGGGCCCGCTTCGCCTCCACGTTCGCGAGCAGCAGCTCGAAGGAGTCGACGAAGGCCTTGACGCCGTCGGCCAGCAGCTTGTCTGTCACGGCGTCCATGCTGATGCCGGCAGCCTCCAGGGCTTCGAGCGTCTGCTCTGAGCCGGCGTCGTCCTCGTCAATCGTCCGTCGCACGTCACCGTGGTCGACGAAAGCCGTAAGCGTGGGCGGTGGCATGGTGTTCACGGTGTCCGGCCCAATGAGGTTGTCGATGTAGAGCAGGTCGCTGTAGGCGGGGTTCTTGGTGCTGGTGCTGGCCCACAGGGGCCGCTGGACGCGTGCGCCCTTGGCCCGCAGTGCGTCAAACCGCTCGCCGCCGAACGCCTCGCGGAAGTTGCGGTACGCCATCCTCGCATTTGCGATGGCAGCCCTGCCCATCAGATCGGCTGAGCCGTCTGACAGCAGACCGTCTACCGCTGTGTCAACGCGGCTCACGAAGAACGAAGCCACGGACGACACGCCGCTCAGGTCGCCGCCGGCGGAGGCAAGGTCCTCCAGGCCGGAGATGTAGGCCTCCATCACGTTGCAGTGCGCCTGCAGCGAGAAGATAAGCGTCACGTTTACGTTGATGCCACTGCCGATGAGCCTGCGTATGGCGGGGATGCCCTCCGGCGTGGCGGGCACCTTGATCATGGCGTTGGGCCGGTCCAGCGCGGCGAAGAGGCGCAGCGCCTCCGCGACCGTGCCCTCGGTGTCGTGGGCCAGTCTCGGGCTGACCTCAAGGCAGGCGAAGCCGTCGGCGCCGCCGCTCACATCGTAGGCGGGGCGCAGCAGGTCAGCGGCGCACCGGATGTCCTCAAAGGCCAGCTGCTCGTAACAGGCGTTAGCGTCGAGGCCCTGCGCGGCGAGGGCGGCCAGCGCGTCGTCGTAGACCGCGCCCGCGGAGATGGCCTTCTCGAAGATGGTCGGGTTGGAGGTGAGGCCGGTGACACCCGCATCTACCAGCCCAGCAATCTCGCCGGACTCCAACAGGTCGCGGCTGATGTTGTCGTACCAGACTGACTGCCCCAGGCGCTGAATCTCACGAAGCCGGTCCATTGCTAACCTCCCCCTGTGGGCGTTACGCCCGCGCTGAGGGTCCCGCGCTCCAGCGCGATGACCTTCTGCAGGCGTCGCCGGTACTTCTCTTCGTCGATGAACTGCGCGTCCAGGAACGCACTCACAAGCTCCCTGGCCAAAATCTCGCCGACGACTCGTGCGCCCAGGCAGAGCACGTTCATGTCGTCGTGCTCCACGCCCTGGCCGGCGGAGTAGGTGTCGTGGCAGATGGACGCCCGAGCGCCGGGCACCTTGTTGGCGGCGATGGAGCCTCCGACGCCGCTGCCGCACACGATGATGCCGCGCTGAGCCCGGCCCGAAACCACCGCCTGCGCGACGGCCTCCGAGAAGTCGGGATAGTCGTCGAGCGGATCCATGAAGAAAGCGCCGACGTCCACCACGTCGTACCCCTGCTCGCCCAGCCAGGACGACAGTGCGCACTTCAGATCGTAGCCGGCGTGATCAGCCCCGAGAGCCACGCTCATGCTCATTGATGCAACTCCCCAGCGAGATTGCGGGCTTGGCCCACAGCACATTGTACTATACAACGGCAATGGTACCCGACTGCAAGGGGCTGGGCAGTTTCGTTGGGCTATTCGCCCGCCTACCACTCCTGAGCAGGCAGGAGTCCAGGTATGGGGCGGGGCGTGAAGGGCGCATTCACCCCCATCTCACTCTTCCCCCTAGACGGGGCAAGAGTGTTTGGCAGCAGCCGCCCGAATCACCGTAGGGGCAGGTCTTGTGCCTGCCCTGGGCGCCGCTACCCGAAAGGAGACCGTCAGCCGGTGCGCTGGCTCAAGTCGAAGCCGTTGCCCTCCGGGTCCGCCAGGCGCGCCAGGAGTATGCCCTCGCCGGGGCGTGCCTCCGGGGGCTGGATGATCCTGCCGCCGCCTTGGCTCACTTCATCGCACGCCGCGGCAACGTCCGCGACGGTGAACGCCAGACCAGTCCGGCGGTACTCGCCATCGCCGCCTCCGTGCAGGGCCACCACGGCGTCGACGTAGCCCAGCTCGGCCCAGTTCTGCCCTTGACGCACCCGAAGCTCAAGCCCGATGACGTCCCTGTAGAAGGAAATGGCCCTGTCCATCTCCTGCGCCATAAGTATGAACGCGACCTTCTTGATCTCCATATGCGCCTCCTAGCTGGTGGACCCGCCGGCTTCCATCAGACTGCTTCCTTCTCCGCGGCGGCATCGGGCCACTCCACCACCTCGAACGAGAGCAGCTTGGCGTGCGTGGCGACAGGCCCGTCCTTTTCTCTCCTCGCGTGGCCCCTGGTAAACTCCTCACTGTTGACCCAACGCTGGAAGTCCTCTTCCGACCGCCATCGGGTGTAGACGAAGTAACGGTCCTCGCCCTCCACCGGACGGAGCAGCTCAAAGCCCTCAAAGCCTTCCATGTGCTCAACTTCGCGACTTCGGCTGCCGAATCGCGCCTCCAATTCCACTCCCCTGCCCGCCGGTACGGTTATCGCATTGATCTTGACCACGCTCATTTTCGCCTCCTAGAATTCTACAATTCGATGTCGTTTATTTTGCCACAACAGGGCCGTTTGCCGCCTCTACTTCGTACGACGGCAGAACAACCGACTTGTCCGTCCGTGGATGCGGCATCACCATGACTTGCTGATTGTAGACTGCGGTCTCGGTGAGAGCTCTCCAGCGCGGCACGTCGGGATGCCGCCCCATCAGCGCCACCTCGCGCGCGGTGAACTGGAAGCGCAGAAAGTTGTGAGCCAGTCGCCGTCGAATGCGACGCAGGCCGCAGCTAGAGCAGGTCGCCGATGGTGAGCCAGTAGAACACGATGTACGACCCCGCGACCACCATCAGCCAGGAGCCAATGGGCTGCACGTACGGCAGCACCTTGCGCAGCGTGCCCAGCATCGCGCCCTTGAAGAACGCCATGCCGAGCGTCAGCGCCAGGATCACCGTGCCCATGCCCACTGCGTACAGGATGAACTGTCCCAGCGAATCGGCGATCGTCGAAACCGCAAAGCTCGTTCCGATCACCGTGAGGAAGATGGGCAGCGTGCAGCTCAGAGAGGCGACCCCGTAGCTCAGCCCGAACAGGAAGTAGCCCTTCGCATTCACCTGCCCAGGGTCGCCGATTCTGGATGCGGCCTGCGCGGCGAACCCGCTGTACAGCTTACCTCCGCCTACCATCCAGGAGCCCGCCAGCGCCAGCACTATGCCTATGACCAGTCCGAGATACGGCAGGATGTCCACCACCGCCGCTCGCGCGCCCACCGACATCAGTATCCCGGCTGCCCCGAACAGCACCACGAAGCCAAGAGTGACGGCTCCGCCCACTTTGAGCGCGCGGAAGACGTGCAGCAGTGGGTTCACCTTGCCGGCGTCCTTGTCGTTGACGCCCAGGTACAGTCCCAGGTACGCGGGCAGCATGACGAACCCGCAGGGATTGACGGCGGAGACCATGCCGGCGGCGTAGGCGAAACCCAGCGGCGCAAGGCCTCGCAGCACGTTGCCAGAGTCGCCGGAGAGCGTCTCCACGAAGCGATTGACGCCGTCGATTCCGTCGGATCTGCCCAGCACCAAGGCTCCGACGAAGGCTGTGGTCAGGGAAACGGCGGCTACGGCCGCGGGCACCATGACCTTTCTCAGCAGGCCCGGCTCCGGCATTGCGCTTGACATGGACATGACTTACCTCCCCGTGCTTGTGCGGCTAGGCGGCGTTCAGCCGGTCTCCGCGGCCAGCATCTCGTTGGTGATGTCCTGCAGGACCTCGTGGTCCAGGATTCCTCCCCACAGGCGGAATATCTCGCCGCTGGAGTTGATGAACACGGTGGTCGGCATGCCGAGCACCTCGTACCTGCGCATGATCGTGCCGTCGGTGGTGTAGCCCGCCGGATAGGTGACGCCGAGGTCGTCCAGCAGGATTTGTGCGTCGTCCTGCGTGCCGAGGTTCGTGAACTGCCCCACGTCAATGCCCAGAACGACCACACTGTCCCGGTTCTCGTCGGCGAAGGCCTGGAAGTCGGGCATCTCAGCGCGGCACGGCGGGCAGAGCCCGGCCCAGAAGTTGAGCACCACGGGCTTGCCCTGCAGGTCCGACATGCTGAGCTCGGTTGCGCCCAGCTCGCCCTCGCCCTGGTACAGCGTGAACTCGAAGTCCGGCGCGGCCTCCAGGTCCGAAGCGGCAGGCCCATCCGTGGTCTCGCCGTTGGAGCACGCCGCGATGGCGATCACAATGACCGGTAGCAGAAGCAGGGTGCACAAGCGCAGGAATCGCCCGGCGCCGTGCCTTCGCACGTCCGCTGTCGTGACTCGATGGTTGTGGTCATGGTGGGCCATTCGCGGCCTCCCGGTAGCTTGGTCTACTAACATTGTAACGGATTCGCCTACAGGCGCGCATCCTGGACGGGGAGCCGCCGCTTACGATGCGCTGAAGAGTGTATTACGAATGTGAACACGCAGGCACTTGGAGCGTGGCGACCCTCGGACGCTGAGGCTTGGCGAGGTACGACCGGCCGCCCGCGCTGGGTCTAGGCTAGCGCAGGTAGAGGTAGACTCCGGCGTGCGGGAATGCGACCTCCAGGACGGCGCGCATCTCTCTGCCGGCGGTGTCGGCATAATCGACGCGGCGCGGGTCGTCCGGCGGGAGGCTGTGCAGGCACTCGCGGCCCAGTTGCTCCTGCGGGCACAGATGCGCGCCGCCGGCCTGCTGGTCCCAGAAGCCGACGAGCCTCAGGGGGTTGAACATCAGCTCGGCCACGTTGCGCAGGTCTGCGATGACCTCCGTGGCGCGAAACGACCCCGCCGTCTCAATGTTGACCACGACTCGCTCCATGGCGCGGGTAGTATAGCATGGGGGTGCACAGGACGATGTTGACCGGAGAATTGATTGAACTTATAATGCCAATATCCTGTAGTGTATCCCTCCGAGCGTAGTCTATACTCGAGGTCGCGCTGCAAGAGATCGTATTGTGAATGAAAGCGCAGCACAAGTGCTTGCCGATTTTCGGAGTTCTTATACTCCTCGTCCCCCAAAGTTTTCCGCCCAACAGAGTGAAGAGATGAGACCGCTTGGGCCTGAACATGGCATTCGTCTCCTCGCACCTGCCCCTGCTACGGACTACTTGCGGGGGTCGCCACCTCTTTCACTGAAAGACGAGGGCGATAACCGATATCTTTGGGTTATAGACTCAAGGGGTGTCCCTTACATCTTTGAAGCGCCAATAGACGCAATTGGCAACGCTTTGCCCAAGCATACAAACCTCACCGGCGGGGGAGAAGCATATCTGGGCGGTGAAATGTGGTTCAAGTCCGACGTTTCACTCTATATCTCCGGAGGGTCAGGTCGTTATCCCCCGGAAGACGAGAATCAACTTGAGGCCGTCAAACATGTGTTTGAAGCATTTGACTACGAGGTTGTTTCACTAGGCTGGGACCATTCCTTTGGGGCAGCGGCCCGTGTACTGGAGGAAGCTCAGTGAGGGATTTAACATTCGCTTTTGGCCCGGAGGCAGAGGGAATTTCAACTGCGGATGCCGCGGCAAGACGCTCTAGTAGAGAGTTCGTTCGCGGTGAAGGCGGACTGGCCGTATATGATGCTACCCGAATGCCTACCGGACACGTGCTAACGGCGTGGGAAGCCTTCACCAGTTTTGGTTTGGACGTCCTAGAAGAGGCTGTTGAATACGGCTCCGCGATTCTGAAACGTACCACAAACTCCACTGCTAGGGCCCTGAAAGCCCGTAGGGAAGAAATAGGCTTGACTCAGGCTTCGGTTAGAAAGGCAGCCAATGTAAGCGAGTCAGAGGTTAGGACAGCCGAATCCAATCCCTCAAAGATCCGCTTTAGGAATCTGGAGCGTATCGCGTTTGTGCTCGGATTGGATGAGCGCCAACTTGCATTCAATGATTCTCCAGGTGGGGATTCTGGGCTGGCGTATCGCCTGAAAACTCTTCTGAAGGAGAACACTGGCGGTTCCAGAGGCATTTCAGCCGGAACTGCACTGCTGTTTTCGGAAGCAGCGTCCATCATTCGGGTACAGAGCAGGCTACAGGAGTGGATGGGAATTCAGTACAAGGGAAATGAGTTCAGGCCTAATTCGGACTATGGGTCACCGCAGAACCCGGCTTACAGGATAGGATACCGCCTTGCGGAAGATGCACGGAGAATTTTGCAGCTTGGGGAATCCCCTATCCAGTCTATGCGTGACTTGGTTGAGAATCGTCTCGGCATCCCTGTCATCCAGGCGCGACTCCCCAACCGGATTGCTGGGGCTACTGTAATGACAACTGATGACAACGACGGCCCACTACGCGGCGTGATCTTGAACACAGTTGGCGATAATGAAAACGTATGGATTCGCAGAGCTACACTGGCTCACGAGCTTGGACATTTCCTTTACGACCCGGATACAAGCCTCAATAATGTCCGCGTCGATTCTTACGCGGACAGCCGGAAGAATCCAGAAATCCCGTCAACGGACTACGTGGAGCAGAGAGCCAACGCATTCGCTATCGCATTCCTCGCTCCGAACGAGGCTGTACGAAAGGACACGGAGGCTCCATTCTCTGAGGAGTCTGTCGCCCACGTGATGCGCAAGTTTGGGATCAGCCACACAGCGGCACGTTATCATATCTCCAACTGCCACTATCGTACACATGACGTTCCAACGAGTGTGGACAATGTCATGCCGTCGGACGAACAGAGGGCTGCGGAGAATTTTGCCGTCGACTATTTCCCTGTTCCAAGCACTCCGGACCAGCGCCGAGGAAGGTTCGCCGGCTTGGTGTTGGAGTGCCATCAGAAAAGGCTTATATCGCGGGATACTGGCGCCTTGTATCTTGGGTGTTCCGTAGACGACTTTCAGGAACACATTGGTAGTCTGCGAGAGATCTACGGAGTTAACGGAGCATGATCAGATCAGGGACTCAGATAGCCCTAAGCGACAATGGCCTTGCGCCTTAGGTGGAATGAATGTAAAGGAAGTGAGCGGGAAACTAGGGGCACGGCGTACCGGGCGGCACCGAGCCGGCGGGCACGTCAGCCCAGCACGTCAGGGACCGCGCAAACCTCTTGCCTATAGGGCCGTGCTCCTTGATTAAGTCTGCGAACTTCTCAAATGTGACAATGCAACCTTGGGCTTTTCTGATTTCTTCGAGGACTTGCTTCCCTTCCCCGTGGGTTGGATTGCAGTTTGGCAGAATATAGATGATCTTTGGCTCAATCTCTCTTCTAACTTTCTCTCTTGCTCGCTTATATGCGCCATCTGGGATTTCGACCAATGAGAGTTCTGACAGGTATTCCAACAGATGACGGTATTTCTTGCCCTGCTTAGTATTCGGATTGGTACCGATGCGAACGACGCCTTGAACCAGAGACTTGAGACCTCTTCTTGATGCTTTCGCGAGATCCTCGGCCTGCTTCTTCTTCAAAGAATCCATATCGGTCTTGAGTTCAATGAGGAAGGCTTTATCGCCCTTCTTCGACACCGCGAAGAAGTCAACCTTGGGCGACTGGTTTGTCTTACAGTTCCTCAAATAGGGAAACTCGGGGATGATGATGGGATTGAGAGCAGTATTGAAGCAACTCTTGAACATTTCCGGTAGGAAGAGCTTGAAGAACGGAGATGCACGTTCCTCAAGAGGGTAGCCCGCTAGGTGGCGGTCTCTGTCTAGCTGCTCGAAGATTGCGTCAATCATCGCGTCTGTCATCACACCCTCCGCTACTATCTCGGCGGCTAGTATAGTGCCCGCGGGTGGCGTGGTACAATGCGGCATGAAAGTAGCCTCCGCGCCAAGGCAGAGGATAATCGGCATGACTAACATCAACCCTGTTCGATTGTACACCCTGGCGCACCACGACATGCGCCACTTGCCGCTGGCAGTAGTCGCCCTGTTGCTAGTCGTCAGCGCGGCCTGCAATTCCACCACCTATCCCTCCTCCGGCGATCCGCCGGACTGCGCAACGGCCGGGCTCAAGAACGAGCTGCGGGACTTCATGGAGTATCCCGGTCAGGCCGAGTTTCAGGAACCCTGGATCGTGCGGGGCGGCTCGTACGGCGCCGGTTTCTACGGCCTAGTCATCCAGTTTCACTATCCTAGTGCCTCTGGTGTGCTTGCGGAGTATGAAGCGGTGGGGAGAATTGACCGCACCGACTGCACCGTGTCATTGGTAGACATCCACGATTTGGTTACCTGGAGACGTATCTACCCGTGAGCGCCCCCCCTCCCCTTGACGCGCCGCGCCTGCCACGCGTATCATGTAGACCGACTGGTCGGTCTACTGGGTATCGTACGCAGTCGGCCGCCGACTTCTGCATCGGAGGCGACATGGCCACAGCCACAACCGTCACCCACAAGCCAACCCCTGCACCCGACATCCGGTTCCGCGACCCCGCGCTCGAGCCCGTCTGGCAGAAGGTCCAGGACGGCGAGCGCATCAGCTTCGAGGACGGCCTCAGCTGCCTTCAGACGTCGGACCTGGCCGCGCTCGGTCAGATGGCGGACTTCGCCAAGCGCAGGCTCTGGGGCGAGAAGGTCTACTTCGTCTTCAATCGCCAGATCAACCCCACCAACATCTGCGTGCTGTCGTGCACCTTCTGCGACTTCGCCAAGAAGAAGGGCGACGCCGGCGCCTACGAGATGGAGATGGACGAGATTCTGGGCAAGCTCGACCCGGACATGCACGAGGTCCACATCGTGGGCGGCCACCACCCTGACTGGCCATTCGAGCGGTACGAGGGCATCATTCGCGGCATCCACGAGGCTTTCCCCACCATCCACATCAAGGCCTGGACCGCCGCCGAGATCGACTACTTCTGCAAGCGGTTCAGGATGAGTGAGGAGGAGGTTCTCGGCCGCATGAAGGACGCGGGGCTGGTGTCTATGCCCGGCGGCGGCGCGGAGGTCTTCTCGCCACGCGTGCGCCGCGAGCTGTTTCCCGGCAAGAACACCGCCGAGCGCTGGCTGGAGATACACAGCCTGGCGCATGCCATGGGCATTCGCTCCAACGCCACGCTCCTCTACGGCCACATCGAGACGCTGGAGGAGCGCGTGCACCACATGGAGCTTCTGCGAGAGGCGGAGGACGAGAACCCCGGCTTCCTGGCGTTCATCCCGCTGGAGTACCAGGTTGGCGACACTCACCTCGTGGCGCGGCAGGCGTCGGCTGTCGAGGACCTGCGCACCATAGCCACGTCGCGGCTCATGCTGGACAACATCCCGCACATCAAGGCCTACTGGGTGATGATCGGCGAGCAGACCGCGTCTATCGCCCTCAACTTCGGCGCAAGCGACCTGGACGGCACCATCGGCGAGGAGCGCATCGCGCACGCCGCCAAGGCTGCAAGCCCCGTTGGCCTGGCCCGCAACAAGATGCTGCGCTTGATCGGCGACGCCGGAAAGACGGCCGTGGAGCGCGACGCCCTCTACAACGAGATTCACGTCTATGACGACTAGAATCGGCCAGATACCGTACCTCAACTGCGAGCCGTTCTTCCACGGCCTTTCGCTGGAGGGCGTGGAGCTGTGCCCCATGCCGCCAAGCTCGATGGGGCCGCTGGCCCTGCGCGGAGAGCTTGACGCGGCGCCCTTCTCGCTGGTCCAGAGCTTCGACCTGCGCGGAGAGTTCGAGGTGCTGGGCGACATGGGCATAAGCGTGATCGGGCCGGTCAAGAGCATCCTCTTCTTCTCCCGCGTGCCCATCGACGAGCTGTCCGGCGCGGTCGTGGGGGCCACGTCGCAGTCCGCGACGGCCGTGCAGCTGATGAAGGTGCTGCTGGAGCAGCGATTCGGAGTGCGCCCGCAGGAGTACGCCAGCCTCGACGCGCCAAACCTGGACGCCCTTCTACTGATAGGCGACGACGCGCTGGTCACCCACAACAGCATGGACGGCTTCCCGTATGTCTACGACCTCGCCGACGTGTGGTGGGAGTGGAAGGAGCTGCCGTTCGTGTTCGCGGTCTGGATGGCGCGGCGGGACCTGGCTCCGGAGGTCAAGCGCTCGCTGGCCGAGGCTCTCAGGCGGAACCTGCAGCACAACATGACCCACAGCCTGGACGTCATCGCCAGCAAGCGTGAGACGATGGGACTGACTTCCTCGGACGTGATAGACTACCTGCAAGCCTTTCGCTTCGTGTTCGAAGGAAAGGACTACCGGGCAATTGGCGAATTCGAGAGAGAATTGCGATCTCTCACACTGGTGAAGGAGGCGGCAGTATGACCACGACTGAATCGATCAAGGACGTCACGGCAAAGGCCCTGGCCGGCGAGCGGATCACCTACGACGAAGGCGTGATGCTTCTCAAGGAGGCGCCGCTGCTGGAGCTTGGCAACCTAGCCCAGGAGATCAGGTACAGGCACAACCCCTTGCCCAGGGTGACCTTCGTCATCGACACGAACCTCAACTACACCAACGTCTGCGACGCCTATTGCACCTTCTGCGCCTTCTATCGCACGGAGAAGGACGACGACGCCTACACGCACTCGGTGGACGAGATGATGGAGATGGTGGGCAACGCGGCCGCCAGAGGCGTGACGACCGTGCTCCTGCAGGGCGGCCTCAACCCCAAGCTGCCTATGGAGTACTACGAGGAGCTTGTGCGCGAGACCCGCAAGCGCTACCCGCAGGTGCTGCCGCACTACTTCTCCGCGCCGGAGATCCAGAAGATGGCCCAGGTCTCGGGACTGCCGGTTGCGGACGTGCTGCGACGGCTCAAGGATGCGGGACAGGAGACGCTGCCCGGAGGCGGCTCGGAGATACTGTCGGACCGCGTGAAGCGGAGCCTCAGCCGCCTGTGGCCCAAGGGGCGCGTGGACGACTGGTCGGAGGTGCACCGGGAGGCGCACAGGCTCGGCTATCGCACGACCGCCACAATGATGTACGGCCACCTGGAGCGGCCGGAGGACGTGGTCGAGCATCTGGAGCACACGCGCTCGCTCCAGGACGAGGCCCTGGCCGACGGGAACGCCGGATTCACCGCCTTCATTCCCTGGAGCTTCAAGCGCGGCAACACGCCCCTCTCCAAGCGGGTCAAGGAGGAGGCCGGCCCCAACCCCTACCTGCGCATGATCGCCATGGCCCGGATTTACCTGGATAACGTGCACCACGTGCAGGCCTCGTGGTTCTCGGAGGGCAAGAAGACTGGCGAGGTTGCGCTCAATTTCGGAGGCGACGACTTCGGCGGCACACTCTTCGACGAGAACGTGATGCAGGAGGCCGGGTTCTACAACCGCACCACCACGGATGAGATCCAGGCGATCATCCGCGACGCCGGCTTCACCCCCGCGCAGCGCACCACCAAGTACGAAGTGCTGCACGTCTTCGAGTAGGCGGGCGCAGTCCGCTTGCGCCCATTGACAAACTCGAAGCAAGCGGTAGTAGTAACCCTCCAGCCTTCCGCCCGGGGGATAGACACTCGCGAACGCGAGGGTAACAGGGGTGCTGTCATGCCTGCTCGTAGCCTGACCCATACCCCGATAGTTGGGTGAGCTTGTCTGGCCTAGGGTGGACGGCGGCTGGGCAGGCCGCGCAAGAACACGTTAGAGCAGCCCTCCCCCCTCATCCCGACGAGTTCCCCACAAGGCGGACTTTGCCGAATGCCTCAGTCCTATGCCAACGGCAGCGGCCCAAACGCCTAACAGGAGAACAGCGCCTGCCACAGAGGAAGGTCCGTGCAACGGATGTCCGAAAGTGGGCGTCACTAGTCCATGAAACAGTTTCGGGGCGTCAATGGACACAAGCGAGATCGCACCATGAGTGGGAAGCAGTACGGGAAACGCGAATGGGAGCGGAAGCTTGTCCTGGAACCCATCAGCGAGTGCACCGATTGAAATCTCGCCTATCACGGCCGAGATGCCAACTGCGAATGCGATAGGCGCAGACCGGATGAACGTCCCCAGGCCCACGCCGATGGCGGACCACATGAAACCCGACAGCAAGATTCCCGATACAGCGAGCGCAAGACTCCACGTGGAATTCCCTACCACAGGACCCTTCAGTGACAGGAAAGACGGGATGATGAACCCTGCGACCAGCCCAAGGACCACTGCAACGCCGGTCAAGGGGATCCATAGCAAGAGAGGGACAGCGAAGTAGGGCGCTAGCACCCACCGCCGACCCGAAAGGGCATCACGGGCAGTTCCCTGACGTGCTGATGATCGCGCAGCCCTGCCACTTATGACTCCAAGGCTGACTGCGAATAAGGCTCCTGCTGTGACCATCATCTGGGCGACTAGCTGGATTGAGTTTGGCGCATGAAGTTTGGAATACAACCTGACAGTCTGAAGCCTGTACTCCTCGTACCACTCCCTCTGCTGCCTGACTGCCTCGGAACTGAACCCGGCTTCCCAAGCACGCTCCGCCAGGGCGGCTTCCAGGCTGTGACCGCCCTGAAACGTGCCTGCTTCATAGCGGCTATTGGCCTCGCGTGGGATACCCGAAAGCCCGAATGCGATAAGCGCAACCAGCGCCAAGGTGATGACCAGATACCACCACCTTATGCGAGGCTCAAAGACTGTCCAGAACGTGGCCGTGAGCATCGCCCGTATCTCAACTCCCTCCATTCTCTCTCTGAATGCTGAGTGGACAAGGTCAGTGAGTGTTTGAACCCAGATGACCAGTGACCGGAACCCGCCACCCTCGCAACGCATCCGGTCCCCGAACAGCTGGACCATAAGCTCACCGTACTCGCGCCGATGCTCTCTCGGATAGGCCAGGAGCAGTGCCCGGTACACCCTCTCGGAAATCACGTCATCGGTTCCCCGGGTTATGCTCCCGTGTCACAGGTGTCCTCTTCACACGGGCTGTGGCTACTAGATGCTCCATCCGGGCGATTTCAGCGTCGAGAACGCTTGCTCCCAGGCCTGTAAGCCTATAGTATCGGCGGCGTTCGTCGTCAAGTTCGTGGTCTGGCCGTTCAGCAGTCTCTTCAATCAATCCAGCCCCCAGCATCCGCTTAACCGTTCCGTACAGCGTGCCTGGGCCCATACTCACGGAACCTTGAGTCATGGCCTTGACTTCGCTCATGATCGCATAGCCATGCTTGTCCCCCGTTGCCAAGGCCAACAGAATGTGCAATTGCGCAACCGGGATGGGAGGTTGGTTCCGGCGGATTGGATTGGTCATGGACAATGTGGAATGCTCCCCTCTTGGACTAGCTTGATTATATCGGCCACGGATATAGTCTGTCAACACAGCAGTCCAAGGGGCGCAAGCACTCAAAGGCATACCCTGACTCCAGCCTGCCGGGAACTCCGCCACACACAGGCTTCAGCGGCACTAACTGCCCCAGCGCCTCCCGATGCGAGACCCACAGGGAACCATCAATGCAAGAGTCTGTGCGCAGGAGGTGGTCCGAGTCGCTCCCTCCACACCCCCGCGTAGCGTACCACCAAGTACGAAGTGCTGCACGTCTTCGAGTAGGCGGGCGGCGCCTCTCGGATTCCGCGTGGGGTGCACGGCAGGCCCTTAGTCCCATTTATGGCAGGACTCAGTCGACGACAGCTGGTGCCGTTCTCGAGATCTTCCGGGGCATCTTGATCCCGCACCACTCCGGGGCTCTGTACTTCACGTCCGTAGTCGGAAGTTGCGACGCAGCTCGGACACGTAACGTCTACCGAGACCATCGGCGTTCACTGCCAGCCATTCGCTCAGCTTGGTCGTCCCGGTCGGCGCGGCCTTGGACGTAAGCAGTCCTGCCATGAGTCCGACCACCTCGTCGCGGGTAAGCGCAACGTCCCCCTTCAATAGACCGACTGTCCGGGTCAGCGCAAGGGCCACGGAAGGAGGCATGTGAATCAGGCGAGCGCGGATGCGCATGGCAGGGGCTAGCAAGCTAAGCAGCTCGTTGAAGGAGAGTGTTTCCGGCCCCACTGCGTCAGCGACAGAGTTGCCACTCGCGGCACCTGCCTCCACAGCCTGCGCCGCAAGGTCTTCAACGTAGACGGGCTGCACTGGGTATTGACCATTGCCGCACACGGGGAATACCGGGAAGCGGCGTAGAGCCCAAGCCATGTTGTTGAGCAGCAGATCGCCATCTCCGTACACCAGTGTCGGCCTTATGACGGCGTAGGAAACTCCCAAGCCTTTCAGCAACTCCTCCACTTGCGCTTTGCCCCTGAAGTACGGAAGCTCGGAGTCGTGCGAGGGGTTGGTGACGGAGAGGTGGACGATTCTGCCGACGCCCACTTCCACGGCGGCCTCGAAGAGCATCCGGCTGTTTTCGACGGCGCGGTAGAAGGTCATATCCCCGCGCGCGTACCGAATCCAGTAGGTGTTGTAGAGAACGCCGGCGCCCTCCATTGAGCGGCGCAACCCGCCCGGATCGGAGAAGTCCAGCGGGGCCGTTTCCACCAGTGCGCCGAGGGGGTTCCGGCCCGCGGGCCGCCGGCTGAGTGTCCTCACGCGGATGCCCGCATCCACCAGCCTGCGGGCTATGTAACCGCCCGTGTAGCCGAAAGCGCCGGTCACCACCGCCACGTCGGGATGTCCAACTGTCACGGCCTCCTCCTGTCTCCCTCGAATCGGGAGAGAAGGGCTCTAGCTCATGA
Organism: Dehalococcoidia bacterium; assembly: GCA_034423135.1. Classification (GTDB taxonomy): domain Bacteria; phylum Chloroflexota; class Dehalococcoidia; order Lucifugimonadales; family UBA2985; genus JAPPHY01. The sequence goes on along the minus strand of DAOUJC010000004.1, from coordinate 27,919 downwards.
AGTCTCGGGCGGCCTGTCACCCTCTTCGGCATCCGATAGCCGATGCGGGGCTCGGTTCATACGTAGGTGGAGCTGCCCGCGTCGCTGGCCGGCTCGCGGCGGAGGCTGCGGCGTGGTGCGCTAGTCGGCAGCCTCTGCCAAGTCGATCACGGTAACCTCCGGCCCGGCGGAGGTCACGTCTAGTATCGCCACGTGGCCGATCTTCATCAGCTGGTTGCGCAGCGTGGGGCTGCCCGGGTTCAGCAGCAGCGTGCTGCCGTACTGCTCCACCATCGGCACGCAGGTGTGGCCGAATATCACCACGTCAGTGAGCCGATCGAAGAACTCTTCCGGCACGATGGGCCGCGAGGGGTTGGCCTCGTACACCGGAGCCAGGGAACCGGGGTAGATCCAGCCGCCGTATCCCGGCACCATTAGGTCATGGATCATCCCGATGCTGACGCCCTCCACCTCCAGCACCTGCTTCTCCTCCACGCGAGGGTCGCCGTGGCACTGCCGGTCGCGGTCGACGCTGCCCGCCACCTTGATGGGAGCGATCTGCTCCAGCCAGTCGAGCGTTGGCCTGGTGTAGATGTTGCCTGCGTGGAGAATCAGGTCCACGCCCTCGAATGCCTTGATGACTGCGGCAGGGACCTCGGTTGCCCCACCGGGAATGTGGGTGTCGGAAATGACTCCTATGCGCATGGTAGCCTCCTCGCCTGCGGGTGAAATGCGGACAGCCGCCACCATACTACCACGAGTTGGACAATTGCGCTTAGCCTGCTCGACGAGTGGACAGGGTTGTCTTACCGCAGCCCGCTCGTGGTGAGCCTGTCGAACCATTGGAGCGGGCCGCGGGCCGCCGATTCGCGCCGTCAGCCGGAGGGCGTCACCTGGGCAGCGAGAAGCTGAAGCGGCTGCCCGCCCCCACCATGCTCTCCACCCAGATGTTGCCGCCGTGCGCTTCCACGATGCCCTTCGCTATCGCCAGGCCAAGCCCTGAGCCGCCGTACTCGCGCGACCTGGACTTCTCGCCGCGGTACAGCCGGTCGAACACGAGACCGATCTCCTCCTGGTCAATGCCCTGCCCCGTGTCCATCACGTCGATCTGCACTGCTGCCCCCGTGTCCTGCGCCTTCACGATGATGGTGCCATCGGCCGGCGTGTGGCGAATGGCGTTCTGAATCAGGTTGTAGAGCACCCGTTGAATCTTGACCGGGTCAACCACAACCTGTCCCAGCTCGCCCTCCAGCTCGCTGCGGAGGTTCAGGGCCCGCATGGTGGCCTGAGCCTCCATGCCGTCCATCACGCTGGACAGGATATCGTCTACGGAGCTTGGCTGCAGGTGCAGCTCCAGCGTGCCGGTGTCCAGCCTGGAGATCTCGAACAGGTCGTCTATGAGCGCGGAGACGTGCTCCACCTCGCGGTTCAGGTTGCTGAAGTATCGCTGCAGCGTCGTCCTGTCGGACACCACGTCGTCGGTGATGGCCTCCACCATCGCGCGCATGGAGGTGAGCGGCGTGCGGAGGTCGTGCGAAAGCGAGGCTATCAGGTCCTTGCGCGCCTGCTCCATGTCCTGCTGCCGTCTAAATGCGCCGTCCAGCTCGATGGCCATTGTGTTCATGATCCGCGCCAGGTCGCCTATCTCGTCGCGGGAGTCTACCTCCAGCCTGGTTGACAGGTCGCCCTCGGCGAGTCGCAGCGCTCCCTCTCTCAGCTTCTGAATCGACGAGGTGACCGTCTCGGACAGCATGTACGCCAGCAGCAGCGAGATGGTGAGCGCAAACACCAACAGCACGATGAGCAGGCCAAGGTCGTGGTCGGAGTAGAACATGAGGAGCGCGGTCACAAGCACGTTGGCCAAGGCAACCACACTGCCCGCGGCGCCGACCACGGCCATCTTGTAGCGTATGCCGATGCCGCCTCGCACACCAAGCCGGATCGCGGCCATGCTGAGGGCAATCGAAAGTGAGCCCGACAGGAACAGGTAGAGCGCCACGAGGCCGAGGTCTCGCCCGCCCATGCCAAACACGAGAAACGCCACGGCCAGTGCAAGGCCGAGTGATCCCAGCACTCCGCACAGGGCCAGGGCTCCCGCGCGCGTCTGGGTGAGCACCATCATCGGGTCACCCCTGGAACTTGTAGCCTATGCCCCACACAGTCTGGATGTAGCGAGGCTTGGCAGGGTCTGCTTCTATTTTCTCGCGCAGGCGGCGGATGTGCACGGTGACCGTGCTGGTGTCGCCCACGTAGACGTAGTCCCACACCTGGTTCAGTATCTGCTCGCGGCTGAAGACCTGCCGCGGGCGCTGCGCCAGGAACACCAGCAGGTCGAACTCCTTGGCCGTCAGCTCCACGTCCGAGCCGTACGCCCTGACCTGCCTGGTCTTCGGGTTGATCATGAGGTCCTGGTAGCGGAGGGAGTCGCCGTCGTGGATGCGCGGCGCCGCGCTGCGCCGGAGCACGTTCTTCACGCGTGCGACGAGCTCGCGCGGGCTGAACGGCTTGGTGACGTAGTCGTCTGCGCCCAGGCTCAGGCCCACCAGCTTGTCCGTCTCCTCACCCTTCGCCGTGAGCATGATGATGGGCACCTGGTCCTCCGCCCGCAGCAGGCGAAATACCTCCAGCCCGTCCACCTTGGGGAGCATGAGGTCGAGCACGACGAGATCGGGCAGGCCGGTCCTGCCCTTGGCGAGAGCCTCCTCGCCGTCCGAGGCCACGTCGACCTCGTAGCCGTCACGCTCCAGGTAGCGCGCCACCACCTCCGAGATGGTGGGGTCGTCGTCCACCACCAGGATTCGTTGAACGACCGTGCCTGCGGCTGTGGTGCTTCCGGTTTCCATGTCTTGCATCATTTCACGGTCATGGTAACGCGCATTGGTTACGCCTGCCTTAAATCCCTTACGATTCTCTTGCGCGTAGGTCAGGTGCGACTGGCCACCCGGCGACCCGGTCTGTGCGCCATCTTCATGTAGCGATCGCCGTCGCGCAGCTCATCCAGCATCTGCGACAGCCTCTTGCGGCGCGTTTCATCGCGTTTGGCGCTCATGATCCAGCCAATGTAGTCGTTCTGCTGGTATGGCGGGCGGCTGCGATAGGCGTCCTCCAACCCCTGCTCCACGATGGAGCTCCAGACCATCTCCGGCATCTCGTGCCGCGGCCGCCTTGTCCTCTCCAACATCTCCTCCCGTGTTGCGCCAGTGAAGGCGCTTCTGCCCGCTCTCCCTTCGATTATCGCACCCGCGCCTCAGCGCATCAAGGCGCGCATAGAGTCAGCCGGACCTGGCACTTGATACGGCATTCGCCCTTCACAATTCCTTATAATTCTGAATCTATGCTCCTCTTGATGACACCCATTAGCGCATTGGAACCCGAAAGCAAGAAGAAGCGCAGCTGGGCGCCCTGGGGCGCGGGCGCGGTTGCGGGACTCCTCGGCCTGGCCCTTGGACTCGCGGTCGCGGTGGCTGTCCTGGACTCCGGCAGCGCACCGGTGGAGCCGCTGACCGCCGCGCCGGACAACTCGGCGGCGGTCGAGGAGCTGCGAAGCCAGGTGCAAGAGCTACAGGCGCAGCTTGACGCGGCGAGCATCGCCCCGGCCCAGGTCGCCGAGCCAGCGGCAGACACGCGGCAGCTGGAGGAGATGCAGGCAGGACTCGCCGCCGCGCAGGAGCGCGAGGACATAGCGCTGGCCGCGCTTTCGCTGGCGCAGACGGAGCTGGAGCTTGCGTCTGAGGAGCAGGCAGGGCTGAGGCAGGAGCTGCGCGTGCACCAGTCAGAGGCCGCGGAGGAGATCGCCAGGCTCGCAACCCTGGAGGAGATGTACGACTCCCTGGACAGGCATCGCCTGCTGCTGCTCGAGTTGCGCAGGGAGACGCCCGCGGACAGGGAGGACTCCCTGGCCTACTGGAGCAACGTCCACAGAGTGGCCGTCGACGCCAATCCTGCGCTTTCCTCCTCCGCTGAGAAGGTGCTCGTGCGGATCGACAACTACTACACCTGGAAGGACGGAGGCCCGAATCCGTCCGATTCGGTGGACGAGTACCTCGACTGGCGCAAGGCGTATGCCCCATCCGGGGCGGAAGCCTACGATGAGGCCACGCTCGTCTTCAACCAGCAGGCGCTGCTATCTGTCGTGAACCGCATCGACACAGTCTTGACGCTCCTGGATCAGTAGACTTTCCGGCGGCACTAGAAGCCGAGGCACCGACTCTCTCCCGTAGCGCGGTCATTTCGGAGTGAGACATCAGGCCGATTTGGGCGTATAATCGGCTAATCCGGCACGCTTCAGGGGGGACGTGCATGGCGTTCGATGGCAACTGGCAGCTACTGATAGACACGCCGATGGGACAGCGGCCGGCGTCGCTCTCCATCAGTGAGGCCACGGGCAGCCTTGAAGGGTCGCTCACCACCGGCTTGGGGACTTCGAACGTGAGCGGCCGCGCCACAGACGGCGTCGTGGAGTTCAACGCCACCATGTCCTGGCCGATGGGCCAGATCAACCTCGCGTTTACCGGCACTGTCGACGGCGACCAGGCTTCCGGTCAGGTGCAGTTCGGCGCAATGGGCAGCGGAAGCTGGAGCGCCTCGCGAGCGGAGGGCGGCGAGCCGGTAGCCGTGGCGAGCGGCGCATCGGCAGCGACCGCGCAGGCAGCCGGCGGCGGCTCCGGAGGGCCTCTTGGAGCGCCTCCGGGTGCCATGCCGCGGCCACCGGGGCTGTCCCTCTCCTCCTTCACCTCAACCGCCGCGCTCAAGCGCACGTTCGACTCTCTGAGCATACCCTCGTATCGCAACCTGTGGGTCGGCTTCCTGCTCCAGATGGGCGCCATGCAGATGCTCATGCTGACGGGCGGCTACTACGTGTTTGAGCTGACCGGGTCGGAGTCGCTTCTCGGTGTCGTGGTGGCCACGGCCGCGGTGCCCGCGGTAGGGCTGGCACTGTTCGGCGGCGTCGTGGCGGACCGGATGGACAAGAAGCGAGTCATCCAGGCGTCCCAGCTGATCTCGATGGGTGTTGCCCTGTTCATAGCCGCCTCCATCACGACCGGCACAATCACCTGGATGCACCTGCTCGTAGCGTCCGCGATGCAGGGCAGCGTGATGCCGCTCGTGATGCCGGCGCGCCAGGCTATCACACCGCAGCTCGTGGGGATGGACAGGCTCACGAACGCCATAGCACTGAACGCGATGGTCATGAGCCTTACCACGATGGCGGTGCCGGTGCTGGCCGGGCGCCTCATCGCCGATATCGGCGTCGAGTCGGTCTACTACGTCATCGCCGTAATGTACCTGCTGGCCGTGTTCTTCACCACCCGGCTGCCCAAGGTTGAGATTCCGCCGAGGGATCGCAAGGCCACCGTCCTGGGCGATATCCGCGACGGCTTCAGATACGTATTCGATAACCGCGTTATCCTTGTCCTGCTGATCCTCTCCTTCTCGACCATAATCTTCGCCATGCCCATCCGGTTCATTTTGCCCATCTTCGCTAAGGAAGTGTTCGAGGTGGGCCCGGACGGCCTGGGCACACTGATGAGCGCGATGGGCCTGGGTGCGCTGGGCGGCACCCTGGTGATAGCCTTCATCGGGAAAGTCTCGCAGCGAGGACTTGCACTGGTGGCAAGCGGCATCCTGTCGGGCCTGGTGCTTCTCAGCTTTGCCGCCACGTCCTACTTCGCGCCGATGTTCATTACGGGCGTCGCCATCCTGGTGGTGGTCGGTGTGATTCAGGCATCGCGGATGACGCTCACGAGCAGCCTCATGATGGAGTACACGACCCAGGAGTACCGCGGCCGGGTGATGAGCATATTCGGGCTGAACATGGGCATAATGCCCGCAGGCGTGCTGCCCGTCACGATTGTGGCCGAGAGAATGGGCGCGCCCATCGCGCTCGGCATCATGGCTGGCATGCTCATAGTGGTGGCCATCATCATACTGGCCGCCAGCCCTCGGCTCAGGCAGCTGCAGTAAGGCGATGCGAGTCTGCATTCCCTGAGTGACACACGCACGAATGATGATCAGTGAGTGGCGCCAGTCTCGCTCTCTCTCAAAGATAGAACCGCAAATCACCGCGACGGGGAACGTGGAGCATCGCCCAGTGGCGAAGAATGTCCCGACCCAATAGCGAAGGGATTGCCCCATTGTGGTCCGTAGGCTGAGCAATCTGCAGGTTCACACTGTAGGCAAGCCAACCCACCCTCGTATCACGGAACAAGACTGAGGCAGTGTCTCCTGCATAGAGCGCACTCCCTCCAATACCGCCGCTGGACTTGGAGTACTCAAGTGTATGCAAAGGAACACTGAGACGACCTGCGTCAAAGGGATGTAGACATGTCGCGTCTGCCCCAGTGTCCACGAGAAACCAGACTTCTCCCTGAGCCTTCAAAGAGGGCAAAACTACGTATGCTACCAGCCAGGGCGATCCATCGGGCGCAATGAAGCCAGGGATCACAGAAGCAGCGTCGGAGGATCGGGATTCAGGAACTGCACGGTGAATTCGGAGCTGGCAAGATTGGCCTTGCCGGCCAGTTCAAGAGCGTCCTCCAGCAAATCGGTGTCGGCAATCACGCCGTCCTCGGTCACAACGACCCATCTGTGCGGGAACTGCCCTGTCCACTCCGCCCTGTTATCAAAGAAGTGGCGCATTACGCGCTCGTATCGATTCATCCGCTCGTTCAGAGCCTCAACCCCCCCTACACTCTCCAGTACCTCATCCAATATGCGCGTCTCTTGCATGATCCAGCTCTCCCAGGGCCTCGCGTGAGTTCCGGTAGCGTAGTACCATATTGACATACTCACAAGGCATTGGCAACGTTGGCCTATGTGAATCTCTAGGCCAACAGCGCTCCAATTCACAATGATGCTCCCAAGGAAATCGGCCGAGAGAAACCCTGCCATTCAGGGTGCAGTCACAATTGCCGAATCCGGAGATGACGGACATGGCTTCTACGCCCCAGCTGACTCCCAGTCAAGCTGAAGCGGAATGCCGGGCAACGTCACCGATTGACCTGTATCATGCTCTCGCGACCACCTCTATCAAGGCGAATTAAGCCGGCCAAACTGCTCAACCCACTCAATGACATTCTCCAGAGGCTGCGACACCTTCCTATGCGCCATACTTTGGGGATACGAACACTCCCCATTCCCTGAGCCAGCTGCGGTGGTCACGTTGTACTTGACCGCATCCTGACCCTGGACCCAGAGCACCGCTTCAGAGAGGAATTCGCCTTGGCCAAGGTCGAAGAGTGAGGAATCCTTGCTCAGAAACGCCATTACGGTATCACCCTTGGACAACCGACGTGTTGGCACGGCAGAACCCGGGCCATCCGAACGGTGGAGGTAGAGGTTCATCTGAACGGTTGTCGTGTCCGGGCCAAGCAAGGTACGCTCCACGTTCACGACCGCGTTGTAGGAACAGAAGTAAGTTTTGTTGTCCGGGGAGTCCGTCAGTTCGACTTTGGACACCTCCGCGACCTCTCCGATCACGACTAGCGCCACGTCTGCATCCAGACGCTCCAGTTCCGGGAATGGTGGATTCGGGACCTGAACGATTGTGGGGGTCGGCTGGGTGTGTGATGAGGGAAGCCCGCACGCGACCAGCAATACAATTGCCGCGGCAACACCCGCATAAGCCAGTCTCAATGTATAATTCACCCTGAGTTTACTCCAACCTGCTCACTTGGTTCAGCAAGCTCACCACGAGCGGGTGGCGCTCTGCTGACGCACCACATCGGAGGTAACGCACATGGCATCACTGCCCATCGTCTACAGCATCAGGGGGTGTCCGGCGTGCGCGAGGCTGCTGGAGCAGTGGGACGCGGATGGCATCGCCTACGAGGAGCGGCGCGCAGACCTGAGCCAGGAGGCAATGGACGAGGCCCGCAAGCTGGGCGACGCCGTGCCCATCATCGTGTACCCGGACGGGCGCGTGGAGAGGAGATTCGGGGGGCGGAGGGGCTGCTACATCGGCTGACGGCAACGCCCCTCGCCCCGAGAGTTTCTGGTCCTGACTAGTCGGCGCTGGCCGCCCAGACCACGGAGTAGTTGTTGTCCGGGAAGAACGCGCCGGAGACACCCGCCTCCGCTGGAATGTGTATCTGGCGATCGCCCGCCCTGCCCTGGATCTGCAGCACTGAGTCCATGTGCAGCCAGAAGCGGGTGCGTCCTGCTCCGGCGTTGCCACCGCTGGGCGACGCGGGGTTCGGCCCCTCGATCGAGATGTCCGTCTGGTAGAAGTCCAGCGCCTCACCCGGCTGCACGCCTGCGAACCGCAAACCCTCCAGATGGAACTGGTGGAACAGCGTGAAGCCGTCGTACATGTTCTCGAACGACAGGTCGCTGGGGCTGAGGCCTGAGCCTTCGTAGAGCTTGCGGCCCGTGCTGTCGGCTGCCTCCTGCCACTCCTCAAGCGTCGGCACCACGCTGCGAGTCTTGGGGGCCGTCCTGGTGTGGTTCAGGATGTAGACCGGCTTCTGCTTCATGTCCCTGGCGCGCTCTTCGGTGGTGAGGAGGAATGCGCCGGATACGCAGATGGGCAGGTCGTTGTCGAAGAGGTTGGCGGGTTTGGCGATCCAGCGGGCCGACAGGTAGTCCTCTACGGTGAGCACCTCCGGCCGATGCTGCGCCCAGAACCCCTCGGGGTAGAGCAGCCCGTTGCGCTTCTCGTTGACCACGAAGGGCGCCATCATGTCGTGGTTCTTGCCGTACTTGCGGCAGTAGGACTCGAATATCATGGCGGTGTTGTAGCAGGCGACCGTGCCCCACAGGCCGGTCCACTTGCCGGCGCCGCCGATGGTGTCGCCCGCCGCGGCACCCTGACCCACGTAGTACCGGCCACCGAAGTTGTGCCAGCCCTTGAGCACCAGGCACACGTCGGTCAGGCCCTCGCCCACGGCCTGCGCGCCCACCACCAGCGCATTGGACATGCAGCCGGGGCCGTACATCGTGAAGTCCACGCCGGTCAGCTCCGGCATGTTCTGAAGGATCCACTCCGAGCTGAGCCGCGCGATCCCGTCGAGCGGGTTATCGGTGGACTTGTAGGTGTCCAGGAAGTCCTGCGGAATGGGCTTGTCGGTCGGCCACGGAGAGCCGGTTGAGGTGTCCTGGGCCATCACTAGGCCGTCGACCTGGTCAGGCGAGACGCCTGCGTCCTCCATCGCCCTCTGGAGCGCCAGGATGCTCCACGCACCAAGGCTGGTGTCGGTGGTCTCGTCCCAGCGGCGGGCCGTGGGCGAGACCCCAATGCCAACGGCAACCACCTTCCCCCTGTGCTCCCACACTCCAAGTCCTTCGGTGGCTCTGTACATAGATGGCGGTGCGTTCTCGGTTGGCATAGCCTACCTCCTCTTGAGTGATTGACAGGGCCCGCGCTGCTCTGCGGGGCCTCACTTGCGCTGGGTAGATTCTACCGCGCGACGGCCCTCAAGTCGATAGCGCAGCATTGGCATGAGCGCAGAAAATGTTGTAAGATTCAGTCACGAACATCGTGGCAACGCGATCTTGCTTCGCTCTCAACGGCAACACCGGCCGCAGGCGAATGAATCCCCACGACAACCCAGCTAGAAGAGGAGCAAGAGATGTCTCTACGAATCAATGACGTAGCACCCGATTTCACGGCGGAGACCAGCGAGGGCACGGTCAGCTTCCACGAGTGGATGGGCGACGGCTGGGCGATGCTCTTCTCGCACCCCAAGGACTTCACGCCCGTGTGCGCCACGGAGCTCAGCGAGGTAGCGAAGATCAACGACGAATTCCAGAAGCGCTCCTGCAAGGTCATCGGCCTGAGCGTGGACAAGGTGGACGACCACAAGAGGTGGGCCGCGGACATTGAGCAGCTCGCTGGCACCGAGCTCAACTTCCCCATCATCGCAGACGAGAACCTGAGCGTGGCCAAGCTGTATGACATGCTCCCCGCGGAGAGCGGCGACACGTCCGAGGGCAGGACAGCCGCGGACAATGCGACCGTTCGCTCCGTGTTCCTGGTGGGCCCGGACAAGCGCATCAAGATGAACCTCACGTATCCGATGAGCTCCGGCCGCAACTTCGACGAGCTACTCAGGGTGCTCGACTCCTGCCAGATCACAGCCAACCACCGGGTCGCCACGCCCGCGAACTGGGCTAAGGGCGAGGATGTGATCATCCTGCCGTCCATCAACAACGAGGCAGCGCAGGAGCTGTTCCCGGACGGCTGGGAGACCGTGACGCCCTACCTGCGGAAGGTCAAGGACCCGACCAGCTAGGAAGACTCCCTTCAGTGGGACACTCACAGGAAGCGAAGGAGTGGGTTCGCCGCGGCGAACCCACTCTTGTTGATTGCAGCCGCGGCTTTCGCGGATTGGAGGTGCCATGACCAGCAGCCAGAACATACGCGTGGGCGTGGTGGGGGCCGGCGCCAACAGCCAGGCGCGCCACATACCGGGCTTCCAGGCACTCGACGGTGTCGACGTGGTGGGCGTGGCCAACCGCAGCCGCGAGTCCGGGCAGCGCGTCGCAGACGAGTTCGAAATCCCCCGCGTCTACGACGACTGGCAGCAGCTGGTCCAGTCCCCTGACATCGACGCGGTGTGTATCGGCACGTGGCCATACATGCACTGCCCCATCACAATCGCTGCGCTTGAGGCCGGCAAGCACGTCCTCACGGAGGCGCGCATGGCCATGGACGCAGCCGAGGCAAAGGCCATGCTCAACGCCTCGCGCCTCCATCCAGAGCTCGTCGCGCAGGTTGTGCCGTCGCCGTTCACGCTGAAGGTGGACACCACCATCCGCGAGCTTGTGTCGTCCGGCTACCTCGGCGCGCTCACCTCCGTCGAGATGCGCGTCAGCGGCGCGGGCTTCCCGGAGTTCGGCGGGCCGCTGCAGTGGCGGCACGATCGCACGGTGAGCGGCCACAACGTGATGTTCCTTGGCGTGTGGTACGAGGCGATGATGCGGTGGATTGGCCCGGCTACGGAGGTACTGGCCATGACCAGCGTGACAGTCAACCGGCGCGCGGACGCCGACGGCCTTCTGCGGACGGTCTCCGTCCCGGACCACGTGGAGGTTATCAGCCGGCTGGCCACCGGGGCGCAGGCGCACATGGCGTTCAGCGCCGTAACCGGCCTGGCGCCGTCCGGCGACGTGTGGCTATTCGGCACGGAGGGCACGCTGCACCTGGAGAGCGGCTCCATGCGGCTGTCCGGCGGCCGCCGCGGCGATGACACGCTCGCGGAGATAGAGGTGCCCGTCGAGAAGCAGCAGTCGTGGCGCGTTGAGGAGGAGTTTGCGAACGCCATACGGGGCCTTGAGCCTGTCCGTCTCACCACGTTCGAGGACGGCGTGGCCTACATGGAGTTCACGGAGGCGGTGTCCCGCAGCGCGCGCACCGGGCACACCGTGCACCTGCCGCTGTAGAGAAGGCTGCCGTCGACTATTGGCTGGTCTTGGTGAGGCTGGTACCTGTCCGGTTCTATGGACTAATCTTGAGGCAGCGCCCATGCCCTGATGATGTGATGCGCAATCGCGAGCGGAGCCGGCAGCGTCAACTCTTCGCTCTCGCCTTCCAGCGCCCTCACCACCACGTCTCGGTGGAACCAGCGCACGTCCGACATCTCCTCATCGTCGGCAGCGATTTCCGTCGTGACCGCCTCCGCCAGGCAGCCGATCATCAGCGACGACGGGAACGGCCACGGCTGCGATGAGTGGTAGCGCACGTTGCGCACCGCAATCCCCGACTCCTCCATGATCTCCCGCGCGACGGCCTCCTCTATCGACTCGCCCTGGTCGACGAAGCCGGCAAGCGCCGAGTAGCGGTTGGAGCCCGTGCCGCGGCCCCTCGACTGCCCCAGCAGGCACCAGTCGCCGCTGTGGACGGCGGTGATCACCACAGGGTCGGTGCGCGGGTAGTGGATGGCGTCGCAGCCGGCGCAATAGCGGGTCTGCCCGCCCCTGGCCATCACCGTTTTCATGCCACACCGCGAGCAGAAGCGGTTGCGGGCGTGCCAGTCCACCTGCGCTCGCGCCTGCGCCACTATGCCACACGAGGCCGCGTCCAGCAGCTCCGTTGCCGAGCGGGCGTCAACGTATCTGCCGCGCCCGTACAGGTCGAGCTCACGCGCCGTCCCATCAACCTGCGAAACGTCCACGACGAAGTGTGCGATGCCATCCAGCAGACCCAGGAACATGGGCTGGCCCGGGATGTCCAGCTGCTCGACCTCTTTGGCATTGAGCCACACCAGGCCCGCGCCGGCCGCCTCAGACACGGGGACGTTCAGGTCCCGCATAGGCAGGAACCGGCTGGCCGGATCGCCGCATTGGCGGGCGATCCACTCGTCGTCGCGGCGTTCGCGTTCGCCCCTGTCCAATGGATTGCCGGAAAAGACGTGCGAAGTGCTCACTGCCGGCCCCTCCGAAGCTCCAGAGTCCACTAATGATACACCATATCCGTTATGGTAAACTTGACGGAGCTTAACCGAAAGAACGGCGTTGTGGCGCGCGCCGCAGCCGTGGATTGAGAGGTCACTCTTGACAACCGACGCCTCCCAAAGCTCCGTACCTGAAATGCCGTGGGACAAGCACAAGCGCGCCATGGTGGTGGTCGCCCATCCCGACGACGCCGAGTTTGGATTCGCGGGCACGCTCGCCCGGCTGACGCGCGAGGGCGTGGAGTTGGCCTACGTGTTGTGCACCGACGGCGACAAGGGCACCAGCGACCCGGACATGACCTCCGAGCGGCTGGCCGTCATACGGCGAGAGGAGCAGCGCGCCGCCTGCGCCGTCCTGGGCACCACGGACGTGACGTTCCTCGGCTACGGCGACGGCGAGCTTGAGTCCAGCCGCGAGGTCATCGGCAAAATCGTGCGCGAGATACGGCGGTTCAGGCCGGACGTCATCTTCTGCCAGGACCCCTTCATCCGCAACCGCCACAACCACCGCGACCACCGGATGGCCGGCCAGTCCACCTTCGACGCGGTCTATCCGTTCGCCAGGGACAGGCTGCACTTCCCCGAGCACGAGGCGGAAGGCTTCCAGCCGCACAAGGTGCTGGAAATCTACACCTCCACGCCCACAGACCCGGACGTGGTGATAGACGTCTCAGACGTGATAGACGTGCGAATCAAGGCGCTGCTGGCGCACCAGAGCCAGATAGGCGACCCGGAGGAGATGGAGGAGCGCATCCGCGGCAGGGTTTCGGAGCTTGCCGAGAAGCACGGCTTCAGATACGCCGAGGGGTTCCGCCGCTATGCGTTCGCGCCGGGCCGTCCACAGCCCTCTGATCGCCCAACCCCGCAGCCATAGGAAGCCTCACGGGGACTCGCAGCCTTGCTATTAGGCATCATTCCCGTCCTTCGCCAGCACCCGATGGTGCTGCTGCTGGCGGTGTCCACCACCCTGCTCACCGCCGGGCAGGGGATGGTGGCGCCCATCCTGCCCATCTACGCGGACAGCCTTGGAGTATCCATAGCCACGGTTGGCTTGGTCATCAGCGTCTTTGGGCTTGCGCGCTTCCTGACCAACATGCCCACGGCCGTCCTCTCCGAGCGATTCGGACGGCGGAGCGTGCTGATAGGCGGGCCGCTGATCGCAGCGGCGGGAAACGCGCTGGCCGGCACCGTGGACTCCCTTGCGCCGCTGCTGGTGTACAGGTTCATCGCGGGCGTGGGATCCGCGGCATTCATCACGGGCGCCGTCATATTCATCGGCGACATCAGCACGCCTGCCAACCGCGGGCGGCTTATGAGCATCTACCAGGGCAGCTTCGCGCTGGGCATCACGATTGGCCCCGCCGCGGGAGGCCTGATAGCCGAGCTCTTCGGGCTGCGAGCGCCGTTCTTCGCCGTAGGCGTGGTGTCGCTGATCAGCGGCGTATGGGCGTTCTTGCGGGTGCCGGAGACCAGGCCGTCGCCGGACGACGCGGAGGACACCGGACGACCGACCGGCTCGCACAGCGGCCCACTGGCCCAGGAGAGTCGCTGGTCAAGGTACTCGTTCCTCAAGTCCCGCGACTTCATACTCGTGGGGCTGGTGTTTCTGGTCGTATTCTTCAGTCGCGGTGGGGCGCAGTTCACGCTGCTACCGCTCAAGGGCGCCGACGAGTTGGGCCTTTCGCCCGGGCAGATAGGTGCAATTTTCACCATTCCGCCCGCGCTGGCCTTCCTGCTGCTGCCATTCGCCGGCTCCGTGTCCGACCGATTCGGCCGCAAGACCACGATAGTGCCTGGGCTCCTCATTGTGTCCATGGCCCTGCTCGTGCTGGGCACAAGCCCAATGCTGACCCTGTTCGTGGTTGGGATGGCGCTCTACGGCCTGGGCAACGGCATCAATGGCCCGACTCCGGTCGCCTACGTGGGCGACATCAGCCCGCGGTCGCGCCAGAGCATCGCACAGGGCGTGTCGCGGTCGTTCGGCGACTTGGCGCTGCTGATCGCGCCGCCGCTCATGGGTTTCGCCGCAGACACATACGGAACCACGACCGCGCTGGTGGCGAACGGCGCAGTGGTGGGCGTCGTAGGACTTGCGTTTCTGCTGTTCGCGCGGGAGTCAGTGACGCGTCAGCCCGGCGCCAGGGAGGAGAGCGCCGGCGGCCGGCGCGTTTGAGACGTTGGCGGATGTGTGATAGACTTACGACAGCCTGAAGCATACTTAACAGGAGAGAGGAATCAGTCATGGCCACTACAACCGAGCGTCCCAGTGAATACAACGTGGTGGGCACCCGGCCCGTCCGTCATGACGGCGTGGACAAGGTCACGGGACGTGCCAGGTACGGCGCCGACGTCCATCCGACCGGCATGTTGCACGGGAAGACACTCCGCAGCCCGCACGCCCACGCACGCATCAAGTCCATCGACGTGAGCAAGGCGCTTCAGCTTCCCGGCGTCAAAGCCATCGTGACCAGCAAGGACCTGCCGGAGACCTCCAACGAACCGGTCTCGCTAGGCGAGGGACCGATGGTCAACCTTCGCCTGCTGTCGGCCAACATACTGGCGCAGGACAAGGCCCTATACAAGGGACATGCCATCGCAGCCGTCGCAGCCGACTCGGCTCACACAGCCGAGGAGGCGCTGTCCCTCATCGAGGTGGAGTACGAGGTGCTGCCGCCCGTGCTCACGGCGCCGGAGGCCATGAAGGATGACGCCCCCATACTGATCGAGACCCAGACCACCATGTCGCTTGGCAAGGACACGGGCAAGGTGAGCAACGTCGCTACCCACACCCGCTTCGCCGGCGGCGACGTGGAGAAGGGATTCGCTGAGTCCGACCTAATCATTGAGCGGGAGTTCACAACGCCCACGGTGCATCAGGGCTACATCGAGCCCCAGTCAGTGACCGCCCTCTGGAGCGAGAACGGCGACATCACCATCTGGACCAGCACTCAGGGCCACTTCGGCATTCGCCAGAACTCCGCGGCAGTGCTGGGTGTCCCCATATCGCAGGTGCGCGTCATTCCGCTGGAGATCGGCGGCGGGTTTGGCGGCAAGACCACGTTCTACTTCGAGCCGCCGGCCGCGCTGCTGTCCCGCATGACCGGCCGGCCGGTCAAGATGACCATGACCCGCACCGAGGTCCTGGAGGCCACGGGCCCAGGCTCCGGCAGCTATACATGGTGCAAGATTGGCGTCAAGAACGACGGCACGATCCAGGCCGCCCAGGCATACCTCGCCTTCGAGGCCGGCGCGTACCCCGGCTCCCCGGTGAACGCCGGCGCCATGTGCATGCTCAACATGTACAACATCGAGAACATCCAGATCGACGCCTACGACGTGGTGGTGAACAAGCCCAAGGTGGCGGCCTACCGCGCACCCGGCGCGCCGCAGGCGACGTTCGCCGTGGAGTGCGTCGTGGACGAGATCTGCGAGCAGCTCGGCATCGACGTCATGGAGTTCCACCTGATGAACGCCTCCAAGGAGGGCGATCGCCAGGCAACCGGCGTACCCTTCTCCAAGATCGGCAACGTGGAGACTCTGATGGCCGCCAAGGAGAGCGACCACTGGAACACGCCGCTGGAGGGCAAGTACCGGGGCCGCGGCATAGCCAGCGGGTTCTGGTTCAACGCCGGCATGCAGTCCAGCTGCAACATCGCGGTCAACCCGGACGGCACCGTCGAGTTGGTTGAGGGGTCGGTGGACATCGGCGGTACCCGCGCTGCCATTGCCATGCAGGCTGCGGAGGTACTGGGGCTGCCCGCGGAGGACGTGCACCCGGTGGTGGTCGACACCAACTCGGTCGGGTACACCGCCGTGACTGGCGGCAGCCGCACGGCGTTCGCGACCGGCTGGGCGTCGTACGAGGCGGCGCAGGACGTGGTTCGCCAGATGAAGGAGCGAGTGGCACGCCTGTGGGAGACCACCGAGGATGAGATCGAGTTCAGCGACTCCGCCTTCACACGCAAGGATAACCCGGAGCAGCAGATCACCTTCCGGGAGCTTTCAGCCCGGCTGATGGAGACTGGCGGACCGCTGGTTGGCAAGAGCACCGTATCGCCCCGAGGCGTGGGCGCAGCATTCGGGCATCACATCGTTGACGTGGAAGTGGACCCGGAGACGGGCAAGGTCGACGTACTCCGCTACACGGCTCTCCAGGACGTGGGCAAGGCAATCCACCCCAGCTACGTGGAGGGCCAGATCCAGGGCGGAGCCGTTCAGGGCATTGGCTGGGCCATCAACGAGGAGTACTTCTACAACGAGGCGGGCCAGATGGCCAACTCCTCGCTGCTGGACTACCGGATGCCAATCTCTCTGGACCTGCCGATGATCGACACCGTGCTGGTCGAGGTGGCGAACCCGGGTCATCCGTACGGGGCGCGAGGCGTGGGCGAGGTGCCCATCGTGCCGCCGCTGGCAGCGATCGCCAACGCCGTGTCCCACGCAATCGGTGTCAGGATGTACGACCTGCCGATGAACCCCGGCCGCATCCTCGAGGCCATGTGGGAGAAGGACAAGGGCAGCGCGTAGGCCGCAGCCTGACAGTCAGCGAACCTGATGGACGGGGAGTCCCGCATGTGCGGGACTCCCCTTTCTGATTTTTGGACCAAGGCTGTACGACCGCCGCCCCCGGCCCGCTCATAGCCTGCCCCGTACTTGATACGGGGGTGAGCGTGTCGAACCATTTGAGCGGGGCATCTGGCCGAGGAGCCTCCCGGCCACCTACCGCTCGCAGACTACGCCATCACCGTCGCCGTCACGGGCGGTGGGCACCATCGACTGCGGAAAGCCACGACCGCTGCCGCTGCTCCCCTGAACGCGCTCCTCGCCCGCGGCTTCGGCGTCACCGCAAGTAGCGTAGACCCCCTCCGAGCCGGAATCGGTCGGTGGAGCGTCCGGCGTAGGCGTGGCACTTCGCGCAGCCTCTTCGCAAACAACCCCGTCGCTGTCACCATCACGTGCGCTCGGCACCACGGACTGAGGGAAACCCCAACCGCTTCCCTTGCTCCCCTGCACGCGCTCCTCGCCCGCGGCCTCGGCGTCATCGCAAGTAGCGTAGACCCCCTCCGAGCCGGAATCGGTCGGTGGAGCGTCTGGCGTAGGCGTCGCACTTCGCGCAGCCTCTTCGCAAACAACCCCGTCGCTGTCACCGTCACGCGCGCTCGGCACCATGGACTGAGGGAAGCCGCGTCCGCTCCCCTTGCTCCCCTGAACGCGCTCCTCGCCGGCGGCCTCAGCCGCGTCGCAGGAATCGTAGACACTCTCATTGCCGGTGTCAGCCGGTGGAGCTTCAGTCGCGGGAATAGCGCCAGGTTCTGGTGTAGGCGTGGGACTGCGTACTGTCACCTCACAGACTACACCGTCGTCGTCTCCGTCACGAGCGCTTGGCACCATAGACTGCGGGAAGCCGCGACCGCTTCCCCTGCTCCCTTGAACACGCTCCTCGCCGGCGGCCTCCGCCTCTTCACAGGAGGCATATGCCCCGTCAGATTCGTCTGAAGGCACGGCGGTAGCGGGCGGCTGTGGTGCAGTCGTGGGAGTGGCGACGGGCCTTGGCGTAGGCGTCGTGCTTTGTACGGTCTCCTCGCAGACTACGCCGTCCTCGTCTCCGTCACGAGCGTTAGGCACCATGGACTGCGGGAAGCCGCGACCGCTGCCCTGACTCCCCTGCCCGCGCTCCTCGCCGGCCGCCTCTGCCTCGTCGCAGGAATCGTAGACACCATCAGTGCCGGTAGCTGCCGGTGAAGCTTCCGACGCGGGAGTGGCGACAGGTCCCGGTGTAGGCGTGGGGCTGCGTAAGGTCACCTCGCAGACTATGCCGTCGTCGTCTCCGTCGCGGGCGCTTGGCACCATAGATTGTGGGAAGCCGCGACCGCTGCCCTGGCTCCCCTGCACGCGCAGTTCGCCGGCGGCCTCCGCCGCGTCGCAGGAAGCATAGGCGCCATCGGCTTCGACTGAGGGCGCAGCGTTAGCGGGCCGTGGTGTTGCGGTCGTGGGAATGGCGACCGCTCTTGCCGTAGGCGTGGCACTGCGTACAGTCACCTCGCAGACGATGCCATCGCTGTCTCCGTCTCTAGCGCTTGGCACCGTCGATTGCGGAAAGCCCCATCCACTTCCCTCGTTCCCCTGTACTCGCTGCTCCCCGGCGGCCTCCGCCTCGTCGCAGGTAGCGTAGGCGCCGTCACTGAGGGCAACCGTGGTTGCAGTAGCAGCGGGGCGAGCTCCCGGCTCAAGGGCTTCGAGAATCCTGCGAGGCTCACAGGTGTCCAGCATCTCCGCGAGTGCAGCAAACTCTGCCTCTGTCGCGGTCAGCCCCCAAGAGTTCTTGATCGTAATCCAGTCGATGGCGTACTGGCACCAGTAGCTGCTTGCGGGCGGTTGCCAGTCCTCCGGCCCGGACTTGCCCTTTGCCTGGTTGTCAGGCCCATTCACAGCCACCAGGTGCCCGGCAAATGAGAGATCGTTCGCGTAGGCTCTCTTCCTGGAACCGCTCCACGCCCACCCGCCGGAGGCGTGAGCGTTTGCCAGGGGCACCAGGTGGTCTATCTGCAGGTCCGAGGGGTCAGCGTACAACACGCCGGAGTAGGGGTCGATCCACTCCCCGGACGCGACCCTGCACTGGTCGGAGTCAGCGTATTCGACGGCCGAGACGGACTCAGCTACCAGCGCTTCCTGCCGTGTGTTTTGGCAATCTCCATCCTCATCTATCCAGTGGCGCCACTCGTCTCTGTCGTACGCAGGCAGGTCGCCGTAAATGGGCGCCACGGCGATAGACATCGAGAAGACCGGCGAATCATCGCCGCATGCGGAGAGGAGAAACACCAACGCCGTAGTCAGTGCCAGGACTCGGCCTAGCCCCCTCACCCCCTTGCGGGCGAGACCGTGATCTTGCGTCCGTCACCCACGCCGGTGCTCTCCGTGACCACACGTGGGTTCTCGGACAGCGCAAGGTGGATCACCCGCCGCTCGTTGGCCGCCATAGGCTCAAGCGTAACCGACTGCCCGGTGGACGCAACGCGCTCGGCGACACGCGCCGCCAGCGTCCTGAGCGCAGCATACCGCCGCTCACGGTATCCCTCCACGTCCAGCACCACGCGCCCCTCAGCCCGGCGGCCTACCAGCAGATTGGTGACGTACTGGAGCGCCTGCAGCGTCTCGCCGCGGCGTCCGATAAGCAGTCCTGAGTCGTCGCCGTTGATCTCCAGCTCAACCGTCCCGTCCTCCTCCACGTCCGATGAGCGAATGGACGAGGAGGCCTGAACCCTCATGTTCCTGAGCAGGTTGTCCAGGATGAGCTTGGATAGCGTTGGAAGGTTGGAGAGCGGCGCCGTGAGCACGACGCGCACTCTTGCTGGCTCGGCGCCGAAGCCGAGTATGCCGCCCTTACCTTGGCTGATTACGTCTACTTCTACCTGATCTCGATCTGCGCCTAGCTGTTCCAGCGCGATTTCGATTGCCTCCTCGACGGTTCTTCCCGTTGTCTCCAGTGTCTCCATCTTGCGCAATCTCCTTGACCGGCTGGGCGGGCGCTGCCTGCGCGGGGGCCGTCTCTGGTCTGGACGGCAGAAGGTTGCCCCATCCGGTTATAAAATACTGGATTCCCATCTGTATCAGGTTGGACGCCACCCAGTAGAGGGCGAGGCCGCTGGGTAGCTGGAACGAGAAGAAGGTGAGCATCAGCGGCATCATCCACAGCATCATCGTGTTGGTCTGCGCCTGCCGCGGGTCCGCCGACGGCACAGTCGACATCTTCTGCACTGCCCACATGGACAGCCCCACGAGCGCGGGCAATATGAAGTCGCTCTGCTCGCCGGGGCCCAGCGCCAGGTCCATCCAGAGGAAGCCGCTGCTCAGCGGCACCGCTTCGTTGACCATCGGGAGCCAGGAGTACAGCTTCTGCGAGAGGCCGATGAGCCGCTCAGGCTGCGTGGGCAGGGTCTGGATGATGGCCTGGTACAGCCCGATCCAGACGGGCATCTGAATGACCATCGGCCCAAGGCATCCCAGAGGATTGACGCCTCGCTCCCGATACAGCTTCATCGTCTCCTGAGACAGCCGTTGCCGGTCGTCCTTGTACTTGTTCTGCAGCTCCCGCATCACCGGCTGAAGCTGGGTCATCTGCCGCGTCATCCTGATCTGCTTCAGCGTCAGGGGCATGGTGACCAGCCTGACCAGCACCGTGAAGGACAGGATGCTGAGGCCGAAGTTGTCGAACAGGATGGCGTAGAGGAACACCAGGGCGTTCACCATCGGGCCGAGGATGAGCTGGTCCCAGATGAGACCGACGAATTCAAGCATGGCTACGTGTTGCCTCCGCGGGCTGGGACGCTAATCACTCGCATTGCTGCCTGTCCTCCCTGGTGTCGTGGCACCACAGCTCCTTCCAGAAGCCGCCTTCCAGGTCGGCTGCCCGCACCGAGTGGTCCATGGCGCTGAAGTAGATCACCGAGTCCTCAGACGTAATCGGCGCTCGGATGTGGTCCCTTACGGAGTACGGGCGTATCTGCTGACCGTCCCGCGCTCGCACGAGGAAAATGTCGCCGCTGTCACTCGCGACGACCACACCGTCAGGCACGATGGCGGGCGCCGACACAATCGGCTGGCCCGTCGCGAACGGCTGCGGCCACGCGGACTGGCCGGATTGCGCGCTGATTGCGTAGAGGTTGCCGTCCAGCGAGCCGACGTAGATGTTGCCGCCGTCGGATACGGCAGTGGTCCAGAACCAGTTGTCCGCCCGGAACGGCTGCACCCACGCCTCCGCGCCCGAGCGGGCGTCCAGCGCGTAGAAGTGCCTGTCGAACGAGCCGATGTAGACGCGACCGCCCGAGACCAGCGGAGTCGACGCCACAGCGCCTCCGGTGGTGAACCTCCACCGCTCCTCGCCGTCGTCAAGGCTGATGGCGTACACGTTGTGGTCCAGCGAGCCCAGGTACACAGTGCCTTCGTCGACCACGGGCGTCGACCATATCTTATTGCCCGTCCGGAAGCGCCACAGCTCGCCGCCGGTTGCGGCGTCCAGCGCGTAGAGCACGCCGTCCGATGACCCCACCAGGACCGTCTCACCGGACACCACAGGCGAACCCACGATGTGATCGCCCGTGGGATAGTCCCACACCTTGGCACGCTGCACCGGATCTATGGCGTACAGCCTTCCCAGCTCCTCGCCGTATGCGCCCACGTACACCAGGTCGTCGGTCACGGCGGGGCTGCCGTAGATGCCCACCAGGTTCTCCTCCTCGCCACTGGGAAAGCGCCACAGCAGATTTCCCTGCTGCCTGTCCAGGGCCAGGAGTTCGGCTTGGCGGGAGCCGATGTATACTACGTCGCCGGCCACAACCGCGCCGGACCAGCCGGACTCCGCCGTGAAGCGGCCCGCCTCGCAGCCGATGGCGGCCAGAAGCGCAAACGGCACGATGAGCAGCCAGAGGCGAATGGTCGCCGCAGGCGTTGCTGGTCGGGCCGGGATTTGATCTCTCTGTGTTGCCATGAAGAACGATGGCGGGTCGAGCGCCCTCAACCGTGCGTTGATTGGGCGCCTCGCACGCGTGTCATCAGGGAACGGGGTCGTACCCCCTGCCGCCGAAGGGTGTGCACCTGGCGAGTCTTCGCACGGTTAGCCACAGGCCTCGGAGCAAGCCGTAGCGCGTGATGCACTCGTGCGAGTACTCGGAGCAGGTGGGCAGGTACCGGCACGACACGGGCAGGAATGGCGATACGGCCTTCTGGTACCATCGGATGGCCGCTGTTGCGCCCGACCTCATGCGCTTGCCCTCTCTTCGCCGGGAGCCGCGGCCAGCAGGTCAGCCCTGCGAAGCAGCGATGTCGCCGAAGCCCTCAACTGGCGGTAGCTTGCGTTGCGAGAGCGGGCCCGGGCGATGAAGACCACGTCCCAACCTTCCTTGACGGGGGTGTGGCGGACCGTCTCCCTCAGCCTTCGCTTGATGGTGTTCCTGTTCACTGCGTTGCCCGTCCGCTTCCCCACGCTGAACCCAAACCTGCTGTCAAGCTGCCCTTGATTGGGCATAGCCTTCAGAACCAGGAAGTCGTTGGCCCAGGAGCGCCCTACGCGATAGACAAGAGAGAAGTCCCTGGCCTTCCTGAGACGGAACTCCTTCTGCATTGAGCTTGAGCGCGGGCTGCAACGGTCGCGAGGGTTGCATGCAGCTAGACCGTGAGTCTCGAGCGGCCCTTGAAGCGGCGCCTCTTCAGCACCTTTTGGCCGCCTGGGGTCTGCATGCGGGAGAAGAAGCCGTGGACTCTCTTCCTTCGTCTGACTTTCGGTTGGTAGGTTCGCTTCGGCATGATGACGGGCTGGATTATATTCCTGTTGGCTGAAGGTGTCAAATTCGGCGACGGCTCGCCGGGCTGCAGCCGGCCTGTTTCGCGGCCGGCTGCACGCGCTGGAACCGACGATGGGAAGCGGCGCAGCGGCCCTTTTCCGGCAGTGACGTGAAGTACTACAATGGAAGGCACGGCTCATTTGGCCGGATGCCCGGTGGTGCAGTGGTAGCACGTCTGACTTTGGCTCAGAAGACCTTGGTTCGAATCCAGGCCGGGCAGCCAATCGTCACGCCCCGCGCGCGCCGGACTTGAGCGCGGCACGCTCCTCACCATTCGCCCTATTCCCTGCCAGTCACGTATGCCCTCCACATCAGGCCCAGCGATGCGACGGCGTACGCCGCAGCCGCCACGCCTATCAACATCCACTCCGGCAGCGCCTCGGACGGGCTCAGGCTGCCCGCCTGAACCACCGATACCGCCGTCCACACGGCCAGCGCTGCGACGCCGACAACCGCGCAGCCGATGGCGACCTTGCCCAGCGGCGGGCTGAACTTCATGCTGTGGAAGTCCTGCAGCGAACGGGGCACCTCGGTCCGGCGGCCCACCTCCTCGAATCGGTCGAGCGGGATCTGCTGCGCGGGCGGTTCGTAGCTGCGGCCTCGCTGTGGCGGGCCGGTCAGCTCGCGGTAGCGCTGCCGGAACTCCTCGTCCGTGTAGTCGCGCTTGCGGTTATTGCACGGCCCGCACAGCAGCTGGAAGTTGGCCATCTCGTGCGGGCCGCCTCGCACCACGGGCACCATGTGGTCGATCTGAAACTCGCGGATGTCGCGTTCGGCTCCGCAGTACATGCAGCGGCCCCCCTGGCTGCGGAAGAGGGCCTGCTTCTGCCCGGGCTCGAAGGGTCTGCGCAGCGTGGGCTTGACGCGCTGCCCTCCACCCTGTGCGCGCACCATCAGGTAGATGACGAGGTCGGCGCCGAAGAGCAGGTAGCTGACGAGTAACGACGCCTGCATGCGCAACACCAAGACGAGTGCGCGAACGATTCGAGGAGCCACTCCGGTCGCCAGGAAGCCCAGCAGGCCGGCGATGAGCCTCAGCGGCCTGACGACGATGTACGCGGCGAAGCGTGCGATACCGGGGACGGCCGAGGTCACTGTGAAGGACAACAGGCGGACCACAAGCGAGACGGTGCGGGTGACTAAGAAGACTATCAGCCTGACTGCGAGGACAACCGGGCTGGCTGCTATGCGGAAGACCGTTGACATTGGAGGCGGTGCGCCGTAAGGCTGCTTGCGCAGCATGGTAGCACACGGATGGTGGGCGCGGGAGGGGGCGTGGCCCGCCGCCGCGCCGTCATTCTCGCGAACGGGGGAAGCCGTCTCCTGCGGACATGGGATGAGTCTCTATTCCATGAGGCCCCACCACTTGCATCGCCCCTCGACCACCGCAAGCGACTTTGAATTGGGGATCCAGGGTATACACCCCAAATCCATTGTGATAGACTCGGCACTGCGACAGATACCCGGCACTGCCAGTGCCAAGGTAGAGGCATGGGTTCCCCCATGCCCCCTTGTGTCCTTGGTGTTGGCAGTGGTATCTGTCGCAAGAATCCTGCCCGTCACGAGGGGGCTCCTTGCTGGACAGATACGCTTCCAATCGGCTGCTCCTTTTACCGTGTCGGACAAGGTCTGACTCTGAAAGGAGCCTGTCATGAGCCACCCAAGAACCCGTAGGAGCCTCTCATCAGTCCTTTGTGCGTCACTTGCACCGCTTATTGTTATTCTGGCCATCGTGGCTGGATGTACCTCTGAAACACCGGAGCCTGCGCCGACAGCCACGGCATCCCCGACATCTACCCCCGAACTGGCTGCTACACCTGCACCAACCTCCACACCACCACCAACCGCAACGCCAACCCAGACACCAACTCCCGAGCCGACCGCTACACCAACCCAGACACCTACACCTGCGCCAACCATTACGCCGGCCCCAACAGCTACCCCGGCGCCAACTCCCACGCCAACCCCTGAACTAACGATAGACCCAACAATAGGTTGCGACAACCAGCGTCTGATAGACGAGATCATAGGGCTAGGGAGAGTGCGTTCTCGCCGCGCATCCTGAAGCTGTACGATGACAAGCTGGAGGAAATCGAGCGCACAGCTAAGCTCTTGCGCTGCAAAGCTGAAACCAAGTTGAGCGCCGGTGGTGATCACTTCATCACTTACCACTACGAGATAGACCGAGATGGTGACACATTCATCGGCTACAGCGTCGGAGACCCAGCACCTCCACCGGGCGCCATTCTGAGTGACGCATTCCCCGTCGGCGAAGTCATGACAGGTGCTGACGGAACGGAGATTCGGGTGTTGCAGATTACAGCAGATGCATGGTCACTCATACTTGCAGAGAACCAGTTCAATGACCCTCCGGAACAGGGTAATCGCTTCTTCATGGTGCGAGTGGAGGTTTCCAACCCATCCGATGCCCTGCAGCCTGCTGATGTTGGCCGTAGCGACTTCGAGCTCATCGGCGACGAGAGGGTAATCTATACGTCTAGTGATCGGTGCGGCATCATACCAGATGCCTTGAACCGTGAAATCTTCCCAGGAGGAAGCGCAGAGGGTAACGTCTGCTTTGAGATACCAATTTCAGAGCGCGGGCTGATCCTGATCTACAAACCCGAGTACAGTGAGGAGAGTCGGCGGTTCCTCCAGGTCACGGAGTGAGAAGGCGTCGCATAATGGAGAAAGGCCCCAGATTGTCTGGGGCCTTTCTTGTTGTTCTTGGTAGCGGGGGTTGGATTTGAACCAACGACCTTCGGGTTATAAGCCCGACGAACTGCCTCTTCATAGTCTCCGAATCGCAGAATGTGTTACTATAGTAACAACCACAATGGTGAAAGTCCATTTGGAGCTAGAGATGGCGAGCAAGGCAACCAAGGTACAAGCTAAAGAAACTCCCTCGCAGAGATTTGATCGAGTGGCAAAGCAGGCAATGGAGCGCAGCCGCCGTGCCAGGGAGCGGCGCGAAGCCAAGGAGCGGGCGGCGAACTAGTCCGCTAGCGGAATAGCCCGCCGAACCCTGGCCTTGAATTGGCCGAGGTCTGCGAAGTAGTTTGGATAGGCCCTTCTCAACTCAGACAGGTTGTTGGTGGAAATCAATACCACATCTATCCGTGGGTTGCCTTGGGTCGCTAGTTCGCGTTCCAGATATGCTTGGTTGGCCTCTTCCCAATAGCGAGGCCCATAAACCTGCCCGGAGAGTCTGCGCGTCTCTAGGTTTAGTTCAATCAGTACCCAGTGCTTGCCACCCATGAACGGAGCCAGTTCACGGGTCATCCACTGGAACAGGGTCAGTCTTTCATGGACACCACCAATCTCCCGATCGACCGACCTTATCTCGTCGAGCAGTTCATTACGGTTTGCAGGGGTGTTTGGCACGACAGGCGCGCCCTCTTGGAGGGCGATCCGGCTGCTCATGAGCGCGAAGAAGCGCAGCCAGGCGGGGTCTCCAGACCCGGACTTGAGGTCTTGCCCAGTGAAGGCTCCCACGGTTTCCACGGCAGTTGCCCACTGGTGTTGTGGTCTGGACCGGAATTGAATCTCGGTCCTTAGCCCCTGCCACTGCCTACCCTTTGGGCTGTTATAAGCATAGACCAGGTGCAACCCTCGGTAGCCGGACTCCCTGGGGCGTTCGATATAGTTGTTCACTCCTATCAGGTCGTGGCTTGTCCTCCGCCTAGCAAAATCCATGGCGAGAATAAACGCTTCGTAGGGGCTCCGAACGACAACGCGGCACCCGCCGATGTCCTGCACACCTGACAAGCGCAGCCGTGGCAGCCTTTGGAGCTTGTTCGTGATTGAGGGCAGGCGCTTTAGGCGCTGAGCCAACAACGCATCGTGGGGTGCCTGCCGTTTGAGGCTGTTTCGAATCACGCGCAGAGGATGAGCGTGGAGCGCCCGCCACTCGTTGACCAGACGCGCGGCCTCTTCCAACTCCGGCGTGCGCTCCGCGCCGTACAGACTTGCGAGGGTTCGACCTGCCTGGTCGATTTCCTCTGCGGAGAACTGGCGGTCTGATGGGTTGATTTGCATGTCGCTAGATGCACAGCGTCCCGCCAGTGGCGGGACGCGATTGAGTGCTTGGTAGCGGGGGTTGGATTTGAACCAACGACCTTCGGGTTATGAGCCCGACGAGCTGCCACTGCTCCACCCCGCGACGTGGTGAGAGACCGAAACCGAATAGAGGTCCACGAGCCTGAATGTGGGTCAAGTCCTCGGCCGATTAGTACCGCTAGGCTCAATCCCTTACGAGACTTACACCTGCGGCCTATCAAACAGGTAGTCTACCTGTGGCCTTACTCCGCCTTTCGGCGGATGGGAGATCTGGTCTTGGGCAGGGCTTCGCGCTTATATGCTTTCAGCGCTTATCCACTCCAGACGTGGCTACCCGGCGGTGCCCCTGGCGGGACAACCGGCACACCAGAGGTCTGTCCCTCCCGGTCCTCTCGTACTAGGGAGAGCCTCCCTCAAATCTCCTGCGCCCGCGACGGATAGAGACCGAACTGTCTCACGACGTTCTGAACCCAGCTCGCGTGCCGCTTTAACCGGCGAACAGCCGGACCCTTGGGACCTTCTTCAGCCCCAGGATGCGACGAGCCGACATCGAGGTGCCAAACCTCGCCGTCGATGTGAACTCTTGGGCGAGATTAGTCTGTTATCCCCGGGGTAGCTTTTGTCCGATAAGCCACGGCCCTTCCACACGGGACCGTAGGATCACTTTGCCCGACTTTCGTCCCTGCTCGACTTGTTGGTCTCGCAGTCAAGCCCCCTTATGCCAATACACTCTGCAGGTGATTTCCATCCACCTTGAGGGGACCTTTGGGCGCCTCCGTTACCTTTTGGGAGGCGACCGCCCCAGTCAAACTGCCCACCAGACACGGTCCCCCGGCCTATCCGGGGTTAGAGCCAAAGACAGAGAAGAGTGGTATTTCAACGGCGGCTCCATCCCAACTGGCGTTGAGACTTCCAAGCCTCCCACCTATCCTACACAACTCTGACCCCAGTCCAATGTCAGGATGCAGTAAAGCTCCACGGGGTCTTTTTGTCCTGCTGCGGGTAATACGCATTTTTACGCATACTTCAATTTCGCCGAGCCCCCTGCTGAGACAGTGCTCCACTCGTTACGCCTTTCGTGCGGGTCGGAACTTACCCGACAAGGAATTTCGCTACCTTAGGACCGTTATAGTTACGGCCGCCGTTCACCGG
>DAOUJC010000003.1:0-28131 GCA_034423135.1 Dehalococcoidia bacterium | reverse complement strand
GAGAAGCGGGCGCTGGGCGAGCACATCGTCGAGTGGGCGCACCGGATTCGCGGCAGGCTGGACGACCTGAGCGACAAGGAGCGCAGGGAGGTCCTGCGACTCATCCTGGATGGGGCTACCATCGACGGGAGCAATAGCGTGGAGCTGACCCTGGCCGTCCCGACCGAGAATGTAGTGTCGATTGCAGGACAAGAAACTCCCACCTACGCCAAGCGATTCGAGGATTCGGCACGGGCACGAAAGCGGCTTGCGCGTATCACCGCCATCATCCTTGACACAGTGCCTGGATGCCTTCTATATTTTGCTCGCCGCACCGGTTTTCCCGTCATCTTTCTGAACCACCCCAAACTCAATCCTCGCAACTACTCTACCCAGCAAGAGAATCCTGGACTAATGCCCGAGCGCAGCTGCCGGAAGTCGCGAGCAAAGGAGCGAAAGTCATGGCCAACGACAGAGAACCCGACTTTGGGCAGTACAAGGAGGAGCGTCCCGGAATCCTGAAGCACATCGACAGTCACATACAGGGCCGGATGGTTGCCGGCCTGATCCACCTCCTGCCCACGCTGATCACTATCGTCGTGCTGCTCTTCATCGTTGGCAACGCTGACAGCCTGATCAGACCCCTGCCATTCATCGAAGGCGAGCCGTGGGACTTTCCGGGAGTAGGTGTAGTGGTCCTGGTCGCGCTGATCTACCTCGTCGGGCTGATGGTGTGGGTAAAGCCCGGCACGAAGCTGCTCGAACTGTTGAATGCGCTCCTGAGCCGAACCCCCATCGTGAAGAGCATCTTTGGCGTGTCGCAGCAGGCCGTTGCCGCGTTCGCATCGCAGTACAACTTCAGCCGCGTTGTGTTCCTGGAGTGGCCTCGCGAGGGCATGATAGCCATGGGATTCGTTACGGGGCGCATATACGCGCCCTCAAAGGACTGGTCCGTGGTGGCGGTCTACATTCCGACTGTCCCCAACCCCACGTCTGGGAACATGGCGTTTGTTATTGAGGACGACGTAATTGAGACCGACCTGACGGTGGACGGAGCCATGAGATTGGTGTTCTCCGGAGGCATTGTGCTGCCGGACTACCTGACGCTGGCCAGGATTCCACGGGACCCCGACGCCAAGCCTTTGAGGATGGTCGGCCGGTTCGAGTCGGAGCGTTAGGCAGCGCTAAGGCTGCCCGTACGTACTCAGGGCAAGAGGCAGCATCAGGCTGCAAGCCTGCCTGAACTAGACTGAGGCCGGCTCCTCCGCGTCACCGCCTTCGCCGTTCCCCTCCGGGCTCGCGCCATCTTCGTCATGGTCGCCCGCGTCCTGGGCCTCGCCGCCATCCTCGTCATCGTCGTCCGCGTCCTGAGCCTCGGCGCCGTCAGTCTTTGCAGGCATCGTGAATGGCAGCGCCACCGTCATCTCGGTGAACTCGCCAGGCTCCGACTCCACGCTGATGGTGCCTCCATGCTGACGCACTATGTCGCTCGATATCGCCAAGCCCAGCCCCGTGCCCTGGTTCGTTGGCTTGGTGGTGAAGAACGGGTTGAATATCTTGTCCACCACGTCCGGCGGGATTCCACTGCCGTTGTCCCGAACACGGATGTGGACCATGTCACCCACCCGGCGCGTGGAGAGCGTCAACGTCGGAACATAGTCCCAGATACCTTGCCCTGCCTCCAATGAGGCGCGTCTCCTCTGGTCAGTTGCGTGGCAGGCGTTGCTCACGATGTTGAGAAACACGCGACCGAGGTCCTGCGGGATGGCCTCTATCTCGCCTATGCCCTCCTCAAGGTCACGCTCAATGGTGAGCTGGAATTCGGAGTCGGTGGCGCGGGCGCTGTGGTACGCCAGCGTGGCGAACTCGTTGAGCAGGTTGTTGATGTTGGTGGGCTGGTGATCTCCGCTGCCTCGCCCCATCTGGAGCATGTCGTTGACTATGCGATTTGCGCGGTTTCCGTGGCTCCGTATGCGTTCCAGATTGCCGTTCAGGTCGTCAGATATCTCCTGAATGTAGCTCCGGTCATCCGGCGCCAGTTCGCCGTCCTTCTCCAGCACCTCCCTCAACTCTTCCAGCAACTCGCCGGACACCTCCGAGAAGTTGTTGATGAAGTTGAGTGGGTTCCTGATCTCGTGTGCCACTCCGGCGGTCAGCTCACCGAGCGCAGCCAGTTTCTCACGCATGACTATCTGGTCCTGGGCAACCTGCAGATCAGCCAGAACGCTCTCCAGTTCGTCGTTCTTGCCCTGCAGCTCCTCTGCAAGCATCTCCACCAGGTTCAGCCTCTGCACCTCCAGAGCGTGCTGCCGAAACACTTCCAGGGCAGCCGCCATGTCGGCGACCTCGTCCTTGCCTCTGATTTCAACCTTTGTCTCCAGGTCACCTCTGGCCATGCTGCGCATCCGGTTGGAGAGAAGCTGCAGGCGACTCAACAGCACGCGGCCGACGTATTGCCAGGCAAACAGCACGGCGCCGCCTACGGCCGCAGCGCCGATGGCAAGCAGAAGGATGCGGCCGGTCAGGATAGCCTGTGTGGACGCCTCGGTGGCCTCCTGGACGTTGGCGTTTGCGGAGCTGACCAAGTCGTCTACCTCATCCACCAGCACAATGGCGAGCTCACTGTTGGCGTCCAGAAGCTCCTGCTGCCGCTCAAGAATGCCAAGCTCTCTCGCGTGCAACAAGAATCCGTTGTTCTCGCCCATGCCAAGGTCAAAGAGCCAGTCCAGGACGTCCACCAACTGGGCGTGGATTCCTGGGTCGTGTTCACGCACGGCAACCAGCCGGCGCTGAATGCGCGCGGTGATGGTCTCGAACCTCTCCAGGATCGGCTCGATCAGCGCCTGCTCAGAAACGCTGAAGACGCTTACCAGCAGCTGCGCGGCTATGTTCACCTCTGCCTGAATCTCGGAAAGGTTGCGATACAGCGTCACCTCTTCTTCCGAGAAGTAGATGTCGGGGTCATCAGGGGACTGGCCCAAAGTGCGGAAGCCGGTGATGGTGTAGAAGAACTGGTCATCCACCGCCGGAACAACCGTGGAATCCAGCCGCGTGTTGACTGTGGTCAGCCGGTCCCTGAGATCCTGAACGTCCGCAGAAGCTGCGAAGAGCTCCTCCATGGAGTCCTCAATCTGCCTGATGTTGGTCACCAAGGCAATGGAGCGCTCTCGAATTGGCTCAACCCTCTCACGGCTGGTGCCGCTCTTCTCCAGTGTAATAATCTCGTTCTCCAGTTTCCTGTAGGCACTCTCTATCAGGAACTCCACCAAGGCCAGGTCGCTGAAGTTGAGTGCGGAGACCAACCTTGGCGCCGCCGTGACCAGCGTGTTGCTGTGCTGTGCAATGCGGAATGCGGCCTCCAGCTCCGGGACGCTGCCGTCGTTGACGCGAGACTGCACTTCTCCCACGCGGCTGAAGGAGAACCAGCCCACAAGACTGGCAGCAACCGTGAGGGCAACCGCGCCTCCAAGCACCACGTAGAGCTGCGTGGAGATCAGGAATCGGAGGGCAAGCAGCCTGCCAATCATGGCACCGGATCCCCCAGCGAATTGGCTGCGTAAACGCCGCCGTCCCGTCCTATGACGGTCAGGAACACGGAGTCGGAGCCCTGGTTATCGCCGCTCCCGTAGCGAAGGCTGAATCCGTCAATGTCAATCTCACCGGCGTCTCGTATTGCGTCAAGGAAGCACTCGCGGCTCAAGTCCACCCCGCAGAGATCAAGCCCTGCTATTGCCAGGCGTCCCGCCAGGTATCCCTCCAACGATACGAAACCGGGAACAGCCTCAGGGTCGTACGCGGCCAGCGCATTCAGGTATGACGCGACGATGGGGAGGGAGTCGTCCGTGGGGTATGGCACCACCTGCATTACGAAGACGCCCACGCCGTCGTCGCCAAGCTCCTCCGCAAGGGCGTTGCTCCCCACGAAGGATACGTTCAGGAAAATGGACTCCATCCCGATGCGCAAGGCCCACGACACCGCCCTTGCGACCGGCTCGTACGCACCTATCATGATCACCGCCTCAGGTTCACCCCGCTGCAGGTCCAGCACCGCCGTCTTGACCGCCGTGGTGTTGCGCGGGTACACGCCAATGGACACTGGCGTCATGTCTCGCCTGTCAAGCGCACGCAGAACGCCCTGATACCCGGCGCGTCCGTACGAGTCGTCCTGGTGCAGGATGGCGATTCTAGTGAAGCCAAGCTCGCTTGTGAGCCGCGCCACCATCTCCTCGGTCTCCTGGTAGTACGAAGCTCGCAGATTGATCACGTTGTCCAGGTCCTCCCCTCTGAGGAACTCGGCGCCGGTAAACGGGGCTACGTATGGCACGCCTGCGGACTTGGCTATGGGAGTAGCGGAGCGTGACGTGGGAGTGCCAACGGCCCCTATCAGCGCGAACACCTCCTCAGCCTCGATCAAGTGGAGGGTCCTTTGGATGGCCACCTCCGGCTCATAAGTGTCGTCAAGCGAAACGAGATCAATGCGCCTTCCGTGGACGCCTCCGTTCTCGTTTGCCTCCTGAAACGCAGCGCGTATGCCGAGACGCATGCCCTTGCCAAGCTCCTGTGCGGGGCCGGTAAAGGCGGCGGACTGACCGAAGAGCACCGCGTCATCGGTTACGCCGGGCATCTCATCCTCTGAGACTATCGCAACGAATGTAGGCGTAGGGGGGGCGTCAGTGGGTGTAGGCTCCTCACCATTGCAGGCCACCGCGGCCACGCAGGCCAGGATGGCGAGAGCCTTCCAAGCCGTCCCCCACCCGGATGCCACCGCGGCCGACAGCGTACCGTGTTCCATTAGTGCCAAGTGCGTAACCGTTTAGGGCTGCTGCTCTTCCGCGCCCTTTTGCCTGACGCCGCCCTTCGGAGGGGCCGTGCAGGATTGTGGGCGTTAGGATACAACAATTCACGTTCACAGGGCAACGCCCAAGGCAGCGGCGAGCGTTGCGCCACCCGAATCGTGTCTGCCGCCCCGGCACAGAGTCCCCTTGTGGCGCATGTTGCTACGGTGTATCCTTCCACTGACCGCGCAGCCTCCTGCGAGGGAGGCTAGGTTCGCGGCAAGATGTTCTCCGGGCGGAGTCCCGTATACGATGAGACCAGTCATTAGCAGGCAGGAAGACGTTCTGGACCCGGTCGTCGCTACGTCGAAGGACTGGGAGCTTCCCGACCTCCGCGCCCTCGAGTCTGCGGCCGCCGCCGTCCGCAGCTCGCGTCCGCCCACGGCGGTCATAGACATCGGCTCCGGTTCCGCCCGCGCAGTCGTGGTGCAGGTCAACAGCAGCGGCGTGGAGATTCTGGCGCAGGAGCGCCTGGCCCTCAACCTCATGAGCCACGTGGATGAGCACGGCGCCCTGGATGATGAGGGCGTGGACGGCACACTGGACGCAATCGAGGACTTCGTGGAGGTGTGCCGCGGCTACGGCGTCACAACGCTCCATGCCGTGGGCACTGAGGCGCTGCGCGCCTCGCGCAACGCAAAGCACATTACCAAGGAGGCCCGCCGGCGCTACGGCGTCAATCTGCACGTCATCAGCGGCTACGAGGAGGCAGGCTACTGCTTCATCGGGGCCGTGCAGGGTCTGCCCGTCACACACGGCCTGCTGGCAGACCTGGGCGGGGGCAGCATGGAGGTCGTGAGCTTCACGGACCGCCGCATGGAGGATAGGGACACCCTGCCCCTGGGCAGCCTGCGAATCTCCAACGCATTCCGGCTCGCAGACAGGCCCCGCGTCGAGGACATGGCCTCCGCGCACGATTACGCCATGCAGCTCCTGTCCGAGTCCTCGCTCCCCACACTGACGCCGGACGACATCCTTGTGGGTTCGGGAGGCTCCTTCCGCCTGCTGTGCAAGCTCGACAGGCAGCGCAGGCCATACCCCATGCGCACCCTGCACGGATACCGCATGGACGCGGACGGGCTCTCCCGCCTGGTCGACGAGCTGGCCTCGTGCGACCTGGAGGAGCGCGCTCTCATACCTGGCATGAACCCGGAGCGCACCCACTCGATAGTTGGCGGAGCCGTGGTTGCCCAGGCGCTGCTTCAGCACACGGGAGCAAGTAGCATAATGCTGTCCGGCCAGGGCCTGCGAGAGGGACTTGCCCAGCAGCCGGATCCCCTGCCGGAGAACGGGGGCGTCTCGCTCACCTCCATAGCGGACGTGCGATGGGGCACTCTCAAGGACATGATGGACAGGTTCGCACCGCGGTACACGCTGCGCGGGCCGCGCCGCGCTGCGCTGGCGCGCCGAATCGGCCGCGCCGTGTGGGAAGGAAAGCGCAGGCACCTTACCGCGCTGGTGGAGTGCACCGCCCTGATTCTGGACATCGGCAGCGCCGTGGACTACTACAACCGGCTCAACCGCGCCGCGTCCATCCTGTCCTGGACGGACATGCCGGGATTCACCCACCGCGAGTCGGCGATGCTGGCCGCGATGCTGCTGCTGGCTGAGGGCGACAGGCTGCCCAAGCGGTTCCGCAAGTCACAGCTTCTCACCGGGGGCGACCGGAGACGACTGCGGCAGGGCGCGCTTGTGCTGCTGCTGGCGGACGAGCTTGAGCGGCGGCTCCCTCCCCAAGCAGAGGTGGAATCTGTTACCATTACTCCGGGCAGCGATGGCCTGTCCATCGCAACGCCCTCATGGGCGGAGGCATCGGCAACGGCGCTGAAGCTCCGCTGGGAAAACGAGTTCGGTCAGCCCATTCTGATCAGTCGAGGTGAGCTATGACGACCAACGGCAACGCAAGCTTCCCCATGGGCGCCCGCTACGGCACCCACCCCTACGATGACGCATACCCCGGCCGTCTCATCATCGTGGAGGGGATCGACGGCTCCGGCAAGAGCACGCAGATAGACCTGCTGGCCAAGTGGCTGACCAACCTGGGATACGTCACCGTGTTCACGGAGTGGAACTCCTCGCCCATCGTGCGCCGCACCACGCGGCGGGGCAAGGAGGGACGACTGCTCACTCCTATGTCCTTCAGCCTGATCCACGCCGCCGACTTCGCAAACCGGGTGGTCACGCAGATTCTGCCCGCGCTCAAGGCAGGAACCATTGTCCTGGCGGACCGCTACGTATACACGGCGTTCGCCCGGGACAGTGCCCGCGGCGTCAACAAGGACTGGCTGCGCCGCCTGTATGCGTTCGCCATTCGCCCGTCGCTCGCGCTCTACTTCAGGGTGCCGCTGGACGAGTCCATCCGGCGCATAGTCATGGGCCGCTCGGAGCTGGGATTCTACGAGTCTGGCCAGGATGTGCGCCAAAACACCGGCCGGGAGGCGGCCTTCCGGCAGTTCCAAGGCGCCATACTGGAGGAGTACGACAGGCTCACCGAGGAGTTTGGCCTGGTGGCCATCGACGCGACCCAGCCCATCCACGACCAGCAGCAGATGGTCCGTGAGCTTGTGGAACCCATGCTGCCGGGCGTTATGCAGCTGCGAGGCCAGGACGTCCCGGACGTCCTCCGCAGCACGGGCCTCACCGGGCGGTACATCACGCGGTCGGGTTCGCGCCGGATGTCGGATCTTCAGGCAGCTCCGGACGGCTGATATTCCACTACGCGAAAAGGAGGATGGCCCGTGAACACACCCCAATTCTACGGACATACGCCCCTGGACCTGGGAGAGACATATATGCCCGGCCACCTCATCGTCATTGAGGGGACGGACGGAGTGGGCCGCTCCACGCAGATCGCCCTGCTCAAGGAGTGGCTGGAGACCCGGGGCTACGCAGTCATGGACACCGGGTTCCGCCGGTCGGACCTGACCGGGGACGGAATCGACAGGGCCATGCGGGGCCACACGCTCGACAACTTCACACTCAACCTCTTCTACGCCACCGACTTCTGGGACCGCATGGAGAAGGGCATCGTGCCCGCGCTGCGCGCCGGAATGGTAGTGCTGGCAGACCGATACATCTACACCATCATGGCACGGGCGCGGGTCCGGGGTGTACCCGCCCAGTGGCTGGACGACATGCTGGAGTTCGCGATCATCCCCACTCAGGTCTTCTACCTGGACATAGACGTGGAAGACCTGCTGACCCGCGTGCTCGCCACCCGAGAGCTTGACCACTGGGAGTCCGGTGAGGACTTCCTGCGGGAGGCGGACCGGCACGACAGCTTCGTGAAGTACCAGGGGGCCATGCTGCAGGAGTTTCGAAGCCTTGCCAGTCAGTACGACTTCGTGACAGTCAACGCCCGGCGAAGCGTGCGAGAGGTGTTCGAGACGCTGCAGGAAGGCATACGCGCCGCCATTGAGGGCTAGCCGCGTCGCCGCACGCGCCGCTCCATGCGTTAGCAGCGGCGGATTGGCTGCCGCATGGTGAACCGCCTTACATCCGGTGGCGATTACCGGTGCAGGTAAACGCCTGATAGCGGACGCCGCTCCACTGGTCATCGCGCCAGACAGCGCGCCGCGAACCGGGTCTACAACCGGCATAAGGGTACCGATTCATGCAAGATGACTCTCCACGCGGCTCCTTCCCGGAGGTGCTGCTGGCCTTCCTCCGTCTCGGCCTGACGTCATTCGGCGGGCCGGTGGCGCACCTTGGCTACTTCCGGCAGGAGTTCGTGGAGCGCCGAAAGTGGCTGGACGAGACCACCTACTCCGACATCGTGGCACTCTGCCAGTTCCTTCCAGGCCCGGCCAGCAGCCAGGTGGGCATCTCGCTGGGCATACGACGCGCTGGGCTGCCCGGCGGCCTGGCGGCGTGGCTTGGCTTCACACTCCCGTCGGCCGCCGTCCTGATCCTGTTCGCGTACGGAGTCACGGCGATCGGGGACGTGGCCGAGACCGGCTGGCTGCGCGGCCTCAAGATTGCGGCTGTAGCCGTTGTCGCGCTCGCCCTGTGGGGTATGGCCCGAAACCTTGCCCCGGACAAGCCCAGGGCGACGCTAGCCATCGCCGCTGCGATAGCCATGCTTGCCTGGCCGACCGCGCTCGGGCAGGTCATCG
The DNA here is from genome assembly GCA_034423135.1 of Dehalococcoidia bacterium. GTDB lineage: Bacteria > Chloroflexota > Dehalococcoidia > Lucifugimonadales > UBA2985 > JAPPHY01. Next base: position 19,202 of record DAOUJC010000003.1, on the reverse strand, counting down.
CCATCGCCGTTGCAGGCGCGATAGGCTGGCGCCTGCTGCGAGAGGACCGCGCCGATGCGGGGCCGACGCAGCGGTTTCCCGTCGGGCGCGGCGTGGCCATCGTGTCTCTGGCGCTGTTCTTCGCGCTGCTGATCGGCCTTCCGGCGCTCACGCAGGCCTTCCCCGACGAACGGCTGGAGGTATTCGACAGCTTCTACCGCGCAGGCTCGCTTGTGTTCGGCGGGGGTCACGTCGTGCTGCCGCTGCTGCAGACGCAGGTTGTGCCGCCGGGATGGGTCGACAACGAGCAGTTCATCGCGGGCTACGGAGCTGCACAGGCCGTTCCCGGCCCGCTGTTCACGTTCTCTGCGTATCTTGGCGCAATCGCCTACGAGGACAAGACCGCCTGGCTGGGCGGGCTGTTCACGCTCGCGGCCATCTTCCTGCCCTCGTTCCTGCTGGTGATAGGAGTCATGCCGTTCTGGGACCGGCTGCGCAACCTCAGCGGCTTCCGCGGCGCGAGCCGGGGCATAGGAGCAGCGGTTGTGGGACTGCTGGTCGCGGCCCTATATAACCCCGTGTGGACGAGCGCCGTCCACTCTCGCGAGGACTTCGGGCTTGCGCTGGCGGCCTTCGGCCTGCTTGCGTTCTGGAGGGTGCCGCCGTGGCTGGTGGTCGCGCTCTCGGCCGGGGGCGGCCAGGCGCTCTCGATGGTGACGTAGGGCGGCGGCGGCGAGGCGCGGCGTCAAACGTGTGATGCAGTCCTTTCTGCTATACTTCCCCATCATGCCTGTCCTCGGTGCGGTCGGTGAGCGCAGCCGGCGGTTGAACTCCCGGCGCGGACAGTTGGTGGCATACGCAACATGACCTGGACCAGGGTCCTCTTCTGGCTGCTCCCCAGGCGCCTCCGCTCGTCATGGACGCTGCTTGCCGTCTCCTCATTCGGCATCCTGACGGCGGTGACGCTCATGGCGGTGGGCGCGCTCTACTCGCAGGCGCTGGCGGAGGGAGGCCTCCGGCACACGCTGGCTCTCACTCCCAAGGTGGCCCTGAACGCCCAGGTGGCGCTGCAGAACAGGCCACTGGGCCCGGCGGACTACAACGAGATACGCAGCACGGTCGAGCCGGTGCTGGACGAGAGCTTGGGCCACCTGATAAGCAACGTGCATCGGTCAGGCCGTGCGCAGGCCAATCTGCCCATGACGCTCACGGAGGACGCAAGGCCCCCGCGCATTGGCGGACGCGCAGGCCAGCCCTTCTTCCTCACCGGGTTCCGTGAGCACACCAGGCTTGTGGAAGGCCGCTGGCCGGAGGCTGCGCCCGTCGTTCACGAGTCCGGCATCCACCTCGAGACCGTGGTCGGCAAGGAGACCGCGGTCAACATGGCGTTCGAGGTGGGCCAGGAGGTGTACCTGGTGCCCTTCATCGCGGACCCAACCGAGCGAGTGAGGTACACCATCGTCGGCATAGTGGAGCCGGTCGACCCCGCCGAGGAGTTCTGGATGACGTGGGACACGTACTACTTCACCACGCAGGACAGAGACCCGTGGACGGTCGCCCCCCTGTACATGTCCGAGGATCACTACTTCAACGCACTGGGAGCGCGGTACTCCTCGCTGCTGGGCGACTACTGGTGGTTCCTGTACCTGGACACCGGCGAGCTAACGGCGGACGCCGCAGGCCCAACACGGGACGCCGCCGTCGACCTGGAGAAACAGCTCAACCTCCTGTACCCGCGCTCGCTGGTGCTCACCGCGCTGGGGCAGACCATAGAGGACTACCGCGAGGAGCTCACGCTGGCCCGCGTGCCCCTGTTCCTGTTCCTGTCGCTGGTGGTCGCGGTCGTGCTGTACTTCCTGGTGCTTGTGCTTGGGCTGCTGGCGCGCACGCAGAGCGACACGGCCAACGTGCTGAGGAGCCGGGGAGCAAGCATGGCGCAGGTGAGCGGCCTGTTCGCGCTGGGCGAGGGCATAGTGGTGCTGGCGTCGATGGTGGTCGGGCCTCTGATCGCGCTGGCCATCGTGAAGCTCGTGCTGGTGCGGACGATCGACCCTGCTGGAGGAGGCGGGCCGGTTCCCGTGCAGCTGTCGCCTGAAGCATTCCTGATGGGAGCGATAGGCGGACTGCTGAGCCTGGGAGTGTTGGCGGTGTCCGGCGTGGGACTTGCCCGGCTGGGCATTGTGGAGTTCCTGAGAGTACGCTCCCGACCCGCAACCGTGCCACTGCTACACAGGTACTACGTAGACGTGCTGGTGGTTGCCGTGGTGGCGCTGATCTGGTGGCAGGTGGAGCAGCGCGGGGGTTTCGTGCAGCGAGAGCTGGCCGGCGGCGCGCTGGAGCAGGTCGACCTGAGCATGCTGCTGGGGCCGGTGCTGGCACTGCTGGCCGTCGCCTTCCTGATTCCGCGGCTGCTGCCGTGGCTCATGCGAGGGATGGCGTGGGCAAGCAGTCTCGTAGCGCCTGCGTGGATCGCGCTAACGCTGACCAGGATGGCCCGCGACCCTCTGCCACACAGCTCGCTGGTCATCATCGTCATGATGGTCACCGCGCTTGGGGTGTTCGGCGCTTCCTTCCAGTCTACGCTTGTGCGGAGCCAGGAAGAGCAGGCCGGCTTCCGCGTGGGCGGCGACCTGGTGATCAGGGGCGCCGCACTCGACGACGAGGTGCTGGGCGAGATCGCGGCCCTGCCCGGCGTGACCGCGGTCACCCCTGTGTCACGCGAGACCGGCGCGCTGGTGCGCGTGGACCCGCAGACCTTACCGCACGCCGCCTGGCACAGGGCCGGAGGTGACGACACCGGCCTCGCAGCGGGAGCCGCGCAGCTGGTCGGACAGGACGAGGGCGCGCCCGGCGTGGCGCTTCCAGAACGCGCGGAGACGCTTGGCGTATGGGTGCGCGTGGACCAGCAGGACCCCTCGCAGGTAGGACGTCCGCAGCACGCCGGCATGCGCTTGGTAGACCGGGCCGGCAGGCACTACGACATGCCCCTTGGCGAGCTGCCGGACGGCGGCGCGTCCGACGAGTGGACGTTCCTAGAGGGTACGCTTCCGGTGGAGCGTGCCACGCCGCCGTTCAGCCTGGTCTCGATCTACAACACACGAAACCTCAGCGGCTCGCTGGGCGGCGTTCAGCCCGGCAGCGTCAGTCTGGACGACGTGACAGCCCGCGGGCCGACAATCCCGCCTGAGGGCGTCGTGATCGAGAGCTTTGAGCAGGCCCCAGGTCAGGACTTGTGGGTTGTACTGCCGAACCCCGATTCGAACCACGACAGGGTGCAGCGGAGCCGGGGCGCCGCCCGCACCGGAGGGATGGGCCTGACGTTCAGCTGGCGGGACTCCATAGGGCCGTCTGCACGCGGCACTCTGGTGCCCGCCGGCCCGATTCCCATACCTGCCGTCGGAGGCCCCACGTTCGAGGTCGGCGAGCGACCCCGCGTGCAGGGCGACGGATTGTTCATCCCCGTTGAGGTGGTGGACGTAATCGACCGGTTCCCAACCATCCAGGCGCCCAGGACGCCGTTCCTGCTGGTGAACATAGCCGACTACGAGAGCTTTGTGGCCCGGATGCCCGGCTCAAAGCCTGCTGCGCCGCCGAAGGAGGCGTGGGTCGCGCTCACCGACTCACCGGCTCGCAGCAGCGCCGTGCTGGCGGTGAGTCGCGTGGAGGGCGTCTCCTCCGTGGCGGACAGGGACGCCGCGGTGGAGCTGGCGCGGCGCAATCCCCTGGCGGGCGGCGGCTGGGACGGCCTCACCATACTGAGCCTGTCGGCGCTCACCATAGCAGCGGCGGTTGCGCTGGGCGCGCACTCCGTGGTGTCGATTCAGGCCGGCCGCATCGACCTGACGCTGAGCGAGGCCCTGGGCCTCACGCGCCTGGAGGTGCTGCTCTCGCAGGTGTTCGAGCGCGCGATTGTATTGGGAGTCGGGGCGGCGATTGGGAGCGTGTTGGGTCTGTGGCTCGGTCGCTGGGTCCTGGGATTCCTGGGCGTGACCTCGGACGGAAGTCCGGTCGTACCTCCGATGGAAGTCATAACCAGCGGCGGACTGTTCGGGCTGGTGTTCGCCTGCCTTGCTGCGGCGCTTGCGACGGCCATCCTGGCCACGTTGGCCTCCCTGCGACGCCTGAAGGCGCCAGACGTGCTGAGAACGGGAGCGTAGCGAGAACCTGCAACCATGTCACTTCTGCGACTTGCATACCTGATAGCGCTCCGCAGGATAGCCACCGGCTGGAGGCTGGAGGCCGTGCTGTTCCTGGGCATGCTGTTGGCGGTTTCTCTGATGGCCAGCGGCGTAATCTTCTCCAACCTGATAGAGGAGGCTGCGCTCCGCCGCACGCTCGACCGGCTGCCCCAGAGAGAGCTGCACGTCACGGCGCGCATATACGGCGCACTGGCGGAGCCGTCGGCTGTCGCCCGGCAGAACACCTTCTACGAGCGAGGTCTGGAGGTTGTCGCAAGGGAGGTCGGCGAGCCATTCTCGGACTACGTTCAGGACGAGTCGCACCTGTTCCAGACCATCTCATTCTACTTCGCCGGCAAGCCGGAGCTGGAGCTGAACGACAACGTGCGCCCCCGCGGCAAGGTCAGCTACATGACCGGCCTGTTCCCGGATCGCGCGGAGGTAGTGGCGGGCTCGTGGCCCTACGCGGACGGCAGACCTGTAGACCCCGGCGGCCCTCTGGAGGTGGCGCTGGACGTGACGGGCGGCGAGATTCTGGAGCTGTCCCCGGGCGACGAGATCGAGGCGTTCCTGGCAGTGGACGGCTCACTCGAAGACTCAATCCGAGTGAGGGTGGTTGGGCTGTTCAGCCGTACCGACCCCGACGACGAGTTCTGGTACGGCGTGCAGCGCACGTTCAGCCACATTGAGGACGGCGTGCCGATAGTGCCTCTCTTCACCACGGAAACCGCCATCCTGGAGCACGTGGCCCACAACTACCCCAACTCCTATGCGGACGTGCGCTGGTTCTACTACGTCGACCGACACACCGTGAGGGCCGGGAAGGTTGAGCAGATTCGCAGCACGATTGCCAAGGTGAAGGAGCGACTGCCGCGCAGGCTGGAGAACGCCTCCAGCTCCATAGAGCTCGACGACGCGCTGGCCGCGTTCCAGGAGCAAGTGCTCCTCTCGCGGATTCCCCTGTACCTCATGGTCTCGCTGACCACCGGCATCCTCGTCTACTACCTGGCCCTGATATCGGGGCTGGTGGTCAAGTCGAGGGCGCGGGAAACGGTGATCCTGAAGAGCAGGGGCGTCACTACGCCGCAGCTGGGCCTGTTCGCGCTGGTGGAGGGAGCGATACTTGCCGTGCCTGCGATCGTGCTTGGCCCTGTGCTGGCTCTCGCCATTTCCCGCGCGCTGGGCAGGGTGTTCGTGGAGGCCAATCTGGGGAGCGGCTCAATTCCCGTTTCGCTGCCCTCGCAGGCCTTCATTCTAGGCACGGCAGGGGCCGTGCTGGCGGCCGCAGTGCTCACCATCGCCACGGTGATGGCGTCTCGCCAGGGCATGGTGGAGTTCCGCCAGACCGGCGCGAGACCTCCGAGAGCGCCCTTCATTCATCGCAGCTACCTGGACGTGCTGGCCCTCGTGCTCATCGGTCTCATATGGTGGCAGATTCAGGCCAGGGGATCGTTCTTGGTGCGCTCCCTGGGCACCGGCGAGCTTGAGGTGGACGTCTCACTGCTGCTTGGCCCTCTGCTGGGACTGCTGGCGCTGGGACTGCTGGTCATGCGGCTGTTTCCCATTGGCGTCTCGCTGGTGGCGCGGGCCGCGGAGACGGTGGGGCCAGTGTGGCTGGTGCAGGGCCTCCGGCGCGTATCCCGCGACCCCATCATGCCCGGCTCGTTGGTGGTGCTCCTGATGCTCACCACTGCGCTGGGCGTCATGGGCAGCACCTTCAGCTCGACCATCGAACGCAGCCAGCGCGACCGCGCGCTCTACGACTCCGGCGCTAACCTCCGCATCGAGCACGGCGTCGGCAGGGCGCCGGTATCCATGCTTGGCATGTCCAACCTGGTGCAGCGCGTGGATGGCGTTGACACAATCTCGGAGGTGTTGCGCACCAACGGCACGCTGGCCGCCGGCGCATTCGACCAGGCTCACCTGTCGATAATAGCGGTAGACACCGACAGCTTCGCTGACGTAGCCTGGTACCGGGACGACTTTGCCGGAGGCGCTACGGTGCAGTCGCTGACGGAGGCAATCAGCGTCGATCCCGCCGTCTCAATCCTGAGCGACGGAATCCTGCTGCCCCCGCAGTCCACCTCGCTGGCTTTGTGGGTGAACCCTGGTACCACGGACCCAAGCGCCGTACTGGTAGGGCGCGTACGCGACAACTCAGGCTACTACTTCGACATCCCGTTCGGCTCGATGGACTTCGAAGACTGGGAGCTGGACTCGCAGGGTTGGGTGCGTGTGGACGCAGACCTCTTCCCGCCCGCTCCACGGCGGTTCCGCCGCCTCCTGAGGGTGGACAGCAACGGCTGGCTGGACTCGGTTGGCGCAGTCCCACCGTTTACGCTCCTATCCCTCCGCCTGACCACCAGGTCAACCATACAGCACCCGGGGGCGATATTCCTTGGCGACCTGTCAGTGGGGTCGGAGCTGTTCGGCGAGGAGCCGCTGGGGGACTACCGCGCCTTCCTGCAAAGCTGGCACGTTGTGGAGGACTACGACGTGCCCGGCTTATACGCCCTGGAGTCAAGCGCCGCGGTTGCCCAGCCCGGCACGGACGGGTCGGCCGCCATGAGCTGGATTCCCGGCGGCCTGGGACTGCCAACCCTGCGCGTGGGCAAGCCGGAGACTCCCATGCCCGCAGTGGTCAGCCGGGAGGTGCTTGATCTCGCCGGTGTGGAGCTTGGCGACCCGTTCGCCATCGGCACAATCGACGCCACAGTTCCGGTGCGGGCAGTGGCCGTCGCCGACTACTTCCCGACCCTGGACCCCAGGGAGGGGCCGTTCGTGGTCGCTGACCTGCGCACGTTCAACCACTACACCAACCTCCACGGGCAGGGCCTCATCGGCGGCAGTAACGAGATGTGGACGACCCTAGACCCGGTTGAGGCGAACGCCGAAACCGTCGTGGGCGACTTCAAGGGCTTTGGTATAGAGACGGGCAACGTCTACGTCGCCGCCAACCTGGAGGAGCAGCGCGTGGATCAGCCCCTGGTGAGCGCAGGCTGGGGCGGCCTGCTGATACTCATGTTCCTTGCGCTCGCGCTGGCAAGCGCCTCAGGCGTGATGCTCTACTCCTTCACGGACGTACGGGAGCGCAGCCCGGAGTTCGCGCTGCTCAGAACACTGGGGTTCTCCAGGTTGCAGCTGAACGGCGTGGTCTGGTTCAACCTTCTCCTTGTGGCGGTGTGCGGCATCGCACTTGGCACGTGGGCCGGACAGCAGATAACGGCCAGCGTGCTTCCCATCCTGGAGATTGCGGAGGAGGGCGTGAGGGTTACGCCGCCCATGGTGGTGCGCATCAACTGGGTCGTGCTGCTTGGCACCTACGCCGTGCTGGCTGTCGTGGCCGCTGCAACGGTGGCGTGGCTGGCATTCGTGACCTCGCGACTAGAGGTGCAGCGAGTCCTGCGGATAGGCGAGGCTTGACCGCGGCCACGCGATGGAGTATAGAGTTGCGGAAGGAGCACTCGATGCAAGACCAGTGGAGACGACCCGAAGAGAGGAGCCAGGGCGCGGCCAGAACCGCCGCAGCGGCCGGGGCTATGGCCCAGGCTGAGCCATACATCGAGTGCCGTGACCTGTTCAAGATCTTCAAGAAGGCGGAGCTGGAGGTGGTTGCCCTGCGCGGCCTGGACATGGACGTTCAACCGGCGGAGATGGTGGCCATCGTTGGGGCTAGCGGGAGCGGCAAGAGCACGCTGCTGAACATACTCTCCGGGCTGGACAGGCCGTCCGCGGGCCAGGTTCGAGTGGGCGCCCGCGACCTGTTGAACATATCCGACCAGGAGCTTGTGCAGTACCGCCGTCTGGAAGTCGGATTCGTGTGGCAGGCGACGGCCCGGAACCTCGTGCCCTATCTCTCGGCCAAGGACAATATAGAGCTGCCCCAGGCCATCGCGGGCATCGGCTCGGTGGTTCGGAGGAAGCGAAGCCTGGAGCTGCTGGCCCTGCTCGGCATCGAAGAGAAGGCGGATCGAGCCATACACCAGCTCTCCGGCGGCGAGCAGCAGCGACTGGCGATAGCCGTGGGCATGGCCAACAACCCTCCGCTCCTCCTCGCAGATGAGCCGACGGGCGAGCTGGACACGCAGACGGCCATCCAAGTCTTCCAACTGCTCAAGGACGTAAATCGTATATACGGCGTGACGGTCGTGGTTGTGACCCACTATCCGGGCGTAGCGGAGCACATGGATCGCGTGCTGCACATCAGGGACGGCCGCATCAGCTCGGAGAGCCGACTGGATGCGGGCGCGGACGGGGCGGATGCCGCGGCCACCGAGGAGTACCTGGTGGTTGACCGTGTGGGCCGCCTTCAGCTTCCACAGGAGTACGTGGACAGGCTGCGCATGCACGGACTCGCCAGTGCGGACATAGCCGGTCAGCAGGTGAACATCAGGCCCGCGTCGCCGGGCAGCAGGCGTGACAGCCGCCCGAGACCGGAACCTCCCGAGACTGACGGCCGGTCGAGCGAGCCTGCGCCTTGAGAGACGGCTCAGCGCGGGAAGCCGCAACGGCGAGGCGGCCCGGACAGCCGCTCATATCCGTGCGCGGGCTGGTCAGGGTATTTGGCTCCGGCGACTCCGCGGTCACTGCGGTGGATGGCATGGACCTGGACGTGTACGGCCAGGAGCTTCTGGCGGTGACCGGACGCTCCGGCTCAGGCAAGACAACGCTCCTCAACATCATGGCCGGGCTGGACAGGCCCACCGCGGGAACCGTGGTGCTGGACGGCCTGAGCCTGCCGGACCTGCGCGAGTCGGAGCTGGTGGAGCTGCGAAGGAGGCTCATTGGCTTCGTGTTTCAGTCCTTTGGCCTGATGCCGCTGCTCTCGGCGCAGGAGAACGTGGAGCTTCCGCTGCACATCGGCGGCGTGGGCTGGCGGGAGCGCCGACGCCGGGCCGCGGAGGCGCTGGACACGGTCGGACTAGGCCCGCGGGCGCGCCACAGGCCGTACGAGATGTCCGGCGGCGAGCAGCAGAGGGTGGCGATCGCGAGAGCGCTGGTCACCGGCCCTGCCGTGATATTCGCCGACGAGCCCACGGGCGAGCTGGACAGCGCAACCGCCATGTCCGTCATCGAAATCCTGCGTGACACGGCTCATGATCGGCAGGTGACCGTGGTCGTGGCCACTCACGACCTCACGCTGGCGCGGATAGCGGACAGGACGCTGAACCTGGTGGACGGCCGCCTTGACGACGCGGCCGCGGTGTCGGCGCCGTGACCACTCCTGCCATGTGCCAGAAGCGCCCAAAGCAGGTATAATGCACTCGGCTACCGCTCAACAACTCAACAGGGGGTGACAACCATGAATGTCACGGAGACCATCGCAAGTATCCTGAAGTCGGAGGGCGTGGAGTGGATGGCCTGCTTCCCGTCCAATCCTCTTATCGAAGCCGTAGCCAAGGAGGGCATCCGCCCCATCTCCTTCCGCCACGAGCGCGGGGCTGTGATGGCCGCCGACGGGTTCAGCAGGATGAACGACCGCAAGCGATTCGGCGTGGTGGCCGTGCAGGACCAGGCCGGCGCTGAGAACGCAATGGGCGGCATCAGCCAGGCCTTCGCCGACAACGTGCCAATACTGGTGCTCCCGCGAGGATCGGGCCTCGAGCGCACCGCAGTCCGCCCCTACTTCTCCGCATTCAAGACTTACGAGCCAATCTCCAAGCACTGCGAGGTGATCACCCGGCCGGACATGGTGGGCGCCGTCATGCGCAGAGCCTTCCACGCGCTGCGGAACGGCCGCCCCGGCCCGGTTGTGGTCGAGATGCCCGCGGACGTGTGCGACCAGGAGGTGCCGGCGGACAGCCCGCCGTACCACTCGCCCGGCGTCTACGTGCAGTCGCCGTCACCGTCCGACGTCAAGGAGGCTGTCGGCGCGCTGCTTGAGTCCGCTCGCCCCGTGATCTGGGCCGGCATGGGAGTCCTGCTTGGCGGGGCCACCGCCGAGCTGCGGGAGTTCGCAGAGCTAACCGAGATTCCCGTATACACAACCATGCCCGGCAAGTCCGCCTTCGACGAGCGCCATCCGCTCGCGCTGGGCGGAGGCAGCGGCTCCACCACGCGCGCAGCGAGGCAGTGGCTGCAGGAGTCGGACACCCTGTTCGCCATCGGCTCAAGCATGACCAGGACGGGCTACGGGCAGCCCATCCCGCCCGGCAAAACAATCATTCACAGCGTCGGCAGCATCGAGGACATCAACAAGGACTTTCCGGTGGACATCGCACTGCCGGGCGACGCCAAGGCCACGCTGCGGGCGATGATCGACGAGGTCAAATCTCGGCTCGGAGATGACGGCCGCAAGGGCGAGACCAGCGCGCCCGCGCAGCTCGCCTCCGTGAAGGAGGAGTGGCTGCAGGCGTGGATGCCCGTCCTCACCGACGACGAGGAGCCAATCAACCCCTACAGGGTCATCTGGGAGCTGAACCAGAACCTGGACCTGGAGAACAGCGTGGTCACCCATGACGCCGGATCGCCGCGGGACATGATGGTGCCGTTCCTCACAGCCACCGCGCCGCACACGTACATCGGCTGGGGCAAGTCGACCCACCTGGGCTACGGCATACCGCTGATGATTGGCGTCAAGATGGCCTACCCGGACCGGTTCTGCATCAACTTCATGGGCGACGCCGCGTTCGGCATGTCCGGCCTGGACATCGAGACCGCAGCCAGGACGGGCGTGGCCATCACCACTCTGGTGCTCAACAACGGCGGCATGGCCACCTACCCCGGCGGATTCCCGACGGCGCGCCTGCAGTACGGCGTGTCGCACATGTACGGGGACTACGCCAAGATTGCCGAGGGCATGGGCGCGGTGGGCATCACAGTCGTCAAGCCGGCGGAGCTTGGGCCCGCCATCATGCGGGCGCGGGAGCTCAACGCGCAGGGTAAGACGGTGCTGCTGGACGTGCATACCCGCGCCGATGACCGGCGATCCCCAAGAGACCTCTAGGTTGCTACCCAACCGATTCCGCAGCGGCGCACAAGGAGGCGTACGATGGCGATCGATTTCGTGACCACACAGGAGATAATACAGGCGGCCAGGCACAACCTGAACCAGGGAACGTGGGGCTACCTGTCCGGCGGCTCGGAGTCTGAGACCACCCTGCGGCGAAACCGCCACGCCTTCGACCGGCTGGCCTTCCGCCCCCGAGTGCTGGTCGACGTGTCCAACATCGACACGTCCGCAAGCCTCCTCGGCCACGACCTGCGCATCCCGGTTGTGCTTGCGCCCATCGGTTCGCAACAGGTTTTCTTCGCGGAGGGCGGCGCCGCGGCCACCAAGGGCGCCGACGAGTTCGGGATTGTGGACGTCATCAGCTCCGTCACGGAGCCGAGCCTAGAGGAGATAGCCGCCACCGCGGACAACCCGAAGGTGTACCAGCTATACCTGCACGGCGATTGGGACTGGATCAAGGAGATGATTGGCAGGGTTCGGGCCGCCGGCTACGCGGCGCTGTGCATCACCGTGGACACGGCCCGGCCCAGCCGCAGGGACAGGACGCTGCTGGCCCGGTGGACACCCAGGGCCGACTTCCTTGGCACCGCCTCGCCCAGCAGGCACCAGGTGACCGCCAGAGAGGGAGGCCACGCGTCCAGGACTACCTGGGAGACCATCGACAGGATCAGGGACGTGTGGGACCTGCCGCTCGTTCTCAAGGGCATTGGCACGGCGGAGGACGCGGCGATGGCCGTGGAACGCGGCATCGAGGTGATCTGGGTCTCCAACCACGGCGGCCGCCAGCTCGACCACGGGCTGGCGACGATGGACGTGCTGCCGGAGGTGGTGGAGGCGGTAGGAGGCAAGGCCGAGATAGTCCTGGACGGCGGCATCCAGCGGGGCAGCGACGTTATGAAGGCCATCGCGCTCGGGGCCACGGCAACGGCGGTCGGCAAGCTCCAGTGCTGGGGGCTGGCGGCCGGCGGCGTTGCGGGGCTTGTGAGGGCGCTGGAGATACTGGAGGACGAGATCATCACGTCGATGGGGCTGCTGGGCGTCACGTCCATGAGCCAGCTCAGCCCCGCCTACGTCAGACAGGCGGAGGCGGTCACCGCTCCCAGCGAGATGAGCTCCTGGGTCAACATGCCAGGAGGGCGAATCCTGTAGGACTCGCCCTCCTTAGCGCACCATCTAGAGTTTTGGCAGCTTACGCCGGGGTTTAGCCCTCTTCCTGGAAATTGGCCGGGTCGTAGATCTCGACCACGGAGACGCCCCTCAACCTGCCTCCATCGTCCTCTTCCTGGCCTCCGACCACCAGAACCCTTCCGTCCTGGAGCACAGTGGCCGTATAGTATGTGCCCCGTTCCTGCTCTAGATTGCCAGCCGAGGCCCACATGTCCGTTGAGGGGTTGTACATCTGTAGTTCCTTGGTGGCCACCAGCAGCACGTTCCCATTGTTGAGCAGGGCGGCTGCGTGGCGGGTGCGGGGCGCGTTCATATCGGCGACGCGCGTCCATGCCTCCGTGGATGGATCGTACAGCTCCACGTTCCTGATGGGATCTGCGCCGGCCCTCCTCCTCTGCTTGAACTCCCCTCCAGGCACCAGCACCTTTCCATCGTCCAGAAGAATGACTGGGTAGCCTCCCGTGCGCTCCCGAAGGGGTTCACCGGCAGCGGACCACGTACCCGTGGCGGGGTCAAAGATCTCGGTAAGGCTGCCTCCGGCTACCATGATCCTTCCGTCCTGCAGCAGCACGGCGCCGTGGGCATAGTTCTCGTTCTGCATGCTCTCTACCGCAGTCCACTCGCCGGTGGTCGGGTCGAAGATCTCGGCAGAGTCAAACGGGTCCTGGCCGGCCTTGGTGGCGTCCCCACCGCCGGTCACCAGGACGCGGCCGTCCCCCATAAGAGTGGAGGTGGCGGCGTTTCTCGGGTCGGTCATGATTCCCGCCTGCGACCACTGACCGTTGGAGGGGTCGTAGATCTCCGCGATCGACTCATCGCTGTCGCCGGTTACCAACACCCGGCCATCGCTGAGCCGCGTGGCACTGAGTCCTTGCCCGCGTTCCACGGACATGCTCCCTGCCGACGTCCACGTGTCCGCAGCGGGGTCGTAGATCTCGGCTGTGGCCAGCTTGCCGGACGGACTCTCCTGGCCGCCCACGACCAGCACGCGCCCGTCCTCCAGTAGTGTCGCGGTGTGGCCCCAGCGTCCTGTGGACAGGCTGGCTGCTTCCATAGCGTCAGGCTCACCTCCACCGCAACCTGCGAAGGCGGCCAGCAAGAGCGCCAACCCCAAAAGTGCCAGGAGTCTTCCGGTTGCACTGGTTGCCATCTTGTACCTCCTAGAGGTCAACCCATTCGGGCAGACCATAGGGAGCTGTGTGATGCTTGTCCGTTCAGACCTAAACCCGGGGAGGGTATCTCCCGCCGCTACCAGCCCTCTGCCGCGTCGTAGATCTCCACAACTTCGACACCCAAGGCTCTGCCTCCGTCGCCCTCCTGGGACATTCCGCCCACCACGAGCACGCGGCCATCCTGCAACAGAGTTGCTGTAGATAGAGTGCCGTGAGACGTGCTGAGATTGCCTGACTCGGTCCATTGACCGGTGGCGGGGTCGAAAATCTCCGTTGCCCTTTCGCCTATGACCATAACCCTGCCATCCGACAGCTTGACCGAGGCGTGTTCCTCGCGGGCCTCGGACATGGAAGCAGCCTCTTCCCACGCGCCGGTTGCCGAGTTGTAGGTCTCCACGGTCCTTACGGCTACGATTGCACCGGACCACCCGCCTTGCTGGTACCGGCCACCCGTTATCAGGACCCTGCCGTCATTCAGAAGGTCGGCAGTAGCGCCGAGCGACCGCTCCCTGGTGGGCGTGCCTGCGTTTGACCACGATTCGGTTGCAGGGTCAAAGAGCTCGCCCATGTATCTTCCCGCCACCAGCACCTTGCCGTCCGGCAGCAACGCCGCGCCGTGTCCGGCGTGAATCTCCGCCATGCTGGCGGTCTCAGTCCATTCACCGGTAGCCGGATCGAATATCTCAGCGGAGTCCAGCTGCTCCTCGCCGGCCTTGGTGGCGTCCAGGCCGCCGGCCACTAGTACGCGTCCGTCTTCCAGCAGCGTGGCAGATGGCCACGTCCTGGCCTGATGCATGACTCCCGCAGCAGACCACTGGTCCGTGGCGGGATCGTATATCTCGGCAGTTGCGTCGTCATTCTCGCCCAGTGCGAGCACGCGGCCGTCCTGGAGCAACACTGCCCTGTGTCCTGAGCTGCGCTTCTCTGCCATCGAGGCGGCAGCGGACCACGTCTCCGTAGACGGATCGAATATCTCGGCCGAGGCCAGCTTCTGGGATGGCGTGGACTGGCCTCCGACAACCAGCACGCGGCCATCCTCCAGCAGGGTTGCAGTATGTCCCCAGCGCCCCTGTGTCAGGGGAGCCACGCCCGATCCCTCGTCGCCGCCGCAACCTGCGGCCATGCCTGCCAAGAGCACGCAGGCCGCTGCCAGGAGATACCGAATCGTTCTTCTCATTGCCAATTGGCCCTCCCTGGCACAGCTCCAGGGCCGTACCGCAACTCTATTCTATGGAATAGCCCTTTGCCTCGACAGGCCATCCATGCCTGGAAGCCGATGGCTACTCCGAAGCCTCGAATGTGGCGGGGTCGTAGATCTCGACCGCGGCCAGGCCGCGGGCCCTCTCATCGACTTCCCCTTTGCCTCCGACAATCAGGACCGTGCCGTCATTCAACAATGTCGCCGTGTGGAGGGGGGAGTCGAGATCCCGTTCAGTCATCAGCTTGCCGGCCAGCGTCCAAGTGTCCGCGCCGGGGTCATACATCTCGAGCTCGGCGCCTGCAATGACAAGCACCTTCCCATCATTGAGCAGCGCCGACGAGTGGTCGCCGCGAGGCTCGTTCATGTCGGACACCCTGGCCCACGCGCCAGCTGAGAAATCGTACATCTCTGCGTTCCTGATGGGCGCGCTTGGAATGCCCTGCCAGCCGCCGCGCAGGAACACTCCACCGGTCACCAAGACCTTCCCGTCACTCAACAGGTCTGCCGTGTAGCCCCAGGACTTCTCGCGGTCGGGAGCCCCAGCGGAGGTCCAGGTATCAGTTTCGGGGTCGTATATCTCGGTCAGATTGCCGCCGACCAGAAAGACCTTGCCGTCATCAAGCATTATGGCCCTGTGGTTGGAGTGCACCTGTCCCGTGCTGGCCGCCGGTGACCATTCTCCAGTGGCAGGGTCGAATATCTCCGCCGTATCCAACTGCTCTCGTCCCGCCTTCGTAGCGTCCAGCCCGCCGGCCACCAGCACTCGGCCGTCCGCAAGCAGCGTGGCTGAAGCCGCGGTTCTTGCCTGACTCAGTTCTCCCACCAAGGTCCACTGGTTGGTGGCGGGATCATATATCTCAGCGGTGGGCTCGTCGGTCTCACCGAACACGAGGACGCGGCCGTCGCTCAGGAGTGTGGCGCTGAGTCCTTCGCCCCGCTTGTCCGACATATTGCCCGCGGACGACCAGGTCTGGGAAGCCGGGTCGTATATCTCCGCCGAAGCCAGCTTGAGCGAGGCGCTCTCATGCCCACCCACAATGAGCACGCGGCCATCCTCAAGAAGAGTTGCAGTGTGTGCCCACCGGCCCTGAGAAATGCTGGGAGCCTCCGTGGTATCCGGGTCGCCGCCTCCGCAGCCGGCCAGGACGGCCATCGTGAGCGCTACCGCCGTCAGCGCAAGGTATCGAGTCATAGGCAAGCGTCTCATTCTTGAGACCTCCAGTCTCTTGTCATTTCGTTAAGCAAAGCACACCATGGCCGCAGGGCGGCCGTGATTCATCATATGGTATTGGCATTCGCAAGGGTAGTCAATCCCCCGTCACGTGCCTGAGATTGCGCAGCTTCAGCAAGCCGGACGGCGGCCGGGCAGGTGGTCTATCATCCCGCGCCGGAGTGTATTAGAATCAAGGTGTACAAACCGCTCGCATCTGGCGGGCCATCAACCCATCCAAACGTAAGGAGGCAGTCATGCCATCGATACCTGCATTTGAGGGATTCCCCAAGAGCTTCAGCCTCAACGACGGCACGGAGGTAGAGATCAGGCCTCTGGCCGTCGGCGACAACGAGGCGCTGCTCAGCCTGTTCCAGCGTGTGCCGGAGGAGGACCTGTACTACCTGAAGGACACGGTGACCGATCCGGAGGTCATCGACGGCTGGACGCAGGACATCAACCTGGAGCGTGTCATACCCATCGAGGCTTTGGTCGGCGACCGGGTGGTGGCGGACGCCACGCTTCACAGAAGCCGAGTCTTTGCCCGCAGGCACATCGGGGAGCTGCGGGTCGTGGTAGACCCGGAGTTTCGTGGCAGGGGCATCGGCCGCAGGCTGATGCGAGAGCTGCTTGATATCGCCGCAGAGCTGGAGCTGTACCGCGTGGTGATGGAGCTGGTGCCGGACCGCGAGGACGCCGCCATAGAGGTCGCGCAGAGCATGGGGTTTGAAAAGGTGGCCACGCTGCCGGCCCGCATCAGGGACTACTTTGGCAGCTACAAGGACCTGGTTGTGCTGGAGATCCCCCTTTCCGACAGCTCCTCGTGGTGGGAAGGATAACGCCCCGCACAGCAGCCGCCCGCGCCGCCGACCGCAAGCGCGGCCGCCGGCCACGGAGCACTCGCGTTGGACTTCCGGTTCACCCCTGAACAGCTAGCCCTCCGTCAGGAGGTCGAGTGTTTCATTCGTGACCACGTGTCGGAGGAGCTGCGCTGGTGCGAGCGCGACGCATTCACGGACGCCCTCTGGCCGCTGGTAACGGAGGCTCGCCGGGAGTTGGCCCGTCTCGGGTGGACCACGATACACTGGCCCGCCGAGTTCGGCGGCAGCGGAGCATCCCGCGTCACACACACGTTAGTCGTCGAGGCAATGGCCTACTGTGGCTTGCCCCAGGTCATCGCATTCGACGACGGCCCCAACATCATAGGCCCTATGCTCATGCGGTTCGGCTCGGAGCAGCAGAAGCGCATGCACCTGCCCGCCATCGCGAGCGCTGACGCGTTCTGGTGCCAGGCGTACACCGAGCCGGGCGCAGGCTCCGACATGGCCTCCATGGCGACGACCGCGACACTGGACGGCGACCACTACGTCTTGAACGGCCTCAAGAAGTTCGTGGGCGGCTCCGCCCGCGCTGATTGGGCCCACGTGCTGGCCCGAACCGGCCCGGAGGAGCACAGGCACCACAATCTCGGCTACTTCCTGGTGGACATGCGCTCACCCGGCATCGGCCTGCATCCCATCGAGGAAGCTCACGGCAGGCACGGCATGCTCAACGAGATTGTGTTAGACGACGTACGGGTGCCCGTCGAGAACCTGTTGGGCGGCCACAACGAGGGCTGGCAGGTGGCCATGAGCGCACTCGACCTGGAGCGGTCGGGCATCGAGAACGTGGGCCGCGCCGCGGCTCTGCTGGAGGACCTGATCGAGTACGCGCAGGCGTCCGAGCGCAGCGGCGGCCGCTCACTCCTGAGCGACCCGTCGGTGCGGCAGCAGCTTGCGGAGGCGACGGTGAAGGTGGAGGCGAGCCGCCTGGGCGCCTACAACGTGGCCTGGCGAATGGACAGCGGCCTGCCAATCACGCACCACTCCTCCATGAGCAAGCTGATGACCAGCGAGACGTGGCAGCACGTCGCCGCCGTTGCCCTGCGCACGCTCGGCGCGGACGCGCTTCTACTTCCGGCCGCCTCCCGCGCGCCGCTCCGCGGCAGGATTGCGGACGCGGTCGTCAGCTCACTCTCGGAGACGATCTACGAGGGCGCCTCCGAGATACAGCGCAACATCATCGCCCAGCGCGGCCTCGGACTGCCCCGGTGATGGACTACGGACTCATCGCCGAGCAGGAATCGCTGCGCTCCGCCGTCCGCGAGCTGCTGGCCCGCGAGTGGCCGGAGCCGCTCCTGAAGGCTATGGAAACCGCGGACGACCCACTGCCGCACTCAGCGTGGCGCAGCCTGGCCGAGAAGGGACTGCTGGGTCTCACGACCGCGCAGAGCTACGGCGGCGCGGGCCTGGGGTTCACCGAGCTTGCGGTTGTGCTGGAGGAGATGGGGCGCAGCCTGCTTCCCGGCCCGTTCTTCTCCACCTCCGTTTGCGCCCTTGCCGTTCTGGACTCCGGCACTGAGGAGCAGAAAGAGAAGCTCCTGCCCCAGATTGCCTCCGGCGAGCTCAAGATGGCCACGGCCATCGCCGAACCGGGCGGCACCCACGGCGTCGATGGCATCCGGCTGCAGGCCGAGTCATCGCAGGTAGGCTACGTTCTCAACGGCGTCAAGACACTCGTGCACGCCGGCGCAGACTGGCTGATCGTAGCGGCCCGGACCTCCGACAGGGGCGTGCCAGGAAACGGCCTATCGCTCTTCGTGGTTGACTCGCGGAGCTTCGGCGTCACCGTGACACCGTTGCCGGTACTGGGAGTCGACAGGTACTGCGAGGTCGAGTTCCGGGGTGTGCAGGCGCACAGCCTGCTCGGCGCGGCGAGCTGCGGCGGTGCTCTCGTGGAGCGGCTCATGGCATGGGAGGGCATAGGCAGGTGCGCCGAGCTTGTCGGCGTGGCGCGGGCCGCGCTGGACATGACAGTCGACTACGTCAAGCGGCGGCAGGCGTTCGGGCGGCCCATCGGCAGCTTCCAGGCCGTGCAGCACCACTGCGCCAACATGCTCGCGGACGTGGAATCAGCGCGCCACCTGACGCAGCAGGCCGCGTGGCTGGTCGCCGAGGGGCGTCATGACGCTCCTGAAGTGTCGATGGCCCAGGCGTGGACGGCCGAGGCCGCTCGCAGGGTGACCGCGACGGCACATCAGTGCCACGGCGCAATCGGCTTCACCACGGAGCTGAGCCTGCACCTGTACCACAAGCGAGCCATAACAGGCGAGATGCTGCTGGGCGGCGCCGCGTACCACCACGAGCGGATCGCGGCTGCGTGGCGGCCCGCTTCCCATCCGTCATTGAGGCCCCGCTCACGCCCTTCGACAAGCTCATCTATGAAATGAGTTGCTCTGTCAAGGCCCTGAATCCGGTGGGCTGTGTTTGAGAGTTCGGTCCTGCATCTATGGGCGCCGGCATAA
>DAOUJC010000002.1:0-25215 GCA_034423135.1 Dehalococcoidia bacterium | reverse complement strand
CGCCGCAGCAGACGCTCCCGCGTCCCCCACGCTCTCCAGCGCCAGCAGGAGCAGGCCAGCCGCAGCCTCGTCATTCGGGTCCAACTCCTCTACCAGCGACCCGAGGAGCCGGCGCGCCTCTGAGTCCCGCTGCTGCTCCAGGGGCGAGCGCACCCTGGCGATGACCTGCCCCGGCTCGACGGTGTCGCCCACCGCCGCCAGTACCTCCACTACCGTGCCGGACACCGGCGCGGACACGGGGTAGCGTTCGCCGGGGAGGACCACCACCGCATCGTAGGAGAGGCTGCGCTCAACGCTGCCAACGGCGCCGTACACCAGCAGGGCCAGGAACATCACGCCCAGCCCGGCCACCAGGAGCCACTCGTGGGGGGCTGTTACCTGCAGGCGGTCGTCCAGCGGCTCCTGCCTCCGGCGCCTTGCCAGGGCCTGTTCACGAAACAACCTGTTGATGAACACTGCGCATATACCTCTAGCTCGTCAGACAGACCCCTTCATCTCACGCGTTCCGACGCTGGCCTGCGGTGGTCAACTGCCGCGTCACTCCCGATACTTGTACTTGTCCATTACCTCAATCAGGATGTAGGCGTACTTGGAGGCGTCCTCAGGCGGCGGCTCGTCGCCAAAGGCAAGGTAGCGTTCTACCCTCAGCGAGTGCATGTAGCCCTCCTCATGCGTGAACCCCTCGATGTTCTCGTAGAACAGCTCACCGTCCACCACCAGGCACTTGCGAGGCGCCACCCCAACGCAGTCCACCAGCTCGGGGCCGACGAGAATCGAGGTCACCTCTGACCCTGGCCTCATGGTAGGCTGGGCCAGGTCGTCGAGCGTAAAGTCGTCGCAGGCGGCCATCAGGCTGATCATCAATGCCAGCAGGATGACCACGCCGGCCCCCCGGCTGCGCTGCATGTCCATCTCAATTCCTGGTGGCGGCGCCCACGCCGGTCTGGATCGTGTCGGGCGAAAGACGCGCAAATACCTCCCATCTTGGGGCACAGTCGTTTGATAGCGTACCATGCCGGTATGACATTCCCGTGATTTTTTGTGCGATTTTTCGTGACCTATTGTGATTCTTTGCCTGCGATGTCATAATTGCCTCGGTAGACGCAGAATCCCCCGTAGTCGCATTGAGGTGACGAGTTGGACCGACCCTACGAACCGATATCGGAGAACGAGGCCGCCCTGCGGGACCGGCTCACCCGCTTGAGCGAAGCCAGCCGGCGCATCAACGAAAGCCTGGACTTTGACACGGTGCTCCAGGGCGTCCTGGACTCGGCCCGCGCCCTGACCGGAGCCCGCTACGGCGTGATGACGCTTCTGGGCGAAGGTGGCGGCGTGGAGGATTTCCTGTCGTCGGGACTGGCGGTGGAGGAGTCCGCGCGGCTATGGCTGATGCCCGAGGGGCTGAGCGTCTTCCAGGCGCTGACCGGCATCTCCGAGCCCATGAGAGTCCCTGACCTGACGGAGCACGTACGGGCCCTGGGCTTCACGGAGTTCAGCATCCCACTGCCGGTGGGAGTCTTCCGCTTCATGTCTGCGCCCATGTTCCACCGGGGCGGGCGAGTGGGCCACGTCTTTGTGGGCGACAAGGAGAATGGCGAGGAGTTCAGCCGGGCTGATGAGGAGACACTTGTGATGTTCGTCTCACAGGCGGCCCTGGTCATCGCCAACTCCCGCCGGCACCGCGAGGCGCGGCTGGCCAGGGCCTACATGGAGACGCTGGTCGACACCTCTCCGGTAGCGGTTGTGGTTTTCGACATCCTGACGGGAACCCCCAAGTCCCTCAACCGGGAGGCCAAGAGGATCGCGGACAGCCTGCGGGACTCCGGCCAGACTCATGAGGCGCTCCTGGAGTTGATGACGTGCAGACGTGCAGACGGAAGCGAGGTCTCCCTGCGGGAGTTCCCCGTGGCCGAGCTGCTGAGCTCTGGGGAGACGGTGCGAGCCGAGGAGATAGTCCTGGGGGTCCCGGACGGGCGGAGCGTCACGGTGCTGCTCAATGCAACGCCCATCCTCTCCGATAAGGGCGCGGTGGAGTCGGTGGTCATCACCATGCAGGACATGGCCGACGTTGAGGAGCTGGAGCGGCTGCGGGCCGAGTTCCTGGCTATGGTGAGCCACGAGCTCCGGGCGCCCCTGACCTCCATCAAGGGCTCCGCCGCCACGTTGCTGGAGTCGCCCACGGAGCTGGATCCCGCCGTGGTCCGCCAGCTCTTCCGCCTCATCGGGGAGCAGGCCGACCACATGCACGGCCTGGTCTCCGACCTCCTAGACGTGGCCCGCATCGAGACGGGTTCGCTGGCGATCAGCCCCGAACCGGTGGAGGCGGCCGCGCTGGTGGAACGGGCGAGGACCGCCTTCCAGAGCGCCGGCGGCAGGAACAACCTGACCATCGACGTCGAGCCAGACCTCCCCCTGGTGATGGCGGACCGGCGGCGCATAGTCCAGGTGCTGGGCAACCTGCTCGGCAACGCCGCGCGATACTCCTCCGAGTCGTCCGTCATCCGGGTGAAGGCCCTGCGTGATGAGCTTAACGTCGTGTTCTCGGTGACCGATGAGGGACGGGGCATCCCGGCAGAGAGTTTCCCCCTCCTGTTCCGCAAGTTCTCACAGGTGCAGTCAGAGGAGCAGGGAGGGGACACGGGCCTGGGCCTTGCCATCTGCAAGGGGATAGTGGAGGCCCACGGGGGGCGCATCTGGGCCGAGAGCGACGGGCCGGGCCTCGGTGCCCGCTTCACCTTCACCCTGCCCACGGTGGGAGAGGCCGGGACCGGAACGGCGGATTCCGGCCAGCCATTCTCGACGCGCTCCTCGCGGCGAGGACGGGGAGAGACCTCCGACAGGGTGCGGGTGCTGGCGGTGGACGACGACCCCAGGGACCTTCGCTACGTCCAGGACACCCTCATCGCGGCGGGCTACGCGCCGATAGTGACCGGAGAACCGGGGGAGACCCTCCGCCTTTTGGCAGAGGAGCGGCCGGCTCTCGTGCTGCTTGACCTGATGCTTCCGGGAGCGGACGGCATCGAGCTGATGAAGGAGATTCTGGACGTGGCGGACGTGCCGGTTATCTTCCTTTCCGCCTACGGGCGGGACGAGCTCATCGCCACGGCTTTCGCCATGGGCGCCGTCGATTACGTGGTCAAGCCCTTCTCGCCAACGGAGCTGGCGGCGCGGATCGCGGCTGCCCTGCGCCGACGGGAGGTCCCCGAGACCCTGGAGCCGTACGTGATGGGCGACCTGACCATCGACTACGAAGAGCGCAGGGTGACCCTTGCCGGTCGGCCGGTGCACCTGCTGCCAATGGAGTACCGGATGCTCGTCGAGCTTTCAGTCGGCGCCGGACGGGTGCTGACCTACGAGCACCTTCTGGACCGGGTGTGGAGGGAGAGGCGCAGCGACGACCTGCGGCCCATGCGCACCATCGTGCGCAAGCTCCGCCGCAAGCTGGGCGACGACGTGGGCGACCCCACCTACATCTTCACCGAGTCCCGCGTCGGCTATCGGATGGCGAAGGGGGATGCATCGCCGGGGCAGGAGTGAGGACTAAGCCTGCGCTTGCCTCTGTCGGCCGTTCTCGCCAGACGGGATGGGAAACACGCTCAGCCTTGCAGGTTGAGCACGGGCATCAATGTGATAGCTCTTGCCAGGGGGAAGCCACGGCCCGCGGCGCCTTCGTCATTGTCCTGAAATCGCCGGTTGTCGTAAAATGTTGTGTGTAGAAGAGCAACTTGATGAGGAGCGCGAATGGTAAACCCAGAGACCGCAGCGCGTCAGCGCAGGCCCAAGGAAGAGACGGCTCGACTCGGCGATGAGATCTACCGGCGGCATGTCAAATCGCAGGTGGAAGCCGGCCACGATGGAGCTTACGTCGCCATCGACGTAGACAGCGGGAACTGGGCGGTCGCCGAAAGCGAGCTTGCGGCATCGGACAGCTTGCTGGCGCAGTGCCCGAACGCCGTCGACGTCTGGTTGCTTCGCGTGGGGTATAGGGCGGTCGCAAGCATCGGGGGCGGGTCTCTTCGGAGGGCCGAGTGATACAGGGGACTGTGAACGCAGCGTATGAGGCGGTTGTTTCCATTGCATTGCGAGGTCCGGCAGGAGAAGTCCGAAACATGGACGCTGTGGTGGACACCGGCTTCACACGCTTCCTCACCCTGCCGCCGGCGATGGTCGCGGAGTTGGGCTTGGGCTACAGAGGCGTCAACAGCGTGATCCTGGCCGACGGCAGCGAGACAACACTCGAGGTCTATGGCGTGACGGTGCTGTGGGACGGCCAGCCAAGAGAGGTGGTTGCCTACCTCTCCGATACGACGCCCCTCATTGGGATGTCGTTGCTGCACAGGCACAATCTGACCGTCGACGTAGAGGACGGCGGACAAGTTCTCATACAGGCCAGGGAGTAGCGACAGGCGCTCTCGCATCAACGCCTCCGCTTCTCAAGGCTTCTTCGCTCCCTCTTTCTCTGTCTCCTCCCTCTCCGGCAGCCGGTAGCCGACGCGGGCCGTAGGGCGCCCGCGTCCCTTCGCCATTCCCGCCCCCGTACCGGCTAGCTGCCTCGCTCATTTCCTTCGACAAGTTCAGAGCCTGCCCCGCACTTGATGCGGGGATGAGCGGGGACAAATGCGCCTACAGCCTGCCCGCTCATATGGTTCGACAGGCTCACCATGAGCGGGGATGGAGCAGCCACGACCACCGGTTCTAAGCTACTGCCCTCGCAGGATGGGGCGGATGATCTCCTTCGCAGCCTCCATGTCCGACACGATGTTGCCGCTCGGCACGGAGTCCAAGACGCGCAGCGCGTTCAGCGTGCCGGCTACGTCAGCGTTCAGCCCGCAGACTA
Organism: Dehalococcoidia bacterium; assembly: GCA_034423135.1. Classification (GTDB taxonomy): domain Bacteria; phylum Chloroflexota; class Dehalococcoidia; order Lucifugimonadales; family UBA2985; genus JAPPHY01. The sequence continues at coordinate 20,378 of DAOUJC010000002.1, read as the reverse complement.
TCAGGGTCCGGGAGCGCTGCGCCATCGCAATCCTGATCAGCCCTCCGATGGCCACCGCGGCCGTGTCGTCCACGTACTGCGTGCGGGACATGTCGAACACCACCACCTGATGCGCCCGGATATCGGAGCGTAGAATCCGGCTGACCTCCCTGGCGGAAGCGACCGTGACGCGGTCGGGGAAGATGACCAGCCCGGACCGGGCCTGGAATGGATCGATGCCGTCCTGCTCGTCACCCTCGCCAAGAATGGCCAAGTCAAGCACGGGCGTCGAGATCATCGAGTCTACCTCCAGGGTCTCGATCCGCCTCGCTCCGGTCAGGGCTGCCACAACCAGTCCAACAACTATCGCAAGGTTGATGTCCACAAACAGCACCAGCAGAACTGTCAGCACCATGACGAGGGAGAACCTGAACGGAATCCGGTGAATGCCGGTTATGAAGCGCCAGTCGATGATGTTCCAGCCGTTGATGATGATTATGGCGGCCAGCACTGCGAAGGGTATGCGCTCCGCGACAGGAGCCAGTACCAGGATCACAAGCAGAAACAACGCGGCCACCGTCACGCCTGCCACCGGCGTCCGGCCGCCGCTGAAGGCGTTGGCGAAGGAGCCGGGAGCGACTCCCCCGGGAGAGCCGCCAATGACGCCGGCAGCCATGTTCCCGATGCCTTGGGCCACGACCTCACGGTTGGGCCGGTGCAGAGACCCGGTGATCGCGTCGAGCTGGAGAGAGACTATCAGAGTGGATACCGAGCTCAGCAACGCCATAGCAAAAGCAGGCTGCATCACCCTTATCAGGAACTCAAGCGATACGTCCGGCAGCTGCGGAGCCGGCAGCCCCGTGGGAATCTCTCCGATTGTCGGAGCATCCCTCAGCAGCGACACTCCCACGATGGTTCCGACGACCAGCACGACGAACGGAGCCGGGGAGATGCGCAGAAGACGCCCTCGCCATGCTACGCCCAGTGCCACGCAGAAGACGCACAGTGCGACGGCCTGCACGTGCAAGTCTGCTATCGCTGACGGCAGCGCCCTCATGCTGTCGACTGCGCTGCCCGCCGGTGAAGCGCCAAGCCCAAGGAGCGCCTGCTTCAGGATTAGCAGGAACCCGAATGCCGTGAAGAATCCGGCGGTCAGGGAGAACGGGATGTATGCCACGTACCGTCCCAGTCCCAGCAGGCCAAAGCCGACTTGAATGAGTCCGGCGAGAATCCCTACGGATACAGCCTCCTCGATGCTCGTGGTGTACTCCGTCACCACGACGGCCATCGTGAGCGTGACCAGTATGTTGGGGCCGGACGTCATCCCCCTGGTGCCGCCAAAGATGCCGGCAAAGAGGCTGACGGCCAGCGCGCCGTAGAGCCCGGCGACCGGGCCCAAGCCGGAGATCACGCCGTAGCCTATCGCAGTCGGAAGCGAAATGCTACCGGCCGTGATGCCGCCGAGCACGTCGCCGCGTAGGTCCGCGAGGCCGTAGTTGAACTGCCGGGGAGCTGCTGCGGCGATTCGGCGTTTGATATTCATGCAGGTGCGGAATGCCGAACGGCGTGTCTATCGAATGTTTCCGGCGGCCGCGGCGCGCTCTCGGTTCGGGGAACGGTGACAGCTTATCAGCTAATCACGCTCAGCGAAAGTGTGAGGCAGGCGCTTGTCAACGGCGCCGCGCAGCATTCCGGCGCCCAAGTTCCCGCGTAGAGGCAGGCATAGTATACTCTGCTTGATTCCTTGGTGACGCGCCCCGCGCCGCGTCGAAAATGCAGTTTCCGTACGACATGCTTGCTACTATGACCAACAGCTGGTGGAGTCCGCTCAGGGAAGTGGGCGACGTCGTTGTTCTGCACGTTGACCTGGTTTCCGACGCGGCCGCAGAGGCAGAAGCCGTGGCGTGGCTGGACGATGAGGAGCGTCAGCGTTATCGCCGCTTCCTTTACGATGGCCCCCGGCGTCGCTTCGCCCTGTGCCGTGCGGCTCTCCGGGCCGTGCTGTGCGACCGGTTGGGCTGCGGCAACGGAGAGCTTGCCTTCGGCGTGTTTGAGTTCGGGAAGCCGTTTGCCGTGCTGGGCGGAGAGATGGCGCCAGTGAGCTTCAACGTGAGTCACAGCGGAGACCACGGCCTGATCGCGTACGCGGCGGAGGGATGGGTTGGCGTGGACATCGAGGAGCGCGTTGCCCGCGCAGACCTCGACGGGCTGATGGAGGCCGCGCTAAACCCCGTCGAACGGGACGAACTCGCTTCCGAGGGCGAAATGCGCAAGCTGCATGGCTTCCTGAAGCTATGGACCATCAAGGAGGCGATCATCAAGGCGGTCGGATTGGGAGTTGCGATCGACATGACCGAGCTGGAGGTTCCGGCCGTGATGCGTCACGGCTCGAAGGGCGGCGTTTTCGAGTTGCCTCAGACGCCGGGCATGAGCTGGCGCCTGGAAGACCTGGGCACGGAGTGCTTTGCGGCGGCCCTGGCGCACGAGGTTGTCTCCGGCTAGTGACTGACGCACTGGTCATATGCACTGGGAAAGTCGTAATATCTCGGAGGATCATTTGTTGAGGGACCGCGGTAGATAATGTCGAATCCAGAAAAGGTGTGGAAGGTGCCGGAGCCGCTTTCCACGCACGATGTCCCGCTGGACGGCGACACCGCCGTCACGCTCAGGCGGCACGGCAACCCCGACGGCCCGCGACTGGTGATGAGCCACGGCAACGGGCTCGCAATCGACCTGTACTATCCGTTCTGGTCGCTGCTGGCAGACGAATTCGACCTGATTCTCTACGACCTGAGGAACCACGGCTGGAATGCAGTTGGCTCGCGCAGAAACCACAACATCCCAACCCTGGTCAGCGACCACGACCACATAGTCGAAGAGATTGATCGGCACTACGGCCACAAGCCCAAGATAGGCGTGTTTCACTCAATATCCGGCATGATCTCCCTGCTCTCGCCCGCTTTGGGCAGCGGGTACTCGGCTCTCTTTCTGCTGGACCCGCCGATTTGCAGGCCCGGTAACCCCTTGAGCTATGTGGAGTTTGAGGCATCGCTCTATCGCGCCGCCGCACTGACCCGGGGCAGGTCCTACCGGTTCAAGTCAAGAACCGAGTTTGCGGAGTTCCTTCCCTATGTGCCTGCCTTCCGGCGCGTAGTGCCGGGCGTCTGCGAGCTGGTCGCGGAGACCACCCTTCGCGAGAGCAAAAGCGGTAACGGCTACGAGCTGCGATGCCCTCGCGAGTATGAGGCGCAAATCATGGACTACGCCAGGATTTTCGCCATAGCCGTGGACTTGGGGTCGTTCTTGTGCCCGGTCAAGGTTCTCGGAGCCGATCCCACGCTTCCCTACTCCTACATGCCCACGATGAATCTCAGCGATGTGTATGGCGTCGACTACGACTTTCTGCCGGACGCAACCCACCTCCTGCATCTGGAGCGGCCCGCGGAGTGCGTTCGGGCCGTGCGCGAGTTCGTCCGGCGTGTTGCCGGCGACTGACCGCAGTCAGATTTCCGCCTCGCATTCAGGCACGAACGGCTCGGCCTGTGCTATAATATCGGCTGAGATTTGCGGCGTCGGGCACGCCACCACCACCTACTTCCAAGGCCGTGCACGGCAATTCCGATGCGAATGCCGCAAACGGTCTTCACAGACATGGAATCTCACTCCGGGCCCCATACGGGAACGACGCTATGACTGGGAACATCGGAGCGTATGTAACAGAGCCCATCGCCGTGGTAGGCATGGCGTGCCGCTTCCCAGGTTCGGACGGACTACAGGCGTTCTGGAAGCTCCTGGAGGAGGGCAGAAGCGCCGTCACGGAGGGCGACCCCAGCTCCGGCGCGGGCAGGATTGGGCAGATCTTCTCAGACTTCCAGCCTCAGAACCGGGCCAGTCGATTCGGAGCCTTCATCGATGACATAGACCGGTTCGATCCGTCCTTCTTCCGCATTTCACCGCTGGAGGCACAGTTCCTCGACCCGCAGCAGCGCCTCATGCTGGAGGTAAGCTGGAAGGCGCTGGAGGACGCGGGCATAGACCCGGAGGGCCTGCGGGGCAGCCGGACGGGCGTATTCGGCGGCATCACCCACAGCGACTACCGGGAGATAATCGGCGGCATCGGAAATCGCGGCGGTGCCGCCTCCAGCCTGTATGCCGCCACGGGCACGTCTCAGAACACGGCCATCGGGCGAGTGGCCTACGTGCTCGGCCTGCAGGGCCCGGCGATATCCGTGGACACCGCCTGCTCCTCGTCACTTGTGGCGGTGCACCAGGCGGCAACGGCGTTGCGGCAGGAGGAGGCCGACATCGCGCTTGCCGGCGGCGTTACCGCGATGCTCTCCGGCAACGTCATGGAGGCGCGTGCGGGCGCCGGAATGCTCTCGCCGGACGGGCGCTGCAAGACTTTCGACGCCGCAGCCGATGGGTACGTCCGCGGCGAGGGCTGCGGCATCTTGGTCCTCAAGCGGTTGAGCGACGCCGAAGCGGACGGCGACCGCATCTGGGGCATCATTCGCGGCTCAGCGCTGAACCAGGACGGCGCCAGCGTGGGATTGACTGTCCCGAACGGAGAGGCGCAGGAAGAGGTCATCAGGGAGGCGCTGCGCCGGGCGGGAATGGAAGCGTCTCGAATCGACTACGTGGAGACCCACGGCACAGGAACGCCCGTGGGAGACCCGCTTGAGCTTCAGGCGATTGCGTCCCTGTTCGGCCCGGAGAGGCAGGCCGACAACCCGCTCTACATCGGCTCCGTCAAGACCAACTTCGGGCACCTGGAATCGGCCGCGGGCGCCGCGTCGCTGATCAAGGTCTTTCTGGCGATGAACCAGGGCGTGATCCCCAAGCACCTCAACTTCAACAACCCGTCTCCCGCAATCGATTGGGACAACCTGCCCATACGTGTGGCGGCATCAACCATGCCGTGGCCCAAGCCGGACTCACGCCCGCGCGTGGCGGGAATCAGCGGCTACGGGTGGTCGGGCACCAACGCCCACTTAATCGTGGAGAGCTACGGCGCGCCCGCGGAGGCGCCCATCGCACGCGACAGGCTCAGGCTTCCATCCGGCTCGCCTCGACAGGTGGCCCTGCCGGCGCCGGACGAACGTGACGGCTCGGAATCAGCCGGAGAAACGGCAGCGCGACCGGCGAGATTGCTGCCCCTGTCTGGCAAGACCGAGCAGGCGCTCCGAGACCTGGCTGGACGATACCTGATCTGGCTGGATGAGCGCGGGTCTGAGCCGGAGGCTGCGAACGCTGTGGAAGACTCCTTCCTCGCTGACATGGCCTGGACGGCGGGAAGCGGCCGGAGCCACTTCGGGCACCGTGCGGCCGTCGTGTTCAGGGACGCGGATTCGCTGCGAGAGGGCCTTGAAGCGGTTGCACAGGGCGGGAGAGGCGCGGAGCCGGGGAGGACTTCCAAGGTCGCATTCGTCTATACGGGCCAGGGCAGCCAGTGGGACGGCATGGGCAGGGCGCTCTATGAGACGGAGCCGGTGTTCCGCTCAGTACTCGACAGGTGTGAGCGGGTCGTGCTAGAGGAGCGCGGCAAGTCGCTGCTGGACGTGATGTTCGGCAGCGAGAGCGCGGAGGGCGACCTGAGCAACACCTACTGGACGCAGCCCGCGATCTACTCCCTGGAGTGCGCGCTGACGGCCCTGTGGGAGAGCGCAGGCGTCAGGCCGGACGTGGTGATCGGACACAGCCTGGGCGAGCTGGCCGCGGCGCAGGCGGCTGGAGTGTTCGGGCTGGAGGATGGCCTGCGATTCGTCATGAAGCGCGGCGAGGCCCTCGCGTCGGTACCGGAGCTCGGTTCGATGGCGGCAGTCTTCGCAACCCAGCAAAGGGTGCAGGAGGCAATCGACGCGTACAACGCCGATTCCGACTGTGCGGAGTTGAACATCTCCGTGGACAACGGCATGCACCAGGTCATCAGCGGGCCCTCCGCGGCGGTACAGGCCATTGGCGAACGCTTCGAGGCTGAGGAGGTCAGGGTCAGGCCGCTGAACACGAGCCAGGCGTTCCACAGCGTGCTGGTGGAACCCGCGCTCGAACCGCTTGGGAAGGCGTACGAGAGCATCGACGTCGCGCTGCCTGAGGTTGCGCTGGTGAGCAACGTCACCGGCAGAGTCCTTGAGGAGGGCGAGACGCTGGATGCCGACTACTGGCGCAGCCACGCGCGCAACACCGTGCAGTTCCGCAGGGGGATCAGGGCCTTGGCGGAGCTTGGCGTTGATCTCGCCGTAGAGGTTGGGCCGGGCGCAGTGCTCGGTCCGCTCGTGGCGCTGGTGTGGCCAGGTCCCGTGGACATGCCGGAGCCGCCCGGAACACCGGCCGTGCTCCAGAGCATGATGCGCCCGCGCAGCGGTGAGCCACCGGCTGTGTCAGAGGACGCATTCCTGAAGGCGGTGGCTGGCGCGTATGAGGCGGGACTCAACATCTGCTTTGACGGGCTGTTTGCCGCCGAGAAGCGTCGCAAGATTGAGCTTCCGGGCTACCCGTTCCAGCGCGAGCGGTACTGGGTGGAGGAGAAGCAGCGACGACGCGCGGTCGACGGCCATCCCCTGCTGGGCGCAAGGCACGAATCGCCTCGCGGCGAGGTGACCTTTGAGTCTGAGATGTCCCCGTCTGACCCGGCGTGGCTCAGCGACCACCGCGTGTACGATCGCGTGGTGATGCCGGGCGCGCTGTACGGCGCAGTGGCCGCGGCCGTTGCGGTGCGTGAGGGAGCGGCGTCGGTCGAAGTAGAAGACCTGCAGCTGCAGACCGCGATGGTGTTCGGGCAGGATGGCGAGGAGGGTGACGGAAGACCTGCCGCTCGCAGCATTCAGGCGGTGCTCAACACGCCAGAGAACGGACGGTCTCGCAAGCTGGAGGTCTTCAGCAAGGGCGCAGGAGAGGACGGCTGGACTCTTCACGCGGAAGCCGGCCTGTCCCTGGGTGCGAGAGCGCGCGGCGCCGCAGGGCAGATCGACGTTGAATCGCTCAAGTCCGGCCTGACGCCGCAGGACGTGCCCGGCTTCTACCGGGCGAGGGCGGAATCCAACATCAATCTTGGCCAGTCGCTACGCACGCTCCAAGCCCTGTGGTCCGGCGGAGGCGAGGCTGTCGGCGAGATTGCGCTTCCCGAAGTGGTTGAGCAGGGTGGCATCGACGTGCATCCGCTTCTGCTCGACGGCTGCTTCCAGGTCATGTCGGCGGCGCGACATTCGAGCGGGTCCGAGGACGGCGAGGCCTACCTGCCGTTCGCATGGGAGCGCATGTGGCTGACGGGCGCGCTGCCCGACAGACTGGTATGCCGCGCCAGTCTGAGGAACGACGCGCGAGAATCCCAAGACGGCTCGTCCGAAACTAGGGAGGTGCTGGTCGGAGACTTGGCGATCTTCAGCGCGGACGGGGAAGAGATTGGCGGCATCACCGGCTACGCCGTGAAGCGCGCCACGCGCGCAGCTCTCCTGTCCTCTTCTGAGGGTATTCAGGACCTCCTGTACGAAATCGTCTGGAGGGACTCCCTGCTGGAAGATGGACTTCAGCCCGCGGACTTCCTGACCGGCCCGGCGGGCATCGCGGCGGACGCCGCTCTGTTCGCTCGCTATCTTGCTGACGAGGGCGTGGAGCCTGACGAGCGGCACGGCCTGCTGAATGACCTGGAGCGTCTATCGTGGGCGTATGCGCTTGTGGCGCTGGAGCGCCTGGGCTGGACTCGCGTCGAAGGCGAGACGGTGGAGCCGGAGACCCTGCGCGTGGGACTCAACGTGCTGGATGAGCACAGGCGCCTGTTCCGGAGGTTGTTTGAGTTGCAAGCGAGGGCCGGCGTTGTGGAGGAGAGCGGCGATGGGTTCGTCGTGAAGATTGGCGCGGGCGACCCTCTGCCGGAAGTACTCCCGCTCGACGCGGACGCCTTCGCGGGGTGGATGGGCTCGCGATACGCGACCGGCTCCAATGAGGTGGGATTGTTCAGAAGGAGCGCCAATGCACTTGCCGATGCGCTGACCGGCAAGGCCGACCCCCTCACACTGCTGTTCAGCAGCGGTGAGCCCACGGCCGCCGACCTGTACCTGAAGGCGCCGGTGGCCCGCGCCGCCAACCGTATGCTAGGCGACGCGATAAGGTCACTGCTGACAGGACTTCCCGAAGGCCGCAAGCTCAGGATACTAGAGATCGGCGCGGGCACCGGCTCGGCGACCGCATCCGTCTTGCCGGAGCTTCCGGCCGGCCGCTTCGAGTATGTGTACACGGACATATCGGCGGGCTTCTTCGCGGAGGCGGAGGATCGCTTTGGCGGCAGCGAAAGCGCAATCCAGTACCGCGTTCTGGACATTGAGAGGGACCCCGTTGCGCAGGGCTATCCGGCCCACGGCTACGATCTCCTGATCGCGTCGAACGTCCTGCACGCCACGCGCTACCTGAGCGAGACGCTTGGGCATTGCCGTGAGCTTCTCGCGCCGTCGGGCCAGCTTGTCATGCTGGAGAACCTCCGCGGCCAGGGCTGGCTTGACCTCACGTTCGGCCAGCTCGACGGTTGGTGGCGGTTCGCCGACGACTACCGCCCCCACCACGCGCTCGCCAGCCCTGCGGTGTGGCGACAGGCTCTCACGGACGCGGGATTCGGCGAGATCGGCGTCCTTGGTACTGACGAGACAGACCCCGCAAGCACGCCCGACCGCGGCGTCATCCTGGCGAGAGGCCCGGTCAAGGTGGAGGAGCCGGCGGGCGTCTGGCTTCTCGCCGCTGACACAGCTGGGGTGGCGGAGGCGCTGGCCGGCGCGCTTGGCGCTCGCAATCAGACTGTCGTTCTGGCGGTCTCGGACGCAGGCGTGGCCGTTGGTCAGGAGGGCGAGAATGGAGCCGTAGTCAGGAGGGCCGTCGCTTTTGAGGAGCGCGATTCCTGGCGATCCGTGCTGGAAGGTCTGCCTCAGGACGCCCCACTGATGGGAGTCGTTCACCTGGTGGGTCTGAGCGGCCACGGTGAAGGGGCAACCACCGAGGAGATGGGCGAGGACGCCAGGGAGATTGGCGGGAGCGGGCTCGCGCTCATGCAGGGAATCGCAGACGCTGATGCTGCGCCCGAAAATGGCGTGTGGTTCGTCACGCGCGGCGGGCAGGTCATTCAGCATGAGCGGGGCGGGCAGATTGCGGGAGCCATGCTCTGGGGCTTCGGAAGGGTGGTCGCCCGCGAAGCGCCGCATCTACAGCCCAGGATGATCGATCTCGATCCCGATAGAGACGCGCCTGCATCTTCCATCGTAACCGAGCTGATGTACCCGGACGCTGAAACCCACGTCGCCTATCGATGGGGCGGCCGGCTGGCGGCGCGCCTGGTGCGTGCGGACACCGAGACGCAGCGCCTGACGCTTCCCACCGATTCACCCTGGTACCTTGAGCGTGACGAGGGTGGGTCGCTGGAGCAGCTCCAGGTCTTGAGTCTGCCGGATCGCCCGCTGGGCCCGGGAGAAGTCCGCATAGCCTCCGAGGCTGCGGGGCTGAACTTCTCGGACGTGCTGCTGGGCATAGGCATCATGCCCGGCGGGTTCTTCGGTGACGAGCTGTGCGGCCGCGTGCTTGAGATTGGCTCGGACGTGACCAGCGTGTCGGTGGGCGACCGCGTGGTAGCGCTCGGTTTCAGCACGTTTGCCTCGGAGACTGTCATCCCGGAGGAGATGGTGGTCCCGGCCCCGATGGGCATTCCGACGACCGCGCTCGCCTCGATGCCCACGGTGTTCGTGACCGCCGCGCTGTCGTTCGAGATGGCCAACTTGAAGCCAGGCGAACGCGTGCTCATCCACGCGGCATCGGGCGGTGTGGGTCTCGCTGCCATCCAGATGGCGCGGGCCGCGGGCGCCGAGGTGCTGGCCACAGCCAGCGCTCCCAAGCAGGCATTCCTCCGCTCAATCGGAATCGAGCACGTCTTCGACAGCCGTCAGACCACGTTCGCAGATGGGGTGCTCGATGCGACCAACGGCGAGGGCGTTCACGTCGTGCTGAACAGCCTCACGGGTGAGGGCTTCATCGAAGCTAGCCTGTCCTGCCTGGCCAGGGGCGGTCGATTCGTGGAGCTGAGCAGGCGCGACATCCTGAGCCGGGATGAGATGGCGGCGGCGCGCCCGGACGTGGACTATCACGTCCTGGAGGTGGACGTTCTCAAGAAGACCGACCCCGGTCGGCCCGGCAGGGCGCTCAGGTCGGTGATGGAACGCGTGGAGGCGGGCGAGCTTGGACCCATACTCCACGGCAGATGGCCGATGAGCGAGTCATCCGCTGCGTTCAGGTTCATGCAATCCGCGCGGCACATAGGCAAGATTGTCATGGCAAAGTCGCCGCTCCAAGCTGGCAAGCTGCGGGAGAACGGCGCCTACCTCATAACCGGCGGCCTCGGCGGCATAGGCTGCGAACTGGCCGGCAGGCTGGCTGACCTCGGAGCGGGCGTAATCGTGCTGAACGGGCGCAGAGACCCAGACCCGGAGGCGGTCGAGGCCATCGCAGCCCTGCGGGAGCGCGGCGTGAGGGTGGAGGTTGAGCTTGCCGACGTCACCGACTCGGCGGCGGTGGACGCGATGCTGGAGCGCATGGATGCGACGCTTCCGCCGCTGGCGGGCGTCATTCACTGTGTGGGCGTGCTGTCGGACGCCGCGCTGACCAATCAGACGTGGGACGGCTTCCGGCACGTCGTGTGGCCCAAGATGATTGGCGCGTGGCACCTCCACAGGGCGACCATGCACCGCGACCTGGACATGTTCGTGCTCTTCTCAAGCGCGGCCGGTATCATGGGCAACCCCGGCCAGGCCAACCACGCTGCCGCTAACGCCTTTCTCGATCAGCTTGCGGCGCATCGACGTGCATTGGGGCTGCCTGGACAGGCCATCGCATGGGGCGCGTGGTCGGACATCGGTGAGGCGGCCGAGCAGCGGGGGCGCATCGAGGAGCGTCTGGGCGCGGGCGGCACGGGATGGTTCACGCCGGAGCAAGGCTTCCAGGCATTCGAGAAGCTGGTGCTCCAGGACGTCACCGGCTTCATGGTGGCCGCAATTGACTGGCAGAGATACGCTGAGGGACAGACCGAGAATCCGCCGTTCATGGAGGAGCTGCTGTCCACGACAGGGAGCGCACTCCAGGAGGCCGGCGAATCGACGGGCGACCTGCTCTCCCAGCTTGGCATGTCTGTGGCGGTTGACTCGCAGGCAGTGCTGACGTCGATGCTGCAGCGGGAGCTGCAGGCCGTGATGAGACTGCCCACGACGCCGTCTCCCACCGTCGGGTTCTTCGACCTGGGAATGGACTCGCTGATGGCCGTGGAGTTCAGGAATCGGCTCAACCGCGCCTTCGCTGGCGAGTACGTCGTTTCCAACACAGCGGTCTTCGACCACCCTGACATTACGGCGCTTGCTCAGCACCTGTCTGAAGAGCTAGGCCATCTCGGCGCCGCGCGCCAGCCCGCTGCACAGCCGGCTGCGGCGGCCGCTGCTACTTCGACCGCCTCCGCGGTCGAGAGCGACGGAATAGCGATCGTGGGCATGGCATGCCGCCTGCCGCAGGCCAGGAACCTGTCCGAGTTCTGGGCGCTGCTAGCCTCGGGCGCTGACGCCATCACCGACTGCCGCCCGAACTCTGAGGCGCTGAGCGCTCCACGGATGCGCGGCGCGTTTATCGACGACGTTGAGCTGTTCGATGCTCGGTTCTTCCGCATTGCGCCGATTGAGGCCCGCACTATGGACCCGCAGCAGAGGCTGATGCTGGAGACTAGCTGGGAGGCGCTGGAAGACGCAGGCATGGATCCGGAATCGTTGAGGGGGAGCCGGACAGGCGTGTTTGCCGGGGTCACCGGGAGCGAGTACAGAGACCTGATGGAGTCGAACGGCAAGGCCGGGAGCTACCTGGGCACAACTCCCAGCGTAACCGTCGGTCGTGTGGCCTTTGCGCTTGGCCTGGAAGGACCGGCGGTGCCCGTCGACATGGCCTGCGCGTCGTCGCTGGTGGCCATTCACCAGGCGGTCGGCAGCCTGAGCAGGGGAGAGGTGAACCTGGCTCTTGCCGGCGGCGTTCACATTGTCCTGTCAGAGTCGGTAACGGAGTTCATGACCGAAGCGGGGATGCTGTCACGCGCGGGCCGGAGCAGGCCGTTCGATTCCGCGGCGGATGGCTACGTGCGTGGCGAGGGCTGCGGAGTGGTCGTGCTGAAGCGGTTGAGCGATGCAGAGCGAGACGGCGACCGCATCTGGGGTGTGATCAAAGGCTCTGCCGTCAACCAGAACGGCGCGAGCGCGGCGCTGACGGTGCCCAACGGCTCCGCACAGGAACGCGTGATGGGGGACGCTCTCGCTCAGGCCGGCCTCAGTGGGGCGGACGTGGACTACCTGGAGGCCCATGCAGTAGGGTCGCCGCTGGGAGACGCCATCGAAATACGGGCGGTCGGCGCAGTCTACGGAGCGGGGCGAGACGCGGATAGTCCGCTCATCGTCGGCACGGTGAAATCCAACATGGGGCACCTGGAGGCGGCAGCGGGAGTGGCCGGTCTGCTGAAGACTGTTCTTGCGATGCGCCACGGCACGATTCCAAGGCACCTGCACTTCGAGAACCCGAACCCTGAAATCGACTGGAAGCAGCTTCCCGTGCGAGTTGCCACCGAACCGGCTGAATGGCCCGTCCAGGATTCCAGGCCGCTGCGCGCTGCCGTGAGCGCGTTCGGCATCTCAGGCGCCAACGCGCACGTCGTGGTGGAAGGCTACTCTAGCCTCGAGGGCGAGTCGCAGCCTGGCGATCTCCCGGCCGGCGCGCCAATAGCCGTTCCGGCCGAATCGCTTGTGGAAGCCGCCCAGACAACGGGGGACGTGAGCGAGCGCACTGCGCGGTTGCTGCCACTTTCGGGCAAGTCCGCGGGCGCGCTGAGAGACCTGGGCGCTCGATACCTGGCATGGCTGGATGAACACTCGGAGGCGCTGAGCGCAGGCGCAGAATCGACGTCTACGCTCGCAGACATGGCATGGACGGCGGGCTTCGGACGAAGTCACTTCCCTCACCGGTGTGGCGTCCCGTTCGGCGACTTGCAGTCGCTTCGCGCCGGGCTGAGGTCTCTCGCGGACGCGGAGACAAGCGATGACGCTCCTCCACCACAACCGGCGTCCAGCGTGGCGTTCCGGTTCGACGGCAGTCTGGCTTGGCCGGCTGGCATTGGCAGCGAACTGTACGACTCAGAACCCACAGTCCGCGCCATCCTGGACCTCTGCGATGCGCTCGTTCGGCAGGAGTGGGGCGCTTCACTGCTGGACGTGATGCTCGGTCGCGATGGCGCGGAGGGTGACCTGAATGATGCTGCGTGGGGCGTGCCGGCGCTCTATTCGCTTGGGTGCGCTCTCGCTGCTCTTTGGTCCGACATAGGGGTACGCCCCAGCGCCGTGACGGGCACCGGCGCCGGCGAGCTTGCCGCTGCGCAGGCTGCAGGGGTGTTCGGCCTGGAGGACGGCTTGCGGATTGCCCTGGCCGTCGGCCGCGTCGCGTCGGGTGGCGCTGACGTTAGCAGCCTGGAGGGCGTGCTGTCCGCAGTCCGGTTCTCCCCAGCGAATGTGACGCTGGTTGAGGGCGTGACGGGCGCCGTTGTTGAGGCGGACGCGCTGACTGACGCGGCGTACTGGGCCGGTAGGGCGAGTGATTGGGCATCGTTGGAGGTGGGAGCCTCCCCGTTGACAGACCTCGGCGTGGACGTGGTCATTGAGATCGGCGTGGGCCGCGCTGCTGATGCGAGCGAGACGGCTCGCCTCCCGGATGACTCCGGGAGGCGGGATGGCTCTGAGCGCACTGTTGTGATAGAGTGCAACGTAGGGCAGTCAGCCGGGTTCGTAGAGGCCGTTGCCAAGGCATACCAAGCCGGTCTGCCAGTCTCGTTTGAGGGTTTGTTTACGGGCGAGAGCCGTCGCCGTATCTCCCTCCCAACCTATCCGTTCCAGCGGCTACGGCACTGGATTTGACACTGAATGCGAAAGGAGCAACCGAACAGACACACACCTCGGCCTAACCATAAACGTTTCCATACCAGAATCAGATAGGAGAGTACCAATATGGCATCGACAGAAGACCGACTGAGACAGCTCGTGAGCGAGAACCTGGCAGTTGACGGGAATCCGCTGAGCGCAGACCTGGACTTCAACACCAGGCTCGCAGACGTGGGAGTGACCTCCATGGACGTGGCGGCGTTTGCACGGGTGGTGCAGGAGGCGTTCGAGGTCAAGTTTTCGCCGGAGCAGTGCCTGGAGATACAGAGTCTCTCGCAGCTGGTGGACTACCTGAACGCCCAGTCCGGCTGAGACCGGTCTCCCCAGGGACGCAATCGCTCAATCAACACGGCCCTGTCTTGGCAGCAGGCGAGTCGAATCGCCGGCTGCCTGTTCGGGGCGATTGCCGTGACCTCCGTTCGGTACGCCTAAAGTAAGCCGCGGACCTATACCTTTGTCAGGGGCTTCCGCTTGTCTACAGCTTAGGCATTTCGAACGGAGGTCTTGGTGTCCTCCCTCTGAGGAGCTCAGTTTCACACGCAGGGTCAACCTTACCTCAAGTCGCCCTATCTCCAAACGTCTGCTCTGGTGCGCCACTCTTGCTGAAGCCCTACAACTTGCTTCGCACCTGTTCGGCCACTGCCCCGGCTTTAGCAATCTTGGACAGATCCGCTGCTTTCTACATTAGTCTTGTCCCTTCAGGCGTCCGGTTTCTGCTGACAACACACCCGGCGATCTTCTCCCAAAGACTCGCTTTGACATACGCGGGTGGTGAGACTAGAGTGAAGGGGTCATTGTAAGGCGAAGGCCAGGAGGGATGCTCTCTTCCTCAGCGGCTGGCGTAATATTCGGATACAGGCTCCAAATGCAGGAACGGACGTTGACTTCGAAACTGATGAGGCCCAACCAGATCTTCTATGGCTGGTGGCTGGTTGGTCTAACCCTCCTTACCCTCACGTCAATCATCACGCCCATATTCCAGGGGCTGGGCTTCTTCTTTGTTGCCCTGGAGCGAAACTTCGGGTGGAGCCGGGCCGTCCTCTCCGTTCCCTTCTCGCTTAGTCGTGTGGAGGGTGCCATCCTGGGTCCCATCGAGGGAATTCTCACCGACCGCCTGGGTAGCCGTCGCATGATCCTCATTGGACTTGGGATACTCGGTGCCGGTTTCGTTGGCTTCAGCATGGTTAACGGTGTGGTGGCCTACTACATTACGTTTCTGGTGATCTTCGCGGGTGCGGGGCTCGGTGGCTTCTTTCCCCTCATTGCGGCCATAAACAACTGGTTCAACAGGCACCGGACCAAGGCAATGGCCATCGGCATGCTGGGCATCAACCTGGGAGCGTTGCTGGCGCCCTTCCTGGGTCGGGCGATGGACCTGTACGGCTGGCGGGCTCTCGCGCTACTGATTGGCATAGGCGTATGGCTGGCGGCGATTCCCATTGCAGCCCTGGTTCGCAACCGGCCCGAGGACTACGGCCAGCTTCCCGACGGGGATCACATGGGAGCCATGGACGCCCGCACAAGAGCCGAACAGGACGATGATGTAGACTTTACGGTCGGCGAGGCAGTGAGGACCATGGCCTTCTGGGGAATCACGGCAGCGCACGGGTTCTCCGCAATCGCATCGGTGACAATCGCGGTTCACATCGTTCCTGCGATGACCGACATTGGGATGTCGCTGCCACAAGCCGGGACGGTCGTACTCACCTACGGGGTCGCCGGCGCAGTCTGCCAGGTTGCAGCAGGCTTCCTGGGAGACCGCATGCCGAAGCCGCCCCTGATCTGCGCCTTCGTGGTTGTGCAGGGAGTTGGAATGGTGGTCGCGGCGACCATTCCGACTTTCTCAGGCGCTTACGTATTCGCACTGCTCTATGGCATCGGCCTTGGCGGGCGCGTCCCGCTGCTCACAGCGGTGCGAGGAGACTTCTTCGGCAGAAGGAACTTCGCCACGATTCTGGGCGTCTCCCAGGTTCCCATGAACTTTGCGATGGTGGGCGCTCCCATAGCAGCGGGCTATCTGTTCGATACCCTGGGGAGCTATTCCGTGGCGTTCATGGGGCTGGCGGTCTTCAACTTCCTGGGTGCAGGCATGATTCTGATATCCAGAAAGCCGAGTCTACCAGAGCGTCGGCAGGTGCGAGTCTAACAGGGCTGCCGTGGCGTGCCTGGCAGAGCTCAGCCGTGTTGTGGTATTAGCCCTAGGGTTCACGAACGTCTGGAGCAGGGCCGAATCTCCCTCCGCCCGCGGAGGACACCTTAACCGAGGGTGTCAATGGCCTGCGGCGGGCGCTGGGTCGCAATGTAGGCTATTCCAGTGCTTTAATCTGGAACTCCTCCACCGTGGTGACGGCTCCCCGCCTCTCCGAACCCGTGACGACGTCCGACACAACGCATATGTCTCCCGTGTGAACATCGGAGTCGACCTGCACACTCGTAACTAGAGCGCCATTTACAAAGACCTTCACTACACCATTCTCGGATCGCACTTGCAGGAGATTTCTCTCTCCGTTCCGGGTATTGATGTCGTTGTGGGGTCTCTCTACGAGATCCTCCCATTCAGCGCCATCAGCAGGGACATTGCTGACTGCATACAAGCCACCAAAATCGTCTGCCCACAAGTAGACTGCCAAGATATCCCTGGGGCGGTCGAGAGAGGGCACTCCAATGAAGAACCCATGTCCCCACTGCTGTGAAGACGCGGAGAAGGGGTTCACAAATGTCGCTGTCACTTCGGAATTCTGGACGTACACACCTGCACACAGGGTCTCAAGGAAGTCATCCACTAGGGATTCCAATTCGATGTCTACTGGGCCATGTATCAGGCCGATGTCGGGGACAGCGGGAGGCGTTGGGGTTGGTTCCGGCATGGGTGTGGGCGTTGGCTTCGGTGTGAGTGTGGCCGTGGGTTCCGGCGTGGGCGGCATCTGGATTTTCAATACGTGGGCTCTAAGCTCTACCGTCTCAGCAGCGACGGAGAAGCTCAGCCCCTCTAATGGCCGACCATCAAGGGTTTGTTCGAACCTGAAGGTGGCGACGCCAATCACCTGACCATCCATGTTCAGCATCGGGCCGCCGCTGTTTCCTGGGTTTATGGCCGCGTCGGTCTGCACAACGTCGCTCTGGTGGTAATCCGAGAAGCGCACTGCCGACACAATGCCGCGGGTGACCGTCGCCTCCCCTGGGATACCGGGGCCGAGTGGGTATCCCATGACGGCTATCTCTTCACCAGCAGAGGCCGTGGCAAAGGACAGCGCCAGGAAGGACGTGGAACAGCATATGGAGACGACTGCGATGTCGCGTTCGGCATCCACACCACGGACGTCTCCTCTATAGGTGCGGGCATCGTTGACCGTGACATCCACGCTGTGAAGCCCTGCCAACACGTGCTCATTCGTAACAATGAAAGCGGATCCGTCCGGCTGCGTTTCAAAAATAAATCCCGACCCTGCCCCCAGGTTATGGTCGATGCGGACCACTGAAGGTCGAACGCGTTCAATCATTGTACTAAAGCGCTCTGCCTCGCTCGGCGTCGGCGTAGCCGTAGGTTCCGGCGTGGAGGTTGGAGTGGAGGTAGACGTAGCTGTGGGTTCCGGCGTGGAGGTCGGAGTGAGGGTAGGAGTAGCCGCGGGTTCCGGCGTGTACGTTGGGGTGGGGGTGGGCGTTGCCGCTGGTTCTGGCGTGGGAGTCGGGGTCGGCTCGTTGGAGCAGGCTGCGAGCAGGATCGTCAGCAGGGCCAACAGCCCGCAGAGTTGAGCTAAACGGGGCAGTAGAAGTCGCCCCCGACGTCGAGCGGGCTGCCTTGCTCCATTAGAACGTACATTCGGGGGGGGGGGGTAAGGCCACCATTGCAGGCGGCATCACTATCATATATCTGGTCAAAGTCACACATAACTCAGCATGAGATTATCAGGGAAACTGCGGCATGCTGTCAATTGTCGCGCCTCGTCATGCCGGGTATCGCGTCGGCTCATTCGCTCCGGCATAAACACTGCCTAGGAGAAAATATCCGCTGTCCTTCCATACATGGCACACTGACACGCGAAAGGTGTCCATACCACCCTTTACTTGGTACGCTCGACACATGACCATCTCAGACAGTACACCGTTCATCGACGCCACGGAACTGGCAGGCATCTTGGGCGAGCCCCACGCGACGGTTCATCGCGCCCTGACTGGCTTGCTGGCCGACGACATCGCCGGGCTGTGAGCCAAGGGCTCCCACCTGCGGTGCCTTGTGCGGGGAGGGTGCATGGACGTGCAACGCTCGCTGCCTGATCACCCCCAAGGTGGAGGAGTTCTTGGTGCAGAAGACAGGGAGCGGATACTGACCGCGGTCTAGGAAACGCGCTGGGCTCCTGCCAGGGCCTGTCTGAAGGTGTCACAAGCCCATCCATCCGACGGCATGTCCGAGCAGCATCGCTGCACCCGATCCGGCTGGCGTGGTATGCTTAACTCAGCATGGACACTCAGCCAATTGCTCCTCCCTACCGCAGAGCCACGCCCACGCCCCGTAAGTTCGGCCTGCGTCTCAACTTCAGCCGGCAAGGCGGTGCGCTGAGATTTGACGTCCGCCGTGGGTAACCACCTGCGAAAGATTGGGCTGCTGCTCGCCGGACTCGCCTCCGTCGCTGCGGCTGCCTGCTCAGCGAACGGAGAGCCGACGCCGACGACCGAGGTCGAAACGCCGACACCTTCGCCGGCCGCGACTGCCACTGCCGCGCCAGCCCCGACACCAACTGCACGCACGCCGTTCGTCGCTGAGTACGACTCCACGCGGAACATGCACCTTCTCTACTCCGGCCTGGAGCAGGACTTCGGGGAGTCGCGGGAGGCCATCGAGCTTACCCTGGCCAACATGGACAGATCGATGGTGCCGGTCATGATCGAGATGTTGCGCTTCTTCGGGACCGGTGACCTGGTGACGCAAGCCAACGAGACCCTCACGGCGATAACCGGCTTCAGGCCCAAGGACTCCATGCGTCCCTGGCATGAGTGGATGGAGTGGCTGGGCCAGAACGCTGACGACCACCAACCGCCGGAAGGGTACGTGGAGTGGAAGAGCGCGCTCATGAGCCTGATCGACCCGCGGTTCGCGGACTTTCTCCTTCCCGCAACGAACGGGTCAAGGATAAACGTCTTCGAGATTGCCTGGGGAGGCGTCGTGCCAGACGGGATTCCGGACCTCCGGAATGCCCCCGTCGTCGCAGCGGACGAGCAGGACTACCTGCTGCCGGGCGACCGGATCTTCGGCGTGTCGATAAACGGTGAGCACAGGGCGTACCCGCTCCGCATCGTCAACGCACACGAGATGGCCAACGACGTCCTGGGAGGCGAGCCCATCGCTCTTGCCTACTGAACGCTCTGTGGTACCGGAATCGTGTATTCCGCCAGGATAAACGGGGAGCCAACAACATTCGGCACGTCGGGGATGCTGTATCGCAGCAACAAGGTCATGTACGACCGGCTGACCAACTCGCTGTGGAACCAGCTGACCGGCGAGCCTGTCATAGGGCCGCTGTGGGACTCCGGCATACAGTTGGATTTCTTCCCGGTGCTGCTGACTACGTGGGACGAGTGGCGGGAGCTGCATCCCGACACGACGGTGCTGCAACAGGAGACGGGCGTCTACCCCGCCACTTACTACCGGCCTGAGGAAGACCCCAGGGCGATCTACTACCAGTACTTCAATGCGCCCGAGACCATGTTCCCGGTCCCCGACCGGAGCGACCTTCTTTCGACAAAGGACATCGTGCTTGGCGTCCGGCTGCACGACAGTTCCAAGGCCTACCCGTCCGATGCGCTGCGTAGTGCTCTGCTGGTCAACGACGTAGTGGCCGGCGAGGAGATTGTGGTGCTTGGGTCCGCAACTAGCGAGAGCGCCAGGGCCTACTTCCGCGGCGACAGGTCGTTCAGGTTGGCGCAGGCCGACGGCGAGGAGCAGCCTGGCCTGCCCCGCGCGCTGGAGGACAGTGAAGGCGGCACGTGGCTGGTGACGGAGGAGCATCTGGTGAACGCGGCGGACGAGTCCGAGAAGCTGCCGCGGATACCGACTCACATGTCGTTCTGGTTTGGTTGGTACCAGTTCCACCCGGACACGGAGCTGTACACCGGCCCGTGATGGGGCGTCTAGAGCCCAGAGTTCCCGCGATACGGCAGCCGCAACGTCGTTACCATCGGCGGAGGCGCGGGGGCAACCCTCGTGGTTGTCCTGTCTCCAGCGGGCGCGCGATAGCCCGCTCATGATGAGCCTGTCGAACCACTTGAGCGGGCAGGCTATAGACGCACTTGCCCCGCTCATGTCCTTCGACAAGCTCATCTATGAAATGAGTTGCTCTGTCAAGGCCCTGAATCCGGTGGGCTGTGTTTGAGAGTTCGGTCCTGCATCTATGGGCGCCGGCATAAGCTGCGCAGGTTGGTAGCGGA
>DAOUJC010000001.1:0-21560 GCA_034423135.1 Dehalococcoidia bacterium | reverse complement strand
TGCAACACCTGGTCAGGTGCGCCGAGTGCGGGTACCTGATGGGCTGCCGGGCCAACACACGCCAGAGCACGAGGCGCGAGGGCAAGTCGTACAGCTACAAGCTGAAGACACCCCGACGCTACTACAGGTGCTATGGGATGGAGAATGAGGGCGTACAGTGCCGGGAGCGCTCCCACATCAGGGCTGAGCAGCTTGAGGCGCTGGTCTGGAACGAGGTCAAGAAGGTGCTGGAGAACCCGGGCCTGATCGTCGGGGGCATCGAGGCCATGGACTCCCGGGCGGACAACGGCGAGTTGGTAGAGGAAATCGCCATCGCCGAGCGGGAGCTGCAAAAGGTCCAGACGGAGGAGGACCGGGCCATCAGGCTCTACGTGTCGGGGAAGATCACAGAGAAGCAGCTCGACCGCCAGCGCAAGTTCATCACCGAGCGTCTGGAGACGCTCCGGTTGAAGCTGGACGACTACCACACCAGGGAGTTGGCCGAGGCGGAAAAGCGGGCGCTGGGCGAGCACATCGTCGAGTGGGCGCACCGGATTCGCGGCAGGCTGGACGACCTGAGCGACAAGGAGCGCAGGGAGGTCCTGCGGCTCATCCTGGATGGGGCTACCATCGACGGGAACAACAGCGTGGAGTTGACCCTGGCCGTCCCGACCGAGAATGTAGTGTCGATTGCAGGACAAGAAACCCATGCTCGTTCCAGACATTCGCAAGGCATCGTCGGAAGCAGCCACTCGAGCCATAGCCGCCTGCGAGCGAATGTCTCAAAGAGATGCCGGCCAATTCCTGTACGATGAGTTCGCACTGGATGACCGGCGCGAGCTCGACGACGCAACGTTGGAGATACTCGGCATAGAAGACGCTGACGAGCGTGTTGCCATCAGGGACAGGATATACCGGGATGTCACTGACTTACAGAAGGCAATCAAAGCGAGGGAGATCATTGCGCAACACGATCGCCGTAGCTCTGGGCAAAGAGCTTCTTCATCCCCACAGGCCATTGCCGATGAATTATGGTATGACCATGAATCAGGTCTAAACCTGCTGCAGTTCCCGGAGGATTTTGTTGGCCGATTCAACCAAGGAGACGACTTTGACCTGCCGCCAGGCGACGTTGAAGTCGGAGAGGCCATGATGGACGAGGTGGGCCTGTTGAGAGCAGGAACTATCCGTGTTGGAGGACGGGACGGTGAAGTCATTAGCGTAGGAAGCACATCCCAGGCCCGTTACCTGGAAGCTTTGTCCTTGTGTCACCAATCTGGTAGAGTTAGGTTGCCTGGCGACAACATTTGCTCTGAAGCTGTCAGCAGCTTTGCTCAGTACCGCCAAGATCTGCGGAATCGCTGCCAACAGCTTGCCCAGGGGAGAACAGCTAACCAGAGTCGCCAGAGAGCTATAGCTGATGCTCTGATGCGCAGGGCGCTGCAATGGAGGAGGAGTTGACGTGCATATCCGCAGGCTGAGGAGCAAGGTGGAGGACGCGTCGCACCTGTTCATCGAGACCGTGCGCAACGTGGGATACCGCTTCCGGGTGGCGTAGGCGGCGGCTAGTGTCGGAGATTTTACACAGCCGTAACATCACGGCAACGTAGGTGCAACGGGGGCAGTATATACTGCGCATAGTAGATCGGCTACCAGCGAAGAGCCCGGCTTACTCCGCTAGCGCGGCGTCGCTGTGCCACTAGACCATAAGAATCGAGAGGAGGACAGGTATGACGACCCCAGGAGAGTTTCCAGGATTCACCAATCCTGACGAGGTAATCAAGTTTTGCCAGGACAACGGCATCCAGATGGTGGACCTGAAGTTCACGGACGTGCCGGGCACGCTCCAGCACGTGACGCTTCCGCTGAACGAGCTCAAGCCCAGCTTGTTCGTGGAGGGCACGGGCTTCGACGGCTCCAGCATCCGCGGCTTCCAGGAGATCCAGGAGAGCGACATGCTCTTGGTGCCGGACGCAACCACTGGCACAATCGACCCGTTCTTCGGCATCCCCACGCTCAGCCTGATCTGCAGGATCAAGGACCCCGAGTCGGACGCCGGTTACTCCCGGGACCCGCGCTTCATCGCAAACAAGGCTGAGGCCTTCCTGCAGTCCTCGGGACTTGGCGACGTCAGCTACTGGGGCCCTGAGCCGGAGTTCTTCATCTTCGACTCCGCGCGATTCGACCAGAACACCAACAGCGGCTACTACTTCATCGACTCGGAAGAGGGGGTCTGGAACTCTGGAAGCAACAAGGACTTGTACGGCGAGAAAGCACCCAACCTGGCATACAAGCCCAGGCTCAAGGGCGGGTACTTCCCGGCGCCTCCATTCGATACCCTCCAGGACATTCGCTCCGAGATGTGCCTGAAGATGGCCGGGTTCGGCATCACGGTGGAGAAGCACCACCACGAAGTCGCCACGGCCGGGCAGGGCGAAATCGACATGGTCTTCGACTCCATGACACGCATGGCGGACATGGTGATGGCGTACAAGTACGTCGTGAAGAACGTGGCGCGGGCCCACGGCAAGACGGCTACCTTCATGCCCAAGCCGCTCTTCGGCGACAACGGCACGGGAATGCACACGCACCAGAGCATCTGGAAGGGCGGCGAGAACCTCTTCTCCGACCCGAACGGCTACGCCGGTTTCAGCCAGATGGGCCTCCACTACATCGGCGGCCTGCTGAAGCACGCGCCCGCGCTGCTCGCATTCGCGGCTCCCGGCACCAACTCCTACCGCCGGCTGGTGCCCGGCTACGAGGCCCCGGTGAACCTGGCCTACTCCCAGAGGAACCGCAGCGCCTGCTGCCGCATCCCCATGTACTTCGGCCATGCGCACGCCAAGCGCGTCGAGTTCCGCTGCCCGGACCCCACGGCCAACCCCTACCTGGCCTTTGCGGCCATGCTCATGGCGGGCATCGACGGCGTCCTGAACCAGATCGACCCGGGCTCCCCGCTCGACCAGAACCTGTACGACCTGAGCCCCGAGGAGGCGGCGAGGGTGCAGCAGGTGCCCGGCAGCCTTGGCGAGTCGCTGGACGCGCTGGAGCAGGACCATGAGTTCCTGTTGCGCGGCGACGTGTTCACGCCTGACCTCATCGAGACGTGGCTGGACTACAAGCGCACCAACGAGCTCGACGCCGTACGGCTGCGGCCTCACCCGTACGAGTACTTCCTGTACTTCGACGGCTAGACCGCAACGACTCAGGCAGCATGGAAGGAGGCTCGGCACCGCCGGGCCTCCTTCTCTTTTGGGCGTGAGGCGCAGACACGTCACCGTCATTGCGGAGCCGCGCAGCCTCCAGATTGACAACCGAGCGCAGCAAGGGATAGATTGAGGGTTAGCCTCGTGCTGGATGGGTCTGCCCAGGAGCGCAGTCAATATCCCTCCAGGCGCGGGCCGGTTGCCTTCCATGAGAATTGTTCTCGCAGTACTTGGCCTCGGTACACCGAGCAAGAAAGCGACCATCATACGCCTTATAATCGCCGGTCTGATCTGCGTCGGACTGGGATGGCTGGCGAGTCGCGGGCTTGACTGGGATGTGGTGCTGGACACGCTCGCCGACGTGCCTCCGCACATGGTAGCGCTGTCGCTGGCGGTCTTCCTGCTCAGCAACCTGATTAGGGCCTACAGGTGGCAGGTGCTCTTCATTGAGGAGAGCATCTCGCTGCGCAGACTCTTCCTCATCGAGAACATGGGCCTGGGCATCAACAACTTCCTGCCCGTCCGCGTTGCCAGCGAGGCCACACAGTTCGCCCTGCTTACGCTCCGAGACAACATCAGCCGCGGCACGGCGCTGGCAACCCTGGGCATGACCAGGGTCATCGACGTGTGGTCTTCCACGCTGCTGCTGTCGGCGGGGCTGTTCGTGGTGCCCGGCGCGGGGCAGCTGGCGCGATACACCGCGGGAGGGCTGGTCATCTCGATACTGCTGGTGGGGCTGGTGCACTTCCTGGCTTGGGGAGGCAGAGGTCTCGGATTCGTCGAGAGGTTCCCTATCTTGGCCACCTTCTCCGCCGCCGTGCGTGAGCTTGAGCGTCACAAGGTCCGCCTGACGGTCTCGGTGCTGGCCAGCGTGGTCCACTGGGGCGTACTTGGCCTGAGCGCCTGGATCCTGTCCAGAAGCATGGGCGTCGAGATCTCCGTGACACAGGCGATTTTGCTCACTATGGCCACCATATTCGTCTCGACGTCCATACCCACTGTGCCGGGCGCCATCGGCGTATTCGAGGCGGCGGTTGTGTACATTCTGGCCTTCTTCGACGTGGACAAGAGCCACGCGTTTCCGTACGCGCTCGTACTTCATGCACTCTTCTTCGTGCCTCCGTCCGTCATGGCCGTTCTTCTCCTGCCCCGAGAGGGTCTCGGCTCTCTTGGGAGGCTGGCGGCACGCTCTCAGGCCCTGATGAACGCGCCTTCCACCGAGACCGGGAAGTAGACGCCGACGTGCTCTCCCGTCGCATCTTCGCCATAGCAGCAGCCCTCGCGGCGCTTCCGTTCCTGCTCTCGTGCACGCCCGAGGAGGCCGCGCCGACACCGACGCCATTGCCAACTCCCACGCTGCCCGCGACCGCGGTGGCGCCCGACACAGCCAAGCTGGACCTTGCGTCGCCCTTGACCCTGAATCACTGGGACGTTCACCTTTCGCCGTCGCAAGTGCTGGCCTCGTGGGGGCCGGGCATTGTCTATAGCCGGCTGCTTCGCTTCCAGTCCGGCCCTGAGGTGGAGACGCCAAGCCAGGCCACGGAGTGCGACCTGTGCGAGAGCTGGGAGCAGGTAGACCCCACCACCTACCTGTTCCGCCTGCGTGAAGGCGTTTTATGGCAGGACGTGGCGCCCGTGAACGGCAGGGAGCTTGTGGCTCAGGACGTGCTCTACAGCCTGCGCCGCCAGCTTACGCCAAGCTACCCCAACGCGGGCATATTGGACGCCATTCATACGATGGAGGCCGAGGACAGGTACACCCTGCGCATCACCCTGCGCTCGCCGGACGCCGACTTCCTTGCGAGCCTGGCCAGCGGCTTCACGAAGGTCGTGGCGCGGGAGGCCGTGGATCTGAACGGCGACCTGCGAGAGGGGCCGGTCATCGGCAGCGGGCCCTGGCAGTGGGACGGGACGCGGGACGAAACGGGCTACTACTTCAATGCCAACCCGACCTACTACGAGCCTGGCCTGCCGGGTCTTGACCGGCTCAACTTGATCACCATCGTGGACGAGTTCACGCGCATGGCGGCCTTTCGGACGCGGAAGCTCGACCTGCTGGAGACGGCGCCGGCCGACTTCAACACCATTCGAGAGGGCCACGCGGACGTCGGTTTCCGAGCATACCGCGAGGCGGGCGCCGGGCTGGAGCTGGCCCTGAACACGCAATCGCCTCCGCTCAACGATCCCGGCGTGCGAAGGGCCGTGTTCGCCGCGCTGGACCCGTGGGAGGCGAGGGATGCCGTTTGGGACGGCCTGGGGTTCGTGAGCCTTGGGATGCCGGTCGCAGGCCCTGGCTGGCTGCTGCCGGAGGACGAGATGCGGGCGTACCTCGCGGACTCCGGCGCCAGGGGCATGGTGAACGACCTGCCAGATGGGTCTCGCGAGCTGACCATCACCATCGCGGACTATGGCGACGCATTCCTAGCGTACGGGGGTCACCTGGCGGAGCAGCTGCAGCGGGTGGGATTCCGCGTGGACACGCGCACGGTTAACCCCACGGACTACCCGCATCAGGTGTGGTACGGCGGCGAGTACCAGGCGTTCGTTGGCCCCATTGCGCCGATGTCAACGCCCAACATGTACCTGAGGTCGGTGCTGCACAGCGGCGGGGAGTGGAACACCCACGGGTACGCCAGCGAGGCGCTGGACGCGCTCATCGACCAGCAGGCGGCCGAGAAAGATCCAATCCGCAGGCAGGAGATCGCGCTGGACATCCAGCGGCACGTGATGGAGCAGGCCGTGCGGTTCATGCCTCAGACACGGCAGTCCACGTGGGTGTGGTGGCCCTGGGTCGAGGGCTTCCACGCAAACCTGTCCTTCGGCGAGTACTTCCACCTGGCGCGGCTGCGCGTGGAGGCGTAGGCGCGGGCCGTCTGCGCACCTGGCTTGCGGCTGGAGCCCGCCCCGTACCCCGCCCGATACGGGGCTGCAATGACGGATAGGCAGCCTTGCCCCGGCTGCGGCCATCCGCTCATTTCCTTCGATAAGCTCAGGATGAGCGGACTATCGTGCACATGGCGAGCCACATCCCGCCCGCTCATGGTGAGCTCGTCGAACCATTTGAGGGGGCCCGCTCCGCAACCGCCCGCCCGCTCATGCCCTTCGACAGGCTCAGAGCCTGCCCCGTACTTGATACGGGGGTGAGTGGACTATCGTGCACATGGCGAGCCACATCCCGCCCGCTCATGGTGAGCCCGTCGAACCATTTGAGCGGGCATTCTCTCTCCCTCTTGACGGGGGAGAGAGAGGGTGTTCCACTCGCCCCACCTCAATCTCCACCCATCAAGTGGGAAGAGGTTTCGAAGGGCGCCTGTCCCAGCCGCCTGGCGGGCTACTTGAGGAAGTCGCGAATGGCGCCGGTGAAGGCGTCCGGGTTCTCCAGGTTGGAGAGGTGGCCCGCGCCGGATACCTCGACGAGCGTGGCGTTGGGTATGACGGCCGCCATGCTCTGCGACTCCGCGGGAGGCGTGATCACGTCCTGGTCGCCGACGACCAGAAGCGTGGGAACGCTGATGTTGGGCAGAAGGTCAGACGAGTCGCCCCTGAGCGCCATGCCCCGCAGGTCGCCGGCGATGCCCTCGACCGGGCATTCGGTGATCATGGTGGTCACACAATCGACGACGTCCTGGCAGTTGGCGACCGTGTCGGCGCAGAGCAGGCGTGGCACCAGCCGCTCGGCGATGGGTGCTGATCCCTCGCTCTCGGCGAGTTGTGCCATGGTCTCCCTGCCGCCCTTGGCCTCTTCGGAGTCCGGCTGCGGCCGCGTGTCCAGCAGCAGGAGGCTTGCGACCTTCTCCGGGTGCTTGCGGTAGAAGGCGAAGGCGACGTAGCCGCCCATGGAGAAGCCTCCGAGCACCACCTGGCTCAGGCCCAGCGCGTCCAGGAAGGCGTTGAGGTCGTCGGCCAGAAGCTCCATGGTGTACGGGCCGGGTGTAACCTGCGATTCGCCGTGGCCCCGCAGGTCTGGCGCGATCACGCGATGGTCGGCGGACAGGTCCTCCGCCTGCTGCTGCCACATCCGCTTGTCCAGTGGGAACCCGTGCAGCAGCACGATTGGCACGTCGCCGCTTCCCTGGTCGCTGTAGGCAATGTCTATGTCGTTTGCGCGTACGGTGGGCATTGTGTCCTCCCAGGTTCGAGTAGTGGAGCCGCCCATCGACGCCGGTCGGTCACCGGCTTTGCGGTCGATGGGGCCGGCTCCATTGTAAACCAGTATGGGGGCAGATGGAAGTCGAATTGGGTATGGTACAATGTGCGGGACATGCTCACCAAGCGCATAATACCCTGCCTGGACGTGTCCAGCGGACGAGTGATCAAGGGCGTGAAGTTCCTTGCGCACCGCGACGCCGGCGATCCCGTGGAGCTGGCCGCATATTACGACTCTGAGGGAGCCGACGAGCTGGTGTTCTACGACATCACCGCTTCTGCACAGGGACGCGGCATCATGCTGGACGTGGTGGCCAGGACGGCGGAGACGCTCTTCATCCCGCTCACTGTGGGCGGCGGCCTGCGTTCCGTGGAGGACATGAGCGCCATGCTCAACGCTGGCGCCGATAAGGTGTCCATCAACACGGCCGCGGTGGAGGACCCGGATCTGATACGCCGTGGCGCCGACGCGTTCGGCAGCCAGTGCATCGTGCTGGGCATGGACGCAAAGCGCGTCGAGGGCGAATCCGAGTCGCGGTGGCAGGTGTTCACCCACACGGGCAGTGGCGGCGGCCGTCCGCGCGGCCTGGACGCGCTCGAGTGGGCGGTGCGCGCCGCCGAGCTGGGCGCAGGTGAGATCGTGGTGAACAGCATCGACGCCGACGGCACGCAGGAGGGCTACGACCTGGAGCTTATGCGCGCCGTGTCTGAGGCCGTGAACGTGCCGGTCGTGGCCAGCGGCGGTGCAGGCACACTGGAGCATATGTACCGCGTCGTCGACGAGGGCAAGGCGGACGCTGTGCTGGCTGCCAGCGTGTTTCACTTCGGCACGTATCGCATCGCCGACGCCAAGAGCTACTTGGCGAATATGGGCGTGGCGGTCCGCCCCACGTGAGAGAGCACATGCCGCTCAGAGCCGTCATCCTTGACGTATACAACACGCTGTTCCGCAACGAGACCTCCGCGTGGATCGACACCTTCGGCGAGGTCTGCCGTCTGCAGGGGCTTTCCGTGCCTCCAGAGGAGCTCTGGAGCACGTGGAAGAGCTTTGAGATGGAGTTCCGCCGCGTGAGGAACAACATGGAGAGGCCGGAGGCGTCTCCGCCCTTCAAGACGTACCGGACCGCGTGGACGGAGGCGTTTGTGGACGCCTTCCGCGCCCTGGGCATCGATGGGGACGCGGAGCAGGCAGCGGCTATGTCCGTGGAGGCGATGGGCACGCGCGAGCCGTTCGAGGACACGTTCGGGTTCCTGGAGCGTGCAGGGCAGCGCTGGAGGCTCTCGCTTCTCACCAACGCCGACGACGACTTCATATCGCCACTGCTGGAGCGCCACGGCCTCTCGTTCTGCTCCGTGGTCACGTCGGAGTCTGCGCAGTCGTACAAGCCGGCCCCGGCGGGCTTCCTGCGCGTCCTTCAGGAGACCGGCGTGTCGCCGGAGGAGGCCGTCTACGTGGGCGATACTCAGTTCGACGACGTCCACGGCGCAAGGCTGCTTGGAATGCGCGCGGCGTGGCTCAATCGCAACGGCGCCGAGCGGGACGCGTCGCTTCTCGCCCCGGACTACGAGGTGTCGGGGCTTGAGGAACTGGAGCGGGCGCTGGAGTCTCAGGAGGGGGTGACCGGGACATGATAAAGCTGGATGCCAGGGGCCTTGTGCCTGCCATAGTCCAGGATGCCGACTCGGGCAAGGTGCTGATGCTGGGATACGCAAGCCCGGGCTCCATCAGGCGCACGCTTGAGGACGGGCAGGTGTGGTTCTACAGCCGCAGTCGTCAAGAGCTATGGCACAAGGGCGACACGTCCGGAAACTACATGAACCTGCAGGAGATTGTCGCGGACTGCGACGGTGACGCACTGCTGTTCAAGGTCAGACCTGAAGGCCCCGCGTGTCACACGGGCAGTGAGAGCTGCTTCTTCATTGCGCTCGATGAGCAGGAGTACGAGACGGCCGAGGGCGGGCCCGGCATCCTGGAAGAGCTGTTTGCGGTCATCCAGGACAGGAAACTGTCGAGGCCGGAGGGCAGCTACACGGTCAGGCTGCTGGACAGCGGGCCGGAGCGCATCGCGCAGAAGGTCATTGAGGAAGCGGGTGAGACTGCGCTGGCAGGCGCTACCGGTGACCTGGACGGGCTGCCGAAGGAGGTCGCCGACCTGCTGTACCACACGCTGGCGCTGCTCGCGTCGCTGGACGTCTCGCCGCAGGAGGTGTGGCGGGAGCTGCGGAGCAGGCGCGGGTAGGGAAGACGCGGAGCCGTTCGCCCTGCCCCGGGCGCGGTGTCAGGGCGGCGCCGGAGCTTCCCCTTCTGCTTCGGCCTCCATGTGCGTTTCCGCAACGTCGACGGTCGCCTCAACCTGTGGCTCGTCGTCCGGCGAGACAGTCCCCTCGTCAATCGCTATGGCGCGTTCCATGGCCCGGATAGCCACCTCGATCTGGGTGTCGTCGGGCTTGCGGGTCGTCAGGGACTGGAGCGCCAGGCTGGGGTAGACGATGAACTTCACGAGCGGGTTCGTCGCGTGGGCGCCGCTGAGGCGAATGATCTCGTAGCTGATGGCGGCTATTACCGGCACAAGCACTATCCTGGAGGCCACGCTCACGGGCAGCGACGGACGGCCCACGAACGTGAACACGACGATGGCCACAATCATGACCACCAGCAGGAAGGCCGTGCCGCACCGGTTGTGCGCCGTCGGAAACTGGCGCACGTGCTCCACGTCCAGGGGCAAGTTGTGCTCGTGGGCGTGGACGGTCATGTGCTCGGCGCCATGATAGGCAAAGACTCGCTTGATGTCCGGCAGGCGCCCAATCAGCAGGATGTAGGCTAGGAACACCGCGAGCCGGAGCATGCCCTCCAGGAAGTTGCTGAGCGCGTCGGACTCGATCATGCTGTCCAGGGAGCGAATGGCAAACAGGGGGGCGATGAAGAACAGGCCGATGCCCATGGTGAGGGAGATGCCGAGCATGATGGCCATGCTCCAGCCGGACAGCTCCTGCCCCCCCTCCTCCAGCGCCATGTTGGCGGACCGGCTGAGCGCCTGTATGCCGATGACCAGCGTCTCCAGCAGGACGATCACGCCCCTGATCAGGGGTATGCTGCGGAGCCGACCGGTGTAGAGGGTGCTCAGGCGCGACGAGACGGTGGTGATGTCACCGTTGAGCTTGCGGACGGCCAGCGAATAGTGGTCGCGGCCGCGGATCATCACGCCTTCGATGACCGCCTGACCGCCGTAGATAACCCGCCTTTGCGGCTGGGCCTGGCCTTTGTCCATTCGTGAGTCCGACCGGCGAGGGAAGCTGCTTGCGGGTGATCCCGGCCCGCGCCGCGGGAGTCGGTTGAGGTGCTGCCTACTTGAGGTTGAAGCGCCTCTTCATGCGCTCCACTCGCCCCTCGGTGTCGATGATTCGCTGCTCACCCGTGAAGAAGGGATGGCAGGTGCTGCAGATCTCCACGCGGAGGGACTGCTTGGTGGCGCCCACGGTGAAGCTGTGCCCGCATGAGCAGGTCACCGTGGCGTCGGGGAAGTAGTTCGGATGAATGTCGGTCTTCATGCTTGTTTCCTAGCTGGGGTAGACGCTGGCCCGCTTCTTGAACTTGGTGGCGTGCTCGAACTTCACGCGGCCGTCTGTGAGTGCGAAGAGGGTGTGGTCTCGGCCGACGCCGACGTTCGTGCCTGACTGGATGCGCGTGCCGCGCTGTCGCACGATGATGGTGCCTGCGCGCACAACCTGGCCGTCGTATCGCTTGACGCCCAGGCGCTGCGAGTTGCTGTCTCGACCGTTGCGGCTGCTCCCGCCGCCCTTCTTGTGGGCCATGATGCGCTGTCCTCCGAGCCGCGGGAGAGGCCTACTCTCCTTCGACTATCTCCGTGATGCGTAGCTCTGTGTAGTGCTGCCGGTGCCCGGTCTTGCGCTTGTAGCGCACCTTGGGCTTGAACCTGAGGACGGTGATCTTGCGGGCCCTGCCGTTCTCGACGACCTCAGCCCTCACACTGGCGCCCTCGACCAGCGGTTGTCCAACCTTCACTACGCCGTCCCTGGACAGCAGCAGAACCCTGTCCAGCTCCAGCGAGTCGTCCTGGTCGTGCGGCAGCTTGTCGACCCGGAGCGTGTCCCCGGGGCGCACCGTGTACTGCTTGCCGCCCGTCTCAACGATTGCGTAGTCCATGTCCAAAGCTGAATTCTATGGCAGACGGGCGCGAATGTCAAATGCGAGGGTGCCTACCCCTCGCTCGCAGCCCGCAGGGCCTCCACCACTCGCACCATTGCCAGGGTGTCCCGCTCGCAGTAGGCCAGCAGCGCCTGACGCAGCTCCGCACGCTCCGCCTCGGACACGCCGGGCTCGATCATCCTGGCGTAGTGCAGGGACGCCACGCTACCATCCCGTATCTCCAGGTCTTCGTAGGTCAGGTCCGGGACCAGGGCGGGCAGTACGGCCTTGAGCGAGTAGCTGCCGTGGAATGCCGGGTGATAGTAGTGCGCCCTCACTATCCCCAGCAGGTCGACGTAACGCTCTGATAGGGCTATCAGAGCCTCTGCGTGATGCGGCAGCAGTCTGGCGAGCTGCCGCGTGATGGTCTTCTCGTACGAGGAGTAGACCAGAATGTCGCCCTCAGGTGCCACGGCATCGAGCAGGCTTGCGGCGAACGCCTCCCGCGGGTCGTCCGTACCGTCGTGCAGGAACTCGCGGTGGCTCAGCCGGCCGGCGGCGTCCAGCACGTGCAGCGACCACTGGAAGGGTATGACCTGGTATGGCCTGGTCATCGGGTAGACGGGGAGGGCAGGACTGAAAGTCTCGAAATCCAGGAAGTGGAGAGGATGTGCGAATCTTTCGATGGCCTGCGACAGGCCATCCCCAACGTACGGCAGGTCGTCGAGAACGGCGCAGCGTACTCTCTGCTGAGCCTTGGAGAGTCCCGTGAGCTCCGGCGGAATGTCCCGGATGTCCAGGACACCCATGCTGCGGAGCCGCTCCAGCAGTTCGGGCTTTGCGCGGGGCAGTTGCTCCACGTAGTGCTCAGGCAGATGGCTGTGACACATGCCGTAGAAGGAGCATGTGTAGGGCTTGGAGCAGTGTGCTCCTATCTCAATGGATGGAGCGTCGTACAGTGCCAGAGTCTTCCACATTGGCGCGAGGCGCTCCGGCAGAATCTCCACGCAGGAGCGGACGGCTCCAGTGACGTCCTGCAACTGGAAGAGAGAGTCCAGTTCGTAGGGGCCGCCGGTGTACACGTAGTAGGAATCGATGTGCATGATGAACACCCTCGAGACCGCCACGCCTGCGCCCTCCAGCACGTATAGCTGGATGGCAGCATCCGAGATGTGCTCCGGTTTCGCGCTCGTGCTCGACTTGACCTCAACCAAGTCATAGGAGTCGTTGCTATTGCGGCTCAGCACGTCCACGCGAGTCCGGATGCCCTCGAACGTGAAGGCGGCCTCGTAGAGCGACGGTATCGAGGCGTCCTGCAAGGCCTTCGCGGTGCTGTCGACGGCCTGCGCGTGCAGGTGAGGCTCCTCGCTGATGAGCATGCCGCCCGGGAAGCGCTGCCTCGCCAGCTCACCGACGCGTGTGCCAGAGTCCAGCACCGCCTGCGATGCCGGATCAGGCTCGTCCGCGAGGTGGCGTGCGTAGGTCTCCAAGTAGAGGCGCTTCAGGCACTGGAGGCCCGCCATGAACCTGGACTTCGATAGTGTGAGCCTGCCAGGGCCGGTCATGGGCGGCTTTCGAGAGGCACGGGGTCGTTGAGTTCCGGGAAGAGCGGTAGCTGCTGTGTTTCCTGGAAACCGGACACGCCGACACCCACCAGCCGAAAGCTGCGCCCCGGCCCCAGCTCGCGCCGCAGCAGGTCGCAGGCGACCGGCGCGATCACCTCCGCGTCTGCGGTCGGCGCGGTCAGCGTCCGCTGTCGTGTCAGCGTCGTGAAGTCCGACAGGCGCAGCTTCAGCGTGATGGTCTTGCCGGCCAGCTCGTGGCGCTGTAGCCGTGAGGCCACGCCGCGCGCCTGCTCCTCTACGCGGCGCACTAGCTCTGCCTCCTCGCCTGTGTCGCGAGTCATGGTCTCCTCCGAGCTGACCGACTTGGTCTCACGGTGCCGCGTCACCGAGCTGTCGTCTATGCCCATCGCGCGCTCGCGCAGCTCAGGCCCGCGCCGCCCGAACGTCATGCGTAGCCACGCCGCATCGCGCGACGCCAGGTCGCCGAGCGTGGCAATGCCGTACGCGCTGAGCGTCTCCGCCGTCTTGGCGCCCACGCCGGACAGGATGCCCGCGTTCAGCGGCGCCAGGAACTCCTGCTCAGCGCCAGGGGTAATGAGCATTAGCCCGTTAGGCTTGGACAGCTGTGACGCGACCTTGGCGACCGTCTTGGACGTGCCGCCGCCTATGCTCACCACCAGCCCTGTCCGCTCCAGCACGCGCGCCTGAAGCTCCACCGCCGCGTCGTTCACGCCGTCCCACGCCGCCGCTTCGCTCACGTCCAGGTACGCCTCGTCGAGCGACATGGGCTCCACCAGCGGCGTCAGCTCCAGGAACAGGTCCATCACGGCGCTCGACAGCTCGCGGTAGCGCCCGAAGCGCGGCTTTACCCGCACCAGCTGCGGGCACAGCCGCAGCGCCGTCCGCATGGGCATGGCGGAGCGCACGTTGTACTTCCGGGCCTCATAGGACGCCGCGGCCACCACGCCTCGCTCCTCCGGCGATGCGCCGACCACCACCGGCCGACCGCGGTACTGCGGGTTGTCCAGCTGCTCCACGGAGGCGTAGAAGGCGTCCAGGTCCGCGTGCAGGATGTATCGCCACTCGCGGGACGTCATGTCGGCTGTCTCCGTTGTCTGCGCGCGGCGGCCGCTAGGAGTCCTCGTCGCGGATGCGGCGCACCAGCGCCCACGCGCCCGGCAGCGCGACCGACGCCACGTACAGCTTCGCAAGGTCGCCGGCGATGAACGGCCACAGCCCCCACTCCAGCGTGTCCGGGATGATCTTTGCGCCGGACGTCCACTCGTTGTCAACGGCCCAGTAGCCCAGCCACAGCAGGCCTGGCACGTACAGCACAACGTTGCCCGCCAGCAGCGCCAGCAGCACGCGCCAGCTGCGGTCCCAGCCGCGCTCTGCAAGCCGGCCCACAAGCCACGCCGCGCCAATGAAGCCGACGATGTACCCGCCGCTCGCGATGTTCCACACGAAGCCGCAGCTGCCCTCCCAGGGCAGGATGAAGTGGACGACCGTCCCCTCGCCGAGGGATGGGGCGAATACCGGAATGCACACGGAGCCCGCAAGCATGTACAGCCCAAGGCTGGCCGCACCGCGGTTGGCGCCCAGTGCGCCGCCCGTCAGCAGCACGGCGAGTGTCTGGCCGGTGATCGGCACGGGCGTGAACGGCAGCTTGATGGCAATCTGCGCGAATACCGCCGTGAACATCGCAAATCCTACCACCAGCGCCACGTCCGCCAGCAGGCTCCTGCCGGGCAGAAGCGAGTCTATCAGGGTGGCGGGCCGGGTCGCCGAGCGGTCGAGCACGTAGTAGCTGGTTCTCATGTTGGCCTCCTGTTGACTGGCGGAAGTATAACAATGGCTTTTGCGCGTGGTCAACACGTCTTGACACTCTGAAAGAGGGGGTGATAGATTCTTGCCAATATTCCCGGCAGCGCCTCCTGAACGGGTCATCATGCTTACAGCAAGACAGACAGAGCTGCTGAAGAGCCTTGTGGGCCAGTACATTGAGTCTGCGAGCCCCGTGGCGTCCGACTCCGTGGTGAGGAAGCACGCCCTGGGCGTCAGCTCCGCCACCGTGCGCAACGACATGGCGGACCTGGAGGAGCAGGGCTACATCACTCGCCCGTACCACTCCGCAGGCGCCGTTCCCTCCAGCCGCGGCTACCGCTTCTACGTGGAGGCCATCGACGAGCCGGCTGAGTTGCCGCCCGCCTCCCAGCGCACGCTGCGCATGGAGTTCAGCCGTGCGGAGCAGGACCTGGACGGCTGGACGCGCCTCGCCGCATCGCTGCTGTCCGGGCTGGTGAACAACGTTGCGCTGGTGACCATCCCGCGGGAGCGCGAGTCGCACGTGGTGCGCGTGAACCTGGTGCCGGTGCAGGAGACGCTCGTGTTCCTCGTCCTGGTGCTGCAGGAGGTGAAGCTGCGGAAGCAGCTGCTCACGCTGGCCGAGCCGCTGTCGGACGACGACCTGCAGGTCGCCGCAAATCGCCTGAACGACGAGCTGGCGGGACTGAGTCGCCGCCAGATCCTTTCGAAGACGACTCCGATGTCGCCCGTGGAGCGCACGGTGACGGACAGGGTGGTGGACATGATGGAGGCGGAGGACAATGCGCTGTACAGCGACCACCACATGGAGGGCCTGGCCAGGCTGCTGGGCCAGCCGGAGTTTGCGCAGGCGGAGAAGGTGCGGGACATTGTGGAGGCGCTGGAGGACAGGGAGCTTCCCCGCATGGTGATGGCGGAGACGCCGGAGGGCGGCCGTATGCGTGTGGTGATAGGCGAGGAGAACCGCACGGACACCCTCCGCCCGCTGAGCATGGTGGTATGCCGCTACGGCCTGTCGGGCGGTGGCGTCGGCACCATCAGCGCCATAGGCCCAACGCGCATGGCGTACCCGCGCACCATCGCATGCGTGCGGTTCATCTCCGCGCTCATGACTGATACGCTGGCGCGCGTGCACGGGTAGGGCGGCTGTCCCGCTCACGCGCCGCTCATGGTGAGCCTGTCGAACCACGGGCTCAGGGTGAGCGGACGAGATTGACCCGCTCACGCCTCCAAGGCCCGCTCATGGTGAGCCTGTCGAACCATATGGGCGGGCCACTCACCGCATCCGCCCGTCCGCTCACGCCCTTCGACAGGGCTCAGGGTGAGCGGACTTGATTGGCCCGCTCACGCCCCCAAGGCCCGCTCATGGTGAGCCTGTCGAACCATATGGGCGGGCCGTCAGAGAGCGGACGCACTCGCAAGGCAGAAGGACCACAATGAGCTTCCACCTCTACATCCTCAGATGCGCGGACGGCTCATACTACACCGGCCACACCGATGACCTGGAGGAGAGGCTCGCCAGTCACCAGCGCGGCGAGATTTCGGGTTACACGTCCGCACGACGGCCCGTCGAGCTGGCCTTCTCGCACCAGTTTCCCTCCAGGGATGAGGCTTTCCGCGCAGAACGACAGGTGAAGAGGTGGTCTCGCAGGAAGAAGGAGGCGCTGATCAGGGGAGACTGGGACAGCCTGCGCGTGCTTTCCAGGAACCGGCAGCGGTAGTCCGCCCTCCATGCACCGCTCACCTGGTTCGACAGGCTCACCATGAGCGGTGCATATACCGTCCGCTCACCCTGAGCCCCGTCGAAGGGCGTGAGCGGACAGCCAGCTCCTCCCACCCCGTGCCTGTCAGCTCCAGGTAGAGCGCATCCGCGCACAGCTCTACCTCATCGTCCCACGCAATCGCCCGATGTGGAGCAATGTGCGCCTTCTCGAAGCATCCCGGCTCGTCCCACGCCTTGAACACGCCTTGACCTGCCACGTCCGACAGGTCCACCTCTCCGGCCGTCCCATCCGAGTAGCGCAGCCATATCCGGTATCCCGGCCGAGCCTCAACCTCAACTGGAATGACCATCGCGTCCCTCCTGGGTGGTTCTCGTTTGCCCCATTATACTCCATGCCGCGCCGCCGCTGCTCACGCCCCGCTCATGGTGAGCGGACTTGATTGGCCCGCTCACGTCCCCAAGGCCCGCTCATGGTGAGCCTGTCGAACCATATGGGCGGGCCACTCACCGCATCCGCCGTCCGCTCACGCCCTTCGACAAGCTCAGGGTGAGCGGATTTGATTGCCCCCCCCCCAACGCGCAGGCGCCCCTCCAAGTGGAGGGGCGCCTTGCAGTTGCGCCTTGCGCTTGCCTGTCCCCGCCGGCTGCGGGTCAGGCCCTGTCCAGTCAAGTCCCTATGGCGTCAGTGTGGCGTCGAACTTGGAGTAGACCAGGTAGCCCTTGCCAGGCTCAGCCATTGCGTCTTCGCCCGGCCGTATCACTTCCCAGCCCCTGCCAGGGGTCGGGTCGTAGCTGTAGGCTACCGTCCACTCGATGCTGTTCAGGTAGTCGTCGATCGGCTGTGCCGCGGGCGTGGGCGCTATGGAGGAGTAGCCCAGGGCGTTGTAGCCGTACCGAACCATGACCGTGGGAGGCAGCTCACCGACCACACTCCGCAGTGTGATGTCGATGCTGGTCCTGGCGTCGGCGGTCACGAAGTAGGCCGCGCCGGCTTCGAGTGTGGAGATGTCGCCCGTGAACAGGCCCGTCTCCGGGTCTCTGGTGGAGCGCAGCCACGGGTTACCACCCGCCAGCTCCATGGTCCTGTCAAAGGTGGTGACTAGGTTCACCGGCTCACCCTCGAACAGGATGTTGAGGTTGCCGCTGTCTCCCTGCGGCGAGCCGGGTATGGAGATCAGGTTCACACCGGGCTTGAGCTCCAGTGAGAAGGGCGCGCGCTTGATGACCGTGAAGTCCACGTTCGCGCTCACGCTGTTTTCTGCGGTGTCCATGCCGGTTGCGGCGATGTTGTACTTGCCTGGATCCAGGTCAATGGCCAGCGTGTAGGTGGCGCACTTGCCGTCAGCGCCCGTGCCGCAGGCCACGTCGTTGGCGCCGAACAGGTCGCTCATGTCGTCTGTTATCACGTTGCCGTCGCCGTCCGTCAGCGCCACGGAGCTCAGGCTGACCTTCCTGTAGGAGTCATCGGTGTACTCATCGTCGTCGAACTCGGCAACAATCCAGACTGCGCCTTCCTGCTGCTTCGAGTCCTTCAGAGCCTTGCCCGTGGCGTCCCTGAACATAAGGCCGGGCGCTGCGTCGTCCACCTGGAAGGATATGATGTCCTTGGTGGTGGAGGCGTCACCCACTGTGTCGGGGTTGTCCGCCAGGTCGCTGGCGGTCACCACCACGTACTGGATGCTGGCCGAGTCAGTGGGCGTGTTGTAGGTGGCGACCCAGGTGGTGAGTGCTCCCGTCTGCAGGGACACCGGCAGGGTCTGAGGGGAAACCAAGGCCTCGTCCTTGGCGGGCTTCGTCTCGGTTACCTGCACGGTGGGGTTGACCCGGAGCCTCTCGCTGGAGGACACCGTGATGGTCACGTCTTCGCTGGTTATCGCGGCCGATGGCGTCACCGTGATCATCGGGGACAGGCCGTCTGCCACACTGGTGCTGGCGACCGAGCCGTCCGTGCGTTGGTTGTCGGCCTTGTCTCGTACCTCGCCGGTGAGCCTCACCGCGGGCTTGGCGCTGGTGTCCAGCTCGGCTACCTTCAGGTAGACGATTGAGCCTGCAGGCTGGCTGCCCTGCGCCTTGGCGTTGACAACCGCCTCCAGTGGCGTTGCGCCGCCGACGGTGAAGTCTGTGGCCGTAACGGTCTCGGGATCCAGGGGCGCTCCGCCCTCACCGAGGTTGAAGGTTGCCTTCACCCACTCCCTGTTGTTGCCGGCCTCGGTCTCCTGCTTGTCGCCTGAGGTGACGCGGGGGTTCTTCAGATAGCTGCCCGTCTCGGCGCCGGTCAGGACCGGGCCGTCGTTGTCGACGGTGAATCTGAAGGGGTTGCCTACTGCATCTATGAGAGTGCGTGGGGCAGCCGCGCCAAGGGCGCTCTTGGCAGGCTTGGCGTGGACGAGAGGCGTGTTGCCGACCCTGTCCTGTACGAGGATGGCCCACTTGTGCTCGCCCTGGGGCAGGGCGCCGGGGACGTTGGTCACCGTGTAGCCGTCCTGGATGGGCGCCGGAGTGCCGCGGGTGCCCTGCGAGAAATTGGCTGCTATGCTGATGCTCTCGGCATCGGAATCGACGCCCGCGTCGCCGTCAACCACGGTGGCCTGTAGCGTCACCACGTTGTTCCTGGTGAACAGCTTGTGGCTGGGCTGAATCAGGGTCACAACCGGGGCCTCAAGGTCGATCTTGGCAGTCGCGGCTAGGGTGGCCGCGGGGCTGGCGTCCGCGTAGCTCACGGTCAGCGTGTCGCCGTGAGTTGCCGAGATGACGCGGTTTATGAGCATCTGGGCGGAGTCTGACGTGTTGAGCCCGAGATCACCGGCGAGATCCTCAAGGTCGCCCTGGAGAGCGGCGCCGAGCCCGTCCGAGTTGTCCAGCTCCGAGATCTGGACCGTGCCGTTGTTGTTGCCGTTGTTGGCCGTGTCCGTGTCATTGAGGGAGTTGCCGGCCTGCGTCGTGAGCTTGGTGTAGTCGGAAGACTCGACAACGCCTATCTTGCTCTCGAAGACGCTGGTCGTGGCCGTGGCCTCCGTGCCGGTCAGCTTGCGGGTCACTCCGGAGGTGGTGGTGCTGACGCTGACGTAGTCCTTCGCTGTGTCCTTCACGTGGTAGACGAAGGTGACTATGGCCGCGTCGTCGGCGGACAGTTGGGCGGTGGTGGTCACTGTAGCATCCGCAGAGTTGGCCTGGCTCACCGATACCTGGTTGTTCGCGTTGTCAAGGTCGGCCCCGAAGTGGATTTCCGTGCCGGCCAGCCTCAGGGGCGTGGTCACATCGAACTTGTACTCGGTGATCTCGTAGGTGATGACCACGCTGCCGGCGCTGGTGCCGGGCGTCACTCCTATTACGGTCACTGCCGTTATTGCCTGGCCGTCGAGACCTGTATCGGCGGTTACGTCATACTGCGTGATGGCAGTCAGTGGCTGCCCATCCACAGACACGCTCACGTCCATCTCGTCCAACCGACCGTCCTCGTTCCTGTCTCTTGCTCTATCAGCCAAGGTGAATTCCCACTGATTTGTGACGGGGGAGGTGGAATCGGACAGAGTGAGCTTCTCCGTCTTTTCAATTTCCCCGCCCACCGCTGCGTCTTTCAAGTCGAATACAGCGTCGGCGGCGTGGGTGCGATAGCGGGCCATACCGACTCTGGCTGGGCTCAGGTCGGCGTCCGTCACCTGGATGTTGACGACGTTGTAGCCATCATTGTCTGAGAAGAACGCTCCCTTCCCACCAGCGCCTCCTGTCAATGAGACCACGCCGGCCACCGCGCCCGTAGGTATGGCGGGAAGCAACGCCACAAGCAGCCCCACGGCTGCAAGGACTGCAATGAATCTGCCTTTGATCTTCACCGGTTTTCCCCCTTTGTCCCTAGCGCTCCTGCGCCAGGTGCTTCTTGTGATTGCGACCTATCCGCGCGAGTCACCCCGGTGCGCGTTGGCAACCGGGGCGTGGCCGCGGGACCTGCTCTGCTCAGGTGATTTGACGGACAAGCATATAAGTCCATACGCTTCATTCCTTTCGCGGTCGAACCCACAACAGGTTTTACACTATGGGAAATCCTTTGTCAATACCTGCGGCGTCGGCTTTCGACCTTTGGCGAAGCGACTCGCCGCCGGCCTCCGTCTCCCTTGCCGCCGTCGCCCATCGACGCACCCCCGCATTGTACCCCACACTCGACCGATCCGCCTAGCGCGCGCGCAAGCAATTCATGGGGGAAATGTGGGGCTCTCGCGTCCGTCATTCTGAGCGCAGCGAAGAATCCACAGCAATCGACTACGGAACCCTTCCCCACACGCAGACACACTCGCCCACAGGGGCGGGGGCGTGAAGGATGGATTCCCGCGTCCGCGGGAATGGACGAAGGGGAGGCCGCGCGCCGCCACCCTAACCACTCCTGCGAAGGCAGGAGTCCATCCCCTCCTCCCACTGGATTGCGGCTTCCGCCGCAATGACGGCCAATCATGCACTCACCCCCGCATCAGGTGCGGGGCAGGCTCCAGCCGCAGTCCGGCGCCGCCTCCGTCATTCTGAGCGTAGCGAAGAATCCACAGCAATCGACTACGTAACCCTCCCCCACGCGCAGACACACTTGCCCGCGGGGCGGGGCACCCTCGACCGCCGCATGCCCAAGATTCCTCGACTCCACTCCGCTGGCGCTCCGCTCCGCTCGGAATGACGGTGGTGGAAGGCTGACGCGCCTCCCCCTCTGTCGTTTCGAGCGTAGTCGAGAAACCTAGGACACCCGCATGCGCAAGCCTTCCCCCCGCGCAGACACACTCGCCCGCGGGGCGGGGCACCCTCGACCGCCGCATGCCCAAGATTCCTCGCGGAGTTTACCCTGAGCGTAGCCGAAGGGCTGCGCTTCGCTCGGAATTGTATGTGTCAGCTAATTCGTTGACAGATTTTGCAGGGTCTGTAGTGGGGTCTTGCCGCCGAGGCCCTGGTGGGGTCTCTCGGTGTTGTAGTAGAGGAGGTACTGCATTAGT